>NZ_JBLREF010000015.1:42576-49944 GCF_047918655.1 Erwinia sp. PPS120 | reverse complement strand
CGTTCAGCAGGGTGAAGGTGTTACCCGGCGCCAGCCCCAGCGCGGTGCCGCGGGCGGCGATCTGCTGGTGCTCCACCTGCCATCCCTCCTGACGGATGCGGGCGTAGAACTCGCCGTGGTCGTGGTCCACAAAGTGTCCCGGCCAGTCGTAGACGTCTATCTGCCCCGGCGACGGCGAGGCCGGGTTCTGCCGCGCCTGGAACATCCACGCGTTTGGCTTGCGGAAGTCGTAGTCGTCGATGCTGTACAGCCCCGGCGTCACCCTATCCTCCAGGCTCCACTGGCTGATCCCCTCCTCACGGGTGCTGCCCCCGGAGGGCGTGACATGATAGGGAATGGCCTCGTAGCCCGCAAACGGCTGGTGCTGCTGCGCGCTGTCCATCAGTACCAGGGTATGTTTGTCCGCTTCGTGGCGGAAGAAGTAATAGATGCCCTCCAGCTCCATCAGGCGGCTGATAAAATTAAAGCTGCTCTCCTGATACTGAACGCTGTACTCCCACACCCGGTAGCTGCCGGTCAGCCGGTCCTCGACGTTCACACCGTACTCGCGCAGCAGCGTTTTGATGCTCTCCGGCGCGGTCTGGTTCTGGAAGATACGCAGGTTGCGGTCGCGCTTCATCGGCCACAGCTCCGGCTCCATGGTCAGGCGGTAGACCGCGTAGCGGGTGCCGCTCAGCTCGGTGCTGCTGACCGCCATGCGGGTGATTTTGCCATTCAGATAGCGGGTGCCGCCCGTCAGCCCCTGGGTGGGGATGGAGACGGTAAGCGGCTGGCCGAGCAGCGCCTTGCGCTCAATGCGCGCATCGGTGCTCAGCAGCTCCACGGTTATCTCAAAGGCGTGCGAGAGAGCTTCTCTGCCGCTCAGTTTCCAGAACAGCAGGCCCGCGACGGGCAGCTGGACGGTGATACGATCAAACATAGTGATTTCCCTGACTGGCCGCGCCCGCCGGTTATACGCGGGCGCGGTAGTGATTAACTTTGCGGATCCAGCAGCCATAGGCCTGCACGATCGACGCTGATATGAACTTAAGGCTGTGGCTTGCGCTATAAATCTTTAACCCGCGATCAGCAAGTAACGTTTATAAGGTTGTTGCGGCAAAAAGTGTTATTTAGTATAAGAACAGCGGATCTCTTTCCTGATAGTGGACAGAGGAAAGCAGGGATGCTGCTGTATAATACGCAGCATTCAAAAAACCATCAGGGTATTTACTCTTGAGGGTAGCTTTATTTATTTTATAATGATTTTTATGAGGCAACCTGACTTCAACCTCTGTCCTCATCTGAGGCGCTACAAATAAGTAACTAAAGAGTCAATAGAAAAATAGCACTGAAGCCTTGATTTTTTTGCATATAACTAAGAGGTGGAAAAATTCTACTGATCTTTACTGTTTTAAATCCTGCCATAATTAGATTTAGAAATTAAATTTGTTAACCATAGAATCATATATTGCCTATAAACCTTGATCATCTCTATTTTCTTCAGAGCAACCCCAGAAATAGCGAGGCTTATCTTTTTTCAACATAACTAAATTCTTATGTTATTACACGAAACATTGGTAAAATAGAAAATATTACACTCTATTGAAATTAAAGAAACCTTCATTAAAACCGAAATTTATATCCAAAAATGAAAAATATATGTGAGATTTTCGTATCATTTTAATTTTATGTTACGTCTTTGCCTTTTAATATACTTAACATCTTATTTATGCAGGAGAATAACTTTGAGTCCACTGGAAATCTTTGAAGAAATACAATTTAAATTTGAAATGTTTATCGCTAATTCTGGATCGATAGGATCAAGCTCTTTATAAGCCAACACACCAAGATTCATCGTATGCAATTTACTTTTGTCCTTCCCGACCCCAGTCAATATAGACCGAACAAAATTTAATTGATCAAGCGTCATCATATAAAGATTAAATCTTTATTATTTTTTAGTCTCATTTCAGTAATTAAAATGGCGTCATTGATATAATCCAGAGCTGTATAATCATTCATTTATTTACCCAAATCTGAATACGTTCTTCGGCAACCCGCCGAATATCCGCAAGGCAATCTACACCACTAATGCCATCGAGTAACTGAAAAACGTAATCCGTCAGGCGATAAAGAAACGCAAAGTGTTCCCGACAGACGTTTAGTGCGGAAAGTTATTTATCTTGCTATCAGAGATTCTTCAAAAAAAGGTGTATGTCGTTCCAGAACTGGCGGCTGGCAATGAGTCGTTTTATTATCGAGTTAGGTGACCGCCTGAGCGATCACCTTTAATTCAGCGGCAGTTACACAGGGTTATTTACAGTTTTTTAAACCCCCTCTGTATTCCTGTTATTTTTGCCCCCCCAGATCCCCGTAATTTAAGAACTCATATGACTTTATTATAGATCTTGATGCGGCTCCCTTTATTAATTTTTTATCCTAATAACAAAGGACTACCCCTCCTGTTAATAGTAAACTAACCATATAGCCCGCTTAATTTATTTCCCGGGAGGATGTGGAGCTGTGGGGGATTATTATTACAACATATCAGTCTATACATACATTTAATTGCTATATAAACCACTCCACCACCATTAAATCAGCAAGGAATCTCAAGGATTTTATCATCCGGTTGGGAGTACTTCATAACGGATTTTCGCGCAGGAAGGAGTAGATAAGGAATAATTTCCTTATCTTTATTATTTGGATATTCTTTTTTTAACTCACCTGCAAGTAACTCAACATCGCTGCAAAAACATAGTTTTTGTATTTCATTGTCACTTAGCCTAAAACTTCTGAAAACATCCATCTGAGAAAAATTATTATACTCTGAAAAAACGATCGTAATAATAAAGTCATCGCCTGATTTATAAAAGTCGCACTCCCATTTTTTTCCATATAATAAAATGACATCATTCATATAGCTCTCCCGTTGTCATATCGTAAACTTTATAATCAATTCCTTCGACCATATTTTTCGTCGAAATAATAGCCTCGGGTTTTCCTGTAGGTAAACGACCACCAGGCAACCATTGATCGTTCACACCAAACTCGTTCCCTGAAGGCATCCTAATGTTATACTTTTCAGTTGGCAGAAAATCAACTCTTAACAATTGGCCGCTTTCTAATTGCTCTTGTGAAACCCCTAACTGCTCAGCCATATTAGAGGTATTACCAGCTGACTCAATGATTACTTTTGTAGTTCCCTCTTTAGAACCAAAAAATTCACTTTGCCATGGATCAGGCTTACCAAGCCCATATTGATCGTATGCATCTTTTAGTACGATTCTCGATGAACCATTTTCAAACTCTTTCGAATGATTGTCTATATACTCTTTCGTGGGTTTATACGAAATTGTTCGGGTCGGTTAGACCCGAAAGGTGACAGCCCATCGGAAATTTGGATAAATTTATACATTGCAGCTTACCTGCAATGAGATTTCGAGAATAACAGATATGCCCTGTACTCTGATTTTATTGACTCTCAGGGGCGCGTTTAAAAAGTTGTTCTGCCATTGCTGCAATGCGAGGTTCCTGCACTAATTTATCCCGCCATTCTTTAGGGATTTCAGTATAGCCATACAGTGCTCCAGCAATTTGGCCGGCAGTTGCTGCCACGCTGTCAGCGTCATCTGCAAGATTTGCCGCCAGAAGGATAGCATCCCGGAAATTATCCGTGTTCCACACTGCCCATATTGCTGCTTCAAGTGAATCAATAACGTAGCCGCTGGAGCGGATTTGGCTGCGGGACTTTTCTTTATACTCTCCGGCATTAATAAGCAGGACTCTTAAGGAACATGGCCAGACATGGGGCGAGAATGTCTCTTGTTTAGTATGACCATTTAGCAAATGATGCAAAATCAGGCTTAAGTATTGACTGGAGCTTATTGATTCAACAGCACCATGCGTAGCTATACTTTGTTGTTTTGCTTCCGTCAAATTTTTATAAAGAGATTTACGGTTGAAGATCGCCACAGGTGCATGCCTGATGATAGCTGCATTACCTGCTGTTTCAGGAGAAGTATTACCAAACCATTGGTCACCGTGTTTTAAGTATTCATCCAGTGCAAATCGGGTTGTATTACCAATGTCAAAACAACGTCCATTACTGCTATTTTCACCATGATGATACCAGCGAACAAGTTTCTCTCTGAAAACATGCATGTCCATATAGCCAGCTTCAAGAT
This sequence comes from Erwinia sp. PPS120, assembly GCF_047918655.1. Lineage (GTDB taxonomy): Bacteria > Pseudomonadota > Gammaproteobacteria > Enterobacterales > Enterobacteriaceae > Erwinia > Erwinia tasmaniensis_A. The sequence goes on along the minus strand of NZ_JBLREF010000015.1, from coordinate 45,778 downwards.
AAGTTTCACCCAGACACAGGGCCATTGATGTATCGTCAGTCCATTCTCCGGGTTTCAGTCTGAATGGCCCTCCTCCCACCATGTCACTAACGGTTGCGCTATCTCTGACAAGGAACTCTAAAGTTGTTCCTATTGCGTCGCCAACCGCTAATCCTACCAAAGCACCTTTGGCTTTATCCAGCGCATCTTCTTCGGTGATAATCTGGTGTATGTTTTGCAGCCAATCAGGTTTCTCCTGAGAAATAGCATGTGCATGCTGTGTCTTTTCAGGGAGAGCATACTCCATTCTGCTTTGTAGCTGCCGAGAGACAGGAGGTGCTAGATTACGATATTTCTGAGCATATTGTGACAAAATGAATTCATCTTCTCTGATATCAATCATGGCCTTTCCTCATACATAAGCTCAATCCTTCCATTTTGCTCTACTCTGCCCATAACTTCAAATTTAGTTCCTGGAGGATACAAAACTTCAGCTTCATGGTTATATTGCGAAAGAAATGAAATATCTTTACCTGAAGAACCTTTCACAGTCATATTTATATTTCCAGAAAATGGCTGACTCGATGAAGTGCTCATAAATGCGCCATCAGAAACTATATTTCCTTGTTGATTTAAATCTAGTATACTCTCCGGGAGAGAGCTTACACCTCTTGAAGTTATTCCTTCATATGACGGAAGATTATTCAATCCATCAGTAGCATGTCCTGCAAATGCTTCAAGCTCAGGCGTTAACAAAGTCTGACCGCGTAGGGCTGGATTTAATGCAGTATATCCTTCATTTGTAGTATATCCATACAAAGCTCCAAGTTGATCATCGCTTAGTTTCTCTAAATAAGCTGGAGCATTGTCCAAAGTATTTTCTTTAGCCGCTTTTATCCAGGCATCCGCTGTATCCTTACCTACTGCATCAGCAAGTGTCATTCGGGGTGTTTCTGGCAGGACTTCAGGAACAATTTCAGGTTCGGCTTTGAATAACTCTGCACTGCGCCAGCTATCGAACTTTGCCCCGCCTTTGCCACCCGCAGCACCGCCAATCAGACCGCCAGCAAGCATTGACCACTTCTGACCATTACTGCCTTCGCCAAAGAGTCTGCCGCCGATATAACTTCCGGCATAGCCGCCACCCAGTGCGCCGAAAGTACTTAGAATAGCGATAGCCGGGGAAGCCAGCACACCTATCGCCGCCGCACCAATGCCCAGCATCACCCAGTTTACCCAACCCGGTATTTCCGGGCTTATATCGTCCGTTTGTCGCTTGCTGCCACCGATAAAAACATTAAAAGATCCTGAAAAAATCTCGGCGCTACAGGTCAGACGATCGCCGATGCGTGCGGCAGGGAAGTCGTTGATATAGACCTTAATCGATCCTTCTGCAACCCGCTGCTTTGAACCACTGTGCTCATCACATTCTCCGGTTGATAAATGGGCCCGGATCGCAGCGCGATCGTTAATGATCACATTTGGGGAGCCATCAGACAGTTTTCCTGTCAAATGCCTTGGAGCCCAGGACATGCTGCCAAGCACTTCACCAATACCGCCAGCAGCGGTTGCTCCAGCGGCCGCTGCCGCGGTTACCACGACTAATGCCGCGCCACCGGTTACTACGACGGCAGCCGCCCCTAAAATGGCCCCTCCAATCAATCCGGCAATCATCCAGGTTTTTGAGGCACTGTGGGCTATGTCATCAAGTTCGCGGGCCGCATTAAACTCGCTCATGGATCAAACATCCCCGTTTGCCTGGATAAAGGCAGCGATGGCTTCGGCCGTATTAAGCATTGAGGAACCCTTTATCGACCTGCATACCAACATGACTGAAGACATCTGTTGAGCTCTTTTGGGTGAGGTTGTCCATAATGCATAGCGTGTTGTTTCCTGCTCCCGCGCTTTAGGCAAAGGAGCGATGTGCAGAGGATGGCCGGCTGCATCGTAAAACAGATACGCTCCATTTAAAGCCCGCTGTAAATCAATATGCTGGTAAAGACCATTTAGCGTTTCAAAAACAAACAGTTCTTTGCTGTCATTATCCAGTGCAAAATAGACTTTTTCACTGGTCGCTGACAGAGGTTGAGAGATAAAATCATCTTTTCCCTCCTGGCGGAAACGGATGCTGTTGATGATCGTGTCATATTGTTTTTGATAATATTCATCGAAACTGTCCGGACAGGTTCCAATAAAACAGACCATCTTCCTTCCCTGTCTTTCCTCATTAAGCAAGACGACAGATTGCTTCTGCCAGATAGCTGCATGACCATTTTTAAAATGGTAAAAAAGTTCTGTTGCAGGCTGTCCATCGATCAAAACTGATTGTGATGACGCCAGGACAAACCCCTGCAGAGTGACTGTCATTTCTTTGACTAATCGTGATGAAATGCTCTGTAAAGTGTCATCACTTTTTGCAGTTGCTCTTGAAACGACGAAAGTAAATTCGCTGGCATTATTCTCACTCAGCGTAAACAGATTCATTGTGCGATCTTTGAATACATCAGGTAACTCAACAGAGGCTTCCTGAAGTTGATATTTAGCCATATATCCTCCCTGACAGGTTATTTTTTCGCAAAATAGTTATTTAACTGTGTTTGAATCTTTTCCTTATGTCCTTCACCTGGAGCCATTGTAGCTGCCTTGCCATTTGAAGGGTTCAGATATAACTCTTCACCGGTATTAATCTCACCCGTTTTATCTACAGTTACATTGAAATTGATACCTGTGATATTAATATTGCCATCCTCTTTTAATTCAACAACGCTCTTGCCACATTCCAGCCTGATTGATGTCCCTGACCCCAGCACATAGGCACCCAAAGCATTATCTGTTCGTGTATTACCGGTGAGCAGGGTGGCGCTTCCTTTTACCCCAACATCTTGATCCTCGACGACACGATACTGTTCACTGGCTCCAACATAGTGAGAGTGATTCTGCCCCACGCTATGAGAAGCATCGTTCTTCACCTGGGTATCCATATTCTTCTGCGCCTGGATCCACACCTGCTCTTCCCCCGCTTTGTCCTCGAAGCGCAGGGCGTTGGCGTTGTCTGGCGAGCCATCCTTACTCCGGCTCAAAAAACCCATCTGCGTCGCCGCCGCCGGCAGCGCCCACGGCGGCATGCTCGCTTCGTTGTACACCCGGCCCGTGACAATCGGCCTGTCCGGATCCCCGTTGATAAAGTCAATCACCACCTCGTCGCCCACCCGCGGGATCTGCA
>NZ_JBLREF010000015.1:0-42460 GCF_047918655.1 Erwinia sp. PPS120 | reverse complement strand
CGTTCAGCAGGGTGAAGGTGTTGCCCGGCGCCAGCCCCAGCGCGGTGCCGCGGGCGGCGATCTGCTGGTGCTCCACCTGCCACCCCTCCTGACGGATGCGGGCGTAGAACTCGCCGTGGTCGTGGTCCACAAAGTGTCCCGGCCAGTCGTAGACATCTATCTGCCCCGGCGACGGCGAGGCCGGGTTCTGCCGCGCCTGGAACATCCACGCGTTTGGCTTGCGGAAGTCGTAGTCGTCGATGCTGTACAGCCCCGGCGTCACCTTATCCTCCAGGCTCCACTGGCTGATCCCCTCCTCACGGGTGCTGCCCCCGGAGGGCGTGACGTGATAGGGAATGGCCTCGTAGCCCGCAAACGGCTGGTGCTGCTGCGCGCTGTCCATCAGCACCAGGGTATGTTTGTCCGCTTCGTGGCGGAAGAAGTAATAGATGCCCTCCAGCTCCATCAGGCGGCTGATAAAATTAAAGCTGCTCTCCTGATACTGAACGCTGTACTCCCACACCCGGTAGCTGCCGGTCAGCCGGTCCTCGACGTTCACACCGTACTCGCGCAGCAGCGTTTTGATGCTCTCCGGCGCGGTCTGGTTCTGGAAGATACGCAGGTTGCGGTCGCGCTTCATCGGCCACAGGTCCGGCTCCATGGTCAGGCGGTAGACCGCGTAGCGGGTGCCGCTCAGCTCGGTGCTGCTGACCGCCATGCGGGTGATTTTGCCATTCAGATAGCGGGTGCCGCCCGTCAGCCCCCGGGTGGGGATGGAGACGGTAAGCGGCTGGCCGAGCAGCGCCTTGCGCTCAATGCGCGCATCGGTGCTCAGCAGCTCCACGGTTATCTCAAAGGCGTGCGAGAGGGCCTCTCTGCCGCTCAGTTTCCAGAACAGCAGGCCCGCGACGGGCAGCTGGACGGTGATACGATCAAACATAGTGATTTCCCTGACTGGCCGCGCCCACCGGTCGGGCGCGGTAGTGATTAACTTTGCGGATCCAGCAGCCATACGCCTGCACGATCGACAGTGATGCGCCGATCGCGGGTTTTACCCTCGTTGCTGATGCTGAAACGGTAGTCACCCGGCGGCAGTTGCAGCATGGCGAAGCCATTCGGCGAGGGGACCAGCGCCTGCGGGTTACCGTTCATCGCGACCTTGTCGCCCGGCAGCAGCTTAATGTAAACCTGGGCAACGGGCTCCGGCGGCGGTGGAGCCACCGGCGCTTCGGCAGGCTGGCTGGCCTGCTCAGCAGACGCCGCACTGCCTGCCAGTTCCGTCGGCTGCCGCGTCGCAGCGGGCGCCTGAGCGGTAGACGACGCGGTCTGCGCTTGTGAGGTTTGCGCCTGAGTGGTCTCAGCCTGAGACGGCCGATCGCTTCCCCCACCCCCGGCCATCATCGCCCCCACGCCGATCCCCACCAGCACCCCGGCGGCAATCAGTCCCGGTACGATAAAGCGTTTCAGCGTGGTCGCCTGCGGCGAGGCCTCCGCCGCTGCCTCGACCGGCACCAGCATGGTGCCCGGGCCGTTTACTTTGACCTCGTGGATCTCATTGATATCGGTAGGTGACAGCTCCATCAGCGCCGCCAGCGCATCCACAGTCTGCGGACGATCTTCCGGCTGTAGCGCCAGCGCACGGTCAATCGCGTTCAGCAGCGGCAGGGAGTAGCCCGCCGGACGCAGCTTCACCAGCGGCTGGTAGCTGTCCTCAATGCTGCGCACCACGCTCACCGGCGGCGGTGAGCCGACGATCAGCGTATGCAGCACCGCCCCCAGCGCGTAGATATCGGTCCAGGTGCCCTGCTCGCTTTCGTTATCGTCGCTGTACTGCTCAATCGGCGCGAAGCCGGGTTTAAGCATGGTTTCCGTTTCATCGGAGAGGTTACCGATCGCCTTACGCGCCGAGCCGAAGTCAAGCAGCACCGGTACGCCATTCTCCTGGATCTGGATGTTATCCAGTGAGATATCGCGGTGCAGATACCCCTCCTGATGAATGGTATTGATCGCCCCGAACAGCGGCGGCAGCAGGCTGCGGATCCAGGCTTCGCTGATCATCTCCGGCCGCCGGCTGTGCAGCTGAGAGAGCGTGGTGCCGGTATAGAACGCGGTGCCCATATAGGCGGTGTCGTTCTGCACCCAGAAGCGCAGGACGTGCAGCAGGTTCGGATGGTTGAAGCGGGCCAGCAGCCGGGCTTCCTGGATAAAGCTGTTCAGGCCAGCGTGGAAGGTTTTACTGAAGCGATCGCTGCGCAGAACCAGCGTCAGGTCATCGTTACGCACCGCCAGCGAGGCGGGCATAAACTCCTTGATGGCGATGGTGCGTTCAAGCTGATGATCCCAGGCGCGGTAGACAATGCCAAAGCCGCCACCGCCAATCACTTCCTTGATTTCAAACTCATTAAAGCGGTAGCCCACCGGCAAAGCGTTGGGGACCGCGTGCGGATTATCGTGTTCTGACATATTGGACAACTCTCTGAGTGTGATGGGCCTTAAGCCTCAAACTGGCACTGGAATTCGCCCTGCTGCAGCGTGACGCGCAGATGGCGATACTGTTGGTCCTGCGCGCTGGCGGTGAGCAATATCTGGCTCATCTGCGGCAGGAGAGTATTGGTCAGGATGGCATCGACCATGCGGCCGCCGGACTCCACCTCGGTGCAGCGCTGGACGATCTGCGCGATAACGCTGTCGTCGACCTCCGAGACAATGCCGTGATTCTGCTCCAGGCGGCGCTGAATGCGCTTCAGCTGCAGGCGCACAATGCTGGCCAGCATCTCGTCGCTTAGCGGGTAGTAGGGCACCACCAGCAGGCGACCGAGCAGCGCGGGCGGGAAGACCTCCAGCAGCGGCGGACGCAGGGCGGCGGCCAGCGCATCCGGCTCGGGCATCAGTTCCGGATCGGCACACATCGCGCTAATCAGCTGGGTGCCGACGTTGGAGGTCAGGATGATCAGGGTATTGCGGAAGTCGATATGGCGGCCTTCGCCATCCTCCATCCAGCCTTTGTCGAACACCTGGAAAAAGATCTCATGCACGTCCGGGTGCGCCTTTTCGATCTCATCGAGCAGTATCACGCTGTAGGGACGGCGGCGCACGGCCTCAGTCAGTACCCCTCCTTCGCCGTAGCCGACGTAGCCCGGAGGCGCGCCTTTCAGGGTGGATACGGTATGAGCTTCCTGGAACTCACTCATATTGATGGTGATAATATTCTGTTCACCGCCGTACAGCGTCTCGGCCAGCGCCAGCGCAGTTTCGGTTTTACCCACGCCGGACGGGCCGCACAGCATAAAGACCCCCACGGGCTTGTTCGGATCGTCAAGCCGCGCGCGCGAGGTGCGTACGCGTTTAGCAATCAGATCCAGACCGTGACGCTGGCCGATGACCCGCTCGTTGAGGGTGTCGGCCAGGTTAAGCACCGCCTCAATTTCGTTTTTCACCATGCGTCCCAGCGGGATCCCGGTCCAGTCCGACACCACCGCGGCAACCACGTTGGCATCCACGGCGGCAAACAGCAGCGGCGTTTCTCCCTGCAGGGCCTTCAATGCCTGCTGTCGTTCGGCCAGCGTCTGATGAAGCGTCTCTACCTCTTCCGCTTCGTCTGCGTGCAGCTGCGCGCGCAGCGCGATAATCTCATCCACCAGCCCCTGCTCCTGCTGCCAGCGGGCGGTCAGCTGGTCGCGCTGCGTCGCCAGCTCCGCCAGCTGCGCATCCAGCGATGCCACGCGCGTGGCATCGCCGATTGCCACTCTGGCTTCGCGCCCGGCGATCTCTTTTTCAATTTCCAGCGCGTGAATGCGGTGCAGGCAGTCTTCCAGCTGCGGCGGCTGCGCGCTCTGGCTGACCGCGACGCGGGCGCAGGCGGTGTCCAGCAGGGCGACCGCCTTATCCGGCAGCTGACGCGCGGGAATATAGCGATGGGAGAGCGTGACCGCTGCCGCCACCGCCTCATCCAGCAGCAGGACGCGATGGTGTTTCTCCAGCGCGCTGACGGTGCTGCGCAGCATCAGCAGCGCTTTCTGCTCGTCCGGCTCATGCACCTGTACGGTCTGGAAGCGGCGCGTCAGGGCCGGGTCCTTTTCGATATATTTTTTGTACTCGGCCCAGGTGGTCGCGCCGATGGTGCGCAGCTGACCGCGCGCCAGAGCGGGCTTCAGCAGGTTAGCCGCATCGCCCGTCCCCTGCTGTCCGCCCGCGCCGACCAGCGTGTGGATCTCGTCAATAAACAGCACAATCGGCGTCGGGCTGGACTGCACTTCATTAATCAGCGCCTGTAGCCGCGCCTCAAACTCGCCCTTCATTCCCGCGCCCGCCTGCAGCATACCGATATCCAGCAGCCACAGCTGCACCTCCTGCAGCGGCGCGGGTACGTCACCTGCGGCAATGCGCAGCGCCAGGCCTTCCACTACCGCCGTTTTACCCACGCCTGCCTCACCGGTCAGCAGCGGATTGTTCTGGCGGCGGCGCATCAGAATATCGACCATCTGGCGGATCTCTTCGTCTCGCCCGGCCACCGGATCGATTTTGCCCTCGCGCGCCCGGGCGGTGAGATCCTGCGCATACTGCGCCAGGGTGCCCTTCTGCGGCGGCACCGCCCCGGCACTCTCCGCCGGGGCCGCCGTAGCCAGCTGGGCCTCTTTGCTGTTGGCGAGGATGGTATCGAACTGCTCCAGCAGCGTGTCGGCACTGATGCGGCCAAACTGCGGGGAGATGCCTTTCAGCAGGTTTGCCAGGTTGAAGGTTTTCAACAGGCCGATAATCAGGTGGCCGCCGCGAATTTGCTGTACGCCAAACTTCAGCGAACCGTAAACCCAGGCGCGCTCAACGGCGCTGTCGATATGTTCTGACAGGTCCGAGACCGCGCTGGCCCCGCGCGGCAGGCGGTCGAGCGCGGCCACAACGTCACGCGTCAGCGCGTCTTCGTCCAGTGAAAAGTAACGGATGAGCTGCTGGAGATCGCCCTCCTGATGCTGCATCAGCTGATGCAGCCAGTGCACCAGCTCCACATAGGGGTTACCGCGCAGTTTACAAAAGGCGGTGGCGCTTTCCAGGGAGGTAAATAACAGCGTGTCCAGTTTGCCGAACAGTACGGCGCGGCTGATTTCTGACATGATTTTTCTCAGTGAGTTAGATGACTGACAGAATGAATGGCTTAAGTGCGCGTTATTCGCGATCAAACGCCCGCGCTTTCTGCGGGTTCCGGGCTGAAAAGCAGTTCGCTGCGCGGCTGGGGAACCGCGGCCTTTCCGAGCCAGCAGCTCAGCCCCAGCCGGGACGGACCGCCCAGCGTGGCCCCCTTCACGTCCTCAGCCTGCAAAATTAAGCGGACGTCCCAGACAAACTCGATGCCCAGGTACTGCCTGACCCAGTCGCGCAGCTGCTCTGCCCAGGGCTCACCGGGCAGAAAGCGGTTATAAACCGCCAGCGACATCGGTCCCAGCGCCAGGCGAAACTTATGCTGCACGTCGCGAACCGCCACGCCGAGAAAGGCCGACTCGCCGAGGCGCGGCATATGGCGTCCGGCGCTGAGCCTGGCGCGTTCGCGCTGACCGATGGGCAGCCAGTGGGGCACGTTTTCAGTCAGGGTGACCGGCACCTTAAAGTAGTGACGGAGGATTTTTACCAGCCCCCCGGCATCGCGACCGTTGCGCGTCAGGTGGCCCGCCACCGCATAGCGCGCATGTTCGCTCAGGCTGCCTTTGCTTAACTGCCCCGGCTGACCCATGCCAATCAGGCTGGCCAGGTAGCGCTCAAAGTGCCGGCCGTCGGCGCGATCCAGCGAAACGGTGGGCTGGGCATCCGCCCAGGCGCGATAAAACAGCAGCGTCAGGCGATGATGAAACAGGTCGGCAAAGGCCGACAGGCTGTGGTCCTGATGGTGACAGATGCGCTCGCGAGCATATTCGGTCAGATGCAGCGGCAGCGGACCGTTCGGGCCAAACAGGCCAAAGCTGAAGATGGTGACGTCGTGCAGCGGGCTGTTCTCGCGCGGCGCGGCGCTGGCCACCGTCGCAGGGGCAAAGGCCAGCGACGGCTCCTGACCGATGCGCAGCGGCTCATGGCGCGGCAGCGGCGCGCGGCCCAGCGGATAGCGCTCCCCGCTCTGCGCATCCATCCGGCGCAGGAGCTGAAAGAGATCGTAGCGCCAGGGGGTGCGCGTCACCCGCTGCCAGAAGTTATCCGGCAGGCGCTGGAGTGAATGGATCATATCAGCGCCCTTTTGCCGCTGCGCGGCGCCCAGTAGCCCACTTCGCCACGCTGCTGGCTGGTCAGCGTCAGTTCGGTAAAGCTGTTCATCGCCACCAGCCGCGAAAAGACGCGCTCCAGCACGCTACCCAGCAGCCATGCGCTTGCGCCGGAGAAAGCCTGCTCGTCAACGCTCAGCTCAATGCCAATGCCGCGCATAAAGACAATCGGGCCTGGCTCCGGCACCCGCCGACAGGCGGGTTTAAGCTGACAGTGGCGGATACCCTCGATCTGGCGGGCCACGGGCGCATCCGCCAGGTTGGCATAGAGGCTGAGCAGCTGACGCAGCGCCGACGCGCCCTGGCCGTCATCGCCGTCCATCAGGCTGAGGTAGTTCATTTGCAGGTGGCTGATCAGCCGCCACGTGGCCATGCCTTCCGCCAGCGCGGCGCGCGGCGGCGTCGGCCCCTTGCGCAGCGTCAGCTGGCCCACCGGGATAGAGTCCGGCATCATAAAGTTGCCCTGATCCTGTTGCAGCAGCATCAGCGGGATATCGCGGCTGGTGCACATCACCTCGGCGGTCAGGTGCCGCAGCGCATCACTCCAGGGGGCATGTCGCTCATCGACCAGCGACAAAAACACCTCGGAACCGACGTAGCCAGTGCGCGTACCGAAGCGCTGGGCGTGTTCGGACAGGGTGCGCTGTTCACGCCGCAGCGAGAAGTAGGCGCCATAGTCGCCTTCATCGCGGCTAAAGGTGCTCCAGAACGGGCGAAAGACCTGTTCGTCGCGCTGCTTCTCCCCGGTAGCGTAGAGCTTCTGCACCGAGAAAATCTCATAGTCCAGCGGGCGGATGTTATCGACCACCAGATGATACTCATGCACGCTGTCGCTGATTTTTTGCCGCTCGGCCGTTTTGGGAAACAGATTGACGACCGGGGTGCAGTGCAGCGCCAGATGGCTTTTATCAATCACCCGCTCCAGCGAGGCGTCGGCCTTATCCAGCAGCAGGACGATTTCAAACGCCCCCACGCCCGCGCCGCAGGCGGCCAGCAGCGGTTTAAGCTGGCTGATGCTGATAAACTGAAAGCGCGCGGGGAAGGCAAAGTACTCCTGTAGCAGCCGGTAGCCGTCAAAGTTGCGCAGGTCGTCAGGCAGCAGCGCCTGCTCGGGCGCAAAGCCCTCCTGCTTTAGCGCATCATCCCCCAGCACCACGCGCTTTGGCTTCACCTCTACGGTCTGGCAGAAGCTGCCCACGGTATGCTGCATAATCAGCTCCAGCAGCTGCTGGGCCTGAATATCCGGGCCGCTGAGAAAAAACATCAGATCGTCAAAGCTCAGCTGATTCAGCATCACCTGGTTATAGCAGGAGAGGCGGATCCGCAGCGCACTGACCGCCCCGCGCTGGCTGAGGCCCATCGCCGCCAGCGGGATATCGGCCGGCACGCCGCCCAGCTCGACGCGCTCAATGCGCAGCGGCTGGAGCATCACCTCATGGGCCGTCGAGTAGCTACAGGTCACGCCGCTCTTTTTCAGCGTCTGGCTCTCCATCATGGTGCCGCGCGGCACCCGGAAGCCGCCGCTGATATCACCCTTTTTGCCGTCGGGATGCAGTTCGGCGATGGCCATGGATGGCGTCGGCGCAAGAAAATTAGGGGCGATCATCTCCAGCATCCGCTGTGAGAAGCGCGGGAACTCTGCGTCCATTTTAAGCTGCACGCGTGAGGTGAGAAAGGCAAAGCCCTCCATCAGCCGCTCCACATAGGGGTCGGCCACCTCAATGCCGCGCATTCCAAGGCGGCCAGCCACCTTGGGGTAACGCCCGGCGAACTCCGCGCCCATTTCGCGCAGATAAGCCAGTTCACGGTTGTAATAGTCGAGCAGTTTGCTGTCCATGATTACCCTACGTCTTTAAGCTCAAAATGACCGTTTTCCAGATCGACATCGGTGCGGAACAGGAACTCCAGCGGATAAGGCACGCACCACAGCCGCCCTTTGATCTCAATCGACAGCACGTTATGCAGATTCAGCGAACGGGTGTCCGACACGCAGCGCACCTGAAGCCCGGCGGGCAGGATGCGCGGCTCAAAGTCGAGGATGGAACGGGTCAGCTTGCGCTGAATGTCGCCCCACTCAATATCTGACATGCGCTGCCCGGCCAGGGGTGAAACACCGAAGTTCCATGTAGAGCGCTGAACCTGAGGGAACGGGGTCAGATCCTGCTGGGCCTCGTTGTTGATGCAGTTAAACAGCCACTGCAGATCCCGCAGGACGTTGCGCCGCAGCGCGCTGTGGGAGATAACCGTGCTGCTGGCCGCCTCCTGCTGCTTATCCGGCGCGTCATCGGTCAGCCGATCCAGCAGCGAAGGCTGCATTTTATCGCGGGCGTTTAGCGCATCCTGCCGGTTACGAAAGCGGTAGCCGCCGCGCAGCGCATCGTTACCCTGCTGTCCGTTCAGGTCGAAGTCGTTACTCATAGCGCCTCGTCAGCGGCGCTAAAGGCGATCAGCTCCAGCCCCAGCAGGGCAAAGTCAGCGTCTGCGCTCAGCCAGGTTTTCTGTCCGTGGCCGATAAACTGCTCGCCGTCAGCGTCCAGCGGCTGCCATTCGGTGACGCTGGCCAGCCGCACGGCATCGGCGGCGGCGCTATCGAAGGGGTAGCGTACCGGGATCTGACACACCTCTTCGCTGCCGTCACTCAGGCGCACCAGCACGTGCCGCCAGACCAGATCGGTAACGCTGGCCGGTGCCTGGAAGCGCAGTTCGCTGATGGCGCTGAACGGCAGCCAGGTGTAGTGCCCCTTGACGATCAGCTCGCAGATCGGCCCCAGACGGCCATCGCCGTCGATCAGCCACTCCAGCGCCTGCGCCTGCTCATCCCCCTCCTTCTGAACGCTGCATGGATTTACCTGTGCGGCGTCAAAGGCTCCGGTGCGCAGGGTTGCCGCCTGCTCTGTCTCCCCTGCGGCATCCGCGCGGAGAGCGGCCAGCAGCTGCGCGGCCCAGCCAAACGCCTCCCCCGGCATACGCGGCGTTGCCTGCCCGGCAAACACCGCCGCACGCGTTATTTCGCCCGCTACCGCCTGCTCCAGCAGGGTGACGGTAGGCAGCGCCTGCGGCTTGAGCGCCCGCCAGGATTTCAGCTGGATCTGCGCGCGTGACCAGTTACCCGCCAGACAAAGCAGCTGAACAAAGGCGGCGCGCAGATCGGCGTCGGCCGGGCGGCTTTTGATATCGGCTTCCACGCGCGCCAGGGTCTCGGCCAGCGTGCATCCGGCCATCAGTTGATTCAGAGAATTCATGTTCTTTCCTCAGACGGCGTGAACTAGTTAAGCGTGCGGAATGCACCGGCGGCCGGATCCTTCAGCTGCGGGTGTAGCGCCGTGACCAGGCGGATAGTCAGCGAGCCGCCATTACTCAGGTAGGGCGACCAGACCTTACGCACTTCGTTAAGACGCGCCTTCAGGGCGCTTTCGTCGTCGGCTTCGCTCCGGGTAATCTGCACCGCCACCGTGCCGTTCACTTTCCAGCCGTTCAGCTCCGGCGCCCAGGGCACCAGCATCCAGCTCTGGGGAGATTTCTCATCGGTCAGCACCATTCGCTCGTTATTTACGGTGGTGATTTGCAGGTCGCGGCCCAGCGCTTTCGCGTTCAGCCCGGCAACCGGAAATCCCTGGACGAAGGTCATATGCACCGTCCGTGGACCGCCCCTGCCGCTTTGTGAAATCTCGCTCGCGCCGCTCAGCCAGCCGTCGCTGCCGCAGGTTACGCCCCCTTTCGCCGGGACAAACAGCGCGCTGGTCTGGCCGCTGCGCCACCAGGTACGGAAGTGGCAGCCGTCCATCAGGCTGAACTGCACCCAGGGCGTCGTGTCGGCAGGCGGGGAGAGATCCTCAGCGGCGACCACCGGGGGCGCGGCAGGCGTTTCAGGCGTCTGTGTCGCTGGCGTCGTGCTGCCGGGATGGGTGTTGGTCGGCGCGGTTGCCGCCCCGCCGGTGGTCACTGCCTGAGCGGGGCTGCCCACCGTCGCGGCCTGAGTGGCGCTGGCTGCCGTTCCGCCGGCCGTCGCGCTGGCCGTGGCGGCAGGATCAACCTGCACGGCCCAGCGGTGCGCTTTCAGGGCGCTGCCCTTCGCCAGCGACCTGCCGGTGCTGTCGTTCATCTGCCAGTGGATAACGCTCAGCTTAGCGCACTGATTTGCCAGCAGGCTGCCGACGCGCGGCAGAAATGCATTCATTATGCTGGGGTTTTTCTCGCCGTTTGCCACAATGCGCAGCGGCAGTTCGCTGGCGCACCAGCTGGAGGGCGCGTTGCTTTTGATGTTGTCGATCCAGATATCCAGCTTAAGGGTGGGGGAAGAGACCACGCGATAATCCTGCGCCCAGGCGCTGGACGCGATAAGCAGGGAGAGCGCACCTGATAGCCAATATTTCATAGGAGTCCTTGAAGGCCTTATTTTAATCACGAAGGGGAAAAAACTGGGCTGCTTCTGAAAGCGAATGCAGCAGCGTCGTATCCTGCGGGTCGCCAACCCAGACGGCGACGGCGCTGTAATTATCCTGACTGGCCGCTGACGCCTGGTCATTCTTACGGATAACCTCATGCATCAGCGTCAGCCACTCATCGGGCGTGTTAACCATATGCAGCGACTGCTGCATATGCTGCTGCGACAGCCCGTGCCAGAAACCGTCGGTGCAGAGCAAAAACGCATCGCCATCTTCAATCGGCACCACGTCGCTGTAGCTGGCATCACGCTCTTTATCGCCCATCCCGAGGGCAAAATAGAGCAGGTTGCCGTTAATACCTTCGGTCTGGTGCCCGGCATCTTTCATCTGCTGCACCAGGCTGTGATCGGTGGTGACGTGATAGAGATAGCCCCGGCGAAAGAGGTACAGGCGGCTGTCGCCCGCATGCGCCCAGTAGGCCAGCTCAAAGTCGCGATCGATAAACAGGCTGACCATGGTGGTGCCCATGCGCTTATATTCGCTGTGCGCCTGCTGCTGTTCACGGATGGCGCGGTTAGCGTCGTTGACGTAGCGGCGTATGCACTGCGCGTCGAGGTGGTCATCGCCGTTAAAGCGCTCGAGAATGGTGTTGCGGGCCAGTTCAGCAGCGACGTCACCGCCGGGCAGACCGGCCACGCCGTCGCAGACCACAAAGCAGGCCGAACGCTCGCCGATGCTCTCCCCGGTCTGGTCCTGATTACTTTCGCGGTCGCCCTGATTCGACATGGAGGCAAGGGTGATATTCATCATTCTTCCGATCTGATTTGAGAGTCTTTGTACTGGTTCACTTCCATATCGTAGGCGTGTAAAAAGGCTTCGCCGAACAGGGTATGGAAGTCATCTTCGATTTCTCCGGCGGTTTCGCCGTAGCGCTTAGTGAAGTGTTCCCACAGCGCGGCTTTACGACTGCCGGGCAGCGACAGGCGCGAGGTGGCCCCTTCCCGGCGCGCCTCCTCCTCCAGCTGCTGCGGGTTAAAGGATTGCAGCATTGAGGCGATGATCGCGCGGATCCCGGCGATCATCCCCAGCTGGTGCGCCTGCAGATCAACCAGCGCATCGCGCACCGACTGCTTTGGCGGCATAAAGCCCGGCATCCGGCTGCCAAACATCTGCATCAATACTGACTTGCCCGACGGCAGCAGCTTGAACGGGTTGTTGGCCTCGTCGAGGATCACCGTCATTTCGGCCTTCACGCCGCGCTTGAGGATCGAGCGCGAAGAGAGCAGCGCCACCGTGCCCTGCGAGAACATGCCGAGCATCTGCCCCAGCTCCTCCATGGCGTCACGATCAAAGCGCGGGGTCGGTTGCAGATCGTTCAGCCCCATGCCGCTGATAAGCGCATCCATCAGTTCGCCGTCCAGCAGCTCGCCGCTGCCGGTTCCCGCCGCGCTGGAGGATGAGGCCGTATTCGACACCGGATCGATACGCAGTCGTCCCTTCGGCGGCGGCGTAGTGTTGCGCGCCACGGCCTGCGGCGTCGGCAGCGTAATGCCGCCGTAGTCGGGCTGGGTCGGAGCCTGTGCAGGCTCGTCGTCAAACAGCGGCGAGCTGGCAAGTTGCGAGATATCATCTTCCCGCGCATCGAAAGAGGATAAGGGATTGCTCTCCGGCGATTGATTAGCTGGGTCAGCCGGGCGATCGGCGGACAAGCGTTCAGCCTGAGACGCCGCTGCCTCTGACGCCAGATTGGGCTGCCCGGACGGCGAAGCAGCAGGACGCGGTGAATCATCAAACAGCGGCGAATCAGCGTAAGCAGCATCGCCAGGCTGCTGATCAAACCGTGGGGAAGATGCGTGGACGCCGCCGAACAGATCGAAATCGCTGTCTAACGTCGGGGGGCTGGATTGCCGGGCAGCGGATCCAGAGACCGGTGGCGTCCCCGGCTTTTGTTTGCCCGCAGCGAGCTCAGACTCATGACGCACCGTACCTTTTGTCGCCTGTGGCGATGTCGTCCCCTGCTCGTCCAGCGGCGTAAGCGGCACGGCATTGCCCATCATCAGCCCCAGCGGATCGTCGCTGTTGACCTTCGCGGCAGCGCTTCCCCCCCCGAACAGCGCCAGCGGATCCACTTCATCCTTATCCTTTCCTGACGGGGCCGCCTTTGCCGCCTGCTGCTGAAGCAATGAGCTGGGCGTGCTGTCGTTGAAAATGCTCTCCTGCTTAAACAGCTCGTCGTTGTTAAACAGCGAATCCGGCGTCGGGTTACGACGATCAAAGTTCAGCGCATCCGATCCGCTGGCAAACTGCGCAAGGGGGTCGACAGGGTTACGATCGGGCGCTGGACCTTCCGTCAGCGGGTTAGCACTGCTGCGCGCGGGTTTACTACGGTTAGACAGGCTGTCGGTAATGGAAAACTCCTGCGCCAGGCTCTCCCAAATCTCGCTGGGGATCGCGGCAGGGGAATTTTCTTTCGCCTCTGCGGGCGGTGCTGGCTGAGCCACTGGCGCAGCAGGGCGGTCCGAAGACGTGTCAGCAGGACGAGCCGTTGACGCGGCGGCGGCACGCGCCATCGACGCGGCAGGACGCGCGACAGGCGTGGCGGCTAACGGCTGCGCCCCGCCGTTGAGGTCACTGACCTGCAGGCGATAATCATCAATGGTCAGGATATCGCCGTCCTGTAGCTCGACCTGACGCCCGCGCTCCAGCGGAATATCATTAAGGTGTACCAGCGTCACGGTGCCGCGATTGGTAATGCGGCATTCGCCCTCGGCGGTGATATGCACAATCGCCTGCAGGCGGGAAATCGTGCGGTCGTCGTCCGGCAGTACCAGATTATTATCGGCACCGCGGCCAATAGTGCCGCCGGGCGGCAGAAAGTCACAGCTGCTCTGCGGCGGCTGCTGACCAGATTTGGTCGCTATTATCGTAAATCGCATAACGGATTCCTGCGTTAGAGGGAGTCCCAATAACATCCATAGGGATGAAGGACGTTCGGCGTTCAAGCCGCGCCCGTTTTAACAGTCAGCAGAAAACGGGTGTAGTTTGAACGCTAAAAGCGGATTAACAGACTCTCCCTTGATTAGCGTTGGGGAGAGGTAAAGGTCGTATTTGCCAGCAGAAGTCACACTAATTTATTCACTCGGTGTTCTACTTTATATCGGGCAGCAGGCTGAAGGTCCCTTCTTCCGGGTCATCTTTATCTGTGAGCATTTGATGGGTTACGTTATCGACATAAATGCTGAAGAGGCGGTGCTTAATCTGAATGTCACCGGGGCAGTGGCCGCCGTGCTTTTCCATCACATCAACAAGCGTTAAACCGGGCTCGCCATCTTTGGCCTGCTGGTACTCAACGCAGGCAGGGTCCTTAACCAGCTTCTGCTCTTCAACTGCTTTTTGTACCTGTTGCACCACGTTAAAACGCGCAGTCGCTTCTGGTGGCTTATGACCCTGGTACCATTGTTTAAGGCCTGCAAGGTTGGCGATATGTTGCGATCCGATCCCGGACGTTAGATCCCGATCAAGGCTTAATGTTCTCTTCGCTTTATCAACGGAAAAGATCGCTGATGCAAAGGCGTTAGCGCCAGAGGCAATCACCTCATAAATTACGCCGATCTTAATCTCCGCAGGGTTCTCCTCAGAAAGAACGCCAACCGCCAGGGTTCGCTTACAGGTCTGTCCCTGCCAGTTTTCTTTACCTATAGTGGGGATAACCGTGGTTAACCGGCCTTGCTGAGCACGCCAGGCTGCAAAACAGATCCCTGCACCCTGTTCGCTTTGGCCATGGCCTGAAATAAACACGCCTAACTTTTTTCCATCTGAGTTAATCGAAAAGCTTTGTTTATCCAGCGGCACGCCATTGCTAACAGAATATTTAGCGGCTTCCTCACGGACGGCATTGGCGTAAGGTTTACTGTTTTCCGGCGTTAGCAGAGTGAGTGCGCTGGCATTTAAGGAAAGCGCCATCAGGATTATCAGAAGCCATTTATTCATTTACTACGCCTGGGGTTTTATGATTGATATTAGGTTGATGTGTGGGTGGCGCGTTACTTCGCCAGAGATTATTTGGCCTGATCAACCAGTGACTCGGTACGTTTGCGCATGGTGCTTTTGAGACATTGACTATCTGAAGCACATCTGTTTCGCTCATGGAGCCAGGATAATTGTGCGGCTTTTAACTTACTGACCTTTGTCTCAACATTATCGCCGATATTTATTATCTGCTTAAGGACTGTTTTATACGCATCGCTGACACTGCGATCCCACGAAGAAAGTTCATATGAGGCACATATTGCTCTTTCGGCATCGTTGTTGTTACTCGCACACGTAAAACCCGGGTCAGGTTGAGGATTATTTGATAGTTTTTTCAATGTGAGATAAGAGTCGTTATCCCAGTTAGTAATCATCGTATTGTTATCAGTTTCCACAAGCCAGTTATCAACTGCGTGACCTCTGGGGCCTAATATTCCCTGACTGCATGACACAGTGACAGGTTGAACGACTGTATCTCCGGCGAACGAGAAACCATAACTTTTGGCACTGATTTTATCTATGTTGCTGCCGTCAGAGCCAGATGTTTTCTTAATCAGCTCGTCAAATTTCATCGCATTCGAATAGGTGTATTCAGGTTTTCCGCACCCCCTGGAAACTAAAATATCTCCAGATATATCATTCTTAGTGAAGGCGATTGTTCTTCCAACCAATGTAGGATCGTTAGTAATGATATCTGGTCTGTACGTCTGAAGGCTATTTATATGCACTTCCTGAATCTGCCATACGCCCTGAAGAGTGGATGAATAATCAACTACCGTGCTTTCCACACGAGAAAAAGATGACCACCAAAATATTAAAATTGAAAACGGTATAGTCATTATTATTTTTTTCATTATACATTATTCCTTATAAAAAATCTTCCTAATACGTTCTGGCTAAAGTTGAAAAATTATACTTCACGCACTCTCTCTGGACTGCCCTTTACGATATTTAAGCCTGATTTTTGAGGATGAAGTTAGATAGTAATATAATTTTTTAACGTTGACTTATTAGCGAAGACATCATCAACCCTCTTATTACCTGCTGAGTATTTCGCATTGATTACCAACTCAGCAGCCACACGACTCTTTTGAGCGCAGGTTGGTAGTTCAGCATCATGGGTTTTCTTTAAGCTATGGCCCACATGCATTTCCCAACGCTACAAAAATGAAGAGCGCTGAAGAAGAGTTGAAGAAAAAGATAACTCGCCAGGAGGTTAAAAGTAACATCAAATAATTAATTTAACCACTCTAACAATCATGCATTCGTATATTTAAAAGATATCCTAAGCGAATATCCAACGACATTCGCTTTTAAATTAATCAATATGGCATTGATTTTAAGTCTTTAATTCTTACACCATCAACTCTGGCAATACATTCATTAATCGAAACCGTATTAGCAAGTGTTCCTTCCTCTGCAACAAAAGCCTCTAGCTTGCACTGTGCCTCTCTGTATTTTAACCAACCTCTCTGCGCATCAAGCAATGTTTTTATATATTCATCACCTAACGATTTATCCGCTTTATAAGTAGTCATTATTCTCTGTTTTGCTGATGAATACTCTTTATTTAATAAGTTCTCTGCGTTAGCCTTCTTCTGAGCAGAACATTGTAGAATCTCACCTTCTGCCTGTGGGTTCAGGCAATCATCAGCAGCGAAGACCGAAGTACTTAGCGATAACACCGTAAATCCCAGTAAAAGACGCATTGTATATTTCATTACTCTTCTTATTAAGGATAAGCGTGATGGTGATTTTTAGTCTGCCTCACTCATCGCAAATATTAATATTAACGAGAGTGGGCAGTTCACAGCAAGATTCATAGATTCAACTAAATCAATGCATCACTTTCTATATTGGCTGTAAAAATCAGATCAATTAGCAACTTCAAGATCCTGGGTTCTAATATATCCCTTTATTTTAGACATATCGGCAGGCATAGTTGCATCATATAATGCGACATATTCCCATTCGTCATTGACAGTTTTGACTTTGACCAGAGGCTTATCAATTGGTTTTGATTCAATGTTTTCACTTTGTTCTGAAGGCCTGGACTTAATAAACACGTCTTTACGATTACTTTTAATTGTATACATTACTGAATAAGGCTGTGAGTCACATCCAGATCGAGACTCAATCTTTTGAAGATTATATCTTGTCGTCGAGCCGGAAATAAAAGAGTTAAGCTTTACAAAATTTTGTTTATTATCACATTCAGATAGAATAACTACACCTGAGTACGTAATAATGCCATATTGCTCAGCATGACCTTCCTTGAATTTAAAAAAATCCTCAGGGATATTTTTAAACTTTTCTTTGATAAAGTTTTCAGCTTTATTTTCTTCAAAATAGTCTTTCACACCTTTGCTGTTTTTACTTTCATAGAGGTAAAGGTTTTATTATGTTTTTCATTTGTTTCAAAAAAACGCATCATGATGTACGGACTTTTAGGTTGGCCATTTTCATCTGACTGGGGCATCCAGTAAGCCTGAAGTATTCCAGTAGCTTTAATCACGTCCTTAGCTGAAGCATCAACCATAAAAAAAACCGAAATCAAAGGAAAAAATACATTCACATAGTAAATAATTTTATTCATATGACCCTCTCAAGATCCCTATTATAGCCCCAATTTAATAGCACCAGAGAAACTTTTAACTCCACCACTTTTTAGACTGGCTTTTTTAGTGTTTAAATTTAGTGGGCTCATTATCAATAAAATATCAGATTTCATCACCTTACAAATAAAAAACTATCAGTATGTAATTCTTTATTGTTATTATGCGTAAGAGGCCATCTTATTGCAGACGCAACAAAATTAATTACCAGAACGCCTCGATTATACTAATTGCCAGTGATTAACTTTCACTTTATAGATAAAAAATATACACTAATCATGAGCGCGCAACTTACTATTATACTTATTAAAGATAATTCGCTGTTCGTTACCCTGGGAGATTAAATTACACTTAAACACCTTAAAATCAGCATCAACAGAACCCGTTAATTTTGTTTTTAAAGACTCATCGATAAGTTTGTCAGCATCATTGAAAGCGTCAACAGGGAGCTTGCTATATTCCAACCAGACAGAAGCACTTTTGAACGCATCATCCCTGAAACCTTTATCAAAGGTAATTTTTCCAGCACAGCGATCGAGAATCCAGTTTTGAAAAATTTGGGGTTGTGGAAGCCTGTCCAGTGCTGGTGGAGTAACCGCCTTAACCACTGGAGTGATAAATATGCAAGTAATCAGAAGGAATTTTTTCATTTCGAAGTCCAATGTGAAGCCATCGTTGGAATGAAGCTACCATTTTCTGAACTACCAGGAAATTGTTAGGCTTCAAATTATCAAATTGAACTTTTATAATATAAAGTCATTAATAATAACTCCATTTCTAAAGCATAGATAATCACTATAACCACTTCGGACTTGGAACTAATTTCACTTACAAAGCTTTCATTCTTCTATGACAATTATTCCATCTTACCAATATCAGTGGAAATAACCTTACCATTCTTGAAAATGTTAAGATCCCAAAGATTATTATTTCCAGATACAAAATAATATTTATATGCACCATTATGAAATTCATAACCTGCAAAATCACATACATCAGGACAATTTACGCCTACTGTCTTACCTTTAAGAACGATCCCTTTACCCGTCGCTTTGCTCCTGGAATCGAATGTTACATCTTCGCAAGAAACATTTCCTTCAGCACAATGCTGAGTGATTTTTGCAGTGTATTTTTTTCCATTAAAGACTGACGCACTCTCAGCACTAGACAGTGATGACCAGCCCAATATAAAAGCTAAAAGCGCTGTAGTAATTATAATCTTTTTTTCATTACCCTAATCTCACTATAAAAATCATCCTTATACAAATAAACCCTGGCTAAAGCAAAGTATATGTTCTTTTATTCATTATGCAGAATGATTACTAATACAGTTTATTCAAAGCCTTCCTCTCAAGGTAACGCCAGTACCCTGATATTTATTTCCACATTATCCATGATTACTTTTAAGAGCTTTAAAAAGCCCATCTCGATTTTAAAAATACTATAGCAGCCTACCCATATGATATATCAAAAGCAGGCTACCGTACTTTAAGCCTAAGAACGAAACTTTATTCTACCCGGTATTTTTTTCTTAATTCAGAGATAGTATTTACGTATGAGTTTTCAAAGCGAGCTGTTGTTCTTGAGTCATAAAAAAGTTCATTTTTATTTCTCAAACCGAAAATAACATAGTTATGCGATGCCTGCCCTCTGGTATCAACAGAATAGAAAACTGCGATTTTCGTATCACTTTCTTCAGGTTTAGATATCAAACCAACCGCGTCAATCTTATCACAGTCAGCCGTCTCCCAATCATCCACTCCAATGGTTGATTTGAAGAAATCAACATCTTTATTATTGGTTGACCAGGCTACAAAACAAACTGGATGAATATCTCTCTTCCAGCCTCTTCCCTGTACCAGAGTCCCTAATTTAGACCCACCACTAACGACATCAAAAGTCTGCTTTGAATCAAGTTCAACATTTGAAAGTCCATTGCTCTCTGCTTTTTCTGTTATAGCATTACTGGTAGCCGGGGCACCTGAAATCTTTAGAACTGTATCTGCCAGAGCTGATGAACTGATTAACGAAAAGGATAAAACCAGATAGGCGATCGTTTTCATTAAAAACACCATGAGTACGGTTATAATTTTTAAACGCAATAAAGAACACAATGATATTAACTTTACTGCCCGTCTGTTATTGAAGATAGAACATTGAGCCTTTCAACCATGCTTTTATTAAGACATTCTTTATCTGTCTCACAAGAATTACGTGTCTTTATCCAGGCTTTTTGAGAATTTTTGATTTTCTCCTCCAGTGCCTGGTCGCCAACAGAAATGGCGCCATGCTGAGCAGACTTCCATGCTTTATTGACACTTTTATCGAAGGAAGAAAGGTTATAATCTGAACAGATTGTTTTTTCAGTTGGTGTATAAGCTTTTGCGCAAGAGAATGATGGTTCAGGTTTTGCATTACTACTCACCGGCACAAGCGTCAGAATGGTCCCATCGAACCAGTTAACCAGCATTTTTTTATTATCTGGGAAACCAATCCATGAATTTTTTCCGGTATCGCCTCCACCAAAGCTACCAACATGACAGCTGAGATTCAAGACCGGAATATTTTTCTTGCCATCGACCTCCAGGTCATAAGCTTTGGCACTGGCTGAGTCAGCGCCCCCCATCGCTTCATGAATTAAACTATCAATCGAACTTATTGTTGATTTATACTGAGGCTGTTGAAAATTAATTGTTTCAGGTAAATTTGATGTGATGGAGTTCGTATCAAAACTTATATACCGACCAACTAAGCGATCATCATTGGATTGATAACTTAAGGTCCTTTCCGTAAGGTTGTTGATATCCACTTTGCTTACAACCCAGCTACTCTTAAAAATAATGGTAGAAACTGATGATGCTGGATAGCATATAAAAGAGGAAGTCAACGCAAAAAATAGCAGCACATACTTTATCATAATGAACCTTTTTGCATTACACCTCTAAAACCAGAGATTAAATATTAAATCTAAATTTTTATTATGAGTTAATCGATAAATAATTTTAAAAATATGATTAGATTTATAAGAGAGATTAAAGTTTTGATATTGTAAATATTAAAGCCCACACCTGCTTAAATTTTACATTCCAATTTTTGCATATCATTAATAATGGTATATAACACTATGAATATAAGCCATAAGCATTGCCATTATGAAAAATGAACTTTGTATGAAGTAATTACGTCGCCATTCCCACATCCATGCAATTTCATTCTTAGGTAGTGACTGCATATAGTGATAGCACCTTTCATCTACTAACACTCCTTTTTTAGAATACATTTTTTTCCTGCGCAGCAGACGAATAAAAAAGACGATCTTAAAATAAAAGAAAACAAAACCAAGATTCGACGCCAGAGTGGTTACAGTATCAACAAACAGGCCAGCCTGCTGATAATTCTCTAAAAACAACTCATATCTACTTAAGTTTTTTTTATAAGAAAAATAGGAAACAATTGTGGCAGAAATAGAAATTAAGAAAAGAAACAGCACTATGAAGAAAAACAAATGTTCTGTACTCATAAAATTAAATCCATAAGGTAATCAGTTCCTTTTTCAGCAACAGCTCCTGAAGCTGTTCCCACAGCAACTCCACCGATTATACCACATGCAAGCGTACCTAATCCTCCCGTGGGTACTCCAATTGCTACACATAAAGCAGTTGCCCCTAATCCTCCAAGGGCCCCACCATAAATACTAGCAGCAGTACTGGTTCCAAACTTACTGTATTCTCTTACCGCAACCTTATTACATTCGCTTTCCCGCCCAGTAGTACAAGCATGATGAACTTCATTTGTTGTATTCAGACCCGAAAAGCCAATTGCGATCCATCCTCCCAGCTTCATATACTTTGCTGCGGATGAAGCCCTATCTATGTAAGAGGAATAACCTTTAATAGCTCCTACCCCGGATGACTGCCAGTCATGTACAATTGATCGACTTGACAGATTCAAAGCTTTTTTCAGATCGTTATACGGACGCATTTTAAGAGCTAATTTTGAGATCTTCCCCAAGTGTTGATTTAAAATGTTGAATAGCCTCGCTCGTTCTGCGAAAAACTGCTGACTGATCAGAGAACCTTGTGTTCTAAACTGGTTCTGATAAGTTAACTCTATTTGCTTCAATATTTTTTCAACCTGATAAAAATGTCTTTCTGCCGCATCGCTAACGGTCCCAATTGTTTTATCCATAAAAAAAGTAAGTGCTGCGATGGTACCATAGTTAGCATTTAAGAAAGTAGCCGTCGACAAATCTGCCGTTGCAAGAGAATTATCCACCTTCTTTTTAGCATCGTGGAGTTTTTTTAACTGATAAGATTGATTCTGATTTTCAGGGTCCGCAATTATTAACATTTGCCCAGGTTTTACCCATTGGGTGCCATTATTAATGTGCATAAAAAAATCCGCAAGCTCCTGATTCCTTCCCTGGAATAACTGCTGTGTCTGAAATGCCAGAGTCCCGGGGTGCTGAGCAATACAAAAGCCCGGGTCAATATTCGAATTTTGGCGATTATCCATGACCTTATCTCCATTTTATCTACTTTTAGCGGAAGTGAATTAATCGTACGGAATCTCCTTTAATTCATTTGTTCTTTCTTCATCAAGTTTTGCGATACAATTGTTGGTAAAAACCATATAAGGATTACTATTTTTATTTGCTACATGTGCAAACAGTTTGCACTGACCATCACGATATTTTAACCAGGCACGTTGTGAATCTAGAAATACCCCGAGATAGTCTTTCCTTTCACTTTCCTGACCAGGAAATGTTTCATCTATTCTTTTTTTAGCAGCAGAGTACTCTGTATTTAGCGCTTTCTCAGCTACGGTTCGATTATGCTCAGCACAGGTAAATACTTCAGGATCACTTGTTTTTTTTGAGCAATCTTCGGCTGCTTGTGCTGTGCACATGAAGAAAAATGAACAGGCTACCATAGCGGGTAATATAATTTTCATTTCCGTTTTGACCTTAAATTTAGCGATTTTTCCTAAGATA
This sequence comes from Erwinia sp. PPS120, assembly GCF_047918655.1. GTDB lineage: Bacteria > Pseudomonadota > Gammaproteobacteria > Enterobacterales > Enterobacteriaceae > Erwinia > Erwinia tasmaniensis_A. The sequence continues at coordinate 20,217 of NZ_JBLREF010000015.1, read as the reverse complement.
ATTAGCACGTTGCCGCCCACCTTCGTAACTCTGTACCTGAGCGTTATGTTCAATGAACTGAATCAACGTGTCAATATCATTACTCATACATGCCTTCATCGTTCTAACAAATCCGAGCCCCTGGTAGACAAAATCAACAGCTATGTCCCTGATCGGAGCTTTGAGATTTTCCCAGGCTGTTTGCTCAGGAAACTCTGCAGTTTTACTCAGATAGATTGCTTTTCCTCTTGAAGCGTAACCGGGATAAATAAGTTCAAACAGTCTAGCCTGAGCTTCACGAGTTATAATTCCGCACTCATTTTTATGCTCAATGACCCACTTTTGGGCAGATGTACCTGTTAGTTTCGTAGCATGGGAAAGCAGCTCAGCCTGATCTGAAGGAACACCCGCTCTGGTCAAGTCATGATAAATTGCATCCGGTGTACGCCCCCCCATATCGTAACCACGCCCAATAGTGACGCCTGAAACACCTTTAGGCCAGTGAATGTGGCGACTGAAAGAAGGGCTGTGAGGATTATCATTGCCTTCAGCATCAAATGTAACTTGACCCAAACTTACCGTTAACCGACCAGAGTTCAGGTGTCTGTTTTCCTGCGGAATGCCTGATGGTGCACCTTGCGAGTTTCCTGCTGCTAGTTTTCTAAACGTTCTGCCACCTGGATCTACCAACCCATCTGGGTTATTAAGGAATTTTGACTGGTAGTTTTTGATTGCCTGAAGAGTCTTTGGCCCATAAGCACCATCATCCTGAAGCTGAGGAAAACCGTTTTGTTTTAATAATTTTTGCACCGCTTTTACATCGGCAGGATTATTTTTACCACCCTGCCCCACAGACCCAGAGATATTCATGCCCCCCCCCCCTTCTTTGCTATATATTATCTGCAGGCATACTTACACCTTACCTGCAGATAATATCAATAAAGAAAAGCAATCTCCGTTAAGGAAATCGCTTGTTCCAATTACGCTTCTTTATTTTCTTTAATGTTCCAGCCAGCGCTGCTTTCTGCACCTTTGCCGCCGGATGAGCTCTGCTCCCAGTACTGCTGTTTAACTTTGGAAGCCTGGAAACCATAGGTCATTGCTACGGTATCTCCGTTATCAGCGCCGTTATATTGGACTGATGTGACCAGAACGTCTTCCAGCGTGATACGGGTGTACTCAACCTGAGTGCCACCTGCTTTACACACTGAAAGCTCAACTTTAGCAATATGCTTACCGCTGGCATTGTTCTTAAGCAACGCAGTAGTAGACTTGTCGATCAAAGCCTCTACATGCAGGTCATTAAAATTAACCTTACCCGCACCGCCGCCGCCGCCAACAGACATATTGCCCGGCTGAGTCGCGCCCCATGAGAAAGATGTAATATCGGTCCAGCCGGTATGGTTAGAGTCTTTAGACTCGCCGGTGACACCATCAACCTTCATAAACATATCAATAGCCATGATTATCTACTCTTGTTTAGTTAAAAATTTGCTTTAGATAAAGCACTGATATGGCAAACAGGAAAGCATGGGGCTGAATAAAACAGTCCATATTTTACCTCTGCCTCTATTCTGAATATCGCTACATGAGATTTTCAGATAAATAATGCCATTCACATCAGGTAAATGGACTGATGACTTTTTTCATTTTTTCTGCAACGCCATAAATGACAACAGACGCAGAAATAGCGACAATAATTATTACGGCGTTAACAGCAATGCCTGCGCCTGAGATATGCCAGTTAAAGATCAGACCGTAATAACCTACGCAGCAAATAAAGATAAACATTGCAAGCCAGGTCAGGGCCAGTCGCAGGAAGATTAAGCCTGTTTTTTTCAGCATGACTCGGCTTCCTCTACTGATTGAGTCTGGTGCACGGGGCCATCTCCGCCCCGTACACCCCTCTTCACCGCCGCGAATTGCCTCAGGCGTCGTTAGATTTCAGCGACGGCAGTTTGGAGACCAGGCGCAGGGAAACGGTCAGGCCTTCCAGCTGGTAGTGCGGACGCAGGAAGAACTTAGCCGCATAGTAGCCGGGGTTGTCCTCGATCTCTTCCACCAGCACCTCGGCAGAGGCCAGCGGCTTGCGGGATTTGGTTTCCTGCGAGGAGTTGGCCGGGTCGCCGTCGACGTAGTTCATTACCCAGTCGTTCAGCCAGCGTTCCATTTCGTCGCGCTCGCGGAAGGAGCCAATTTTGTCGCGCACGATGCACTTCAGGTAGTGCGCGAAGCGGCAGCAGGCGAACAGGTACGGCAGGCGCGAGGCCAGACGGGCGTTGGCGGTAGCGTCAGCGTCGTGGTATTCGGCGGGCTTCTGTAGCGACTGCGCGCCAATAAAGGCGGCAAAGTCGGAGTTTTTGCGGTGAACCAGCGGCATAAAGCCGTTTTTCGCCAGCTCGGCTTCGCGACGGTCGCTGATGGCAATTTCGGTCGGACACTTCATGTCCACGCCGCCGTCATCGCTCGGGAAGGTGTGGCACGGCAGGTTTTCTACCGCTCCGCCGGACTCCACGCCGCGAATAGAGGTACACCAGCCGTACTCTTTAAATGAGCGGTTGATGTTGGCCGCCATCGCGTAGGCGGCGTTGGTCCAGGTGTAGTTGGCGTGGTTCGCCCCTTCGGTCTCTTCCTCAAAATCAAAGGCGTCGACCGGGTTGCTGCGAATGCCATAAGGCAGGCGCGCCAGGAAGCGTGGCATCACCAGGCCGAGGTAGCGCGCATCTTCTGACTCGCGCAGGCTGCGCCAGGCGGCGTATTCGCTGTTCTGGAAAATCTTGGTCAGATCGCGCGGGTTCGCCAGCTCCTGCCAGGACTCCATCTGCATCACGCCCGGCGCGGTGCCGGTGATAAACGGGCAGTGGGAGGCCGCGCCGATGCGCGCCATTTCGCTCAGCAGTTCAACGTCCTGCGGGCTGTGGTCGAAATAGTAATCGCCCACCAGGCAGCCGAACGGCTCGCCGCCGAACTGGCCGTACTCTTCTTCATAGATCTTCTTAAAGATCGGACTCTGGTCCCAGCCCACGCCTTTATAGCGCTTCAGGGTGCGGCCCAGCTCCTGTTTGGAGATGCTCATAAAGCGGATTTTCAGCATCTCGTCGGTTTCGGTGTTGTTCACCAGGTAGCTCAGACCGCGCCACGCGCCTTCCAGCTTCTGGAAGTCTTCATGGTGAATAATCTGGTTGACCTGCTGCGACAGCTTTTCGTCGATCTCGGCAATCAGCGCCTGGATGGTACGGTAGGCGTCGCTGGAGACGGTGACGGTGTTTTCCAGCGCCTGCTGCGCCAGGGTTTTTACCGCGCTCTCTACCGCCGAGCGGGCCGAGTCGGTTTTTGGCCGGAACTCTTTATTCAGCAGCGCGCTGAACTCGTCCTGGCTCCAGGCCTGCTGCTCCTGCGACTGCTGCTGTTGGGATGGATTGCTCATCGGTTACTCCTCCTGACCTTTATCCGCTGATTCGTCCTGCTTCGGCAGGTGGCTCAGCGATTTCAGCAGCGTGGGATCCTGCAAAATTTTCGAAATAAGCTCTTCCGCACCGTTTTTACCGTCCATATAGGTCAGCAGGTTGGAGAGCTGTGTCCGCGCATCCAGCAGCTGGTTTAGCGGCTCAACGTTGCGGGCAACCGCGTCTGGGGAGAAGTCTTCCATGCTATTGAAGGTGAGATCGATATTCAGGCGGCCATCACCGGTCAGGGTGTTGTCAGCCTGGAAGGCGACGCGCGGCTTGAGCGATTTCATCCGCTCGTCGAAGTTGTCGATATCAATTTCAAGGAACTTGCGTTCGTCCACGGACGGCAGGCCCTCAACCGGCTTGCCGACCAGGTCAGCCATCACGCCCATTACAAACGGCAGCTGGATTTTACGTTCCGCACCATAGATCTCCACGTCGTACTCAATTTGTACGCGCGGCGCGCGGTTACGGGCGATGAATTTCTGCCCACTGGATTTACTGATTGCCATGGTGTTCTCCATTGGTATGCGCGGTAAAGAGAGAAATGAACGGGCGACTTAGCCGTCGCGGCGTCCGAAAATATTTTCCAGCTGATGGACGCCGTCGGGCGCCAGATCGCGAATGATGTCCATAAAGTCCATCTCGATCATCCGCTGTACGCGGTCGATCATCAGCGGAGCCGGATGACTGGGCTCGTGCTGTACAAAGTACTGCTTCACTTTTTCCAGCATCAGCTGCGCATCGGCCCGTGAACCCGGCTGCGCGCTGCGCCAGTCGGTGTGGCCGCTGACCGCTTTCACCTCCGGTGCTCCAGATACGGGCGGGGTCTCGCCTGGCGCGGATGCGGCAGGGATAAGCGTTGAGAGGTCGGTCACCTCGCAGGCCTGCGCCACGGTTGAGACCGTTTTTATTAGCTGCTCCATCTCGGGAACGCCGGTTTCACCCAGGTGCTGCACCAGGGTTTCGCGAATGGTTTGTAAACGCTCACTTATCTTAATAATGGCGTCCACGCCGGGTTGTCCACCCCGCGCCAGCTCGTCGATCAGCCGCGCGCGACCGCCGGGATAGTCGGGACATTCGGTTTTGCTGCCGTCAAGCAGCGCACAGGCGTCGCGCAGGGAGATTTCATCGGAGGCGCTGCGCAGAAGCGGTGCCTGACGCAGAGCGCCAGTGAGTGCTGACTTATCTCCTAACGCCGCCAGCGCGTTGATGCGGTAGAAAGGATCGCGTTCGCCGTCCTCCTCCAGCACCGGCCACAGCGGCTCCCACCAGGCCACCAGCGATCTTTCGATCAGCGCCAGGCCACTGGCGTAGCCGGTCAGGCCTTTTAGCTGGGTCCAGGCGCGGGTCAGCGCCAGCATAATGCGCAGATCCTTGCTGCGGGTCAGCAGGTCGCTGGCCAGCCGCTCAACCCGGTTCCAGTCTGCCGGTTCGGCCGGAATAATGGTGTCGCCAAACTGCTGTTCCGCCTTGCCCGCACTGGCCTGGTCCATCGCCATAAAGTCGGCGTCATATTCCAGGTTCTCACCGCAGGGCTGGTCGCTGCTGACCGGGGTAAGTAGCGCGTCGATATTCATAGTGCTCCCTTGCTCATTACTCAAACATCGGCGGATAAAGGCCGTGGCGTCCCGGTCGGGCACCTGCCGCCGGGTCAAACAGCATCGAAAATAGCTGGCCGGTAAAGTTGCCGCTGTGCACCTGGGTGTAGAGCGGGTAGCCATCGGTCTGGTTGGTCCACCAGAAGCTGGTGTACTGCTGCGGATCAAAGCAATCCGATACCTGCCGCCAGCTCAGGGTGGTGGGCCGTTCGGCGTAGCCAATCACGTCCAGAATGTCGGACTGTTCCTCTTCCGTCGGCAGCGGCGGCGCGGGGATGGCCAGCAGCGAGCGGTCGAGCTGTTCAGCCGAATAGCCATTGCGCACCGCATGAAGCAGCGCGCGCCCCAGCTGCTGATACCATTCGCCGGCCATCGCCAGCTGTGACGGTGACCAGCTCTGCGGCGAAAAGGTTAGCAGCGCGCAGACCGGATACTGGCGGCCCACGCTGTCGCAGGCTGGAAGCAGGCAGCCCATCTGCACCAGCTGGCTACCCAGCATCGGCGGCACGACAAAGTTCCACACCGGCGCGCTACTGAACTTACGTTCGCCCCCGGGCCGCTGCTCTTCGTTTTTCTGCCAGTTAAGCAGTCCCACCTGGAACCAGTTGGTCCACTGTTGCCAGATGGCATCGGGGAAGCGGCGTTTTAAGAAGTCTCCGGCACTGGGCAATTTCCCGTACCAGCCAATCGCAGGTGTCTGGCTCATCATCATTTCCTGACGGTTAGGGGCATGAGAACCCGGGTAGCTGAAACGGGTTGCGAATACTGTTGGGGGTGAATTCCAGCGTAATATGGTGACCATTGACGTTGAAGGCGGCCTGTTTGCTAAGGCTGCTGCTGCCGCCTGACCGCTCGGCGCGGTCAAAGAAGCGGTTTAGCGCCCAGGCACCGTTGGTGACCAGCGTGGCGGTGGTGCCGTCGGCCAGGCCGAGCTGCATTCTCACCTGGCTGGTGCCGCCCGGCCCCGGCCAGCTCATCAGCTGAACCGCCTGCGGCCCGTGGCTGTAGCGTAGCTGCTGGCCGTCGACATCCAGCGTCATGGTCAGGATATCGTTGTCCATCCGCACCGTGCGCACCGTCACGCGGAATGACGGCGTGGTCGCGCCGTTAGCAAAGAAGGCGTCGCGAATGCTCTGCGCCTGCTGGAAAGGCCGCAGCACCCCTTCGCCCCCCGGCAGCGTTTTGCCATCAATGCCCGGCGTAAAGCGCCAGGCCGCCTGGGTGGTATCGACCTTGTTCGCCAGGTTATCGCGGAAGAAGCTGTCCATCAGCCCGGTGCCCGGTGCAAACATCCGTGCCAGATCGTCCGGCGTCACTTCTGAACGCCCCGACCGCGACAGGGGATAGCGTCCGGCAATCGCCTGGCGGCAGAAGCTGCCCACCTCAACGTTAATGCGCTTGCGCACGTTGTCGAGGTCGCGGCGCTGGGTGTCGCTGCTGGCGCCGACGGCCATGCTGGTGAACATATTTTGCAGCGATCCCGGCAGGCGACCGGCGCTGGCCTGCAGATGGCTGATGGCATCACCAGAGGGTGGCGGCATGCCGCTGTTTGCCGCATCCTGCACCGCCGTCAGGTAGCGATAGAGGTCGTCGATCTGCTTCAGGAAGTCGTCAAAGGCGATGGTTTTACCGCCTTTCTCCAGCGGCTGCGCCAGCTCAATAACTGGTGCGAAGTGAGCAGTTACTGACTGCTCAGGCGTTTGCTGCTGGCTTGCGGCTGTGGATTGCTCGCGCGAACGGAACAGCGCATCCAGCGTGTTGCGGGCGGTGCTGCCCTTGTCCTCGCCCGCCTGGGCTTTGTCATCGGCCGGGGCGGCTTTCTCCAGCATCAGGTAGTGGCTGAGGTTGATCACCAGCTTACGCAGCGGCGAATTGTTGCCGGAGAGCACCCGCGCGGCGTTGATGCGCTGCGAGAGGTCAGCGCTGTTGTTCAGCTGGATATCCTGTAGCAACCCATCCCACTGCCGCATATAGTCGGCCATATAGAGCTGACGGACCGCGAGGTCGGTCTGCGCTTTGGTTTCCCCCTGCACCTGACCACCCAGCACCCACTGGTCGTCGTCGTGCAGTGCCGCCGTCACGCTGTCGATATTTTTATCGAAGCTGTTCCAGTAGCCCTCCGGCGTATACAGACCGGGTATGCCTTCGCTGACCGCCTTACCGCTTTTCCGCGACAGTACCAGCTCGCTTTGCGGACCGCCCAGCGAGGCCAGCGATACCGATGGCAGACCGTCGCTTTTTTCCAGCAGGCGCCGGAGTCGTCCATAGACGCGCTGCGACAGCGGCATCTGATTAATCAGCGCCTGCTCGCGCTTTACCAGCGCATCGTCCCGCGCATAGGGCGAGGCCTGTATCTGCGTCTCCAGCAGCTGCGACAGATGCCAGCCAAGCTGTTTGATCTGCTCGCGCGTGACGTTCTGCGGCTGGTTACGCTGGATATTCAGCATCACCCAGGCATGCAGGAATTTGCCATCGTAGTGCTTCGGCTGGTAAAGCATCTGGTAGGCTTTCAGCGCCTCGTAGCTGTAGTCGGCATCGCTGCCGTTGTCGTTACGCAGCCAGGTGGTGATCATCTGCGCGACCTGAGGTAGCAGCAGCTGCCGGAGCGATTTCTGATAGAGCGCCTGGGTCGCATCGCTGACCTCAACGCCGCGATACAGCCCCATTCGCCGGGTGATCGGCGGATGATTCAGATCGAAGGATTCGCTGTCCGGCAGGTGCAGCACGCCGTTCAGGAACGGCAGCAGCGCATACAGGTCAGTCAAATCGCCGGCCTGGAGGTTTTTGCTCTGCGCCACCACCTTCGGCACCTTCGCGTTCACCTCTTTCAGATAGGCTTTATTGTTGCTAAAGCTGGTTGCCCACAGCAGACCGGCAATCACCAGCGCGGCCACCAGCAGCAGATAGCCCGACCAGAGTACTGCCCGGTTACGCAGCTCCCACCAGCGGTTGCTGCCCGCCAGCCCGGCTTCCTGGAAAATGACGTTTTGCAGCAGGTCTTTCAGGAAGAAGCTCTGCCCTTTGTTCGCCGGGATAGGGGACTCTTTGTTGACGTTATCCCAGGCACCGCTGGTGCCCGCGTCCTCCTGCGGTAGCTGGAGCGCGCGGTTAAGCTCACCCATTACCCGGTCAAACGGCAGCCCTTCCTGGGTGCCGCTGGCAAAGTAGATGCCGCGCGGTGAAAACTGCGTTTCAAAATTGGAGCGGGCAAATACCGTTTCCAGATACTCAAACAGCAGCGGGCGCAGCGCGGCAAACTCCTGCGGGAACAGATAGCTTTCGGCGCGGGCTTTGCCATCGCTCTCCTGCAGCAGCCTGTCCGGCAGTCCGGCATCCAGACGCTGTTGCAGCAGGGCATACTCCTGGGTGCAGGCGCCGGGCAGGTCAAAGTCGGCGTGTTTTGACCGCTCCCACGGGAAGGTAAAGCCCCAGACCTGGTCACGCTGCGCCTTGTCGAAGTTGCCAAAATAGGCGCGAAAGCCCTTCAGCAGGTCGGTTTTGGTGACCATCACATAGACCGGGAAGCGGATCCCCAGCTGTTCATGCAGCTCCGTCAGCCGCTGGCGAAGAGAGAGCGCCTGCTGCCGGGTCGCCTCTGCCGACTGCGTCAGCAGATCGGCAACGCTGACGGTGACAATCACCCCGTTGATCGGCTGACGTCCGCGGTATTTACGCAGCAGCCCGATGAAGTTGTTCCATTCGCCCGCGTCCTGCTGCTGCTCGCTTTCCTGGGTGGTGTAGCGGCCTGCCGTATCCAGCAGCACGGCATCGTTGGTAAACCACCAGTCGCAGTTACGCGTGCCGCCAATGCCGCGCAGCGCCGCTTTACCAAAGCGATCCGCCAGCGGGAATTGCAGCCCTGAATTGACCAGCGCGGTGGTTTTCCCCGCGCCGGGTGCGCCAATGATCACATACCAGGGGAGCTGATAGAGATACTGGCGGCTAAAGCGCTGGGTCCAGCGGCGGTTGCTGCTGCGGCTGAAATGCGCCTTTTTCAGCATCTCCGAGGCTTCAGAGAAGCGCTCGGCCAGCACCCGATCCTCACTGGTCAGGCGCTGACGGTTGGGGTCATTCTCGTCGCCGGGGGTGGTTTTCAGGCTGCCCATCAGCTTGCGGTTCAGCCAGGCGTTGTACAGGCGCGGCACCAGATTGCTCAGGCCCCAGGCGATATACAGCAGTGCAATACTGATCTGTCGGTTAACTTCCGGCTCCAGCGGCCTGGAGTCGACGATGGAAAACACCGGACCAATCACCCAGATGATGAAGGAGAGCGCGGTGATACCGATAAATCCCCACATCAGCCGGTTGGTCATGATGGCAAAAAGAATATTCAGCATCCGTTAATTTCCTTGCTGCAAACCGTTCATTTCTGCCCGGGTGTTATCGGGTGAAACCAACAGCGTGATGTCCACCCGGCGATTGCGCGCGCGGTTCTCCGCGCTGGTGTTCGGCACCAGCGGGTTGCTTTCGCCACGCCCTTCCGCCTTCACGCGCTGCGGCTGGGTCAGATGCTGTTGCAGTCGCGTCTGCACCGACTGCGCCCGCGTCAGAGAAAGCTCATAGTTAGAGGCGAAGCGCGCGCTGCGGATAGGCACGTTATCGCTGTACCCCACCACCAGGATCCGGCCATTGACGTTATTCATCGCCTGAGCAATGCGATCCAGCACCGCTTCATAGCGCCCGCGCACGGCGGTGGAGCCCGAGGTGAACAGCCCGTCGCCCTTGAGGGTAACCACGCTGCGATCGGCTTCATCCTTCACCGCAACCAGTCCCTGCTCCACCTCCGGACGCAGAAACGCCTTCAGATTCAGGGATGCAGGCGGCGGCGGGGCCGGATTTTGAATGGTGACTTCCGGCAGCGGCGTCTGATAGACCGCCGCCAGCACCGGGCTGGTGGCATCGCCCAGCCGCCAGTTCAGCAGGATGTAGAACAGGCAGGCCAGAAAGCCGACCAGCGCACAGCAGGCCCAAAGCGGCACCACCGGACGCCAGAGCTTCCGGGTAACCGGATGGTCTTCGGGGTGCGGTGAGAGCGGCGGCGCATAGCCGCCGCGTACCGAGCGGATCATCTGGAGCAGGCGCTGCTTGATGGTTTCCAGCTGCGAGCGGCCATTATCCAGCACCCGGTAGCGCCCCTCGAAGCCCAGCTGCAGGCAGTAGTTGAACAGCTCCAGCAGCGCAATCTGCTCGCGCGGATTTTGTGAGAGCTTGGCCAGCAGCTGGAAGAACTTCTCGCCGCCCCAGGTTTCATTGTGGAACGTGACCAGTAATCCCTGCCCCGGCCACACGCCGCGGCTTCCCCACGGGGTAAGCGCGGCGGCCTCATCCAGCGCGGTGCACAGGCAGTAGCGCGCGCCGATAATCACTTCATAGGGTAAGCTGGCGCGCTGACAGTTCATTTCAAACTGGCGCATCTCATCGATCAGTCGCTGGCGCAGCCCGGCGGGGTCAGCATGCGTGACCGAGTGCCGTATTTGTGGGATAGCGTTAAGCAGCCCGTTAGCCGCCGCCACCAGCGGATTATTACTGCTCGCGCCTGAAAAGAGATCGTTCTGCGCGGTAGCCTGTCGTTCGTGCATGATTGTTGCTCCCTGCGTCAGGCTGACTGACTACGAATGGCCCAGAACTCCATCGCCAGTCCGGGAAAATCACCGGCCAGGTGAAGCGCAAAGGTGCCGGACTTTTCCATCTCCTGCCACAGCTCGCTGCCTTTCTCTAACTCAAAGTAGCTGTAGCCTGCATGCCAGGGGATTTGCGGCGGTGCGACGGGCATAGCGCGCAGCACCATACCCGGCAGCTGAAGCTGTACCAGATCGCGTATTTTGGTCACCGGCGCCACCTTCATCTGCGCCGGAAAATGGGTCTGCAACGCTTCGCCCGGCACGTTGGCGCGCACGGCGAGCACAAAACCAAAATCGCGCACCATGGCGGCATCCGGTACGGTCGCCACGTTCAGGCCGTGGGAACGTTCGGTAAGCGGCAGCTGGATGGCGTTCTCTTCCATCACCAGCGACAGCCCCTGGCGCAGCATCAGCATCAGCTTGCTGAAGGACCAGGCCAGATCGTCATGGTTGTAGACCGGCAGGGCGGCGTCCGGGGAGCGCTGCGGCGTGTAGGTGGTCAGCTCACTGGCAAAGGCCAGCCAGGTGGAAAAGAGCTGTTCCGGGTGCAGCAGCGGCAGGTTTTTCAGGTGGCTGACGTGTCCGACATGATGATTCACCAGCGCCAGCAGCATAAAGTCGACCATCTCAGCGGTGTTAAAACGGCCAGGCTGTTGCAGCCGCTGACCTATCTGCTGGCTGCGCTGCTCTAACAGACCCAGCATATCGCTCAGGTAGTCGAACAGCTGCTGATGGGCAATGCAGTTGAGCATCGGCGGGATGTAGCTGCTGTCGAGCCGCACCTGGTTGTCACTGCGCTTTTCCAGTACGCGAAACACCGCCATGGCGGTCCATTCGGCGGTCAGCTCGCTTTCGAGCATCAGCCGCAGGCGAAGCTGACCAAACTGTACCGTGGCCGACCCTACCGACAGGGCGTTAAAATCATCCACCTCCTGCTCGAAGCTGACGTAGCGGGCCAGCGAGTCTGCCGCTTCGCTGAAGATCACCTCTTCACGGCCGTTGCGCCGGGCAGGCAGTGCCAGCACCACCTTTTCTGCGCCCTGATTATCACTGATTGCCAGCGGCGGCGGGCCGTTGCGTCCGTCGCGAAAAGAGAAGAAGGTGCCGTCCGGCAGCAGCCCGCTGGCGGAGCCCAGCGCAATTTTGCCCTGACGCAGCATGGCTTCATCGATCTCAAAATCAAGAAATCCCCACAGATAAGGCCGCTGGGTCAGTGACCAGTTGCGCAGGGTGCTTTGCTGATAGCTTTCTGACTGCTGGAAATGATGCGGGCGCAGAAACATGCCCTCGGTCCAGACCACTTTTTCGATTTTATTCATAATGGCTTCCGTTATCAGTCAATGCTTATTCGCTGACGGCGCGCAGCCCGCTTACGTCTGCAATGATGTCGGCCTTCAGTTCGTCTGACGAGGACTGCCAGAATTTGTACGCGCTGCCGCTGCCGGGCGTAGGTAACGGTAGTGAGATCCGCCACTTTTTACCGTCCAGCGACTGGTACTCGCCCAGAATGCCGATATAGCGCGCGTCTGACGTGCTCTGCCCGCTGATTTTTTTATTGAGTTGTCCCGGCATCAGGAAGAACTGCTCGCTGTTAATGTTAAGCAGGTTGTTACCCAGCAGGGCGGGCGCATTGTTTTGCAGCGAATAGAAATCGGCAGACATAAAATCGGCGTCCGACTTCAGCAGCATGACGCGGACCTTAAGCGGCGCGCGGTCATTGATCTGCGGATTAGCCCGAAAAAGCAGGCTGTATTGAGAAGGTTCGCTGTGTGAAGAGGAGGAGCAGCCCGTTATGGCGCTCAGCGCCATCAGGAAAAACGCCTGGAGGACCAGGCGAAAAAATACCATTCTGTTCATAATGATGCGGCCATTAGCGCGTTATCAGTCGATGATCCAGGTTCCGCCATTGCTGTTCTGGCAGGCCTTGCTGTCGCCAGCGACGGCCACACAGGTCTTTTTAGCGGGGGCGCGAGCGCGTTTGCGACGGGAATCGGCCTTTACGGTTTTATCGTAGAGATCGCTTTTTACCACGGCGCGTAACGGCACATAGCCAATCAGCTGCTCCTGACCCTGTTCGGCAAGGGCAAACCAGTTGTTTTCCACCGTACCCAGCACGGTGTAAGGCTTGCCGTTATCGAGATAGCTCACCAGCTTGCCGCCAAAGTCCGGACGCGTCATCACCGAGGCGTTGTACAGCGCGCGGTACTCTTCGTTAACCGGGGTAAAGGTGGCTGGCGGCTGCACAGCGTGCCGGTAGGTCAGCTTTATGCCGTCAACGGTGCTTGAAACGAGGGTGTCGTCCGTCAGGGGTGGCGGGGGAGCCTTACATCCTGCAACGGTCAAAATAAACAGCAGACTTAACGCGATTCGAATTTTCACCATGATCCTCATGAAGTTTAGATAATAAAAGGCGGAGTCCAGTCTGGCGCTTCGCCATCAACAGAATTAAGGGGGTATGTACGCGGCAGCGACGCAGAAGCACGTCGCTGGCGAGCTGAGAAAGCACGTTTCACAGCCCGATAAAAAATACTTACCAATGTAAACTACAGATAAAGGGGCAGGCGGCCGGGAAAACGGAGGAGGCATTACAGCTTTCATTCCAGCTCCTTACCCTTTTTTTGGGAAAAAACCAGAGAAAACGACAATAACGCGTACGTTGTACCCAATCCACTTACTGAAACGCGTAATAAGATTAAGTGATAATAACCTTAATGAAACTTATCACATTTAAAAAACATTATATTCCCAACCAGGCGTACAAATAACCTAATCGCTTAATTGTAGTTAAATCAATAAGTTTACTGCTGAATTCTGGCATAGCTACCGCACGAGCCTGCGCGCTCAGTCGCGACTCTTAACTAAAGGATTATTTGATTTAGGAATTTTCGGCAAGTTTACAGCGTCTTTGCATTTATTCAACATTGAAGTCTCACGGCAGGAGAGTTAAGAGATACTTAAGTGTTAAAAATAAGTGAAATTTCCTAAGACTGGACCTAAAAAGGCAGATAATTCTTAATAAAAATCGTCTGGAAAAATTTTTTTAGATTGAATTATCTAAATTTTCGCTATTTTTAATTACCAATAAGTATATATGGATACCCCAAAAGGAGTATGAGAGAGGAGAAATGAGATGGGGTAAAAAAAATGAGACTAGCGTCTACAGAATAAAATATCGAAATATCACTTTAAATGCGGATTAAGCAGAGCTTAATCCCGCATGAAGCCCTATTTTATGTATAAAAAAGGTAAAAAAGTAAACTTAAGCATTTAGAAACACTTCCAGCTCACGTAGCGTTTTCACCTCCAGGGTCGGCACGATTTCTGCTGGCAAGGGGCGCTGGTGGGCGTTCAGCCAGCAGGTTGCCAGGCCCGAGTTAATTCCTCCCAGAATATCGGAGTCAGGATTGTCTCCCACCATCATCACCCGCTCACGGGCCGGGTCCCCCATCTGGCTGAGCGCATAATCAAAGATGGCCGGATGGGGCTTGGCATAGCCCACCTGCTCCGATACCACCAGCAGATCGAAGGTGTTCAGCATGCCGTTATGCGTAAGCCTGATCTCCTGTAGCGCAGTAAAACCGTTGGTGATAATACCCAGTTTCACCCTGCCGCGCAGGCTGTTAAGCAGGCTGACTGCGCCCTCCAGCGGTACGCAGATTTCGGCCATCGCACGCAGAAACCCGCTGTTTAAATCGTGCGGGGTCACCTTAAGCCTGTCGGCCCAGCTCTGGAATCGCCGATGCTGAAGCTGGATCGCGCTGATGGCGCCATTCTGGTAATCCACCCACAGCGGCTGATTGACGGCCTGGTATTCGCTGTAGTCGTCGGCGCTAAAGGCAACGCCATACTGCTGAAAAAGATGCGTTAATCCTGCCCGGGCATCAAAGTGAAACAGCGTGTCGTCAGCGTCAAATAAGATCCAGTCCCAGTTTTTCAACATCGTGATACATCCTTAAGGGCGTGTTGGTGGCAGGCACGCTGCGGCGTTATACCGTTAGCGCCATAATAATCGCGTCTTCTTTGCCGTTGGCGGTGGGATAATAGTTGCGGCGCACCGAGACTTCGTTGAAGTCGAGCGAGGCATACAGCGCGATAGCCGGGCGATTGGATGCGCGAACCTCCAGCCACAGGGTCTGAATTCCCCGCGACTCCAGTTCAGCGACCGCGTGCTGAAGCAATTCGCGCCCCAGGCCCCGACGCTGAAAATCGGGATCGACCGCCAGGTTGAACAGCGTCGCCTCGTCCAGCACCACCTGGATAATGGCAAAAGCGGCCATCTGCCCTGCCACATCCAGCCGGAAATTCAGATAGCGTTCGCCCTGATTGGTGATAAAGGTTTTTTCGCTCCAGGGAAAGGCATGGGCGCGCTGCTCAATAATAAAAGCCCGCTCAAGATCGGTCGGGGTCAGTAAAGAAATCTGATTCATAGTGTGAGATCTGCTGCCACAGGGCGCGTTTTGCACCGGCGTTATCGTAAAGCTCCGCAAGCGCGGGCGAAGCAATATGTGAACCTTCCCAGGCTGCTGACGCATCCAGCCCAAGAGACCAGCTAACGCAGCGGGTGTCATCAGGCAGCATGGCACTCTGGTCGGGCGTAAGCACAACCACTTCATGTTCGTGCATCATCATCGCCCTGAGTACGTCGCTAATCAGCGGGTCGGTCAGCGGCGGAGGAACGGCGGCCACGATCAGCAGGCGCGTTTCCTGTCTGATAGAGACGGCTACCTCACCATGCAGGGCGCGCGGACGCCGCAGCGTATACTGCGTTATGCCCATTTGCTGTAATAACCAGTCACGTCTGGAAGACATCATTTTTCCCGTCTGGTCGCCCGATTGCGTCGCTATGCTAACAAACCCTCCGGGCTGCGCCAATAAACCTCTCTCCCCTTCTTGCCTGAAATTTGCGTATAATCGCCACTCTGATTCGTAAGGAGCCACCGATGTCTGCATTTACCCCGGCCAGTGAAGTGATACTGCGCCACAGTGATGAATTTTCTCAACGCCGCGTACTCTTTGCTGGCGATCTGCAGGATGACCTGCCCGCCCAACTGGATACCGCGCTGAGCCGGGTACATACCCAACAGTATCATCACTGGCAGATCCTTAGCCGTGTGCTGGGGGAAGAGGCCCGCTACGGCCTGGTGGCAACGCCCGAGTCGGCAGCAGAGTGCGATACGCTGGTGTACTTCTGGCCAAAAAGTAAGCCCGAGGCGCTGTTCCAGCTGACCAATTTACTGTCGCTGATGCCCGTCGGCAGCGAGCTGTTTGTGGTTGGTGAGAACCGCAGCGGCGTGCGCAGCGCGGAGCAAATGGTCGAAGAGTGGGTCACGCTTAACAAGATTGACAGCGCCCGCCGCTGCGGTCTCTATCACGGACGGATTGACGCCGTGCCTGCGTTTGATGCCGATGCGTGGTGGGAAGAGTATCCCCTTGGGCATCTGACGGTGAAAACGCTGCCGGGCGTGTTCAGCCGCGACGGTCTGGATGCGGGCAGCAATCTGCTGCTTTCCACGCTAAAACCGCACACCAAAGGTAAGGTACTGGATGTTGGCTGTGGCGCAGGCGTACTGTCCGCCATGCTGGCCAGCTTCTCACCGAAAGTCCGCCTGACGCTGACCGACGTGAATGCCGCCGCCGTGGAGGCCAGCCGGGCAACGCTGGCGGCTAACGGTCTGGAAGGCGAGGTATTTGCCAGTAACGTCTACTCCGACGTCGCAGGCCGTTTTGACATGATCATCTCCAACCCACCGTTTCATGATGGCATGCAAACCAGTCTGGATGCAGCCCAGACGCTGATCCGCGGTGCGGCAAAGCATCTCAACATGGGCGGCGAGCTGCGTATTGTCGCTAATGCGTTTCTGCCTTACCCGGCGGTGCTGGATGAGATTTTCGGCAGCCATGAGGTGCTGGTACAGAACGGTCGCTTTAAGGTCTACCGTGCCGTGCTGTCGCGTCCCAGCAAGACCAAACGCTAATAGCCCGAACACTGGCGTCCCACCCTGTCCGCAAAGCGGCAAGTTGCTGATACGCAACAGGCCCGCAGGCAGGGGGTTTTTCAGGTAAATGCCGCAGGGGACTCAAATAACTGTTGACGTCCCCTGGAAAATCTCTAGAATGCGCCTCCGTGGTTGCAATACAGCATTGTTGTATTGCGGGTATGCGAAGGTGGCGGAATTGGTAGACGCGCTAGCTTCAGGTGTTAGTGTCTTAACGGACGTGAGGGTTCAAGTCCCTCTCTTCGCACCAACAACCACGCTATTCATAGAACACACAATGCGCGAAGGTGGCGGAATTGGTAGACGCGCTAGCTTCAGGTGTTAGTGTCTTAACGGACGTGAGGGTTCAAGTCCCTCTCTTCGCACCACGTTGAATCTGTTTTCCCCTCCTTTTGTCTTTCCCATTGCATTACATCAGCCCAAAATTAAGCGATATAGCCGCCATTCCCCCCGCCAGCGCCAGACATGATGGCAGCAGCAGGTAGTGACGTAGCCGCTTGTGGAAAAGCATTACCACGGTCGACAGCAGCGCGATGACCACCACCACCCGCCACCCGGAAAATGTCAGATTCATCAGTGCAATCAGCGGCATCAACGCGCAGGGAAGCAAGACGCCCCACGCACTGTCGAGCCGTTTCCCGAACAGTAAACTCACTCCCCAAAGCCCGCATGCCGCGATCATCGCTATGACCATTGTCGTAATCCGCACCGTTATGGATGATAATGATAACCAATAGCATATAAGAACTTTTATCACTTTGCAGCAACAATTACGCCTGTCGTGCTTTAAACTTCACCGCCACGGGTGACAGTAAGCACACGGCATGTTAAATTAACGCGGAATTAATATTAAGATAATTAAAATAGTAACGTCCACAAACTATTCCAGCATAGAAATAATCCGTTAATTTCGGTTAACGACGTTTGTTATTTCAAAGCAGTCATGAGTAGAAAAATAATGATATTACAAAGCTATGATGAATTGCTTCACAGCAGGCATCGACTGTCGCTGATGCTATTTCTTTTTCTAAACACAGCAACTTCACTCTTTTTTTTATGCAGCAATGAGAAAAGTATGCCCCTGGCGCTGACGCTACCCACCGTTATCATTGCGGCGATCGGTCCAGTTATATTGCTCTGGATGATATTAAAGCCCTCAGGGAAATTTCCGATATTAAATATGGCGGCATTAATTACGGGTTTACTCTGGACCTGGCAAATTGTCCTTAAGTATTCATTGGTGTTTTATTTCGACGGCAGTTTTTTAGTTATAAGCCTTGTGGGCGTGTTTTTTATCAGCACCATCACGCTGGGCGATCACCTCCTGGCCTTTTGTCTGCACACCGGCCCCGCTTCGCTGGCGATTCTGCTGCTGGATCACGGCCAGCATACGCTGCTGATTCTGTTCACCATTGCCCTGCCGCTGTTTGGTTTTACCCTGCACCACCTGATGCAGCGCCGGGGTGACCGCTTTACCCGTCGTCTGATGCATCAGCTGTACGTAGAGAAAGAGACCTACAGCGATCTGAGTATGCTGGATCCGCTGACTGGTCTGTATAATCGCCGTGGGCTGAAAAACCGGCTGGAGGGGATCCTCGAAAATCATGCGGGCAGCCACTATGTGCTGCTGCTGGATATTGACCACTTTAAGGCCTATAACGATAACTACGGCCACGCCATGGGCGATCAGGCGCTGGCTCGGGTTTCCGTGGCAATCCGTGATGCAGTGCGGTCACGCGATATTGTGACCCGCTTCGGCGGCGAAGAGTTCCTGGTGTTGCTGACTAACGTAAACGAATCCATTGCGATGAAGCTCTCCGATCGCATCCGCCAGTACGTGCTGGACCTGAAGATCCCGCATCGGTTTAACGAGCAGGTCGCCACCCACGTCACCCTCAGCGCCGGTTTCGCCCCGCTTTTTGAGAA
Organism: Erwinia sp. PPS120; assembly: GCF_047918655.1. Classification (GTDB taxonomy): domain Bacteria; phylum Pseudomonadota; class Gammaproteobacteria; order Enterobacterales; family Enterobacteriaceae; genus Erwinia; species Erwinia tasmaniensis_A. Next base: position 1,645 of record NZ_JBLREF010000015.1, on the reverse strand, counting down.
TGATTTTGATGGCGCACTGGCGAATGCTGACCGCGCACTCTATCTGGCAAAAAACAGGGGGCGCAATACGATACTCTCCTATGAAGATATTGGGCGAAGCGCTCTTTCGCAGCCCGCAGATGCTCTGCAATAACGCAAATGGCCCACCCGCGGGCCAGTAAATTATTAATGTTATGAACCTAAAAAATTAATTCCTGTCTCAGTTTTTTTATCTACGCCCTGCATCTTTGCATCTGTAATAATAAACAACAGCACAAGCCTGAAAATTAAGAATCCGCAGGTGAGAATTTTTTTTCGCCAGGCATAACCGGCTCTCAGTTTCGCTTTATATCCTGAAAAAGTGCATCATTATTCCCCATAAGGGAAATTATCTTTCCATAACTAAATATTGACCAATGAATTATTCTTCACTACCAATGCGGGGGATTCTCATTTAACGTCTTTTATCACCCTTCTATTAATAAGGATTAAAGCGCTATTTTTTGCATTGAGGCACTCAAAAAAAGTGTTCCCTTTATCTTATTGATGCTGCTGGCCTGGCGACTGAAAAATGATGCTTGTTTGTCCGTTTTTGCTCAGATACAATCAATAACGATTATCATTCGTAGTCAAGAAATCTTAAAGGACTGGTCATGGCCCCTGGTATTCGTCAGGCAGCTGAGCGGGTTTCCTTACCGCCAATCTTTTTACAGAGCAATCAGCCGCTGGCGGTGTCGCTGCGCGCGCTGTTTAGCGAGCATCGGGATTACGTCCTGGAAACCGTCAGGCTGGGAGAGACGCCGCCGGCTACCAGCATGACGCTTGCACACTGGTCTGAACCTGCCAATTTTGCCCGCCTAAATGCGCTATACAGTGACTTTATTTACCGTGAGCATCCCGACCTGACGCGCGAAAACAAGCCACTGCAATCCCTCTGGGCGCAGTGGTATTTCGGGCTGATCCTGCCGCCGATGGTAATGGCGCTGCTGCTTGAAGACCGCGCCCTCGACTGCTCACCTGCCTACTGCCGTATTGCTTTTCATGAAACCGGCCGCCCGGCCACATTTTGGTTTGACGTGCGCGAAGACAGGGATGCTCGCCACCTCGGCCCACGCCGTCGCCTGGACAGGCTGGTGCTGCGCCACCTGCTGCCGGTGGTTGAAGGGATTGAGCGGCACGGTGATATTAACGGCAAGCTTATCTGGAGTAATACCGGCTTTTCCCTTTACCACTGTCTTGATGAGTTAACGCCAATGCTGGGTGAAAAACTGCGTACCGAACTGGAGCACGCCATGTTTTTCAGCAAAAGTCTGCTCGACGGCTCTGATAATCCTTTTTACCGGACCATGCTGCCGCGCGAGGGCGAGATGCAGCGTCGCACCTGCTGCCAGCGCTACCGGCTTCCGGACGTTCAGCGCTGCGGAAACTGCACGCTAAAATCCGTCTGAGCCTATACGGATGTGCCTGGGGCGTGTCCGCATGACAACGGTCCCCGCAGGGCTTAGCACCCGGCCCCCGCAAAAACAGTAAACATCACAGATGCCAGTCACAGTTCCCAGTCTGGGCTGGATCTTAAGTTCAAAACCTGCTCAGGTGAGACGGCTATGTTGCGGCACTTAAGTTTAAAACCTACTCCGGTGATCAGGCTATGTTGCGGGTCAGAACG
>NZ_JBLREF010000014.1:190601-319886 GCF_047918655.1 Erwinia sp. PPS120 | reverse complement strand
ACGGTTCTCGCTGGACGCTTACTTTAAGCGCGCACCGCGTGCCGCCGCAGATGATGGGAATTATCCCGGACAACTCGGGGGGATTCGGGGATGCGGTGAAGGCGTCACAGGTGTTTGTGAGGAATGAACTGACGCCTTTGCAGGAGAGGCTGAGGGAGATTAATGGATGGATAGGGGGAGAGGTGATCGCATTCCGGATCTATTCACTGGAAGCGGTCGCAACAAACTGAAGATATAGCGCCTGCCTTTGCAGGCGTTAATTATTTACCCAGCCAGCGACCAGCCCGCGCAGACTCAACCAACAGACGGATAGTCAGCGGAACATGTGACGCGGTGAAATCGTCCGGAAAATATTCGGCAAATGTAATAGTGCCGGGGTCAATGCCAAACTTGTCAGCATAGCGTTCCAGCAACTCATACGCGTCGATAGGATCCATGCGAAAGTCGTTGTTCAGATCGGTGTCCAGCTCAAGCTTATAACGCCTGAACGTGAACAGACTTCTGCCGTTATAATCTTCAACCAGCGCAAATACGGCATTTTCTGTATCCTCGCTTACCATATCCTGTCATCCTTATTGGCAATGCGGTTGTATTTTACCATAGCTTTCCAGCCTATCTCTGCCACATCAGCGGCCATGATTACCCAGCCTAAAACCAGGATTGTGCGACCAACAAACGTCCCCAGCTTGTGAGTCATTATTCTTTTCATTTGCAATGGTTTTTGAGGATTTTGTATCCACGTGAGCAACCTGAAAGGAAGCCGATAATCGCGTAACAGCTTACGAGAATAAACCGAAGCATAGGAAGTTCCTTTCCAGGCCCCGTTGAGTTTACCCGAAACATCAATAACGTTCTGCCCGGAATAAATAGCCGCTATTGCGAGGATATCTTTTGTACCGCTGAAGTGCTCGGCGGTCACATCAATCATAATCCAGAAATAAAGCTCTCCGGCAGAAAGGTTGGTAAGCCCGGGGTAAAAGTAAGTCCCGTGTAGCTGCTCAGTTGTATCCATATTATTCCCTTACATGGGTAGCTGTATTGGTCAAAACTGTACCATATCAATTCCGGGCGATGCCAGATGCCAGATGCCAGATGCCAGTTGACGCCTTCAGACGCATTTTGCGCGCCCCTCATGTTTAATCACCCTCTTGTCAGCCCAAATTATTGCGCACGCCTCCGGGGCGCTGACGCAGCCTGCGGCACACATGTTTACCCCTCCGCGCGCAATGCTATCCCCGCCACGCCTGCCCGATTTGTGCAGCGATTATCATGCAGTTGCATCCAGCCACAGAAGCTGCGCCAGAACAGGACGGGAACATCAAAAATGAGAGGCAGAAATGCATGCAGAATACTGCACTCAAAGCATGCATAGCGTTGATGAAGCTGATTATCGGTAATGCCAGTCTTCACTTGCTATCAGAGCGTGATCTTGATCGACAGATTTTGCTCACAGCGGTGACAGTGAGAACAGCCAAAACGACGGAGAAAAGGCCCAGAAAAATTATCAGCGAGAGTAAAGGGTTTATCACTCCCCCTAAGCTCGTAAAATCACTCATCCTCGCCAGCTGCTCAGGCGTCAATGTACGAAGAATGATCTCCGGTATAATTAGAAAGAAAATAATAACAACCGGAACATAAATTAGCGTTTTTTTTGCTTTCTCCATCTTCTTTCTTGCCCTTGTTGGCGAACATGATCAAAATTGGTTAGATGATACAACAAGGACTTAAGTTATGTCACAAACCTATTTCCAATTGAAGATGCAGGCCAACAAGAAATTAGCTATTGCATTAACAAATTCACTTAATGACATCCATGCAGATCATATATCTACTATTGAAAAGGTAAAGCTGGGTGGGCAGCGGCTTATCAATTATGGTTCATGCCTTGTCCCGAATGAATATTATCGTAGTTCATGCCGTGATACGTGGAGAGAGGACCGACGGTTAGTTCTTACTTTGGGTGAGATATATAGAAGAAATGATGTCGCTCTGGATATGGTCGAAATTTATTTCCGTAAAACCTTTACAAGACTTGGAGATGAAAGAAGCAATAATCTTGTGTCTCATATCCAAAAATTGTTAGGCAAAGCGGCAGAGCATGCATCTGCTAAAGCCAGTAAGCTGGCTCTATCCTTCACAATTGCCAACTTAGTGCTTGGCAGCGCCGACTTCCAAAAAAGCCATATCAAACTTGTTAATTCTTTCTCAACATGGTTTGTGAACGCAACAACACTTTATGCCAAAGCACAAGTAGCCGCATCAGCTGCAAACAGGCTTAAATTCCAGGATTCTTCATACTATCAGGCTCTGTGCAAAGAAAACCTTGAAATGCTTTACTTTCTTATTGAACCCCAAATGTCTGAAATAATTTACCAGGTGAATTCTGGAGATAACAACGAAGAAAAAATTGCAGATGCTTTGTATGAGATTTTGCGTAAATGAAGCGTGCAATTTTATGGTTAATCCAGTCATTTTTCTATTTGATACCTGCCGCAGTCATTGTGGCAGGCGTGTATTTCTTTATACGGTTTATCCCGAGCTATGCAGCACTTCTTAGCTTATCATGGATAATCGTTGTTTCTTTCATATATATTAAATATAACAAATGGTATTAATAATATTCTGGCACCAGTGAGGCTTAATTTTCAAACGAGACAGTCGAAAAAGCGACCGAAAATTGATTGTCAGATAACGTGTGATTAGCCGCGATTTCGGCGATTAAATTCAGCGCGATCTTTCTGTCCCGCTCTTTACAAACACCTTCCGTAGTCAGGCGCGCTATCAGCTCCACGCGCTCAATCATCACCCGTTCTTGTAAATCGTTTGCCATTTTTACCCTCCCAACCCCAAAGTGCTGTACATAAACACAGTGTATTTTTTCTGACAAATTGTGAAAGGCTTTTTTACCTTACAATGGGTTTACAAAATTATTTATTTGGTTGCTCAGTCATAAAGCCAGCGGCCCGCTTTTGCTGATTCAGTAAACATTCTGACCGTCAGGGGTTTCTTTTCTTGCTTGAGAGGTCGACTGGTAAACCACTTGCGGAAAAACCAGGGCGTCGTCCAGGGATAATATTGATTTACATCCATTACGGATAGATCGACGCTGAACTGATGCCCAAACTTCTCAATTGCAGGAAACAGGTCTTCCTGTTCCGTGTATTCCTGAAGAATATCATCCATCCCCACGGCATTACTTTTAGTTGGAAGCCATCCTAAAATTGGCAACTCATTCTGAAAAAAGGCGAGGACATCATTTTCAGTTACCATACTTTATCACCACCACGAGCTATCCGATTATAAGTGATCATTGTTTTGAATGTGATTTGTGCAAAATCATTTGCCAGTAGCAGCCAGCCGACTACGGGCACCGTTCTTCCAACAAACGCCCCAAGGTTGTTCACATACATGGGTTTCAAAAGTTTGATGCTTTTGTTTGTTATGGTGGGGAGCCTGAACGGCAAATGAATATCCAGGTATTGGCGGGACATTCTGGAGGCTATCGAAGTTCCTTTGGTTGCCGGACCTGGCTTTGCGCGAGTTTTCAGTAATGGTAACCCAAGGATAATGCTGCTGACAGCAACTAAATCATGGATACCGTATTGGTCATCAATTTTCTCTATAAATATCCAAAAAAACAGCTCGCCAGCTGACAAGTTATGCATTCCATTATAGAAATATGTTCCGTTTAATTCTTCAATCGTATCCATACCTGCTCCTTGCCATTAGTCAGGACTTTAACTTAAACCAAAGTGGCCCGTTTTAAAACAGGCCCGGCTTCTACATGGGCATTTTGTCCCGGTACTTCTGAAGATGGGCTATCAGCGCGTCAAGCTGTTCGCGGTTTGGTAATCCCCCCACTAAACCCAGACCGCCCCAAAGGCGATTACTCCAGGTCTCGCCTTCACTCACCGTTTTTATGTGCAATATTGCTGCCATTTGCACGGGTGAAATGGCTATTGATACGCCCTCTTCATCATTCATATTAATTCCCTTTAACAAGATAAGATATTCGCTAAGGCTATTCTTCCCGCCTGGTGTGGTCAATGCTCCATCTCTGCAACTAACGCCGTTATAAGAACGTAAAAACCCCGGCAGAAAAAATAAGGTTCACGCTGCCTGACCCTACCCCAAAATCCTGCCAGCTTCGACTGATTTCAGTACAGCGATGATCTGGTGTTCAGTGAATCGGATCTTACGCATAACGATCTTCTCAGGGGACATAATCAGTATGTCGGAGGCTCTCTAAAAGTGAATGGACCATTTTAGCGGGAAGCTTACACTGCCTGAGTAGACAGCCGGTTATTCAAGGTCTCGCCTTAACTTACCGTTTTCCTGTGCAGGTTAGTCGTATAACCCTTCACCTGATTTTTCTGAAAAAATTAATATACCAACGGTGAAATCTGCAACAGGTACAGATTTAGTTTTCTTAAGCGAATTCCATGAAAAGGACTCATCAATAATGATGCATGAAGTGATCCTGCTATATAGCAAAATTTCGATTTGTATCAGAGAGCTCTTTTTATATCGGGACAGGGTGTTTTCAGAGCCGCCGTTATGTGGCATTGTAAAATCAATCATTAAACATACTCCAGAAAATCTGAGGTTTTAATAATACTCATGGAGCCATTCATTATGACCAAAAAAATCAAACCCCAGGACAACTCATCCAATATCCCCAACCCCAACAAAGGATCTGACGGGACAAATAAACAACATGACCAGTCTCAGGGAAATAGAGGAAAACAAATGAATCCAAACCAGCAGAATAAGAAATAAAAAAAGTCGCATCGAAAGATGCGGCTTTTCTGCTAAACGATCATGCTGACAACCAATGAAACCCGCTCTCACAGGCTCTCATCATCCTCACCCTATCCTCCATCACGCCTGCGCCCGCATTGTCCCCTGGCTGCACCAAATCCTTTACCCCGCTCCAGCGCACGTGCACAATCACTTCTGACTGTCATCACGGCGATAATACCTTAACCTGCCACCCCGTCCTTAAGTGAGAAACTCGATGAACGCTAAGATTATAACTTTGCTAATTTCTGCCTTAAGCATCAGTACCGCGATGTCAGCAACGGTCGAGGATATGGATCACCGGCTGGACTCTCTGTTCGGGGCGCATCAGCCTTATCACGCCTTTTTCGATCGGTTGCAGACATCCGTGGCGCATAAGGATAAAGACAGGCTTGCCTCGATGGTGTCTTATCCTGTTACCGTTTCCGTTAAAGGGAAGAAAACGCGTATCCGCACGGCCAGCGATTTTAAAAAGCATTACGACGCTATTTTCACGCCGGTTTATTCCCGGGCGATAACCCGCCAGAAATATGAAGACCTCTTCGCCCGGGATCTCGGCGTGATGGTTGGGGATGAAGGCCAGCTGTGGTTTAGCGGCGTGTGCCCGGACAGTGCCTGTAAAACCACCAGGGTGCTGATCACCGGTATCAATAACTAAGCGGAAATCGTCCGGCCCGAAAACGTTAAAGGTACGCTACCGGCGTTTATGTTCTTCCACGGCGGTGGCTGGGTGCTGGGTGACTACCCCACTCATCAGCGTATGGTCAGAGATCTGGTCGTCTCCGCAGGTGCCGTTGCGGTGTTCGTTAACTACACGCCAAGCCCGGAAGCACACTATCCGGTTGCCATCAATCAGGCTTACGCGGCGACAAAATGGGTTGCTGAACAGGGTGCCGATATCGACGTAGACGGCAGTCGCCTGGCCGTTGCCGGTAACAGCGTTGGCGGTAATATGGCGACGGTGGTCAGCCTGATGGCTAAAGATAAAGGTACGCCGAAGCTGCGCTACCAGGTGCTGTTCTGGCCGGTTACGGATGCTAAATTTGATACCGCCTCCTACAGGCAGTTCGCTGAAGGCCGCTTCCTGACCCGCAATATGATGAAATGGTTCTGGGATAACTACACCACCAGCGCCAGCCAGCGCGCAGAGATTTACGCTTCGCCGCTGCGGGCCTCTGATGACCAGCTTGAGGGGCTGCCTCCGGCACTGGTGCATACGGCTGAAAATGATGTTCTACGCGATGAAGGTGAAGCCTACGCCCGCAAGCTGAATGCTGCCGGTGTGGATGTGGTGCAGGTTCGCTATAACGGTATGATCCATGACTACGGCCTGCTGAACGCCGTGGCTACCGTGCCAGAGGTTCAGGTCGCGCTGGATCAGGCGGGTTTACTGCTTAAGGAACATCTTAAGTAAGCGTTAGCTGGCGATACCCTCGCCTTAATACGCCACTGCCGATTGTTGATTCGGCAGTGGCTCATCCGACGACATGATCCGGACGTTACTTCGCTTCTTCCGCCGCATCGGCGTGATTCTGACCTTCTTCGATGAAATCTTCATCGATCTCATCGCTATTCGCCTGATTATCGCGACCGGAAAGCAGGTTCCAGCAGGCAATAAACATCGCGGCGATAAGCGGGCCAATGACGAAGCCATTGATGCCGTAAACTTCCATCCCGCCCAGAGTGGCGATCAGAATCAGGTAGTCCGGCATTTTGGTATCCTTGCCGACCAGCAGCGGGCGAAGAATATTATCAACCAGCCCAATCACCACCACAAAGAATCCGACCAGGAAAAGGCCCTGCCAGAGCATGCCGGAGGCAAAGAAATAGACGGCGGCAGGCACCCAGATTATCGCTGAACCCACGGCCGGTATCAGTGAAAGCAGCGCAATAAGCGCCCCCCACAGCAGGCTGCCCTCAATGCCGGTAAAATAGAATGCCAGGCCACCCAGCGCCCCCTGCACGACGGCCACCACCACCGTGCCCTTTACCGTCGCGCGCGATACGGCGGCAAATTTCATAAACAGATGATGCTTCGCATATTTCGACAGCGGCAGCGCTTCGAGGATCAGGTTAACCAGATAGGAACCATCCTTTAGCAGGAAAAACAGCAGATAGAGCATGATGCCGAAGCCTATCGTAAAGCCGAAGGTGCTCTTGCCTATCAGGAAAACGCTGCCCGCCAGATACTGGCTCCCCTGCAGCGCAAACTGCGAAAGCTTCTGCTGGATGCTGGCCGCCGTATCCAGATGATGTTCCGCCAGGAAATTACGTGCCCAGCCGGGAAGATGCTGCATGATATCCGCAAGAACGGTCGGCAGCTGGGTGTTATTATGCTGAAGTTTGGTATAGACCATGTTGAATTCAATCGCCATGGACGATGCGAGAACCACCAGCGGGGTGAAAACGATTAAACAGATAATCAACAGGGTTAAGAATGAGGCCAGCCCATTCTTCTCACCGATAAGCTTACGCAACCGGGTTTTCAATGGATGGAAAATAATCGCCAGTATGGCGGCCCATAATACGGATGAGTAGTAAGGCCCCAGGATATCCAGAAACGCTACCGTCACAATAAAAAGAATTACAATAAAAAATCCTTTCGTCAGGCCTTTAAATCTCATAACAATCCCTCTGAAGCGCAATTTTGCCCCCGAATCATAGAACGGCAGCCTGCTTTTGCAACAGCGTAACAAAACTAATTTATGGTATCGTACCGACATCCACCCCCACGTCGCGACGCCTCTTTAGCGCACACTATGCAAAATCGCCTCACCATTAAAGATATCGCCCGCCTGAGCGGCGTCGGTAAATCAACCGTTTCCCGCGTAATTAATAACGAAAGCAGCGTGAATCCTGAGACGCGCGCCAGAGTGCTTCAGGTGATTGAACAGCATAACTTTCATCCGTCGAAATCCGCACGATCGCTGCGTAGCCTGAGCGATAAGGTCGTCGCGATTATCGTTTCAAGGCTGGACTCCCCTTCGGAAAACCAGGCGGTCAGATCGATGCTACCGCTGTTTTATCAGCAGGGGTACGACCCTATCGTGCTGGAAAGCCAGTTCAGTCCGGCCCGGGTTGAGGAGCATCTTCAGGTGCTGGCGCAGCGCAATATTGATGGCGTCGTGCTGTTTGGCTTTACCGGGTTGGGAAGTGAGATGCTGACGCCCTGGCAGGACAAGCTGGTGATGATGGCCCGCCCAATGCCTGGCCTGTCGTCCGTTTGCTACGATGATGCCGGTGCCGTGGCTCTGCTTATGGACGAACTGATCAAGAGGCAGCTGCGCCATATCAGCTTTATTGGCGTGATGCCCGAGGATGCCACCACGGGCAAACAGCGGTCAGATGCCTACCGTGCAGTGTGCCATGCGCATAACCTGCTGCCTTCGCTGGCGCTGGGCGATTTGGGCTACCAAAGCGGTTACGATCTGTTACCCCAGGTACTCACCCCGCAGACGCAGGCGGTGATTTGCGCTTCCGATACCATCACTCTGGGCGTGCAAAAATATCTGCAACGGGTGCAGCCCAACGCCGTGCAGGTGTGCTGCATCGGGACTAATCCGCTTTTACACTTCCTTTATCCCGCCACCCTGATTGTTAGTCTGGGCTACAGCAGCAGCGGAGAAGCCGCGGCAAAACAGCTGATTGCCCAGCTGTCGGGCAGCAGTCCGCATCAGCAGATCACCCTGTCGGCCAGGCTTATTGCTGCCCCACACATCCCCTGACCGCTCTGGCGACGCGTTAAGCGCCTCTCTTTTCGCAGGCTTATAAAAATTTTGCGAGATGCTGCACAGATATGGGAACGTTCCCACACAAATTCCCGCTATCCCGTTATTCTCTGCACAACTCAGCGGAGCGGCGGTTGCGTACTGCTGATTGACCTTTCTCTGTAAGGAAACAATATGAGCATGGAATTGCATAAGGACGTAGAGCGTCTGATCGCGCTGGTCGGCGGAGCCAGCAATATTGCTAAGGTAAGCCACTGTATTACCCGTTTACGTTTCGTTCTTAACGACCCTATGAAGGCGGAACCCACAAAGATTGAACAGTTAAGTATGGTCAAAGGCTGCTTTACCTCGGCAGGCCAGTTTCAGGTAGTGATTGGTACCGAGGTGGGCGACTACTATGCGGCTTTGATCACTCTGGCGGAAAAAAACGAGGAGAGTAAAGAAGAGACGAAAAATGCCGCCCGCCAGAATATGACCGCCCTTGAGCGAGGTATCTCCCATTTTGCCGAGATCTTCTTCCCACTGCTCCCCGCTCTCATCAGCGGCGGCCTGATACTTGGCTTCCGCAACATCATTGGCGATATTCCGCTGGCAGACGGCAAAACGCTGGCGCAGATCTCCCCCTTCTGGCAGGCGATGTACGATCTTCTGTGGCTGCCGGGCGAAGCAATATTTATGTTCCTGCCGGTTGCCGTCTGCTGGTCAACGGTGAAAAAGATGGGCGGCACAGAAATCCTCGGGATCGTGCTGGGCATTACCCTGGTATCGCCCCAGCTAATGAACGCCTACGGGCTGGGACAGCAGATCCCTGACGTCTGGCATCTGGGCTGGTTCACCATTGAAAAGGTCGGCTACCAGGCCCAGGTGATCCCTTCTATGCTGGCCGGTATCGCGCTGGCGCTGATTGAAAATCGTCTTAAGAGGCTGATCCCAGCTTACCTCTATCTGGTCTTTGTGCCGGTGATTTCGCTGATACTGGCGGTGTTCCTGGCGCACTCTCTGATTGGCCCCTTTGGCCGAATGATCGGCGATGGCGTGGCCTGGGCAGTGAACGGCGTAATGACCGGCAGCTTTGCGCCCGTCGGCGCAGCTCTGTTTGGCTTCCTTTACGCGCCGCTGGTGATCACTGGCGTACATCAGACCACGCTGGCGATTGATATGCAGATGATCCAAAGCACCGGCGGTACGCCGCTCTGGCCGCTGATCGCCCTCTCTAATATTGCTCAGGGTGCCGCCGTCGTGGGCATCATCCTGGTCGGTAAAAAGAAACGTGAGCGGGAAGTCTCGGTTCCAGCCGCCATCTCCGCCTTTCTCGGCGTGACCGAACCTGCGATGTACGGCATCAACATGAAGTACCGTTTCCCTATGCTCTCCGCCATGATTGGCTCTGCGCTTGCCGCGCTGATTTGCGGGCTGTATGGCGTGACGGCCAACGGCATTGGCGTCGGGGGACTGCCGGGCATCCTCTCAATTAAGCCTCAATTCTGGCCCGTCTTTTCACTCGCCATGCTGGTCGCCCTGGTGATCCCTGTCCTGCTGACCCTGCTGTTGCATAAACGACAGGTTATTAAGGCCGGGATGCCGTTGGAAGATAACGAGCAACCTTCAACTAAAAATAAGCATTCTTCGACTGTTTAAGGATAAACAGCATGATGGACAGCATTGATCCCTGCCCCTGGTGGAAAAATGGGGTGATTTACCAGATTTACCCAAAAAGCTTTCAGGACACAACCGGCAGTGGCCAGGGCGATCTTAACGGCATCATTCAGCGGCTGGACTATCTGCAGATGCTGGGCGTAGATGCCCTGTGGCTGACGCCAATTACCGTTTCCCCGCAGGTGGATAACGGCTATGACGTCGCGGACTACTGCAATATCGATCCCGCCTGCGGCACCTTTGCTGATTTCGAGCGGCTGGTGGCTGGCGCACATCAGCGCGGTATGCGTATCGTGATGGATATGGTTTTTAACCATACCTCGACCGAGCATACCTGGTTTAAGCAGTCGCTTAACCCCGCCAGCCCCTTCCGGCCTTTTTACCATTGGCGGCAGGGTGAAGAGGGTCGGCCCCCCAATCACTGGCAATCTAAATTCGGCGGCAGCGCCTGGCAGTGGCACCCACAGACCAGCCAGTACTACCTGCATCTGTTCAGCGCCCAGCAGGCCGATCTCAACTGGGATCATCCCCCGGTACGCGAAGCGCTTAAGGCCATCTGCCGCTTCTGGGCGGGAAAAGGCGTGGACGGGCTGAGGCTCGACGTCATTAACCTGGTATCAAAAACCGCGGATTATCCTGAGGACGCCCTGGGTGACGGACGCCGTTTCTATACCGATGGACCCCGAATTCATGAATATCTTCGTGAGTTTAGCCGGGACGTTTTTCGCCCGCTGGGGCTAATGACCGTGGGGGAAATGTCCTCTACCTCGCTTGAGGCATGCCGACAGTATGCCGCCGCTGACGGTAGCGAACTGTCCATGACCTTCAACTTTCACCATCTTAAGGTGGACTATGCTAACGGCGAAAAGTGGTGCGATGCCGCGCCCGACCTGCTGTTGCTTAAGCGCCTCTTCTGCACCTGGCAGCAGGGAATGCATGGTCATGCCTGGAATGCGCTGTTTTGGTGTAACCACGATCAGCCACGTATCGTCTCCCGCCTGGGCAGCGAGGGCCCTCTGCGCGTGCCCGCCGCCAAAATGCTGGCGATGGTGCTGCACGGTATGCAGGGCACTCCCTTCATCTATCAGGGAGAAGAGATTGGTATGACCAACCCTGGCTTCAGCCATATCAGCCAGTACCGGGATGTGGAGAGTCTGCGCTGGTATGCCGCGATGAAAAAAGCAGGCGAGGATGAGGCTCATCTGCTGACGATTCTTTCGCGCAAGTCACGCGATAACAGCCGTACGCCAATGCAGTGGGATGCGACGGATAACGCCGGTTTTACCTCAGGCGAACCCTGGATTTCCCCCTGTCGCTCCTATCCCCTGATTAACGTGGAGCAGGCAGTAAACGATCCTGACTCCGTTTTTCACCTCTATCGGCGGCTGATAGCGCTGCGTAAAACCTTCGCCATATTTACCGACGGTGACTATCAGGATTGCCTGCCCACGCATCCTGGTCTCTGGTGCTACACGCGCACTAAAGGCCGCCAGCAGCTGCGTGTCATCGCCAACCTTAGCGAATCTGCTCAGCCCGCCCCTCTTACCTGTGTAAAGGGTGAAACGCTGCTCAGTAACTATTACGACGCGCCGGTAAATAACCTGCTGCGTCCGTATGAGTGTCTTTATCAGTTGATGGAACAAGGAGAATGATAATGCAAGTACTCAGGAAGACCTTCACTGTACTGCCCTTACTGACGCTGACGATGGCTGGTTCCGCCTTCGCACTTGATTTCGGCGGCTATGCGCGGTCCGGCATCGGCTGGACAAACAAAGGCGGGGAGCAACGCTGCTTTCAGGCGACCGGGGCCAACAGCAAATATCGTCTGGGGAATGAATGTGAAACCTACGCAGAGTTGAAGCTGGGCCAGGAGCTGTGGAAAGAGGAGGATAAAAGTTTCTATTTCGATACTAACCTGGCCTATGCGGTATCCCAGCGTACGGATGTGGAGAGCGTCGAGCCTAACTTCCGCGAGGCCAACGTGCAGGGTAAAAACCTGATTGACGCGCTACCCGGTGCCACGCTCTGGGCAGGTAAGCGCCTCTACCAGCGTCATGACGTGCATATGATCGATTTTTACTACTGGGATATTTCCGGGCCTGGAGCAGGGATAGAGCAGATTGATCTCGGGGCAGGTAAGCTTTCACTGGCCGCCACCCGCAATGCTGAAGCGGGAGGCTCATGGGGCTTTATCGACAATCAGATGAAGTGGGTACCGACCATAAACGATACCTTCGATCTGCGGGTGGCTGAAATTCCGGTGAACGCCAATGGTGCGCTGGAGGTCGGTTTTGATTACGGACGGGCCAGGGTTCAGAAAGGCTTTCAGCTGGCGGAAGGCGCATCTGAAGATGGCTGGATGTTCAGCGCCGAACACACGCAAACTCTGAACAGCGGCTATAACAAACTGGTTATGCAGTATGCCACTGACGCAATGACCTCTCTGCGTACCGGGCATCCCGAAGGGGGAAGCGTTAACAATAATGGTAAAATGGTTCGCGTAATCGACCACGGCGCAATGGATTTGAACGACACATGGGGTCTGACCTGGGTTGCGCTTTATCAGGATGTGAACCGCGATAACCGCAATGGAACAGCCTGGTATTCTGCAGGCCTGCGCCCCATGTATAAGTGGACGCCCATCCTCAGTACTCTGCTGGAAGTTGGCTATGACAGCGTAAAATCCCAGCAGACCGGCGATCGTAACAGCCAGTACAAACTGACGCTGGCTCAGCAGTGGCAGGCCGGTGAGAGCGTCTGGGCGCGCCCCGCATTGCGCCTGTTCGCAACCTATGTCAAATGGAATGAAAAGTGGGGCTACGCTACTGCCGACGACCTCGCCTTTGTTGCCGGCAGCGCCTACCGAGATAGCAGCGCGAAAACCTTCAGCAGAGGACGTAATGACGAGATAAGCTTCGGTGCGCAGTTTGAAGCCTGGTGGTAATGAACTACGCGCAGGCGATCGTTCTGATGAAGGAGGGTAATAAGCTGAACAAAGGCGATCGGTCAGAGGCCTGGTGGTATTAAGCTGACTCAGGCGGTCGGTCTGATGAAGGTATTACGCGAAGCCAGCGCGTTCTTCAGGATGCCGGGTGATAAATCTGTAGTGCTGCTGGTATTCCCTGCTAAAGCAGGGAATACCAGCCAGTCTTTAAAGTGGTTAAGCCGTTACATCGTTACCAGCTACACAGCTACACAGCTACACAGCTACACAGCTACACAGCTACACAGCTACACCAGCGTGACCGGCCACTGATTCAGGACAATCCCCCGCTTTGGGGCCTCCTCGCCGAAATCCTGTAGCACGGCCTTAACGTCCGGATCCAGGTACTCCGCATTATCGTGATTGACGATCACCACGCTGTTTTCCGGGATCTGCGCCAGCAGCCCCTTAAGCCGTGGGTTATGCATAAACGTCAGGTTCTGCTGAAAGTGCAGCACAAAATGGTCGTCATAGCGAGTGAGCTGCATCGCGTTGTGATGACTTTTATAAATGCTGAACAGGATCTGCGTGGCAAGACCAATACCAATCCCGGCCAGCATACCAAACACCAGAATACCGCCAATGGTCGCCAGGAAAGGAACATACTGCTGGGCACCCTGACGGAACTGCTCCACAAATAGCCGGGGGGTGGCAAGCTTGTATCCGGTATAAAGCAGCACGGCGGCCAGGCTGGCCAGTGGAATGGCATTCAGCAGATCGCTGAAATAGAGGCCGCATACCAGCAGCAGCACCCCGTGGATCAGGATTGAGGCCTTGCTCTGCGCCCCGGCGCTAACGTTAACCGAGCTGCGAACGATAACGGCGGTGATGGGCAGTCCGCCGAGCAGACCGCTGAGCAGGTTACCCACGCCCTGAGCGCGCATCTCTTTATCCGGCGAGGGCGGTGGATTTTGCGGGCGAAGCTTTTTCAGCGCCTCCTGGCTGAGCAGCGTTTCCAGACTGGCGACAATCGCCAGCGTCACCGCGATCATATAGACCATCGGATTTTGCCAGACGGACCAGTCCGGGCGCTGGAGCTCGCCGGTAAGCGCCTGAATGCTGTCAAAAGCGGGCAGCGAGATACGCGGCAGATTGCTGATAATTTCGGGAAACACTCTGCTCCCGATCAGGGTAGCCAGGCAGCCGAACAGAACCGCCACCAGCGGACCGGGCATCCAGCTCAGCGCCTTGATGTTTTTGAGGGTACGCGTCGACCAGAACCACAGTATAAGCAGCCCACTACCGGATACCACAATGGCTGGAATTGAGACGCTGAACGCCCCGCCGGTGACCAGCGTACTGAGTTTGCTCTCCTCGGCGGCGCCCAGCGCGACCGGGATCTGCTGAATAATCAGCAAAATACCGATCGCGGCCAGCATACCTTTGATCACCGTGCCCGGCACCAGGGTAATAAATCGCCCGGCCCGCAGGACCCCAAACATAAACTGCAGTACTCCGGCGATGATGAGCGCAAACAGCAGGGCAGAAAAGGATCCGAGGGTTTCGATTGCACCGGTGACGATGGTAACCAGACCGGCCGCCGGCCCGCTTACGGCAAACTTCGACGGGCTAAAGGTTGTCACCACCAGGCCGCCAATCACACCGGTCAGCAGTCCGACAAATGGCGGAAGCCCACTGGCCTGCGCGATCCCCAGACAGAGCGGTAGCGCGACCAGAAAAACCACCAGGCCTGCCGGAATATCCTGACGAAGAGTTTTCAGGTTCATGGCATTTTATCCTCTGCATTTTGCTGAATAAGCTCTTTCAGATGGCCGGAGCGCAGATCGTATACGCAGCCAAACACGTCCAGCGCCGCTCCGGCCCGCCAGACGGCCCTTACCGGCTCTGCCGCCACCAGGTGCCTGAACTGAGCCAGGACGTTGACCTCCACCAGCGCATTCAGTCGTTCGGTTTCGTCGTCATCTTCGCTGGTCTCTGCCAGGCCAGGCGCAATGGCGGCGCGCAGCTGGGTGATCCGGCGGGCAAGTGGGGAATTTTCATCGCCCAGCGGAATGTCCGGCAGTGAAATCGCTGCCTGTACGCCGCCGCAGCCATAGTGGCCACAGAGCACGATGCGCGAGACCTTAAGGTATTCAAGCGCGTATTGCAGAACGCTCATAAAATTATCGTCGCCGTTAACCACCATATTGGCGATATTGCGGTGAACAAAAAGCTCTCCCGGATGCGCGCCCGTTAATACCTCTGCGGGGACCCGGCTGTCTGAACAGCCAATCCATAATGAATGGGGCGTTTGGGAATGAACATTTTGCCGAAAATAGTGAGGATTGCGTTGGCGGCGCTGTAAGGCCCAACTGCGGTTTTTCGCTAACAGGGGTTTTAGAGTCGTCAAAATAAAGCCTCTCTTTTCAGGACGGCAGGAATAAACCTGAACGGCAAATAAGCCGGGTAAACACCAGAGGGTTGCTCCGGTATTGCTTCACAGCTTTCGGTGAAATAAGTTCTAACACTTAACGCTTAATTTATTCATTAAGAATAATCCTGGATGAATAATTAATCCCGTTTTGTAATTTTATTTAAATACTCTTTATTTCCATTGCGTTATTTGCATTGAAACGGATTTAATATAAGCCCTTCATATGACCGCCATCAGCACTAACCATAAAACACTTATAAAACAAATAATTGAAAAATAATCCAGGGTGATTTTTATGGGTTAAACAGCGTTCATGACAGCAGACGCAAAGCAGATCACAGCCAGGCGAGAAACGAATAACAAGCAAATAATAAGACTGCTATCTAATAAACTTTATGGCGTAAAAAAATATTTAGATTTATCCATGGTGTCAGCAGGGATTATTTCGATGTGATAATAACTATTCCCGCCGTGCGCATAAGTGGAAAACCCCGCCAGTATTACCGTTTATTTTAAATAGTAGTGTCAGAACTTCTCGAGGAATATTTAATTTAATTTACATCTCTTCTGGGTTAGCTACGCTCCCTGTAGATCATTCTTCGTCACTGCCATCGTATTACAGGCGATTGCGCAGGCGATCGGCTAATTCAATAATGCTGCGCCTCATATCCAGCTATCCGTTCCTGACCGCCACGCTCCATTTTTGCAGGTTGACGGGGTTTATGCAGCCAGAGCGCGTTGAATGCAAAATTTATGCTGCCGGTCCATCCCGTCTCACCGCCTGAAAAGACCGCGTCGCCCAGGAGTAAATTTAAGGCCCGCAACTGATTCCGCCCCGCAAATGATAAACAAAAATCATGGCTCTTTAATCATTTTATGGCAGACAAAAAGCTCGCCTCACCCTAAGTTGGTATTGGAATAGTAGCACTAGTGATATATAAACGATTGTTTTAAAAATAAAAATAGACACAATTCGCCCGAAGCGATCCGCGACGAAAGGGCCATTGCCGCCGTTATACAGGCATTTTCTTACCCGATTACGGATTAGCAAAAAAAACAGAGAGCATACCCTATGAGCAATCGTGACATGGTTAACGTGAAGGAGTGGATAGACGGCCGCTCAATATCCGGGAGGCAGTGGCTAATCCTCGCGCTGTGCTTCTTTATCATTACCTTCGACGGCTACGATGCTGCCGTGATGGGATTTATCGCCCCTGCCCTGATCGAAGACTGGGGCATTGCCCGCTCGGAAATGGGCCCCATTCTGGGTGCGGCGATGTTAGGTGTTGCTCTCGGCGCGCTGTTTGTCGGGCCGTGGTCTGACCGCTTTGGCCGTAAACGCGTTCTACTGCTTTCCGTCGCCGGTTTTGCCTGCTTCAGCCTTGCCAGCGCCTTTGCCCGCACGCCGGTTGAGATGGCGCTGCTGCGCTTTATTACTGGCCTGGGGCTGGGTGCGGTGATGCCGAACTGCGTTACCCTGGTATCCGAATATATGCCTGAACGCCGACGGGGTCTGATGATCTCCCTGATGTATAGCGGCTTCAATATCGGTTCGGGTCTCGGCGGCTTTATCGCGGCCGGGATGATCCCGCGTTTTGGCTGGCAGTCTGTGCTGCTGTTTGGCGGCGGTATTCCCCTGCTGATGCTGCCGCTGCTGATTTGGGTGCTGCCCGAATCCGCTCTGTATATGGTCGTCCGCAAGGTCAGTCAGCATAAGATCGCGGCGGTGCTCAATCGTCTCGGCGGGCAGTTTAGCAGCGGCGTAACCTTTGTGCTGAATACGCCGGTGGTCCCCAAAAAGTCACAGGTGCTGCAACTCTTCTCACCGGGCTATACCGTGGGCACGCTCTCTCTCTGGCTGACCTATTTTATGGGCCTTTTCGTTATTTATCTGCTTAACGGCTGGCTGCCAACCATCATGCGGTCAGGCGGCGTCACCATTGAGCGCGCGGCGATTGTTGCCGGACTTTTTCAGCTGGGTGGCACCCTTGGCGGACTGCTGGTGGGCGGGCTGATGGACCGCCTGAAAGCCAAATACGTCATCGCCAGTTTCTATCTGCTGGGCTGTTTCTGCCTGCTCGCACAGGGCGTCTGGGGATTTGGCCCCACTATGCTGGCGGTACTGGTCTTTATCAGCGGTGCCTGTATTAACGGTGCTCAGACCGGTTTGCAGGCCTTTTCGCCTGCCTTTTATCCGACAGAAATGCGCGCGACCGGCGTCTGCTGGATGCACGGCGTAGGCCGTACCGGCGCCATCCTCAGCTCCTCGCTCGGTGGCGTGCTGCTGGGTATCTTTCCCGGACAAACCAGTATTTTCATTGTGTTGTCACTTCCTGCCCTGCTGGCAGCACTCGCCATTACCCAACACAGAGATGCGCATGGCGTACGGACGCTCAAAGGTGCCGAACCGGACGAGATCCCTGGCCTGACGCGCACAATAAATAACCGATAAGTGAAGAAAGAGGATTATTATGGCTAAAATCATCGGCGGTCTGGCGGTTTCACATACGCCAACAATCGGCTTCGCAGTTGACCATCACAAACAAAAAGAAGAGCCCTGGGTGCCCATCTTTGATGGCTTCGCCCCCATGCAGCGCTGGCTGGAAGAGAAAAAACCCGATGTGCTGCTCTACGTCTTCAACGATCACGTCACCTCATTTTTCTTCGATCACTACTCCGCTTTTATACTGGGCATTGATGACCAGTATGCGGTAGCAGATGAAGGGGGTGGCCCGCGTGATTTACCCCCGGTTCGGGGTCACGCCGCGCTGTCGCAGCATATTGGTGCCAGCCTGATGGCCGATGAATTTGATATGTCTTTTTTCCAGGATAAGCCGCTGGATCACGGCCTGTTCTCACCGCTGTCGGCCCTGCTTCCCTTTGATAACGACTGGCCGGTACAGATTGTCCCGCTCCAGGTCGGCGTGTTGCAGTTCCCTATTCCCAGCGCCAGACGCTGTTATAAGCTTGGCCAGGCCCTGCGTCGCGCGGTGGAAAGCTACCCGGAAGATCTGAAGGTCGCTATTGTCGCCACCGGGGGCGTGTCGCATCAGGTTCACGGTGAACGCTGCGGTTTTAACAACCCGGACTGGGATGCCCAGTTTGTTGATATGCTGGTTAACGATCCTGAACGCCTGACCGAAATCACCCTCGCGGAGTACGCCACCCTGGGCGGCCTGGAGGGTGCGGAAGTCATTATGTGGCTGGTTATGCGCGGGGCGCTGTCGGCCAACGTAGAGAAGCTGCATCAGGCTTATTACCTGCCCTCCATGACCGGTATTGCTACGCTTATCCTGGAAAATCAGGCCCGTGAGGCGCCAGCCGACGTGCATCAGCGCCAGCGTGACAAAATTGAGCTACAGCTCAAAGGGGTCGAAAAGCTGCCCGGTACCTATCCCTTCACCCAGGCGCGCAGCCTGAAGGCGCTGCGAATAAACCGCTTCCTGCATAAAATGATCCAGCCCGCCTGGCGCGAGCGCTTTAAGCACGACCCTCAGGCGCTCTACGCCGAGGCAAAGCTGACCGATGAGGAGCAGACGCTGCTGACCCAGCTCGACTGGCGCGGCATGATCCACTATGGCGTAAGCTTCTTTCTGCTGGAAAAGCTGGGCGCGGTGGTTGGCGTCTCCAATCTGCATATCTACTCTGCCATGCGCGGGGAAACGCTGGAAGCGTTCCAGAAAACCCGTAATCAGCAGGTGCTCTACTCGGTGGCAGGAAAAAAAGCATGATGACACCGCAACCTATTATTGACTGCCATCACCATGTCTTTGATCCGGCGCGATTTCCCTACGATCCGGCCAGTACCTATCGCCCAGAGGGACATGAGCTGGGTACGCCCGATAATTATCAGACGGTGATGGCGGCATATAACATTCGTCATTCGCTGATCGTCGGTCCTACGTCGGCCTACAACACCGATAACCGCTGCCTGCTCGATACCCTCAAGCGCGGCGAGGGAAAGTTTAAAGGCGTTGCCGTCACCCCACGCGACGTGGACAGCGCAACGCTCAGCGCCCTGCGCGATCGGGGCGTGGTGGGCATTGCCCTTAACGTTGCGATGCTGGGCACCGAGCCTTTTCTGAAGCTGGACGACCTGATGGAAAGGCTGGCCGCATTAGAGATGTATGCGCAGATCCAGGTGCAAAACGATCAGCTGCTGGCGCTGATGCCGCTGCTGAAGCGTACCCGAACCCGGCTGCTGATTGACCACTCCGGCAGACCGGATGTGAGCGCGGGTCTCGATCAGCCGGCCTTTCAGGCGCTGCTGTCGCTGGCGGACAATGGGCGTACCTTCGTCAAACTCTCGGGTTTGTCGCAGTTCTCAAAGCAGGGTTACCCCTGGGCCGACGGCCACGCTTTTCAGCTGGCGCTGCTGGCGCACTTTGGGGCTGAAAACTGCATGTGGGGATCGGACTGGCCGTTTTTGCGGGCCAAAAGCCGGATGGATATGGGCGCACTGTTACTGCTGCTTGAGCAGCTGATCCCGGACGAAGCGACGCGGCGTCAGATCCTGTGGCATACGCCAAAACGCCTGTTTGGCTTCAGCGAATAAGGAGAAATTTATGCAGACCGTTTATATCCTCAATGGCCCCAATCTTAACCTGCTGGGCACCCGCGAACCGGCTACCTATGGTACCGATACGCTGGCTTCGATTGAGGCGTTATGCCGCGCCACGGCGGCAGAACTGAATATCGACGTCGAGTTTCGTCAGACCAACCACGAAGGGGAGATGATCGACTGGATCCAGGAGGCGCGCCACCATGCTCAGGCGCTGGTGATAAATCCTGCGGCCTGGACGCACACCTCGGTGGCCATCCGCGATGCGGTGACGGCGATCGCCCTGCCACTCTATGAGGTACATATCACTAACGTGCATAAGCGTGAGCCCTTTCGCCATCACTCGTATCTCTCGGACGTGGCGCAGGGGGTGATTTGCGGCTACGGACTGCGCGGCTATCGCTACGCCCTGATCGAAGCGGCCAGGCAGCACGGCTAAGCGTTAGCGTCTGGCCGTTCAACCGGGCGCTATGCCTCTGACGGATAGTCGCCGCAGACGTCACGCAGGCAGACAATTAACGCATCGGCGGCGGGCGAATGCAGGCAGCCGGTACGGTAGCAGAGACCGATAGCCCTGCCGGTAGCCGGTAGCGCTATCGGCAGCACGGCCAGCTCGCCTGAGGCCAGCTCAACTTCCAGCTGGTGGGCGGAAACCGCCGCCAGCATATCGGAGTCGCGCAGCAGCCCGCGCACCAGCGCCAGATCGCCGCTTTCCACCACCGGGTCGGGGGCGGGGATCCCCATCCGTTGAAAACAGGTATCCAGCAGTCGGCGGGCAGGCGTATGCGAACGTGGCAGCACCCAGCGCGCCTCGCGCAGTGCACGTCTGTCGCAGGGATGCTGGCTCAGCGGATGGCCGGGGCGGGCCACCAGCACCATCTCCTCGCCAAACAGCGTCTCGCTGGTCATATCCTGCTGCTCTTCGCTGTTGCGCAGCGCACCGAAAATAAAGTCGATTTCACCGGCGCGCATCTCCGCGGCCAGCATCCCCCAGGCGCTTTCGCTGGTTACCACCTTAATACCGGGATACCGCGAGGTCAGCCGGATAATCGCCTGGGGCAGCAGCCGGGTGCGCCCTAGGGGCAGCGCCCCGACCCGCACCGTGCCGACCAGATTGCCCTTGCGCGCGGCAATATCGGCTGGGATATGCCGCAGCTCATTCAGCGCGCGGCGAATATTGGGTTCAATCTCGCGCCCCGCCAGCGAAGGCACCATGCCGTGAGGCGTGCGTTCCAGCAGGGGGATACCCGCGCCGTTCTCCAGCACCTTGAGCGCAGCGCTGACGGCGGGCTGACTCAGACCCAGCAGATGCGCAACCGACTGCATATGATTGGTCTGACACAGAGTGATAAAAATTTGCAGCCGGCGGACGTTGAATAACCACAGCGGTTCTGACTCATTGCGGCTGCTTCTGCTTAGCAGTTTCGCCAGCAGGCGCGGCAGGGAATGCAGTTCTTCAATCGCCCGGCGCGCGCGCGGAAGAATGCACTTGCCAAAGTCGGTCAGCATCATGCCGCCGGAGTGGCGCTCGAACAGCGGCACCGCAAGACGCTGCTCCAGATCGTGAATCGATCGCGTGACTGCCGACTGGGTACGAAATAACTCATCGGCCGCGCGCGAGACGCTGCCCTGCGTAACCACCTGACAAAATGCCCTGATTTGCATCAGATTTACTGGCTCATGCCCGGTTATATTTGGCGTCATACCCTGCCCTCTTTTGCCCGGCTGAATTAAGGCACTATAAATAAAACGCATACCTGCTGCAATCAAATGAATTATCCCGCCTGCGACCAGAGTGACAGCATAAAAAAAAACGCAAAGGAACCCGATGATGACTGAAATCACTTCCCCTAAAACAGCTCTGGTCGTTAGTGCACACTCCGCTGATTTCGTCTGGCGAGCAGGCGGGGCCATCGCCCTGCATCAGCAGCAGGGTTATCAGGTGCACGTGGTCTGCCTGTCGTTTGGCGAACGCGGCGAATCCGCGAAGCTGTGGCGTAAAGGCAATATGACCGAAGAGAAAGTTAAAACGGCACGCCGCGCCGAAGCCCTGGCCGCCGCAGACATTCTTGGTGCCAGCATAGAATTTTTTGATATGAGCGATTATCCGCTGCGTGCGGATAAAGAGGCCCTGTTCCGCCTGGCAGACGTCTATCGCCGGGTCCAGCCGCACTTTGTGCTGACGCATTCACTGCACGATCCTTATAACTACGACCATCCGCTGGCCAACAACCTGGCGCAGGAGGCCCGCATTATCGCTCAGGCAGAGGGATACCGCCCCGGCGAAAAAATTGTCGGCGCGCCACCGGTCTACTGCTTTGAACCTCATCAGCCAGAGCAGTGCAGCTGGAAGCCGGATGTGTTGCTGGATATCACCCCCGTCTGGGATAAAAAATATGCCGCTATCCAGTGTATGGCCGGGCAGGAACATCTGTGGGAATACTACACCCGCGTGGCGCAGCAGCGCGGCGTGCAGGCGAAACGCAACGTTGGCATCACCTCGACCCGCGATATTATTTACGGCGAAGGCTACCAGAGTATTTTCCCGCGTGTGACGGAGGATCTGGCATGAGTGCGATCGGTAAAAAAGGGGTCGTGGTGCGTCATATCGAACGGGCGGACGGGCGTGATATCGCCGCGCTGGCCGGATATGGCGTTGCGACGGTACATGAAGCGCAGGGTCGAAAAGGACTGCTGGATGCGGCAATCCGTCCGATTCAGCAGAATAAAGGCATTGCGGGCAGCGCCGTTACCGTTCTGCTGGCACCCGGCGACAACTGGATGTTTCACGTGGCGGTCGAGCAGTGCCAGCCGGGGGATATTCTGGTTGCCGTACCCACTTCCCCCTGCGTTGACGGTTACTTTGGCGATCTGCTCGCTACCTCCCTGCAGTCGCGCGGCGTGCAGGGCCTGATTGCCGACCACGGCATTCGCGACAGCAAAACGCTGCGTGAGATGGGTTTTGCCGTCTGGTCCCGCGCCATTTATGCCCAGGGCACGGTAAAAGAGACGCTGGGATCGGTCAACGTCCCCGTGGTTTGCGCCGGCCAGCTGGTCTGGCCTGGCGATGTCATCGTCGCCGACGACGACGGTGTGGTGGTGGTGCGTCGTGCAGAGGCCGCCAGTACCGCAGAAAACGCCGCTAAACGTGAAGCGCTGGAGGAGAGCAAGCGCGCGCGCATGGCCTCCGGCGAGCTGGGGCTGGATATCTATCAAATGCGCCCCCGGCTGGCTGAAAAAGGCCTGCGCTATGTGGACACCCTCGACGATCTGGAGAACTGATATGCGCCAGCGCCGCCTGCCCTGCCTGCTGATACGGGGGGGCACCTCTAAAGCCGCCTGTTTTCTTGCCGACGATCTGCCGGAAGACAGGGATCTTCGCGATCGCGTACTGCTGGCGGTAATGGGATCGCCGGATATCAGGCAGATCGACGGGCTGGGCGGCGGCGATCCGCTGACCAGCAAAGTCGCCATCGTACGTGCTTCCCAGCGGGATGATGCCGACGTGGATTATCTGTTTGCCCAGGTTAATGTAGATCGCGCCAGCGTGGATTACGGACAAAACTGCGGCAACGTGCTGGCGGCCATTGGCCCCTTTGCGCTGGAGCGGGGGCTGGTGAAAGCGGCTGGCGAGACTACCGACGTGCGGATTTTTATGGAAAATACCGGCCAGATAGCGACGGCCCAGGTCGCCACCCCGGACGGCGAAGTCTGCTACGACGGCGCGCTGAAAATTGACGGCGTGCCGGGTACGGCAGCGGAAATTGTCCTGAACTTCAGTGATATTGCCGGCTCCAGCTGTGGCGCGCTGCTGCCCACCGGCAACGTGCGCGACACTGTTGAGGGTGTTGATATCACCTGCATTGATAACGGCATGCCGGTGGTGATCCTGCGTGCCGCCGATTTCGGCCTGAGCGGCTATGAATCACGCGAGCAGCTGGACGCTGACCAGACGCTGAAGCGACGTCTGGAATCCATTCGCCTGCAGGCCGGTCCGCTGATGAACCTGGGGGATGTGAGTCAGCGAACCGTGCCTAAAATGAGCCTGCTGGCCGAACCGCGCGAGGGCGGCGCAATTTGCAGCCGGACCTTTATTCCTCACCGCTGCCATGCCTCGATCGGAGTGCTGGGCGCGGTCAGTATTGCCAGCGCCTGCCTGCTGCCGGGAAGCGTGGCCGAAGGGCTGGCGCGTATCAGCGACGCGCGCGATCAGCGCCTGAGCGTTGAGCATCCCAGCGGCGAATTTAGCGTTATTTTGCAGCGCGACGAGCAGATGACGCTGACTGGTGCAGGGTTACTGCGCACGGCCAGGTCGATCTTTGACGGCGAGGTGCTGATCCCGGCCGCCGTCTGGCCAGCGACAGACACCCACGGAGCGCCATGATGATCAATATTACCTTTATCGGCTTTGGCGAGGCCGGGGGCATTTTCGCGGCGGATCTGGCCGATCGCGCCGTAGTCACCGTTTGGGATCGCAAGTTTATCACTCCGTCCGCACAGGCCGAATCGCTGGCGGACGAGCAGGCCGGGCTGCGACAAAAAGCGGCCGGGGCGGGCGTGCGGGTGGCGGGATCGCTGGCGGAGGCGCTGGACCATGCCGCGCTGGTATTCTCTACCGTTACTGCCTCCCAGGCGCTGGCGGTCGCCACTGAAGCCGCCGCGCTGCTGGAGCCCGGACAGGTATTTCTCGATCTGAACTCTGTTTCCCCGGCGACCAAACAGGCCGCTGCCGTACAGGTCCAGGCCAGCGGTGCCGACTATATTGATGTGGCCGTGATGTCGCCCGTCCCGCCTAAGCGCCTGGCCACACCGCTGCTGATTGGAGGCCTGGAGGCCGAGGCAATAACCCATAAACTGGAGGCGCTGGGGTTAAACAGTCGCTTTCAGAGTCAGCAGGTGGGCGAAGCCTCGGCAATAAAGATGTGTCGCAGCGTGATGATCAAAGGCCTGGAGGCGCTGACCACCGAGTGTCTGAGCGCCGCCCGTCGCTATGGCGTTGAACAGCCGGTGCTGGCCTCCCTGCACGCCAGCTTTCCCTCGCTGGGCTGGAACGATGCGCTGCCGGACTACCTGATCAGCCGCGTCGCCGAGCATGGCCAGCGCAGAGCAGAGGAGATGCAGGAAGTGGCAAAAACGCTGGCAGATGTCGGTGTGGATCCCGCTATGAGTCAGGGGATTGTCACCACGCAACAGGGCCTGGTGGACGGCCTGCGTCAGCGTAAGCTGACTTATCAGCAGCTTACGCCCTTCAACTGGCAGCATACCCTGGATATATTATTTAAGGACAGATGAGATGAAAAAGCATTTACTTGCCGCCACCCTGCTAATGGCAGCAGCGGGCGGTAGTCAGGCAGCCTCCGCATCAGATCTTAATGCGGATCAGGCCTGGCAGGTGATCGCGCAGGTGAAATCCACGCTGGCAGCGGCGCACAGTACCGGCTGCGTCGCCGTGGTTGATGGCGATGGCCTGCTGCTGGCCTTTCAGCGGCTGGATGGCGCACCGCCCGGCTGCGTAGAAGCCTCGCTGGCCAAGGCGCGCACCTCGGCCCTTTATCACACCCCGTCGCTGAAAATGATGCAGCGTCTGCAAAAAGGAGAAACCACCGTGCTGGCGATCCCGCAGGCTGTGGCACTCGGTGGAGGTTACCCCCTCTCTCTTAAAGGTGATGTTGTCGGCGCCGTTGGCGTCAGTACACCCCAACAGGAACTGGATAATCAGGCGTCGGAATCCGCAGCCCGTTCGCTGCACTGACCCGGACAACATGTACTTAAGGACTCATCCCATGCCCCTTACACGTCGTCGACTTCTGGCCAGCTCAGCGGGACTGCTGGCTGCCGGTGTCCTGACCCGGTGGTTACCGGGCGGCGCCGTTATCGCTGCTGCACCGCAGGCGCAGGCCTTTCTGTTACCGGATAATTTTCTTCTGCTTTCCCGGCAGCTAACCGGCACCCTCAGCCCGGACCCGGTGCTGGCGCAGCGCCTGCACCGCTGGCTACACGCCACGGTTGAGGACCTTGACCACAGTATTGACCGCCTCACCGCGCTGCTGGCGCAGGAGCACGGGCAGACGCTACCCGCGTCGCTTCCCCCTGACCTTCAGGCTCTGGCCCATATGCTGATCTCCGGCTGGTATCTCGGCGTGGTCGGGCGTGAGCATCCTCGCTGCATCGGTTTTGAAAATATCGTCAGCTACCGGCTGGTCAGAGACTCCCTTCTTCCGCCCAGCTATGCCCCCGGCGCACCCAATTTCTGGACCAAGCCCCCGGCAGAAGGAAGCCAGGTGGCCGGGCAGCCTCTCGCCACGAACGCTAATCCGCCAGCGCAGACCCTCGCCGCCGAAAAAGGTTACCCGACTGGCCGTCAGCATATGACAAAGGAGAGTCTGCATGGCTGAATCATTAAGCGCAGATGTGGTCGTGATTGGTGCCGGTATTGCGGGTTCTCTGGCGGCGCTGAAAATGGTGAAGGCGGGTGCTTCGGTGCTGATGCTGGAGTCCGGTCCTGAAATCAAAAGGGATCAGGCGGTGGAGTACTTCCGTAACTCCCCGTTTAAAGGCGACTTTACCGAACCTTATCCGCCCGAGCCCTGGGCGCCGCAGCCCAGGTTTATCCCGGTGGATAATGAATATCTGATCCAGAAAGGCCCGGATCCCTACCGTGCGCAGTATCTGCGCGGGATCGGCGGCACCACCTGGCACTGGGCCGGACAGGCATTTCGCCTGATGCCCAGCGATATGCGGCTGCACTCGCTGTACGGCGTGGGCCGTGACTGGCCCATCAGCTATCAGCAGCTTGAACCCTGGTACTGCGAGGCCGAATATCAGATGGGCGTCTCCGGTGACGCAGATCTCTCCTCGCCGCGATCGCGCCCCTACCCGCTGCCCGGTATCCCGCTGCCCTATGGCTTTGAGCGGCTCAAACAGCGTCTTGCTCCGCTGGGCTATGAGGTGGGTATTGGCCCGCAGGCCCGCAACAGTCAGCCTTATGATGGCCGTCCCGCCTGCTGCGGCAATAACAACTGTATGCCCATCTGCCCGATTGATGCGCAGTACCACGGCGGCATCTCGGCGCGCAAAGCCCTTGATGCGGGTGTGCGGGTCGTTGCCAACGCGGTGGTGTACCGCATCGAGTCCGATCCGCAGGGACGGATCCAGGCGGTGCATTATCTCGACCGCAACCGGGAGAGCCACCGCGTCACCGGCCGGTGCTTTGTGCTGACCGCTAACGGCCTGGAAAGCCCGAAAATTCTGCTGCTCTCCACCAGCTCGCACCATCCGCAGGGTATTGCTAATCGCTCCGGCATGGTTGGACGCAACCTGATGGATCACCCCGGATCGTCGGTGGAATTCTATGCTGATGAACCGATCTGGTTTGGCCGCGGCCCGATGCGACCGGGGAGTATCAATAACCTGCGCGAAGGCGCGTTTCGCCGCACGCGCTCGGCAGTGCGCATTGACTTTGCAAACACCTCGCCGGTGCGCTATCTGACCGAGCGTCTGGTACGTCAGGGCTTCTACGGTAAAGCCCTGAACGAGAAGCTGCGCTGGCAGGCAGAGCGCTTCGTCCTGCTGAAGTCGCTGCTGGAGATGCTGCCGGAGCCGGACAACCGCGTCACGCTCAGTCAAACGAAGAAAGATGCCTGGGGCATTCCAAAGCTGGAGGTTTACTACCGCTTTCCGCAGTACGTTCATCGCGGCTATGACCAGGCCGCCGCTGATTTTAAACGCATCGTGGCGCAGATGGGTGGCCGCGACGCCGCATTCAGTCCGCGCGGCGTTTACGACAACAACCAGCATATTACCGGCACGATGATCATGGGCAACGATCCTGAGAACTCGGTGGTCAATGCGGCGTGTCGTGCGCACGATCATCCCAACCTGTTTATTGCCGGTACCGGGATCATGCCCTCCTGCGCCACGGTCAACTCCACCCTGACCGGCACCGCGCTGGCGCTAATGATGGCGGACAACGTGTTGAAAACGCTCAGAGGTGCCGGATGAAACTGCCCTTAACAGCTCTTCTTGTGCTTATCCCCCTGCTGTTAAGCTTTCAGGCGCAGGCGGACCAGGCGCAAATTACGCGCGGGGCGTACCTGGCTACCGCATCTGACTGCCTGGCCTGCCATACCGCCACCCATGGCAAGCCGCTGGGTGGCGGCTTTGCGGTGAGTACGCCGTTTGGACAGATTTACGGCAGCAATATCTCCTCAGACCCGGAGTACGGCATTGGCGGCTGGAGCGAAGATCAGTTTGTCGCGGCGGTCCGCGAGGGCGTGGCGCCAGACGGCCAACAGCTGTATCCGGCCATGCCCTATGATGCATTCCGTAAAATGCGCCGCGACGATGTGCTGGCGATCCGCGCCTGGATCCTCTCGCAGCCCGGCGTTCACCAGCCCTCACCGCAAACGCATCTGCCCTTTCCCTTTAATCAGCGCTGGGGACTGCGCGTCTGGAAGTGGTTTAACCTCGATCGCGGTGAATTGCAGCCGGATCCGACGCGGAGCGCAGCGTGGAATAATGGCCGCTATCTGGTGGAGGCGCTGGCCCACTGCGGTACCTGCCACACGCCGCGAACGCTGACCTTAGGCATGGATAACGATCGTCCGCTGGCGGGCGGCGATCTCGGCGGCTGGATCGCCTGGAATATTACGCCGGACACTAATGCAGGCATTGGTGACTGGACGGAGGATCAGCTGGTTCAGTACCTGAAAACCGGCTATGTGGCCGGTCGCGCCAGCGCTTCTGGCCCGATGGCCGAGGCGATCGAGCACAGTATGCAGCATCTGCCGGAGCAGGATCTGCGCGATATCGCCGACTATCTGCGCTCGGTAAAGCCAGAGGGGGATAAGACGCAAACCCGGCCACGCAGCCAGTGGGGACAACCCGACTGGCGGGTGATGGGGCTACGCGGCGCCAGCGAGCAGCAGCGTCTGGCGCAGCCGGGCGCTGTGCTGTATGCCGGTAACTGCGCCAGCTGCCACGGCGCGCAGGGCAGCGGTTCTGGCAGCGGCTTTGGAGCCTATCCTTCGCTTTATCACCACACCACTACCGGCGCGTCCGACAGCCGGAATGTTGTATCGGTGATCTTAAATGGCGTGCGGCGGCATACGTCGCAGGGAGAAATCCTGATGCCCGCCTTCGCCTCTGAGCTGAGCGATCGGCAGATAGCAGATATCAGTAACTACGTCAGCCTGCGCTTCGGCAATCCGGCAGCGGCAAAGGTCAGCGAAAAGCAGGTCGCCGCCTGCCGTAAGGGATCAAAACTGCCCACGCCGCCGGTTTACAGCGAAGGTACTCTGATTAACCTTAGCCAACGACCTTAACGCCCTCGTCTGCGCCCGGCTCAGCGAAATAACGCGCGATCGGGGTACACTGCTCCACTGCTGAATAATCAGGCAAGTCCGTTGCATAAGGAGCGTACAGGCGGGATTGCCAGACTTCATCAGGCACGTTGAGTGCGAAGTGAATCATCGTGAATCCATCACCACTGTGCACGATCTGCTGGAGAATGCCGGGCATCATGCGATAGGGGGCATTAATGAACAATCGCATTAATAATCAGTACGCCAGCCAGCCCCAGGAAGGAGATCAAGGTTTCCATCACCGTCCAGGTTTTTAGCGTTTCGACCAGGCTAAGATTGAAATAGCCCTTAAACAGCCAGAAGCCCGGATCGTTGACGTGAGAGGCGATCACGCTGCCGGATCCCACCGCCAGCACCATCAGCGCCGGATCGGTGTGAGTGATCGCCACGAGCGGCGTAACGATACCGGCAGTGGTGATCGCCGCGACCGTTGCCGATCCCAGCGCCACGCGCAGCATCGCCGCGACCGTCCAGCACATCAGCAGCGGCGACAGCGACGATCCCTTCATCAGGCTGGCAATGTAGTCGCCTACGCCGCTGTCCACCAGCACCTGCTTAAAGGCCCCGCCCCCGGCGATGATGAACAGGATCATGGCGATGGCCGCGATCGAACTGCCGCAGATATCCATCACCTCCTCCATTTTCCGACCGTTGCGCAGCCCCAGCGTCAGCACGGCAACCACCACCGAGATAAACAGCGCCACCGCCGGATTACCGACAAACTCAAAAAACTGCCGCAGCGCGTTCTCTTTCGGCATTGTCAGCTCGCAAATCGCCGCCAGCGCCATCAGGATCACCGGGATCACCGCCGCAAAAATGCTGGTCCAGAAGCCAGGCATTTCATGCTCTTCAAAGATTTTCGGGTTAAACAGTCCTTCCGGCGGGCTGTGCTCAAAGCTTTTCAGAAAGCGGGAGAAAAGTGGCCCGGCGATAATCACCGTCGGCAGCGTAATGATCAGGCCGTACAGCAGCGTGGTGCCGATGTTGGCCCCAAATATCGTGGCGATTGCCGTGGGGCCGGGGTGCGGCGGCAGGAAGCAGTGGGTGACCGACAGCGCCGCCACCATCGGCACGCCAACGTAGAGCAGCGGCAGCTGTGCGGCCGCCACAATGGTAAACACCAGCGGCAGCAGCAGCACAAATCCCACCTCATAAAACATCGCCAGCCCGACGATCAGCCCGGTTACCACCAGCGCCCACTGCAGGCGCGCCTTGCCGAAGGCGGCTATCAGCGTAGTGGCCACGCGCTGCGCGGCACCGGTGTCCGATACCAGCCTGCCGAGCATGGCGCCAAAGCCCAGAATCAACGCCAGGCTGCCCAGCGTGCCCCCGACGCCCTTCTGAATCGAGGCGATGACCGCCAGCGGCGTCATGCCCTCAGCCACGCCCACCACGGCAGAAACAAAAATGAGCGCAATAAAGCCATTCACTTTGAAGACGATCATCAGTACCAGCAGCAGGATCACACCAAGCACAATAAAGGTAATGGGCATCGCAGTTCCCTGAAAGCGTTAGCATTGGATAGTTAAGGTGTAGACTCCTGCGGCTTCGTCTGCCCTTTTCTCTGTTGAATTGTTGGGCGCGCATCACACTCCGGTTAACAGATTGTTGCGAACAGGCTTTTCATCGCTAGAGTTAACTCATCCGACCACTTACGCTCAGGGGGGGCCTGTGAGCGTTTCACTTTTTTCTCCGCTGGATCTGGGCTTTACCCAGTTAAAAAACCGCATCCTGATGGGGTCCATGCATACGGGGCTGGAAGAGCATGAAAATGGGCCGCGCCGACTGACGGCATTCTATGCCGACCGCGCGGCGGC
Source organism: Erwinia sp. PPS120 (assembly GCF_047918655.1). Taxonomy (GTDB): domain Bacteria; phylum Pseudomonadota; class Gammaproteobacteria; order Enterobacterales; family Enterobacteriaceae; genus Erwinia; species Erwinia tasmaniensis_A. The sequence continues at coordinate 288,605 of NZ_JBLREF010000014.1, read as the reverse complement.
TGGCGTGGCGCTAATCGTCACCGGCGGCATCGCCCCCTCGCCGGAGGGGGTGGTGATGCCGGGCGCGGCCATTCTGAATCATGCTGACCAGCTGGCGCGCCACCGCCCGGTCACCGAGGCGGTTCATCGCGCCGGGGGAAAAATTGCCCTACAGATCCTGCACGCCGGGCGCTACAGCTATCAGCCTTCGCTGGTGGCCCCTTCCGACCTTCAGGCCCCTATCAACCCTTTCCGGCCTGCGGCGCTGAATCATGATGATATTCTGGCGTTGATTGGTGACTTTGCCCGCTGCGCCGCGCTGGCGAAGGAGGCGGGCTACGACGGAGTTGAAATCATGGGCTCCGAAGGCTACCTGATCAATCAGTTCCTGGCGGCGCGGACGAATCAGCGCAACGATGAATGGGGCGGTGACGATCCCCGCCGGATGCGCTTTGCCGTCGAGATCGTCCGCGCGGTGCGCGAAGCGACGGGACGCGAATTTATTATTATTTATCGCCTGTCGATGCTGGATCTGGTGGCGGGCGGCAACAGCCTGCCGCAGACGGTGCAGCTGGCGCAGGCGATTGAAAAAGCGGGTGCCACGATGATCAATACCGGTATCGGCTGGCATGAAGCCCGTATTCCTACCATCGCCACGTCGGTTCCGCGCGCCGCGTTCGGCTGGGTCACCAAATTGCTGCGTCAGCACGTTAGCGTGCCGCTGATCGCCACCAACCGTATTAATCATCCCGCCGTGGCGCAGGCCCTGCTGGATGACGACTGCGCCGATATGGTTTCTATGGCGCGCCCTCTGCTGGCCGACGCGCAGTGGGTCAGTAAGGCGCAGCAGGGTCGCAGCGATGAAATCAATACCTGCATTGGCTGCAACCAGGCCTGTCTGGATCAGATTTTTGCTGGCAACGTCACCTCCTGCCTGGTAAATCCCCGCGCCTGCCACGAAACTGAAATGCCGGTGACGTCGGCTACGCAGATTAAATCGCTGGCGGTGGTCGGCGCGGGCCCGGCGGGGCTGGCATTTGCGGTCAATGCCGCCCTGCGCGGTCATCGGGTGACGCTGTTCGACAGCGCACCCGTGATTGGCGGCCAGTTCGATATCGCCAGACAGATCCCCGGCAAGGAAGAGTTTGCCGAAACGCTACGCTACTACCAGCGTCAGCTGACCCTCACCGGCGTCACGCTGCGCCTTAATCAGACGGCGACCAGCGGAATGCTGGCGGATTTTGATGAGGTGGTGCTGGCCAGCGGGGTGGCACCGCGCACGCCGCAGATCCCCGGCATCGACCACCCTTCGGTGCTGAGCTATCTGGAGGTTCTGCGCGATAAAAAGCCGGTAGGCCAGCGCGTTGCTATTATCGGCGCGGGCGGGATTGGCTTTGACACCGCAGAGTATCTGAGCCAGCACGGCCAGTCACCCAGCCTGGACGTGGCGGCCTTCTGCCAGCAGTGGGGCATAGACCAGACGCTACAGCAGCCCGGCGGGCTGACTGCGCCACGCCCGTCCTCCTCCCGCCGCCAGATCTGGCTGTTGCAGCGTAAAACCGGCAGGCCGGGAGCCACCCTCGGCAAAACCACCGGCTGGATCCATAAAGCCACGCTGCATATGCACGGCGTAAGGATGTGGGGCGGCGTGCAATACCTGAAGATCGACGATGAGGGCCTGCATATTCTGCGTGACGGACTGCACGAAGTACTGGCTGTTGATAACGTCGTGATCTGCGCCGGGCAGGAGCCTTATCGGCCGCTGGCCAGCGAACTGCGAGCGACGGGGAAAACGCTGCACGTCATTGGCGGGGCCGACGTGGCGCAGGAGCTGGATGCCCGTCGGGCGATTGCCCAGGCTACCGCGCTGGCGCTGAGTCTATAAGCGGGCGATGACGGGCGGGGCTGAATCTGTAAACGAGAGATGCGCAGGGGACAAGGCGGTAAAGCCCGGGTCCGGCCCGGGCACAGGCTTTTATTTGTCGCTCCACGCCTTAAGGTTCGCGTCGCGCGTTTGCAGCTTTTGCGCCGGCGTCAGTGTGTTATAACCCTGTGCCAGCCCGCTTTCCCAGTCGCCGTAAAGCGGGTTCGGCAGGATAATAAACTGGGTGCCAAACAGGCGATGGTTCTGATTCACGAAGGCGCGGCGCTGGGCGTTGCCCTGATGGTAAGTGGCGGTGCCGTAGTCGTTAAGGTTATCGCCGATATAAAGCACTACGTTGTAGCCTTCCGCACGGATGGCATCAAAACGCGCCTGTTTGTTGGAGCTGTCGGTTTTCAGCCTTAGCGTTTTGTCATTTACGCCGGTAAAGCCCAGCCGCTTCAGATTATCCGCCGTGGCAGCGGCGTCCTGACCGTCGCGGTTTGAGACGTAAAACATCGTGCCGCCGTGGCTGTTAACGTAGTTGGCAAACTCTACCGCGCCCGGTATCGCCGTCGCCTGACGCGCCTGAGTCCACGCGGACCAGGTTTTATCGTCAAACGGCTGGTTAGCCTTTACCTGCCAGGCGCTGTAGGCGCTGTTATCAATCATCGTTTCATCCAGATCGACGATCACCGCTTTTGGCTTGCCGGTCAGTGACGCGGCATGGTCGAAGGCAAGCGTGGCAAAGTTAAACGCCTGCCAGGCCAGCGCCTGGTACTCTCCCGACTGCTGGAACCAGTTTAACGCCATCACCGACTGCTGATTAAGCCGATCGGCGGCATCCTGCTGTTGGCTGGCGCAGCCGGACAGCGTCAGGGCGACCAGCAGGGCGGCCCCGGTTAAACCTGTTCTGTTAATCTTCATTCTCACTGGCGTTTCCCTGTCTGAAAGTTTAAGAAGGAGGGGTGAAATAACGCCTTAAAATGTCGCATTTCACGCATAATGTGAAGAGATTGTTCTCCTGCTGGCTACCGATAAGGAAACCCTATGACCCCCGTCTGGCACTCACCGCTGCTTTCGTCCTTCGACTGGCTCGATCACGCCTTCCTGCCCGCCGGAGAGCGGCCCCAGGCGAATGCCATCTACAATCTCCAGCGCCATACCGCCGTGGTGGTGCCCGACAGCGACGCGCTGCCGGTAAAAAGTCGCGAAGCGGATGCGCTGATCGCTACCGGAACGCGTCCGGTGGCCGTATACACCGCCGACTGCCTGCCCATTCTGATTGCCGATACCCGCCAGCGCCAGGTTGCCGCCGTCCACGCGGGCCTGAACGGCGCGCTGAAGGGGGTGCTGATCAATACCCTTCGTCGCCTGTGTGAACAGGGCGCCAGGCCGGAAAGCCTGTTTATGGCGATTGGCCCGGCCATCGGCCCCTGCTGCTATGAGCTGGGAGAGGATCTGATTGCCCGTACGGCGAAGGAAAACCCGCACGGCCTTGCGCCGCTGCTGCCCTTCTCCCCTCTGCAGCCTGCCAACCCCCACGCGCGGCGTGCTCAGGCCGCAGGGACCACCCAGGGGGTCTGGTTTGACCTGCCGCTGCTGGCAAAACGCATGGCGATGCGCGAAGGCGTACCGGAAGCGCAGATCGAGTTAAGTCAGATCTGCACCTACTGTATGGCGGAAGAGCAGGCGAGCTATCGCCGCAATAGCCACTTTCATCATGGCTATGAACAGCGATTTTCGTGGATCTCACGACGACAGGCGTCAGGAAATGGCGGATTTAGCGAAGCTTAACCGAACGCAGTATGACGAATTTCTGATGTGAGGCGACGGTGGTGCAGTTGCCGAACAGCTTTTTCATCTTGCGGTAGTAGTCCAGGTGACGATTGCCGACCACACGCAGTTCACCGCCGTACTGCAGGCAGCGACGGGCGTCGCGAAACATCTGCCAGGCAATGTGATCGGTCAGGGTGTTCTGCTGGTGAAACGGCGGGTTACACAGCACCGCATGCAGACGGTCGGAGGGGAATCCGGCCAGCGCATTATTGACGGCAAAATGACAGCGGGTCAGGTCGTCCGGACGGTTGGTCGCGACATTAAGCTGGCTTGAGGCGACCGCCATATAAGACTCGTCAATAAAATGCATTTCAGCCGCGGGATTCTGCGCCAGCGCCGTCAGACCAATTACGCCATTACCGCAGCCAAGGTCTGCCATCTCACCCTCAACGTTTTCCGGTAAATGCGCCATAAAGAAACGCGCACCCACGTCCAGACCGCTGCGGGCAAAGACGTTCGCGTGGTTGTGGATCTGATAATCGGTGCCCTCCAGCGGCCAGACGTGGGTCACGTCTCCTTCGGCCAGCGGCGGCAGATCGGGCGTACAGAATACCAGGCGCGCTTTTTTCACCGCCAGCGAGGTGGTGGTTGGCCCCAGCACCCGTTCAAACAGCTGCAGGGTCGAAGTGTGAATATCCTTCGCTCTGGCCGCGGCGATCACCTGCGTGTCAGGGGTAACCACGCTGCGCAGGGCGCGTAGCTGCTGCTCCAGCAGGGCCAGCGTCCTGGGGATTTTAATCAGCACGCGGGCGGGCGCCGCAGGCAAGGGTGACAGACTGTCCAGCAGGCGCACTTCGCCTTCATCCATCCCGTTCAGCGAGAGGTTTTGCCGCGTCGCCTGCTGACTGATATAAGAATCGCTGACGCTGTACAGGTCATCGCCCTGTAAGGCGCAGGCCAGCGTCCCGAAGGTATCGTTAAACAGGATGGTGGGGCCACCGATCGCTGAGTTCTCAAGGTGTTTCAGCAGATATTCATCTGCGGCGTCCCAGGCCTGCAGCGGACTCTCTTCGCGCATCTGGGGAAAACGATGCAGCGTCAGCGTGCGGTGGCTCAGTTCGAGTTGGCTCATGGGATCTCCGGCGTGGTAAAATTCTCGCGATTTATCCCCTAAAACGGGCCGACAGTAAACGTTTTTCTTGCAGGAGCAGCCATGTCATTGATTTATCTTCAGGGGTATCCCGAGTCGCTGCTGGCACAGGTTCGCCAGCTGATCGCTGAGCAGCGGCTGGGGGAGGTCCTGCGCAAGCGCTATCCTGAGGGGCACGCCATCACCAGCGACCGCGCGCTCTATGACTACGCGCTGACGCTAAAAACCCAGGCGCTGCGCAACGCGCCCCCGCTCAACAAGGTGATTTACGACAGTAAAATAAAGGTGATGAAGCATGCGCTTGGGCTGCATACCGCCATCTCCCGGGTTCAGGGCGGTAAGCTAAAAGCTAAGGCCGAGATTCGCGTCGCCACAATATTTAAACAGGCACCTGAGGCTTTCCTGCGAATGATCGTGGTCCATGAGCTGGCGCATATAAAAGAGAAGGATCATAACAAGAGTTTCTACCAGCTCTGCTGCCATATGGAGCCGCAGTATCACCAGCTGGAGTTTGACACCCGGCTATGGCTTACCGAACAGGCGCTGCGTGGCCGGGAGAGCTAAAGCGCTGTTCTGAACAGGGCTACAGGTGTGGGAATACGGTAATTCTGTATTTAAACCACACCGTTACGCTATTCCTCTTTTTTTAAATGGTACTACAGGGCACCTAAATAAATATAAATTCCGCTATATAATTCTCTTAAGCGCTTTATCAACTAACGTTAAATAATTTTTTTCATAATTATCTTTGGGACATTAATTTATCAGAATCATTCAGTTATGTGCTATAAAATAAGAGCATTCCTAAGCGACGCGCTAATTAAAAACAAATTACAAGTTGTTACATTTGAAAGGCCAATTAAACTCGCGCCATGAGCATTTCTTGCTAAAGTTAAAAACGTGCAGGACGTTATACCGAAGCGGTGAATTAAATACGCGTTCAGCCCGATGGCGAATTTTTAAATATTCTCACTAAGGTTAACCATATGGGAAATAAAAACGAGCCGCTGGATGAATACGCTGAAGGCGTAGATAAAATGCAGCTGGCTGAAGAGCAGGTGAAAATCTCTAAAGAACGCAGCGTCGACGCGAGGTACCGCATACATCGCACGACACACGTCAGTGAAGAGCGACTTGAAGCCGAGCTGTCGCACGATGAAGTCGACATTCGACATGTCGCCATCAATCAGGTGCTGGGTGAAAACGATTCACCGCAGGTTCGTCAGGAAGGGGATGTACTTATTATTCCCGTCATTGAGGAACAGGTAGAAATTGTCCGTCGAAACGTGCTTAAGGAAGAAATTCATATCCATAAGCGCAGCAAAACAGAAAATTTCAGGCAGAGCATTACTCTGCGTAATCAGGAAGTCACTATCGAGAAAGAAGAAACCTGATTTAATCAATCTACGAGGATCCATTTATGTCACATGAAAAAATCGTAACCGCATTCAACCAACTTCAACAGGCAGAAGCGGCGAAAGAAAAATTGATCGTCGAAGGTATTGCTGAAAAAAATATCGATATTATTTCAGGTAAAAGATTACAGGTCGAAGATAAAGAGATTCGCCATCCAAGCTTCTGGCAGCGTCTGTTTGGTACGGATGTTGATGATAACTATGCAACCGAGTACAGCAAAGCGCTGCGCTCCGGCGGCGTCCTGCTGACGGTAAAAGTACCAAAAGACCAGGCCGACCATATTGAGCATGAGCTGAGCGCCTTTGCAGCCGACTACTCTTCGCTGTCCACCCACCGTGGCGCGCTGACCGGCGGCGAATTTGCCGGAGAAACTAATGACCTCGGTACGACGCCTGGCTCGCTCTCTTCTACTGCTACCGCGCAGACCCCCATCGCCACGCCAGCGGGTAAAGGTCCTGAAACCGACCGCGATGCGCTGAAGCTTGCGGAAGAAGAAGTGGCCATTGGTAAACGTCAGGTCAGCGATGGTTCCGTTCGCCTTCGTCGTTACACGGTAGAAGACGAAGTATCAGAAGACGTTTCACTGTACGATCAGCACGCTGAAGTTTTCCGTCGCGCAGTCGATGAGCCTGCCTATCTGAACGACGTTGACTGGTCTGATAAAACCATTGAGGTTGAAGAGTCCCATGAGATCCCAACCATCGAGAAGACCACGCGTGTGAAAGAAGAAGTCGGTCTTCGCGGTGAAGAAACTGCGCGTACCGAAACCGTTAAGGACAGCGTACGTCGTCAGGAAGTGGAAGTTGAGCACGATAAAGAAACGCGTCTTAACACCCCGCCAGTCGATAAGAAATTTTAAGCAGCCCTACCCCGCGCCCCTCGCGGGGTAGTGAAGACTGATGAAAACAGTGCGCCGCTTCCTTTGGGAGCGCGCACATTGTTATCAGATAACGGCGACGCCGCCGGTGATGGCAATCGTCGCGCCAGAAATGTAGCTGGCTTCGTCACTGGCCAGCATCACCTACGGCGCGGCCAGTTCAGCGGTTCAGCGGTTCAGCGGTTCAGCGGTTCAGCGGTTTAATCTTTATATAAATCATGCTCTCTCAACCGTTTACGGTGGAAATGCTGCAGAGTCATTCCGCCGGGTTCAGAGTAGCCAACAATGTTGCGAATCGCTTTGTTAAGGGCGCGCATCTCATCGTTGATCACTGCCCTTCTGTTTTGCTCAAGATAGCGCACCTCCTCAGGCTTTTTACTCAGGGCTGCGGTTAGGACAATATGCTGGGAAAGCACCTTTTTCATTTTGATTTTCGATAAAGTCATAAAACAGCTTTCCCATTTACGATATTTTATGCTGACAGCTTCCAGATAAGTAACGATAAAACTTCACTTGCCGAAAGAGGGCGTGATCGCTCATTTTCTGCAAAGTCTGCTCTGTTTAACGGATGTGCGATAATTCAGTTCAGTGCTTAAGCAGCAAAAAGGGATAAAGTTCTCTGCGACAGCCCCTGAAAGCTGACGGCTGATGAGGCAGGTCAGCTTCAGAAGAGGAGAAAAGGAAGCGCTTCTGGACGGAAAGGAACAGAAGGGGCTGCGCCGGCTCAGCCTGCAGTGATAAACTGCCCCGGCGGTGATCAGCAGGCTTAAAGAAACGCCTCCGCCTTCTGGATCAGGCTGGTTTTGGTCAGCGCGCCGAGATATTTCCGTTCCTGTGGATTATTCAGCACCGGCAGCCGTTCCAGCGTAACCCGGGCAAAGGCCTCCCATCCCTGGGTAATGGTCTGGTTTTCATAAACGGTGGGAAAGCTGGCATCCACTACGCAGCTAACCGGTGATTCCAGCGTGATCTCTTTATCCAGAACCTTATGGGAAATATCGTGAATAGAGACGGCTCCCATAAACTGCCCGCTGTCATTGATAACGTAGACAAATCGCTCACGCTTTAGCGTGCTGACCGCCAGCGCCTTGCCCACCGGATCCTCAGGCTTTAGCGCCGCGCCGGAGACGATAAACTGTGAGATAATGCCGTTGTCGAAATCGAACTTCGCATCCGAACGGCTAAAGTGGTTTTTAACCACCGGATAGGTGCTGGTAACCTGGAGTCGGTAAGCCGTCATGGTCGCCAGCACGCAGGCGATCATCGTCGGGAACAGCAGGCTGCTGTTGAGGGTCATCTCCAGCACCATCAGCATCGCCATCAGGGGAGCCTGACTTACTGAGGCCAGTACCGCCCCCATGCCGACAGCGGCAAAAATCACCGGATCGCTGACCGGAAAACCTGCCAGCCTCGCCAGCATCGCCACCAGTACACCAAGAACCGCACCCGTTAACAGCGACGGAGTAAACAGGCCGCCCACGGCGTTAGATCCGACCGATATGGCGGTAGCGAGCATTTTCAGCACCAGCAAAATCACCAGCCCTTTAATCATAAAGCCACCGGCCATGATCGCCACAATCACTTCATAGCCATTACCGAGAATGGCCGGGGTGGCTATCGCCATCGCTCCAACAATCAGCCCACCCAGCCCCAGCCGCAGCGGCAGGCTTGCCACCCGGCTGAAGCGCTGTCGACTCTGCTGGATCAGCCAAATCATCCCGCCGCCCACCAGCCCGGCCAGCAAGCCTACCACGACGGTCAGCAGCATATTTCCGGGCGTCAGGTCAAACTGAGCGTGTGAGAAAGGATAGATGGCCGAGCGGTAGCCCAGCGTCCAGAGGGTAAGTACCGCCACGCCGGAGGAGATAATCAGCGGAATAAGCCGCTGTAGCGCCGAAATGCCAAATGCGATCTCCGCCACGAAAATCGCCGACGCCAGCGGCGCATGATAAACTGAGGAGAGGCCAGCGGCGGCGGCCATCGCCACAATGTCACTGTTTCTTAATGCCAGCCGCGGAAAGCAGAAGCGGCCCATCAGGCTACCCGCCAGCGCCGAGAGCTGGACCATTGGCCCCTCTTTACCAATGGATGCACCGCTGCCAATACTGGCGATCGAGGAGAGCGCGCGGAACAGCGATGTTTTCGTGGGTACGGCATCCAGCCTGGCGTTAATCACTTCCAGATAGTCGGTGCGCACCGTTTCTTTTTTCTCAATAGCCGTGGCGTAGCGCAGGAAAAATCCGGCTAACAGGCCGCCGACGCCCACGATCAGCGGCCAGAGGTAAGCCGGATAAACGGCAATAGCCTGGGTGACATCCTGCTTACTGCCAAACAGCAGCGAGTTGATGAGTTCAATGACCAGTCTGAACCCCAGCGTCACCAGCGTGGCGGCAAACCCTACCGGGATGGCGACCAGTATGCTGGTCCAGTTAAGCGCGTGTCCGCTGCCCGTCTTAAGTACGTGTCTGCTGCCCGTCGTCATAAGTCTCGTTTATCCCCTGCTCCGCCTTCAGCCCTTATCGTGGGAGAGGTGACGGCAAAAATCAAACCCTCCTCGGCTCAATGCGCCTGCCGCCGCCAGGTGATTCTGTAAATATGTCTAAATATGACTGAAGAGTGTTGACCTTTCTGTCACGGTTCCTTATCGTCTGCCTCAGCAAAGGGGAGTAACTTCATTGCCGGCTAATCGTCAATACGGTGCGTACGCACCCGGTTACCGGGCATCCAGGATCCCATCCTGTGTTGTAAGTGAGACCTTGCCGTAAGGCGAGGTTTGCATACAGCAAAAATACTGTGGCTGACGTCGTCCAACGTTGGCCATTTTTATTTTATACAGGATACCGCGCTATGCACACCATGGGCACACCGCTTCTCTGGGGCTGCTTCGCCGCCATCGTATTGATTATGCTTGCCATCGACCTGTTTCTCCAGGGCCGACGCGGCGCACAAACCATGACCTTCAAACAGGCAGCCGTCTGGTCACTTATCTGGGTGACCGTTTCGCTGTTATTCAGCGCCGCGCTCTGGGCTTATTTGCAGGCAACCGCCGGACCTGATGTGGCACATCGCCAGACACTGGCTTTTCTGACCGGTTACGTGCTGGAAAAAGCGCTGGCCGTGGATAACGTCTTCGTCTGGCTGATGCTGTTCAGCTACTTCGCCATTCCCCCCGCATTGCAGCGGCGAGTGCTGATTTACGGCGTGCTTGGCGCGATTATCCTGCGCACCCTGATGATTTTTGCCGGCAGCTGGCTGGTGACCGAATTTAGCTGGGTGCTCTACCTCTTCGGCGCCTTTCTGCTGTTTACCGGGGTTAAGATGGCTCTCCCGGGTAAAGAGGACGACCAACCGGCGGGAGAGAAGCCGCTGATTCGCTGGCTGCGTGGTCACCTGCGCATGACGGAGGGACTGGAGGGCGAGAAGTTCTTTATCCGTCGTCAGGGATTACTGTATGCCACACCGCTGCTGCTGGCATTAATCATGGTTGAAATCAGCGATGTGATCTTCGCCGCAGACAGCATTCCGGCCATTTTCGCGGTTACCACCGACCCCTTTATCGTGCTGACCTCCAACCTTTTCGCCATTCTGGGCCTTCGCGCCATGTATTTCCTGCTCGCTAACGTGGCGGAGCGCTTTTCCATGCTGAAGTATGGCCTGGCGGTAGTGCTGGTATTTATCGGCATCAAAATGCTGATTGTCGATTTCTACCACATTCCGGTGGCGGCCTCGCTGGCGACGGTCGGCGGGATTCTGACAGTAACGCTGCTGATCAACGCCTGGATTAACCAGCGCAGTCGTCGCAAAGCGGGATAATCATCCGGAATGGCAGGATCACTTTTCACTTCCCCTGCCATGACATTTCCTTATACTCCTCAGCGCAAACTCGAGAATGCCGCTATGTTCAGCGCAGACGACGCTGACGCGCATCAGGATCACACTACTAAGCTGGTTGTTTAATATGAATATGGGAAAAGAACGCGCGGGGATACTCCAGCGCCTGATGCAGGGAAGTCTGGTTACACAGATTATGATCGGCCTGTTCGCGGGAATGGCGCTGGCGTGGTTTTCGAAGGAGAATGCGCTGGCAGCAGGTCTGTTTGGCGAGCTGTTCGTTAGCGCGCTTAAGGCCGTCGCCCCCATTCTGGTGATGGTGCTGGTGATCGCCTCGATTGCGAACCATCAGCAGGGGCAAAAAACCAATATCCGCCCCATTATTGTACTTTATCTGCTGAGCACTTTCTTTGCCGCCGTCGTGGCAGTCGTCTTTAGCCACCTGTTTCCACAAACGCTGACGCTGGCCGACCAGGGGCAGACCATCGCCCCGCCCTCCGGCATTCTTGCCGTGCTGCACAGCCTGCTGATGAGCATGGTGGCTAACCCCATTGATGCGCTGATGCACGCCAACTACATCGGCATACTGGTCTGGGCCATCGGTCTTGGCTTTGCCTTTCGCCACAGCAGCGATACCACGCGCGCCTTTCTTAACGATGCCTCAGAGGCCGTTACCGGGCTGGTGCGCATCGTCATCCGCTTTGCACCGCTGGGGATTTTTGGCCTGGTCGCTTCGATCCTCGCCTCGACCGGCTTTGCGGCACTGTGGAATTATGCCCACCTGCTGGCGCTGCTGTTGGGCTGTATGCTGCTGATGGCACTGGTGTTTAACCCGCTGCTGGTCTGGTGGAAAATCCGCCGCAATCCTTATCCTCTGGTATTTACCTGCCTGCGCGAAAGCGGCGTGACCGCGTTCTTCACCCGCAGCTCAGCGGCCAATATTCCGGTAAATATGGCCCTGGCGAAAAGGCTCCAGCTGGATGAGGACACCTATACCGTTTCTATTCCTATTGGGGCGAATATCAGCATGGCTGGCGCCTCCATTACCATTACCGTGCTGACGCTGGCAGCGGTCCATACGCTGGGGATCCACGTTGATAGCGGAACGGCTATTCTGCTTAGCCTGGTCGCATCAATATGTGCCTGTGGCGCATCCGGCGTGGCAGGGGGATCTCTACTGCTGATCCCGGTGGCCTGTAATATGTTCGGTATTCCTAACGATGTTGCCATGCAGGTGGTGGCCGTCGGCTTCATTATTGGCGTGCTACAGGATTCTGCCGAAACGGCGCTGAACTCCTCCGCCGATATTCTGTTTACCGCCGCCGCCTGCATGGCAGAAGATCGGCGGGAACAGCAAAAAAGCCTTTAATCTCGCCAGCGCGGTCGGGTATCTGTCCCGACCGCTTCACCTCTTTCGCATCAACCTGGCACGCGCCACGTAAGAGACTCTTCTTAAGTGTCAGTCTGTGTAAAGCGCCTTTCCGCTCACCGCCCGCCCCTGTAAAACATTCTGGCAAAGAGTTTATGCTGTCTCACCTGTCGGGATTTTGTTACATTTAGCGGCATTTCCTTACTTACCGTAAGGGGCGCGATGCCTTATCCCCTGCCAGGTTTCGGAGATTTTTGGCTTTGTTTAGCTCAGTTACGTACTCACTATTATACTAATAAGCTCCTTGTGACGGACACCGCCCGAACACGGCTAACAATGATGTTCAGGAATACCTTATGGATATTTTTAAAGCACTGATACAGGCTCTCTGGCAACAGGATTATAATTCGCTGGCCGATCCGACGCTGGTATGGGCAATCTACGCGGTGCTGTTTATGATTTTATTCCTTGAGAATGGCCTGCTTCCCGCGGCGTTCCTGCCGGGCGACAGCCTGCTGATTCTGGTTGGGGTGCTGATCGCTAAGGGCACCATGACCTTCCCCATGACGTTGTTTATTCTGACCACTGCCGCCAGCCTGGGGTGCTGGGTGAGCTATATTCAGGGCCGGTGGCTGGGCAATACGGCGACCGTACAAAAGTGGCTGTCGCATCTTCCCGCTCAGTACCATCAGCGTGCGCACAGCCTGTTTCATCGCCACGGCCTTTCCGCGCTGCTGGTTGGCCGCTTTATCGCCTTTGTCCGCACGCTGCTGCCCACCATTGCTGGCCTGTCCGGCCTGAGCAATGCGCGCTTTCAGCTATTTAACTGGCTGAGCGGGCTGCTGTGGGTCTTAATCCTCACCGTGACAGGCTTCGCGCTCGGCAAAACGCCACTTTTTCTAAAATACGAAGATCAGCTGATGTTCTGTCTGATGCTGCTGCCCCTGGTGCTGCTGGTTTTCGGACTGGCAGGATCGCTGTACGTGTTGTGGCGGAAAAAAACTTGCTCTGATGCTAATAAGGGATAATCCGGATGCGCAAATTTCTCAGATCCTGCGCGACTACGCGGATAGTTTCGATACTTTTATTGGGCGCGGCTGCGCTGGTGGCGATCTTTTTTCTGCCCACGCTGTTTCAAAGCGAAAGTGCGCTACAAATCCGCGCTTCACGGCAGGGCATTACGCTGCCCGATGGCTTCTACGTTTATCAGCGGCTCAATGCGGAGGGCATACATATCAAAAGTATTACCCCGGATAACAATGCATTATTGATAAAATTTGACTCCGTTGAGCAAAGTAATGCTGCGGAAAAGGTGCTCCATGAGCTGTTGCCCTATGGTTTCAGTATTGGCCGGCCAGACGCGCCGGGCACAAGTGAATGGATGCGCCGCCTCAGCCAGAATAAACAGGCCGTTGGCTAACATTTACACCCTGTCTCCGGCAATTTTTGCAGTCTATCTCTAAGAATATTCTCTCTTTTTGAGCTTTTCAGGATTTCTGACTATGCTTACTAAGCCAGACTCACCCGGATAGCCATGACGGGAGCATAGGTGTCGTTTCTGCGGCACCAAAATTAGAAAGGAAAATCTGATATGAAATACCGCACGATTCTCGGCTTAAGCCTGTTAACTCTGACCACTTTCTCACATGCGGCTGTCTCACTTTGCCAGCAAAAAGAGCAGGCTATTCAGCATGAGATCGATCTGGCCCGCCAGCACGACAATCAACGTCGCGTAAACGGACTGGAACGGGCTCTGACTGAAGCCCGCGCTGGCTGCACGGATGAAAAACTGAAATCGCTCCATCAGGAGAAGATCAAAGAACATCAGCAGAAAGTGGAAGAGCGGCAGAAAGAGCTGGATAAAGAAAAGGCGGATGGCGATGACCGTAAAAAAATTACCCGGCGTGAACAGAAACTGGCAGAAGCAAAGCGCGAATTAAAGGAAGTTCAGGCGGCTCGCTATTAAGCGCTGCATGACTCTCACAACAAAATTTAAAGGAGTTTGTTATGTCTAAAGACACCACATCTGAGCATCTGCGTGCCGAACTGAAAACCCTGGCGGATACGCTGGAAGAAGTTCTGAGCCATACTGGCGAAAAATCTAAATCCGAACTGGATAAGCTTCGCAGCAAAGCGCAGAGTGCGTTAAAAGATACGCGTGCGCGTCTTGGCGACTCCGGCGAGCGTATTGCACAGACCTCACGTGAAGTAGCCGATCAGGCCGACGTTTACGTGCGTGAAAATCCATGGACCAGCGTGGGTATCGGTGCCGCAATCGGTGTGGTGCTCGGTGTCCTGCTGACGCGTCGTTAAGATGGCAAATCTTCAGCAAAGCCAGGGCCCCGGCAAAGGGGTCATTAACATTGGGCAGCGTCTGGTCACCACGCTGGTAGGCCTGGTAGAAACGCGCGTCCGGCTGGCGGTCGTGGAGCTTGAAGAAGAGAAAGCGAATCTCATTCAAATGCTTCTGATGACCGGCCTGACTATGCTCTTTACCGCATTTGGCCTGATGAGCCTGATGATCCTCATTATCTGGGCGGTGAGCCCGCAGTATCGATTGATGGCCGTGGCGATCACCACCGGCGTACTCTTTGGACTGGCGGTTATTTTCGGCCTGTGGACGCTGGCGAAATCACGCCGCTCGACGCTGCTGAATGCCACTCGTAAAGAGCTGAAATCCGATCGTAAGCTGCTGGAGGAAGAAAAATGAGCAGCAGCCGGGAACGTGCCGAACATAAAGCGGAGCTGCTGCGTCTGGTACAGCAACAGCGGCTCGACTTAAGCGCTGAAAAAAAGCTGTTTCTGGAAGCCACCGCTCGCTACGACCGTGGCTGGCTTAAGCTGGTCAGCCTGCGACGCTTTGCCGTAGTCGGTAGTGGCCTGATGGCCATCTGGTCCGTTCGCCATCCCCGTCGCATTACCCGTTGGGCAAAACGCGGTCTGGGCCTTTGGAGCACCTGGCGCGTTGTACGCAATTATCTTCCTAATCGTTGAAGTCTGCCTTTCAGTCCGATTTATCCTGCCGTTTTAACGTCTGTGGCTCAGTTTTGACTGGGCCTGCGTCACATTCAATTTTACTGATAAACTCCGACAATTTATCTCGCTTACAATAGTTTCACCTTGCGAATATTATCCTGAGTGACAAAGGTGAGTCAGGACTAATCTCCTGACAGGCCTGAACTTAATGCGACGAACCGGTGTTCGTTGAGATAATTCCTCCTGGGGTGATTGATGAAAAAATTAGAAGACTTTGGCTTTCTGCTTGCCCGGATCCTGATGCCAGTGCTGTTTATTGTGGCGGGCTGGGGCAAAATTCACGGCTATTCCGCCACGCAGCAATATATGGAACATATGCACGTGCCGGGCTTTCTGCTGCCGCTTACTATCCTTCTGGAGTTCGGGGGTGGCCTGGCCATTCTGCTTGGTTTCCTGACCCGCTTTACCGCTATCGTCACCGCCGTCTTTGCGGTTATTACCGCGCTGATTTTCCATAGCGATGCGTCAGTGGCGGGCAGTTCTGTCAACTTTATGAAAAACCTGTCTATATCCGGCGGCTATCTGCTGCTGTTTATTACCGGTCCGGGCGCGTACAGCATCGATCGTCTGCTAAACAAAAAGTGGTAAAAACGGTGTCAGCCCCTGGTGCCCGAGTGCAAGGGGCAGATAACGATCCGACACGCAGTAAGGCGCTATACTCTTAGGCACTTACAGCAAGGGGGATGACACGATGGGCCAACTAATTGATGGCGTCTGGCACGATAACTGGTATGACACGGCATCCACGGGCGGCCGTTTTCACCGCTCTGAGTCTGCCTTTCGCAACTGGGTGACCGCCAGCGGTGATGCCGGGCCAACCGGTAAGGGAGGGTTTCGCGCCGAAGCGGGCCGCTATCACCTCTACGTCTCCCTCGCCTGCCCCTGGGCGCATCGCGCCCTGATTATGCGCAAGCTGAAAGGCCTGGAGTCGCTGATTTCAGTATCGGTTGTCCATCCTCTGATGCTGGAAAACGGCTGGACCTTTGATCAGACCTTCCCGGGCGCCACGGGCGATGATCTTTACCAGCACCAATATCTCTACCAGCTTTACCTTCAGGCCGATAAATCCTATACAGGACGAGTCACCGTTCCGGTCCTGTGGGATAAGCAGCAAAACACCCTGGTCAGCAATGAGTCAGCCGATATTCTGCGGATGTTAAACAGCGCTTTTGACGCCGCTGGCGCACGGGCGGGAGACTATTATCCTGTGGACCTGCGGGATAAAATTGATCGGGTTAACGGCTGGATTTACGACACGGTCAATAATGGCGTTTATAAATCTGGCTTTGCGACCACGCAGGAGGCCTATGACGAAGCCGTAACGGCCCTGTTCAATTCACTCGACCGGCTTGAGCAGATGCTGGGACAGCACCGTTATCTGACGGGTGAGCGTCTGACCGAAGCCGATCTGCGTCTGTGGACCACCCTGGTACGCTTCGATCCCGTTTACGTCACCCACTTCAAATGCGATAAGTATCGCATTAGCGACTATCTCAATCTGAATGGGTTTCTGCGTGAGATCTATCAGCTACCTGGCCTGGAAGAGACGGTAAACCTGGCGCATATTCGCCATCACTACTATTGCAGCCATAAGACTATCAACCCCAGCGGGATCATTTCACTGGGGCCAGCCTTTGACTGGGATGAGCCGCACGGACGTGATGAGCGCTTCCGTTAAACGCCCGCAGCCTCGGCCTGCCTGCCCGATCATCCCTGCCGCTTCCCCAGCAGTTTAGGAATTTCCCGCAGGCACCAGGCTTTCGCTTCGCCCATGCTGTCACGACGCCACGCCATTATAATATCCACCTCGCGGGTATATTCCGGGCTGACCACCCTCAGGCGACCTTCGGCAATATCTTTTTCCACCAGCGGATAAGGCATCGAAGCCACGCCCAGCCCGGCCAGCAGCGCCCGGTGTTTATCCGCAATCGAGCTGACGGTCAGCCGCTGCTGCTTGTCCAGCAGCTGGACGGTGAGCACCGGACGTTCGCGGGCGGTATCCGCCACGGCGATACCGCGATATTTCACCCGCGTCACCTCAGAGAGCGGTTCAGGCTCGTCATGAATAGGGTGGTCGGGACTGGCGACAATCACGCTAATCATGCTGTACAGCTTACGGGTATTAATTTCCGATGAGGCACGAAAGTGCATATCCGGGGCGATAACAATATCCGCTCTGCCCTGTTCCAGCCGCTCCCAGGCTCCCGCCAGCACCTCTGTTATCAGTGATATTTGGGTGTTTGCTTTCACCGCCAGCTTTTCAATCAGAGGAAAGAGCGACTCACAGGGAACCAGCGCCTCGTTCACGATTGTCAGATGGGTTTCCCAACCCCGCGCCAGCGCTTCTGCATCGGTAGTCAGCTTATCGGCTGCCTCCAGCAGGACCCGCCCTCGCTCCAGCAGCATGCGGCCAACGTTAGTAAATTTTGTGCGATGGCCGGAGCGGTCAAACAGCACCACATCCAGCTCCTCTTCCAGCTTTTGCATGGTATAGCTGAGCGCAGAAGGCACCCGGCCCAGCTCGTCCGCCGCCGCCGCAAAACTACCCCGGCGATCGATAGCATCCATGACTCGTAACGCTTCCAGCGTCAGAGCGCGATCTTTAGCCATCTCAATTCTCTGTCAGGAATTTTGAATGTAGTAAGCAGATTAACTGGCTAACAATCCGGCGTCCAGAAACTTACCATAGCAGTATTGTCGGGGCAGCAGACCGACTGTTGAGGAGAGTCACATGATTACCCGTCGCATAGCGAAAGCCTGTGGCAAAGCAGATTACGGTTGGTTACAGGCGCGCTACAGCTTTTCTTTTGGCCACTACTTCGATCCAGACCTGCTGGGATATGCATCGCTACGCGTGCTTAATCAGGAAGTGCTGACGTCGGGGGCCGCTTTTCAGCCCAGAACCTATCCGAAAGTCG
Organism: Erwinia sp. PPS120; assembly: GCF_047918655.1. Classification (GTDB taxonomy): domain Bacteria; phylum Pseudomonadota; class Gammaproteobacteria; order Enterobacterales; family Enterobacteriaceae; genus Erwinia; species Erwinia tasmaniensis_A. The sequence continues at coordinate 270,389 of NZ_JBLREF010000014.1, read as the reverse complement.
ATGTGTTAAACCTGATCCTTCAGGGTGAAGCGGAATATCGTGATAGCGAGGGAAATCATTATCGCGCGCGTGCGGGAGAAGCCCTGCTGCTCGCAACCCAGCCTCATATCAGCTACAGCGAACATAACGTCAGCAAAGAAACGGCTCTGACGCGCATGCAACTCTGGCTGGATGCCTGCCCGTCCCGGGAGATCCCGCCGCTTCAGCGCGTAAACCTCTCCGACGGTGACTGTGCGCAGCTGCTTGCATCACCGGACGGCGCAGAGGGCAGTCTTCAGCTTCGCCAGCAGGTCTGGATACATCATCTGGATCTGGTACCGGGTGAAACCTATACCGTCCGGCTTAATGGCCCCCGCGCCTATTTGCAGTCCATCCATGGCGCGCTGCATGCCGATACGGGCTCGCGGGCCAGAGAAGACCTCGTTTGTGGCGATGGGGCCTTTATACATCAGGAAGAGAGCGTGACGCTTACCGCCGCCACGCCGCTGCGGGCGCTGGTCATTGATCTGCCGGTCTGAACCGGGCACAGGCCCGGAACGGAACAGATTAATGTAATGTGTCCGTTCGCTGTGCAAACCAGTATTGAAAAAGACGAAGCGCAGCAGGACCGATGGCAGCCTGACTATGGTCATACGCCTCCTGCGTCATCTGCTCCAGTGCCGAAAGATTATCGTCCTCACCGTGCAGGGCGATGGCCTCCAGCGCAGGTTGCAGGCTTTCAGGTAGCGCGGACCAGTCATCCAGCGCGACGCCGCGCAAATAGCCAATACACCACTCCTCCACAACCAGGTACTCCTTCCCGTCAATTTCATTGAAACCAAACAGGGGCTCGAACTGATCGGGCGCATGGCGCAGCCGCTCTCCAATGTCGTTCATATGCTGGAAAATCAGCGAGGTAAAGCGCGTGAACTCCTGTTCCGACGCCCACGCGGGAAGGTGTTCCTCGCCGCCCCATATTCCTGGCAGCCATTGGGAAGGCATGATGACATCAGGGCCGGAAAGAAGGGCCGTCGTCATGCCGTCCAGTTCAGAGACGTCCAATACAGAGGCGTCATTGCCATACTTAAGCAGGATATCATCCAGCCATTCCAGATCGTCTTCTGAGAGCGGTCCGTTTTCCATGCTGCGGTCTCCTGTGGCATGTTGCAAATTCATTAAGCTCTATCTTATCGCGTTTAAAAATGAAAAACCCAGGGGTTGAGCACAGATGCTGGCGACAATGCCCGCTGGCTGGCGGGATGTCGTGCCGACGACTGACTGTGCCATGCCAACTGGTTAGCCCACTGGCTTCTGGCTTCTGGCTTCTGGCTTCTGGCTTCTGGCGGGCGCATCTTCGTCATCCGCTTGCAAAATTCAATTGTGAATAATCACGTACCTTATATTGTGGCATATCGTCATTACCGCGATACTGATAATATTTACATGGCATTAAAAACAGTATTGACTCTTATTTTTTAATGCGTAAAGTGGATTTCAACGGCACGAGAGAAGTTCTCGCCCGTTAAGTTGAAAGAGTTAATAAGTTGGATTTTTGAATATATTGCGATAAAGGCCACGAAGTTTGTTGTATGGGTAAGTCGCTGTGGACATTTGTTTTTCATTCACAGGATAATGCTTTCAGGCCATGCAGTGAGCATCACCAATCGCAACGGGTGTAAATAAGCGCGATGATGTAAGGCTATGATTCAACGAGTAAATATCTTTGCGAATACTGTTTTATGATTATGTGTTTCGCAATGAATGTACAGCCACGCATCAAAGAGTCTGTATCGCGAGGGGAGTGTACTTGTTTAACCTGCCGTGACTCATGGTTCAAAAGGTTAGCAGGCTATTATTAACCGATAAATATATGGGAGGTTCCACTGGATTTCTTAATCCCTAATATTATCTTTAATAAACATGTGCATTTAGAGTAGTACCGATAGCAGTAAAAACGTAATTAAGCCCATTAATGTTAAAGTTTGATTCTGTAGTACCTTAAAAGCCCTGACCGTTTCTGTCAGGGCTTTTATCATTGTGGCGTACCTGACCCGGCGGTTGCGCGACCTGGTTGTTTTCCTTCCTGTATAGCCACCTTCCGTTACGTGCTTTCCCGCTCGCAAAATAAAAAAAATTAACACTTGCTAAATCAACCCGATTGGGGCTAGTATCTGGCCATCGGTTTGGTACACAGACCTTATGAAAGCAGTTTTAGTAAAGCAGTCCTCAGTTCAAGTGTTATCTTAGATACCCTTCATCGTGAGCCTCCTCCTAAGTGCCCAATAAGTTTAATTCTGCTAAGCAGACCATCTTCGCCACAGTAAGTGGCTCAAAAAAATGACAGGAAATATCTATGTCTAACAAAATGACTGGTTTAGTAAAATGGTTTAACGCTGATAAAGGTTTCGGCTTCATCTCCCCTGAAGATGGCAGCAAAGATGTATTCGTACATTTCTCTGCAATCCAGAGCAACGATTTCAAAACCTTAGATGAAGGCCAGAAAGTTGAGTTCTCTATCGAGAACGGCGCTAAAGGTCCATCAGCTGTAAACGTTGTCGCGTTATAATTCGCGAAACACACTAAAAATTACGATAGCGATGACGGCATCTGCCTGAGCAGTTGAAATTTAGTGATAAAAAACCGCCCTGGGCGGTTTTTTTTTGCCTGTAATTCGAGTAAAAAACGGTCTGCCACACGTTTGTCATGACTGATGCCAGACTCGCACCCGCGCCAGCCGGCATTGGCCCGGAACAATCTCCGGTTTTCTGCCCGCCACCACATCGCTTACTTTCCTCAATGGCTGTGCCTGTGCATGGGCAGTAAAACCGGAGTCATAAAACGAATTGACGGGGCCAGAGATGAAGGTTAACGCGTAGTGCACAGAGTGTAAGCCGACAGGGCTCACGTAAGGCGATGTGGGGATATTGATGGGCGGAAGTAAAAGAACGACCGCTGATGCATTCCCTCGTCGGACTCATAGTGGCCTGTGAGTAACGGGGATACACCAACGGCTTGTTTCTGAATGAGTTGAAGCTGACCGGTAAGCCGGGTTCTGTCGTGGACAGTCATTCATCTAGGCCAGCAATCGCTCACTGGCTCAAGCAGCCTACCCGGGTTCAGTACGGGCCGTACCTGGTGAACCCCTATTTGGCCTTGCTCCGGGTGGAGTTTACCGTGCCGCGAACTGTTGCCAGCCGCGCGGTGCGCTCTTACCGCACCCTTTCACCCTTACCTGATCCCATATCCCCTTTGTCTTTCAAGCTGCGGCTATTGCTGCATCCTGAAATCTGCCGGGGGGGCCATCGGCGGTTTGCTCTCTGTTGCACTGGTCGTGGGCTTGCGCCCCCCAGGCGTTACCTGGCACCCTGCCCTATGGAGCCCGGACTTTCCTCCCCTCTGTTTGTCTCCCCCGAAGGAGGACGGCAACAAAGCGGCGACTGTCTGGTCAGCTTCGGCGCGGATAATAGGGCATTCGGCGCGGTTTGTCACCCCTCTTGCTGATCCAGTGCGTACTTATAGAGCGCATTCTTTTTTACACCGTGAATTTCGGCGGTCAGCTGCGCGGCTTTTTTCAGCGGCAGCTCTTTTTGCAGCAGGCCCAGCGTGCGTAGCGCTTCAGGCGGCAGCGCATCCTCTTCGGCGTGAAAACCTTCCACGACAAGCACCATCTCGCCTTTACGCCGGTTCTCATCCTCGCGCACCCATGCCAGCAGTTCTCCCACCGGCGCGCCATAAATGGTTTCCCACGTTTTAGTGATTTCACGGGCCAGTACCACATAGCGATCCATTCCCCATACCGTCACCATATCCTGTAGACTCTCCAGCAGGCGGTGGGTGGATTCGTAAAAAATCAACGTGCGTGGCTCCTGCTCAAGAGCACGAAGCGTATCGCAGCGCCCTTTGCTTTTGGCGGGCAGAAACCCTTCGTAACAGAATCGATCGGACGGAAGTCCGGCTGCACATAATGCTGTAATGGCTGCGCAGGCACCGGGCAGGGGTACAACGCGAATGCCTGCTTCACGGCACAGGCGCACCAGGTGATAGCCCGGATCGTTGATGAGTGGCGTACCCGCATCGGAAACCAGCGCAATGCTCTGCCCTTCCCGCAGCTTAGCCAGCAGGGATTCTGCTTTTTGCTGTTCATTATGATCGTGCAATGCGAACAGGCGCGCATTGATGGCGAAATGTTGTAGCAACAGCCCGGTATGACGTGTATCTTCCGCTGCGATCAGATCGACGCCCGCGAGTACCATCAGGGCACGCTGGGTAATGTCACCCAGGTTGCCGATCGGTGTGGGAACAATATAGAGCGTGCTGGCAGAAATATCTGCCCGATCGTGTTGTTTCATTGTGAGATCCGAATTGCCGATTTAATATTGAGCATCTTGAAAAAAACATCACTGGATACAGTATGCTTCCTTCGAAAGTCATTCATAACAAAGCAGGACGCTGCATGCCTGTTCTGCTGGCCGCCCTGATTTTTGCCGGATGTACCGGTCAGGCGCCGCAATCACCGACGGCAAACGTGCAGGGCAGCGCCCAGGGTACGTCCGACTACTACCTTCAGCAGATGCAGCAAAGCTCAGATGATAACAAGGTTGACTGGCAATTACTCGCAATCAGGGCGTTGTTGAAAGAAGGGAAGCTGCCCCAGGCTAAGGACCAGATTGGCCAGCTGCCGCAAAAGCTCAGCGATAAGCAGCGTCAGGAGAGCCTGCTGCTACAGGCAGAGCTGCAATTAACCCAGCAGGACGCCAACGGCGCCAGCGCGCTGCTGAAGCAGATTGATGCGGGTTCATTGTCCAAAGACCAGCTGGCCCGTTACTACCAACTGCAAATTGCCGCCGCCCAGGGGCATCCATCGCTGGATCTGCTGCGTGCCTTAATCGCGCAGGAGCCGCTGCTGACGCCTGCCGACAGGCAAAAAAATATTGATGCAACCTGGCAGGCGCTGGTACAGCTCACGCCAGAACAGCTCAGCAACATGGTGATCAATGCTAACGAGAATATCCTTCAGGGGTGGTTGGATCTGCTGAGCGTTTACCGGACTAACGGCAGCAACCCGGATATGCTCAAAGCGGGCATCAGCGACTGGCAGAAGCGCTACCCTTATAATCCGGCAGCTAAAATGCTGCCAACCCCTCTGGGCCAGGTACAGAATTTCCAGCAGTCGTCGACCGGTAAAATCGCCCTGCTCCTGCCGCTAAGCGGACAGGCACAGGTGTTCGCTAATGCCATTCAGCGCGGCTTTAACGACGCCAAAAATGGCGTACTGGCTCAGTCGCAGGCGCCTGCCCAATCCTCAGCGCAGCCAGCGACTCCGTCAGACTCCTCCGCGCCAGCCACCCCCCCTGCCATACAGACCCCAGGTACATCAGCGCCGGCCAGTCAGGCTGCGGTCAGTACTTCTGCCGCTCAGGCCAATCAGCCAGCCGCCAGCCCGTCGGGTGCTCCGGCTCAGACGCCAACTGAAAATACAGACAATGCAGCCGCTCAGGGCCAGCCTGCTCAGCAGAGCAGCCTTGCCGCGCAGACCGCTCCGCCTTCCAGCGCGACGCAGGTTCAGGTTTACGACACCAGTTCTCAGCCCATTGACCAGGTGCTGGCAAAAGCCCGGCAGGATGGCGCAACCCTGGTGGTTGGTCCGCTGCTGAAAAGCAACGTAGAGCAGTTGGCGAATGTGCAGACCCCACTGAATATTCTCGCCCTGAACGAACCTGAGTCTGTCCAGAACCATCCGAATCTCTGTTATTTTGCGCTTTCTCCTGAAGACGAAGCCCGCGATGCGGCCCATCATATGTGGGACCAGGGCAAACGTGCACCATTATTGATGGTGCCACGAAGCTCGCTGGGTGATCGGGTAAGCAAAGCGTTCGCAACTGAATGGCAGAAGCTGGGCGGCAACACCGTTCTGCAACAGCAGTTTGGTTCGACGGGAGAACTGAAGCAGGGTATTAACAGCGGAGCAGGCCTGCGCCTGAGCGGTACGCCGATTACGACTCAGCCGCAGCAGCCGCAGGGCGTGACCATCGCCGGTCTGACCATCCCTGCCCCGGTGCAGGATACCCCGTCCTCTTCTGCTGATGGCGGCAGCGTGGACTCGGTATATATCGTCGCGACGCAGGGTGAGATGGCGCTGATCAAGCCGATGATATCGATGCGCACCAGCAGCCGCAGCATGGTACAGCTCTATGCCAGCTCACGCAGCAATCAGGCCGGTGCCGGCCCGGACTACCGTCTTGAAATGGAAGGCGTACAGTTTAGCGACGCGCCGCTGCTTTCAGGCAGCAATCCGGGGCTGATGCAGCAGGCAGCTAAAACCTTTAACAATGACTACTCGCTGGTTCGCCTGTATGCCATGGGCGTTGATGCCTGGACGCTGGCTAACCATTTTAATGAGATGCGACAGCTGCCCGGCTTTCAGATCAAGGGAGAAACCGGTAGCCTGAACGCTTCACAGGACTGCGTAATCAACAGGAAGTTGATATGGAACCAGTATCGCCAGGGGCAAATCGTTCCGGCATCCTGAGTCGACAGCAGACAGGGGCGGGCGTTGAACAACAGGCCCGCCGCCTGCTGGAGAATGCAGGATTAACGTTTGTTTCAGCCAACGTTCGCTTTCGCTGCGGGGAAATTGACCTGATCATGCGGGATGCGCATACGTGGGTTTTTGTGGAAGTACGCTACCGTCGCAACGCGCTGTATGGCGGCGCAGCGGCAAGCGTGACGCGAAGCAAACAGCAAAAGCTGCTGCGCACTGCCGCGCTGTGGCTACGCGGGCAAGGAGCCAGCCTCGATACCACTGACTGCCGCTTTGACGTGGTGGCGATGACCGGGACACAGGTCGAGTGGTTGCCCAATGCATTTACGGCGGTGTAGCTGTCCGCCAACACGAGCCAGGTGAAAGAAGTGCTGGAAAGAATAAAAGTCTGTTTTACCGAGAGTATTCAAACACAGATTGCGGCGGCAGAAGCGCTGCCGGATGCGATCTCCCACGCTGCTATGGCTATCGTTCAGTCGCTGTTAAATGGCAACAAAATTTTGAGCTGCGGCAACGGCACCTCAAGCGCAAACGCCCAGCACTTTGCCGCCAGCATGATTAACCGTTTCGAAACCGAACGTCCAAGCCTGCCCGCGATTGCGCTCAGTGCTGATAATGTACTGCTGACGGCTATCGGTAACGATCGTCTGCACGATGAAGTTTACGCCAAGCAGGTTCGGGCGTTAGGCCACACTGGCGATATCCTGCTGGCTATTTCAACACGCGGCAACGGCCGCGATATTGTGAAAGCCGTGGAGGCCGCGGTCACGCGGGATATGACAATAGTGGCGCTTACCGGCTATGACGGCGGCGAGCTGGCCGGATTACTGGGGCCACAGGATGTAGAAATTCGTATTCCTTCGCACAGAAGCGCGAGGATCCAGGAAATGCATATGTTAACCGTAAATTGCCTGTGTGATTTAATCGATAACACGCTTTTTCCCCAGCAGGACGTTTAAAGGAGCTTAAATGAAGGCATTCTCTGCACTTGCCGTTATTCTTACCGCGCTGATGCTTCAGGGCTGCGTGGCCGCCGTAGTAGGCAGCGCAGCGGTAGCAACTAAAACCGCGACCGACCCCCGCACCGTTGGCACCCAGGTGGATGATGGCACCCTGGAATTGCGCGTAAGCAATGCGCTGTCCAAAGATCAGCAGATCAAAAACGATGCGCATATTTCTGCTACCGCTTATCAGGGCAAGGTTCTCCTCAGCGGGCAGGCACCCACTGCTGACGTTGCCAGCCGCGCCAAACAGATCGCCATGGGCGTGGACGGAGCCACGGAGGTCTATAACGAGATCCGCACCGGCGATAAAGCCACCTTTGGCACCGCCTCTTCGGATACGTGGATAACCACCAAAGTACGTTCTCAGCTGTTGTCGAGCGATCAGGTGAAATCTTCTAACGTTAAGGTGACGACCGAAAATGGCGAAGTCTTCCTGCTGGGTCTGGTAACCGAGAGTGAAGCCAAAGCGGCAGCAGATATTGCCAGCCGCGTTGGCGGCGTGAAACACGTCACGACGGCTTTTACAATCCTTAAATAGCCTGACAGCCGCCCGTGTAGCGTTATCACACGGGCGGTCATGCTACCGCTGCGCTTTATAACCGACTTAAACAGTCCATGGCCACCGCCTTGAAACTGTCGAAATCCTTGCTATCCCGTAGCCGTGCCATCGCCCTTTCGCGCATAAACGTCACAAACAGATCGTAAATGGCCATCGCCTCTTCATATTCCGTTTTGCTGATCGCCAGCAGGAAAATCACGCAGGCCGTTTCATCCCCCCAGCTAATTCCCTGCGGAGCCAGCACGGTGTAAACCACCGTTTTCTTTGCTAACAACCCTAATGCGTGCGGCAGGGCGATCCCCTCGCCCAGCATGGTGCTGACAATGGCCTCACGCTCCTCCACCGAGGGGAAAAACGCTGCATCCACCACGCCTTCCTGTTCCAGCTGATCGCATAGCGATCGGAACAGTTCGGACTGGGTCATGGGCCTGTCGATAATGCGGAAGTGGCTGGCATCAAAAAACTTCTCCAGCATATAAGGCCGGGTGCGATCGACCAGCACCAGCTTGCCAATCTGCTCCAGCTGATAGTCGGTGGGAAAAGGCGACATCACCACAACGGGCTTGTCCTTTTCGCTCAGGCGGGCGGTTGAGATAACAAAATCCTCCTCAACGCTACCCTGCTGCTCATACTGTCGAAGTGAAACAATATTACTGACGACAATCTGCGGATATTTCCGCATCAGCATGGCCTGGATCATCCGCACGGTGGAGTTACCCGTGTCGCACACCAGTAAAACCTGCGGATGCCGCTGATAGCCTACGTTGTAATGCCGTTCCAGCCCCACGCCGATATGCAAAACCAGAAAGCCAATTTCGTTTTCGCTAATCACATAGGGGGTGTATTTCCCCCAGCTTGATACCGCCGCCAGCGTCACGTCATATGCCAGCGGGTAGTGCTGCTTGATATTGGCCAGCAGCGGATTGGGAATATTAATCTGGTAGCGCATCCGCGTAATCATTGTTTTGATATGCGTCAGCAGGTCCGCACGAAGCTGTGGATCGTTTTGCAGATTGAAATTGTACTGGGTATTGATATAGCTAAGAATATAGTTAACCAGCGATTCGCCATCGTCCGGGCTGATGGCGCTGGGAGCAATCTCCTCAATTCGCCTTGCGGCAATGTTCACCCGCAGATAAGCCTCCTCGGAGGGCGAGATATCCTTGCCGGTAACAGGCCGTAGCAGGTTGACGATGTGGCGGGCCGCATCCCGTACGTCTTCATCCACATCTTCCGCGCTAAAGTCAGAGAGCGGATGACCTTCGCTGATGCGCCTTACCGCTACCGCACAGTAGAGGCGCAGATAAAACTCGCTGTCGTCAGTCATACGAATATGGAAGCGGCTGAAGCACTCCTGTAACAGAGGCTGTAGCTGGTCGAGAATACCGCTGTTTAGCGCTTCGATATTGAGCAGCGGGTTATCGCTGTCTTCCAGCGCAATCTGGTAGAGCAAGTCGGTCAGACAGGTGCGGATCGCCACTTCACTGCCGAACAGCTTCATTCCATAGCGCGGCTTGGTTTCAACCGACAGTCTGTAGCGTCCCAGCCACTCTCTTACCTCAGCCATATCGCTCTGTAGCGTGGCGCGGCTGACAAACCATTCGTCCGCCAGGTCCTCCAGCTTCAGGGAAAAAGCAGAGGTGAGAAAACGGGTCAGCAGGTAGTGTACCCGTGCGGCAGAGGTACGCGGAACCCGCAGATGGGAAGGAGACTGTTGCTGTAGCAGGCTATAGCGGACGGCATCATCGATCTTGAGCTGATAGCCCTCTTTGCGATTCAGTACAAAGCGCGCGCCGTGATCCACCAACATTCCGTTGAGGGCTGTCACATCAGTGCGCACGGTGCGCGTCGACACGTTGAAGCGGCGCGCCAGTTCATCCTGAGGCAACGTCTCGTTTTGAAGCAGGTCATACAGCTGAGCAAGGCGTTGGTTAGGAAATCTCACGATTTCTCCCATCTTAATGGAGCCGGTCAGCGCGTCCGACTCGGGTTACAAAATGCTAAGGCGTAAGCACCAGCTGTGAGGGTGCGCCAACGGCCGTATAGTCCTGGGTAAAAGAGAGCGCGCCGCTGCTATCTACCCGGAAGCGCGTGATGTTATCGCTACGCTGATTGATAGCGTAAAGCGTCTTACCATCGTGAGAGAGCGTGAGAGTGCGCGTGTAGTCACCTCGCGTCCAGACGTCATCTTTATGGCTCAACGTTCCGCTGGGTTTAATCGCAAAATGCGCAATGCTATTGTGCAGCCGGTTCGCCACATAAAGATTCTTACCCGCTTTATCAATGACCAGCCCGGCGGCAAAACTGGTGCCTTTGTAGCCATCGGGCAATGCAGAAACCGTAGCCCCCTCAGTAAGAACGCCGGTTTTCGGGTTAAGCCGGTAGCGGGTTAGCGTTGAGGACTCTTCATTGATCAGATACAGCGCGCTGCCGTCCGGTTGAAAAACGAAATGCCGTGGGCCTGCGCCCGCAGAAGATGCGGGGATCCATGGGGGCGTATTCGGCTGTAGCTGGCCTGCATTGCTCAGGCGATACTGATAGATACGATCCAGCCCCAGATCGGTCGAGAAGACAAATTTGCCGCTGGGATCGCTGGCGATCATATGCGCATGCGGACCGTTGTGATCGCTCACGGCAAAACTCCCTTCGACCGCCGCCGCCGGGTGACTGGCTCCGGCTGGCCCACTGTCCTGCTGCGTATCGCTGGCTTCTCCCAGACGGCCATCGGCCTGCACTGGCAGAACGGCTTTACTCCCGCTAATGTAGTTAGCCACCAGCAAATATCTGCCATCCGGGGTCAGAGAAAGGTATACCGGTCCGGCCCCCTGTGAACTGACCTCATTCAGCTTTGTCAGGCTGCCATCCCCATTGATGGTATAAGCGGCCACCGTCCCTTTCTCGCTCTCACTGGCAACGTAGAGCGTTTTCCCTTTGGCATCAAGGGTAAGCTGCGCCGCATTGACCTGATGGCTTACCAGGGTTTTATCGCTCAGTGCGCCATCGTGTGGACTAACCTGGAAGCGATAGACGCCCTCACCGTTGGGATGATAAGTACCGACATAAGCATACTGTGCATGGGCTGCCAGCGAAGTGGCGGCCATCAGAGATAACGAAAGGGCGGTAATTAGCGGGCCGTTACGCATGGTGATCCTCATTCAGAAGAGAGGCCGACCCGCCTCAGGCTGAGGCGGGTCGGGCGGGCTTATTTAACCCATTTTTTTGTCATTGCCAGCAGCGCACTGACATCGGCAGGGCGCGTATTGCCCGAAGCTTTATCAATGATAGAGCTGTAGATATGCGGGATGATTTTGCTTACGCCCGCATCCAGCGCAATTCTGAGAATCGCCTCATAATTTTCCAGATCGATTCCGCCGGTTGGCTCAAGCCAGAAGTCCTGCTCCGCGCAGGCCTTCGCCACGGCAGTGAACTCATCGATGGCTTTCAGCCCCCCCATTGGGAAGTACTTCACCGAGCTGCCACCCATATCTTTCAGCATAGCAATCGCGGTTGCCACCGGCACAATGCCATCAGCTGCCCCTGAGCTCAGCGGACCGGTGGATATTTTTACCAGACCGGGCGTGCCGGTAGGTGAAATCAGGCCGTTGACGACGGTCTGGTTCTGCCCCAGCAGCGCACGGCTGGTTGCCACGCCGGTAAAAACCTGATTAACGTGCTGCGGCTGAATTTCAGCGGAGATGGCGCTCACCATCGCCGACTGGTTAGGGTCGCCTGCGCCAAGGCCAACGGAGAGCGCATTGTCGATAAGCGCAGCATATTCACGCATATCAGCAACGGCGCTTGCTACGCTGGCATAGTTTTTCGACAGCACGCCCACCAGCACATGGCCTTCAGCGGCCTGCCAGATCTCACGGGCATTCTCTTTTGAACCAGCCAGCACGTTCAGACACACGCGGTCTTGATAAAATTTAGGGTTCAGCGTCATGCTTTTTTCTCTCCTGCTAACAACGCGTTAATACATGCATAGATGGTATCCAACTGCCCGACCGACACGCTGCGCACATCGACCTCAATAATACTTTCGTTAGCTTTATAGCCGCGGAAATAGATGGCGATTTCACCGGTTTTTAGCGCCTGTACCACGTCGCCGGTGGTATAACCTATTACCGCTTCATCCAGCTTAATCTCGGCTCGCGCAATGTCGCGTCCCGCCGGGTCCCATACCACGCGGGCGGTAATGCCATTAAGGCCATTCAGATTGCTGATAAACGGCGTCATTTTCTCGACCATCTGCACGCCGGTGACCTTCTCCTGGGTCAGATAGCTTTCAATCGCCTGGGTCAGCCCGAGGATGCCCTCTTTGCCCACTTTCATCGCGCGACCAATACCCATTGACTGCCGTTTTACCCATTCAACAGGCTGCCTGCGCCCCATGACCAGGCCACTGGTGGGGCCCTCAATGGCCTTGGCACCGCTGTAAATCACCAGGTCCGCACCGTACTGGTAGTAGCGCCTGAGATCTTCTTCTGCGGCGGCATCAACGATCAGCGGCACACCGTGTTTGCGGGCGACACTGACCGCCTGCTCAACGTTGAGATGGCTTTTCTGCACGCAGTGGTGCGATTTGATATAGAGAATGGCCGCCGTCTGCGGCGTGATAGCCGCGGAGAGCTGCTCGGCTGAACACTCGTTAGCGTAGCCTGCTTCTACCAGACGTCCCCCGCCCAGGGTGACCATCGTTCCAACCGGCGCGCCGTAGTTCACATTATGGCCTTTAGGTACCACAATATCGTGCGGCACGGTTAACGGCGCGGCGTGGAGGTTCTCCAGCAGCCAGTCGTTATCCTTTACAATCACTCCGGCTACGGCCTGAGCGATACCCGCAGAGGCGCAGGAAACCACTACCGCATCTTCCGAGCCAAGCAGCCCGGCGATATACGCGCCGGTCTTGTTGACCAGGTCTTTCATTTCAAAGTAATGATTCAGCCCATATTTGACCGTATCAACCACCTCTTCACCCGGCGTCGATACGCCCAGAATAGTCATGCGGCCGGAGGCGTTAATGACCTGCTTCAGGCCATATTTTTCATAAATTGACGACATGATGCTTTTTCCCTTCATCGGTAATAAACCACTCGCCACCCACAACGGCGGCCAGAGGTATCAGCTGTTTCTCACCGGCAACCGACTGCCCTTCGGAGTCGATAAACAGGCAGGGTTCTTCTTTGAGATCAAAAAGGGTCAGGTCGGCGTCAAGTCCCACTTCAAGCCGCCCTCTGTCGCGCAAACGCAGGCTCTGAGCAGCGTGAAGCGTCACACAGTCAATAATTTGCGGCAGCGTCATACCCACACTGAAGAATTTCGACATTACGTGAGCCAGCGAATGGACCGGGCCGTTAATGCGGTTGCGGCAGTAGATATCTGAACTGATGGTGTACGGCAGAATCCCCTGTGCGATGGCCACGCGGGCGACCTCAAAGCTAAAGCTGGCGCTGCCGTGCCCCACGTCCAGGCGTACTCCACGATCCAGGGCACGTTTAACCGAGGCGCGAAGCTCTCCGGCGGGCGTCAGAATACGGTTAGGCTTACCGTTATAGCAGTGAGTAATGATATCGCCGCTGCCAAGCAGGTTGGCGATTTCATCCAGATCCGGCGGGTTATTGCCGATATGCACCATCAGCGGCAAATCACCATTTTCCTGCTGGATCTCTTTAGCTCGCACCAGCGGGTGAATGCCGTTTGCGCCCACCACGCTGCTGCTCATTCGCGCCTTAATGCCGAGAATAAAACCCGGTAGCCGCTTAATGGCATCGCGAATGCCCACCTTGTCGATCTGACTCATATCCGCCAGCTCGTTTTGCGTCACGATGCCGGTACGGGCGATATTGAGCAGCGCATGAACCCGCGTATCTGCCTCGCGGGTGATCTGATAAAACGCGTCGATATCGTCCGCGCCGGTGCTGCCTGCATCCACAACGGTGGTGACGCCCGTTGCCACGCCGATGCGGTCGGCTTCATCATGATAGATGGGCGATTTGGGGTAGCAATGAACGTGGGAATCGATCCAGCCAGCGCTAAGCCAGTACTGCCCGGCAAGATCCTTTTCAGTGGCCGCTTCACCGCGCACCTCGCCAAGCGCAGCAATTTTACCGTCGCTTATGGCGATGTCGGTCAGGCTGCCATCAGGCAGACGCGCACGGCGGATAACAAGATCAAACATGACTGACTCCTTTAATACCGGATGCCGCAGCATCCACAGCGCGGTTTACCCATTCCAGGTAAACCGCCGTGACATCAGAGGGCTACCGGGAAAATCGCCCCCAGTAACATCGCCCCCAAAATGGCTCCGCCGGTAATGGGCTTATTCCACATGTAGAACAGCAGCGCCCCCAGCAGCGAGCCTAAGCCAATCGGTATTGAAGCCGTCATCGCAGAGAGAATAATCAACGGCCCCAGGAAGCGCCCGGAGGTGTTCCCAGCCCCCATCATCACGTCTGCACCATAGGTGGAGTCGCTGTTATTGATGGTGAACCTGCGCGCCAGAATAATGACGTAGCCAACCGCAACCCCAAGGGCCAGCCCGGTAACCAGCGAGGCCGCAAAGTTCGCCACCGGGTAAATAATTCCGGCCCCCAGCAGCAGGGCCGGTACACCCAGACCGATGCCGGTCTGAATCGCGCCGCCGATATCCAGAATACCGACCAGCGATCCTTCAATGATGCGGGCAAACAAAAAGCTGGCGCCGAACGCTGCAACCGCGCCGTAGACTCCCGTTTCCATGCCCGACCGCAGCATGGAAACAAAGGCGACTTCATTGAATGCGCCCAGCCCATAGACGTAATACATGTGCGTCCCGGCAAATACCCCAGCAGATAGCAGGCCGACAAAAATCGGAAAGGACCAGTCTGCATACCAGAAACCGTTTTTTGACTCTTCCATCGTCATCGTCCTCTTATTTACCGCTCATGGCGTTGTGGATCATTTCCAGCCAGTCCGGTACGCCCAGCTGGAAGGATTGCAGCATTTTCATGTCAAAGCCGCGGAAGAAGCCGCTGAGTACGAAAAGCAGAACGATGGCCGCCATCATCACCTTAGTGACTTTATTCCAGCCGCTCTCTTCAACGCCTTTGCCAATCAGGATGCCCAGCACCAGACCCGGTACGGCATTCCCCATCATCAGCTGGGCAAGGCCGCCGAAAATCGTGGCCCAGAATCCCGACTTCTTGCCGGCATCAATCGCAGCCAGCCAGAAGATCACCGGCATCACGGTATTCACCAGCAGATTCGCAGCGGGCACCAGTACCTTAACGGCGGTGACCTGCAGCGCTGCCGGGACGGCGGAGGCGGTTGAATTAAGGAAGGCGACCACGATCATGCCGATGATGCCGCAGGCAATCGCCATTTTTTTCGGATCGTGAAGGGTTTCAGCGACGTTACGGTTTTTCACCATCAGCGCAGCGGCACCCCAGTGGGGGATAATGCGGTGATCGACATCCTGGGTGAAGGAACCCGCGGCCACGGAAGAGGCCCAGGCATTAAAGAAAAAACCCAGACCAAAAGAGAAGTGAGAGGCCGGATCGCCTTCACAGGAGTTAAGTTCACCCAGTGTACGAAATGCACCCATTCCCTGCGTGGTGGGGGCGTGGAACATACGCGCTGCACCAGCGCCTACGCCCACACCAACCAGACCGCCGATGATGAGTGACTTAAGTAAGATTATTAAAAACATCAGTCTTTCCTTTCAGGCTTGCGCCAACGTTTTTAAATCATGATTATTGCTGCCTCGGGGGCAGTGCTTTATTTCGTGGCGAAAACGACCTTATCGGCGTCGATAACGGTCACGCTGACGGTAATATCCAGCTCAACGCTGTAACTCCGTCGTTCTCTCGCCAGAAAGAAAAACAAAAATTTCTCCTTCCTGACGCTCTGCTGTGCCCGGACCACCCTGACATCCTGAGGTTCAATACGCAGCAGTACCTTGCTTGTCGATTTAAGTAGCGTGTTCTGTACCCGGCTTAGCGCGTCAGCAAAGGCGCGGGACTTACTGTCCCCTTTGCCGCTTACGTTTACCGTTGTGGTGAATTGCTCCTTCATCGATCAGCCACCGTGTTTTTTTGTCCATGCCTGAACCAGACGTTCGCCCAACTCTTCTTTATCCATAAAGCCAAAACCCAGCGCGACGGCTCCTTCGTTGATGGCGGTAACACCTTCATCGACGGAACGCATCCCGTACTTTGCCTTGTAGCCGTGTTTGTTCTGTGCGGTGATCGACCCTGCGCCGCCGCTGCCGCAGAACGAGATGCCAAACGACGCCCCTTCCGCCTTCATCACGTCGCCCAGCTTCATATCAGCCGCCACGCCGGGGATGACGATGGCTTTCCCTCCGGCTTTCTCAACGCCTGCCGCGACTTTCTGGCCTTTACCTAAACGGTCACCAATGACCACGATTACCTGAGTCATGTCTGCTCCTTGATTCAATGAATGATGTCGTTATCAATTACAAAATGCGTGACGGGACGGCGACCATGCAGCAGTTTGCGCATTCGTGAAGACGCCATCATCCTTCTCCGTTCACGCCGGACCCGTATTCTCTTTCGCCACTTCAAAATGGACGGAGAGCATCCAGGCTTCCTCCACCGGCAAATTACCGAACAGATCCACTACCTGCTGCGCGAGCGCCATGGATGCAGCGGAGATATCTTCAAACAGATCGGCTTCTACTTCAGGTAGCGGCTCACCGGTTATCGAACGCAGCGCCATTGCCCGCACGTGTGAGGTCAACATTTGCTGCTGAACCGGGTTGGGATATATTTTTTGGGCGGCAAAAATATCTGCTATCTGCGCCATGACCTTATCTGCCAGCGCCTGAATAGCCCGTTCTTCATTAGCCGTATTAATCGATACCGCTGCATTATCCAATTTACGTCCCTCTTTTACCGTTTCTTCCCGGCCAGGAAATTTGGTTAATTTGTGATGTCCGTAAAATAGCGTCCCCGCCTGCTGGTGTGTAGAACGACTTTTTCCGTTTCGAAGTGGAAACAGGCTGCCGAAATACGATCGAGTACGCAAAAGCGCTAATTCATGCACAATCGGTGAAAACAGCCGGAGGAATATCACAATCTGCACTAAATTTTGCTAACATCGTTCATTATTATTCAAAACAAGATGTTAAGCGCTTCGCGCACGCATGTATCCAGAGGAAAAACTTATCACTGCCGAGTTATAGATGATTTTATGGAAATAATAAGCGCTAACGATGGTAATGAGTAATCACCATAATATAAAATATAAAACACTTTTCGCTATTGAGTTAATGTTATTTTTTAGGGTTTTATTTTTAGTTCCAGGTTAAATAAAAAAATGAAGCGTTACTTAATTAATATTAATGGCCCGAAAAAACTCTTCCCTGTTAACAGTCACTGAAAAAGGCTCCGCAGAGCCTTGCCGTTTCAGCGGAATTTTTTGTGATTTTCATCACGGGTGACGGTAAATTTTTTGGCTTCCGCCTTAGCCCCCGCGAGGTCGCCCGCCTCAACAAGCTTAATGTTGCTGTCAATCTGTCGGGTCAGCGTCTCCAGCCCGGCCCGGAAATCCTTCATCTGCGCGCTATCCGTGGGCTGGCCTTTGAGTTTATCGGGCGTCTGGGTTTTGGCATCACCGGCCGCCGCCCGCATTTTGATCAATGCCTGTTTCATTTCCGCCGCGTCGTCCGTTTTGGTTACGGTGCGCAGACCGGCGTTCAGCGTATCCATATCCTCTTCCAGACTCGCCAGAGCAGAGAGACTGGAACACAGCAGGGTCGCGGTTAACAGGGCCAGTAAACTTTTACGCATTGCTTAATTCCTTATTTTTATTTAAAGAGAACAGCAAAAAGGGCGCCCCTAAGGCCATCCCATAATAGTACGCAATAACTGAGAAATTGCCGCAGCCGGAAATTACTGCCCGGCGATTTTCATTTCTGGCAGCAGCACGGAACCACACTGAATATTGCTGCGGGTTTCGATATCGCTACCTACGGTGACCATATTACGCCACATATCCTTCAGGTTTCCGGCAATGGTCACTTCACTAACCGGATACTGAATTTCACCATTTTCCACCCAGAACCCCGCCGCACCGCGCGAATAGTCACCGGTAATACCGCTGACGCCCTGCCCCATCAGTTCGGTGACCACCAGACCGGTGCCCATCTTCTTCAGCAGCTGATCGAAGCTGTCACCCTGGCCGTTGATGCGCCAGTTATGGATACCGCCCGCGTGGCCGGTACTCTTAAGGCCAAGCTTGCGGGCCGAATAGTTGGTCATCAGCCAGGTCTGGAGAACGCCGTCCTTAATAATGTCACGATCGCGGGTCTGCACACCTTCGCTGTCGAAGGGGGTGGAAGCCAGACCTTTCAGCAGGTGTGGCCGCTCCTGAATGGTCAGCCACTCAGGCAGGATCTGCTGGCCCATCGAATCCAGCAGGAAGGTAGACTTGCGGTAAACGCTTCCTCCGCTGATAGCGCCTACCAGGTGGCCAAACAGGCCGGTCGCCACTTCAGCAGCAAAAATGACCGGGGCTTGCATGGTCGACAGTTTACGCGGTGAAAGACGCGACAGGGTGCGGCGGGCGCACTCTTCACCCACCCACTCCGGCGACTGTAAATCCTCCATCGCGCGGCCAATGGTGTAAGCGTAATCACGCTCCATATCGCTGCCCGCACCGGCAATTACGCTACAGGAGATGGAGTGGCGGCTGGAGCTGTACCCCTGGATCATACCGTGACTGTTGCCAAACACCTTCATGCCAACATGGCTGTTAAAGCTGCCGCCCTCGGTATTGGTGATGCGCGAATCGCTTTTTAGCGCCGCCTGCTCTGCGCGGGCAGCCAGTTCGATCGCCCGGTCCGGATCGAGGTCCGAGGGGTGAAAAAGATCGAGATCCGGCGCATCAAAGGCCAGCAGCTCGCGATCGGCTGGGCCGGCATAAGGATCCGGCGAGGTGTAGCGGGCAATATCAATGGCTGCCTGTACAGTGCGTTTGATCGCGTCCGGGCTAAGATCGGTCGATGACGCGCTGCCTTTACGGTTCTGCTGATAGACGGTGATACCCAGGGCGCCATCACTGTTGAATTCTACGTTTTCCACCTCACCGTAGCGCGTACTGACACCAATACCGGTGGTTTTGGTCACGGCGACTTCCGCCCCATCGGTGCTGGCCTTCGCCAGTTCGAGTGCTGTCGCTACCGCCTGTTCGAGGGTTTTACGCTGTTCTGCAACTTGGGAGAGTAATTTCATCGACCTACCATATAATTAACAGAGGGCTTTCTGACCGCGTAAAAGCGCCAGATTTCCAGACTCTTTGGTGATTAAGGTTCATTTCAGTCTAACAGACTCGGAGAACAATTTCGCAGTAGCCGCTTAACCTGATAGCATTAGCCTCTTTTTTAGGGAGCCTCCCATGACTAAACAGCCCGACGACTGGCTCGATGATGTACCGGATAATGAAGAAGAAGAAGACGACGAGATTATCTGGGTCAGTAAAAGTGAAATTAAACGTGACGCCGAGGAGCTAAAGCGCCTGGGCGCAGAGCTGGTCGAGTTAAGTAAAAACTCGCTGGATAAGATCCCGCTGGATGAAGATCTTCGTACGGCCATTGAGCTGGCGAAGAAGATCAAAAAAGAGGGCTACCGCCGCCAGATCCAGCTGATTGGCAAGATGCTGCGCTCACGCGATGAAGAGCCAATCCGCCTGGCGCTCGATAAGCTGAAGAATCGCCACAACCAGCAGGTTGCGCTTTTCCACAAGCTGGAGATGCTGCGCGACCGGCTGATTGAACAGGGTGACGAAGCGATCCCCGACGTGCTGACGCTTTATCCGGATGCCGATCGCCAGCAGCTGCGTTCGATGATCCGCAATGCGCAGAAAGAGAAAGCCTCTGAGAAGCCGCCAAAATCCAGCCGCCAGATCTTCCAGTATCTGCGCGAGCTTGCCGAGTCCCGCTAGCCAGCGCGCCAATAGCAAAAAGGGCGGAGTCGCCTCCGCCCTTTGACTGCTTTGCCGACCGGAAAGGTCGCACGGGGTTAAGCCCGCTGAATCAGCGCGCCAGCTTTTCCAGCAGCTTCTGATGAATCCCGCCAAATCCTCCGTTACTCATGACCAGAATGGTATCGCCGGGCTGTGCGGTTTTAACGATCATTTCCACCAGCGTATCCACCTCCGCGCTCCAGTGCGCTGGCTGCACGCACGCCTCAGCGACATCAGAAACCTGCCACGGAATATGGTGCGGCTGCAGCAGGAAGACTTCGTCCGCGCGGGCCAGTGCCGGAGCCAGATCGTCTTTACTGACACCCATTTTCATAGTGTTGGAACGGGGTTCCAGAACGGCCAGAATACGCGCCGTACCGCCGACCTTACTGCGCAGTGCGGTCAGCGTTGCGAGAATGGCCGTCGGATGATGAGCGAAATCATCGTAGACCTTGATACCGTTCGCTTCGCCGCGCAGTTCAAGACGCCGACGCGCATTGATAAAGTCGTTCAGCGCCCGCCCGGCATCCTCCGGCCTGATGCCGACGTGACGCGCAGCGGCGATCGCCATCAGCCCATTATGCATATTATGCTCGCCGACCAGCGCCCAGTTAACCTCGCCCACGCATTCGCCATCCAGCCAGATTTCCCACTGGGAAGCGTCAGGCACGCGCTTTTTCGCCTGCCAGCGCCCGCCATCGCCCAGGCTCTCCTGCTCGCTCCAGCAGCCCATGGCCATCACCTGTTTCAGGTTATGGTCCTGCTCCGGTAACAGGATTTTCCCCTGACCCGGTACGATACGCACCAGATGATGGAACTGACGCTGAATAGCGCGCAAATCATCAAAAATATCGGCGTGATCGAACTCAAGATTGTTGAGGATCAGCGTGCGCGGACAGTAGTGAACAAACTTAGACCGCTTATCAAAGAAGGCGCAGTCGTACTCATCCGCCTCAATCACGAAGAATGGGCTTTTTCCTAAAGTAGCCGATACGTCGAAATTTCCGGGTACACCGCCGATAACAAAGCCCGGTTCCAGCCCGCAGGCCTGTAAAATCCACGCTGCCATGCCCGCCGTGGTGGTTTTTCCGTGCGTGCCGGCTACCGCGATCACCCAGCGATCGCGCAGGACAAAATCATGCAGCCACTGCGGGCCGGAGAGGTAAGGAATATTGCGTTCAAGCACCGCCTCCACGCAGGCATTGCCCCGCGTCATGGCGTTACCAATAATCACCAGATCGGGCGCGGGTTCGAGCTGGGAAACATCATAACCCTGAATTAAATCAATGCCTTGCTTTTCTAAAAGCGTGCTCATTGGCGGATAGACGTTGGCGTCCGAGCCCGTCACTTCATGCCCGAGCGCGCGGGCAAGCGTCGCCAGGCCCCCCATGAAAGTGCCACAGATACCGAGGATATGAATACGCATAACAGGTCCGTTTACAGGAAAGTTCGGCGCACAGTGTAACGCCCTCACCGTATGGAATAAACGGATTTGCCCTATGTTCTTTCGTCTTCATTCGGCTAAACTGCGTACGCATACGTTGGCAGTTTGTAAATCAGGCTGCTGCTCAACCGCAGATTCAGGGATTGTGTTATGAAAACGTTAGGCGAATTCATCGTCGAGAAGCAACACGACTTTCCTCACGCCACAGGTGAACTGACGGCACTGATTTCCGCCATCAAGCTGGGCGCAAAAATCATTCACCGCGATATCAATAAAGCCGGGCTGGTTGATATTTTGGGCGCCAGCGGTGCCGAAAATATTCAGGGTGAACAGCAGATGAAGCTCGATCTGTTTGCCAATGAAAAACTCAAAGCGGCCCTGAAGGCGCGCGGCATTGTGGCCGGTATTGCCTCGGAAGAAGAAGACGAAATTGTTATTTTTGAAGGCGTGGAGAACGGTAAATACGTCGTTCTGATGGACCCGCTGGACGGATCGTCGAATATTGACGTCAACGTTTCGGTCGGTACGATTTTCTCTATCTATCGCCGCATCACCCCGCCGGGTACGCCGGTGACGGAAGAGGACTTCCTGCAGCCGGGCAGCCAACAGGTCGCCGCAGGCTACGTCGTATATGGTTCTTCTACCATGCTGGTCTACACTACCGGCTGTGGCGTCCATGCCTTTACCTACGATCCCTCACTGGGTGTGTTCTGCCTCAGTGCGGAAAAAATGGCGTTTCCGGAAAAGGGTTATACCTATTCGATTAACGAAGGAAACTATATCCGTTTCCCGAAAGGCGTAAAAAAATATCTGAAGTTCTGTCAGGAAGAAGATCAGCCCACCCATCGTCCTTATACCTCCCGCTATATTGGCTCACTGGTTGCTGACTTCCATCGTAACCTGCTGAAGGGCGGTATTTATCTCTATCCCAGCACCGCCAGCCACCCGAAAGGTAAGCTGCGCCTGCTGTATGAGTGCAACCCAATGGCGTTTCTTGCGGAGCAGGCCGGTGGTAAAGCCAGCGATGGCGCACAGCGTATCCTGGATCTGGTGCCGGAAACCCTGCATCAGCGTTCGCCGTTCTTTGTTGGCAATACCGATATGGTTGAAGACACCGAACGCTTCCTGCGCGAGTACCCGGACGCCTGAGCATCAGGCGTAGCGCCAGCTATACCGGCGGTTGCAGTCAGCCAGTGAAGCGTCAACAATCCTGGTGACAGAAGCCTGCGGATAATGGGTCAGCTAATTCGGCCAGTGCTGCCCGCTGATGATGAGCCGACGAACTGGGCAGCACAAGCCGCTGATAATGCATCAGTAACCCTGGCTATTGCTGCCGGGAGTGGTCAGCAACAGGGCGATCTTGCGATCGCCCTGTTTTTTTCCGTGATCCCGCCCGCTGCTGCCCGCTGGCAGGATTTCACCACCGTGCCTGAAGGGGAAGATGGGGTAACGTCAGGCTGGACTCACCCGGAAGGCCGCCATCGACTGAACCAGCTGCTGTGACTGCTCTTCGAGTGACTGCGTGGCCGCCGTAGCCTCTTCGACCAGAGCCGCGTTTTGCTGAGCGACTTCATCCATCTGCGTCACCGCCAGATTAACCTGTTCAATTCCCCGGCTTTGCTCCTGCGACGCGCTGGAAATCTCTTTCATCAGCTCGGTGACGCGCATCACCTCCGTGGCTATCTCATCCATGGTTTCTCCCGCTCGGGTCGCCATCTGGGACCCTTCACTGACGCGGCCCTGAGATTCGGTAATTAGCGAGCGGATCTCCGTGGCGGAGGTGGCACTGCGCTGTGCCAGGTTGCGAACTTCTCCGGCAACGACCGCAAAACCCCGCCCCTGCTCACCAGCCCGCGCCGCCTCTACGGCCGCATTCAGCGCCAGAATATTCGTCTGGAAGGCAATATCGTCGATCACCCCAAGAATGTCGCCGATACGCTTTGAGCTGTTAGTAATCTGCTGCATTTTCTCCATCACATAGCTAACGACTTCGCTACCGCGATCGGCGCTGTCTGATACGGAACGTGCCAGCTGATGCGCCTGGCTGGCATTGTCAGCATTCAGCTTCACCGTGGCGGTGAGCTGCTCCATGCTGGCGGCGGTCTGCTCCAGTGACGCAGCAGACTCTTCGGTACGCTGCGAGAGGTTCAGGTTGCCAGAGGCCAGCTCGCGGCTCCCCACGTCAATTTGCAGGCTGGCATCCCGTACGCGGCTGACAGAAAGCTGTAGTGAAGTCTGCATCGCCGACAGCGCCGCATTCAGACGTCCCAGCTCATTTTCCCCGCTTTCAGGAAGACGGCGTGTCAGGTCACCCGCAGCCACAAACTCAAGATGCGAAATGGCGGTGTTCAGCGGTCTGAGCAGGATTGTGCGTAGCAGCATCCAGGCCGTCGCCAGCAGAATTATCGTCAATACCCCGCAGAACAGGATCAGCACGGTGAGGATGCGTTCATTCTTTTTCGCCTCCATCAGCTGAGCCTGGGTGACCTGGTTGGCATAAAGACTGAAATCGTCCACCGCTTTAGCAAAGGCAATATTTAGCGAGCCCAGCTTATCTTCAAGCAGGGTGTAATAGCCGTCAGGATCCTGCTTCTCCAGGGCCTGCTGCATCGGGACGATCCCTTCGCTCAGATACTGGTTGTAGCGGGCAATCAGGGCATCCGCCAGCGCTTTACCGTGAGTGGTCACGGTGCCGGCGTCGACGAAACGCTTGATTTCAACGTGCGAGTTAGCCACATTATTTTTCACCAGCAGGGTGATGGCGCTGGATTCGTCTAACATACCGATTTCCATTTTCCGGGTCGCCAGCGCGGCGCTTGCCCTGGCGCGCAGCAGGCTGTTATTAGCCAGAAACAGGCTGTTCAGTTCCACCCCCTGAATGCGGTTAACCACATCCAGCGAACGATTCCCTTTATTAATGGCAAAAATACCCATCACGCTGACGCTAAGCAGCATTATCGTCATCAGGGCAAGAAGCACGATCAGGCCGGTGCGTATTGAAATTTTTTTTAACATAGTTTGAATGACCCTTAATTAAGCGAGATGCCTGAAAGCCAAAAAGAGATGAAGGTATCGGCAGTTTGGCAGCCATTCTTTAGCAAAGATGATGTAAGGGGGCTTATACAAAGCAGGAGGTTTGATGAGGATCACTTTTTCCTGCGCTTAAGAAAGCAGATGCACCTATTCGTTATAAAGCATTCATTAACAGGGATTTCAGTGATTTTCAGCCGCTATGGCAGCGCTTAAGGGCAGCCTACCCTACAGATTAATAGTGGAATAAATCTTCACTCCTTACGCAATTTCACAGTGATTTCACACAGACCTAAGCCTGTTAAGCAGTTAATTCCACCGAACTTCCGCCCATATAACAAAAAAAATTAACTGTGTAATTAAGCCAAATCCATACGTTCTTTCGTTCAGATAACGAGGTAGGCGTGGGCACAGGCTGGGCGCCACATCTGGCGCTGGGGGAACCCTTAGCGACCGCGATTTACATGCGATGTTATCGCCTGACCCGGCAGCCATTTACTGGCCCACATTTTGTCTGACGGCAGCCGCCATATCACCCCAAAACTGGAGCATTCTGAAAGGCCAAAAAGGGGGGATACTTTCATATTCAGTTGGCTATAATGAGCGACACATGATTTAAGACTGAATGAAGGAATTCACCATGAGTTTGAACCTGGTTCCAGCAGGTAAAGATCTGCCAGAAGATATTTATGTGGTTATTGAGATCCCGGCCAACGCCGATCCCATCAAATACGAAGTTGATAAAGACTCCGGCGCGCTGTTTGTTGACCGCTTTATGTCTACCGCCATGTTCTACCCGTGCAACTACGGCTACATCAACCACACCCTCTCTCTGGACGGCGACCCGGTTGACGTGCTGGTACCAACGCCACATCCATTGCAGCCGGGTTCAGTGATCCGCTGCCGTCCGGTGGGCGTCCTGAAAATGACCGACGAGTCTGGCGAAGATGCCAAACTGGTCGCGGTCCCTCATACCAAGCTGACCAAAGAGTACGATCACATTAAAGATGTGAACGACCTTCCGGAACTGCTGCGCGCGCAGATCACCCACTTCTTCGAGCAGTATAAAGCGCTGGAGAAAGGCAAGTGGGTTAAAGTTGAAGGCTGGGATAATGCAGCAGCGGCAAAAGCTGAAATCATCGCCTCTTTCGAACGCGCCGCGAAGAAGTAATCCTCTTCAGGGCAAAAAAAACACCGCTCACTGAGCGGTGTTTTTGTTTATCAGCCCATCAGGACTGCTCCTGCGCATCGCGCAGCAGCCAGTTGCCGCTGTCGATACGTTGTTTTCCTCTTACCGATCGCTGATAGACATACAGCCAGGCGCTGCCATAAGGCGTCTGCACCAGAGTCCGCTTATACTCTCCCCCCTGGGTGCGTAGCGCATCCAGTTCGCCCAGCGTGGAAGCATCAATGCGGTAGACTTCACAGTACACCTGGCCCTCTCCCACCACAACGCCGGGATAATGCCCAAGGTTGTATAGCGCATAGCCGCTAATCTGGTGATCGCCCAGCCACTGGCCGTTGGTCATCCAGTGACTGTTCCCTTGCTTACGCCTTAAGCTACCGTAGACAATTATTCGCATTGCTAAAACTCAAACTGATAAAGTAAATCCAGCGCCTGATCGATACCAGACACCGCTTCTAAATAGAGTTTAGGCATCAGGCGATAACGCAGAGTAAGCGTCGCCAGTGAATCAAAAATGCCAACGCCGTATTTTACCTGCAGACCCGGCAGTACGTAGCCGCTAACCTGGACCTGCTGACTGTCACCGACGCCAGCCGTATCCAGCGCCAGATTACTCACGCCGAAAGTCTCCCCGATTTTACCCACAATCTGACCACTTTGCGCAAGCCCCAATCCCACCAGCGCTGAGGTTATTGCACTGCTATCGCTGCCGCTCGCATCCAGTCCCTGTCCGCGCAGCAGATAAGACAGCGCTTCCTGCTGCGACATGGTGGGGTCAGCGAAGACTTCGGCCTTCGGTTCATCCGCCAGTCCGGTTACGCGAACGCCTGCGGTCACGTCGTCTTCCGTGGCTTCCGGATTACGGATTGCCTCGATGTTCAGATAAGGCTGATCCGGTGGTCCGGCAAACTGTAGCTCGCCCTTACGCACGATAAGATCCTGTCCATAGGCGTGAAAGCGGCCAGATGGAATATTGATCTGACCGTTCAGCCCCAGACCGCGCTTGTCCTGCACCAGCTTCAGGTCACCATTCAGACTGGCTTTCAGACCGAATGCGCTGAGACGCACGTCGTCACCGACGTGAATAACCAGATTACTGTTAATCGGGATGGCCGCAGTTTTCGGGGCCACCGGCTTAAGGTCTTTATCCAGCAGCACTTCGTCCGATGATACGCCCACCGCACTCTCAGGAACCTCCTGCACGGTGATACGCGCCCAGGGGATATCCACGCGGCCATTAAGATTGAACATCTGCGGCGTCGCCTCGAAAACCAGGTCCGGAGAGACATCCATCCGCACCATCGGCGGCACGGTAACCCGGACCCTGTCGCCCTTCGCGGCTACGCGCGCGCGCCAGGCATCCAGCTGCCGCCAGTCGGCATCCCCGTTAAGGGCAATCTGTCCGTGGGAGGTCTTAATCAGCCCTTCCAGCGTTGAGCTCATGCCGTTAAAAACCATATTCAGGCTGGCCGAAGTCAGTTCAACCGGCATAAAGCTGCCCTGTACATCAACATCTTTCAACCCCAGCTGACCAAATACCTGTGGCTGTTGCAGGTTTCCGCCCAACCGCAGGTTGCTGTTAAGCAGGCCTGCGACCTTCTCACCCTTCATCAGCGCAGGATTCAGCATCGCCAGCGACAGGCTGGCAATATTGACGTTGCCGGAGAGGGTGCGCTTACCCTGCGGATCGGCAATCTGCACGTTGCCGTTAAGCTGGCCGTTGTTCGCGATGCGGATCAGCCAGTCGAGCTGAGCACGACCCTCGTGCAGCCCGGCGTTAAGGTTTAGCTGGTCGAAGGCAACAGGCAGTTTATTGCCCTGCACGTCCTGCACCACCTTCACCCCGTTACCTTTCAGCGTCACGCGGCCCTGTGGCAGCCCGCCGTCAGCTTTCCAGGTGACGTCGGCATCACCCGTGAATACGCCGCTAAGCGCGGTTTCTTCGCCGAGGAGGGGTTTTGCCATCGCCAGATCGAAGCGGTTCAACACCACTTTGGCATGGCCGGATGGCCCCGCCTCAATGGTTTGCGGAACGCAGATCTGCGCATTCGGGTTTTGCCAGCAGTGCGGCCCAATGCTCACCGTCTGCTTCGCGTTCAGATAATCCAGCGCAATGGCCCGGGTCAGGCGCCATTCCCCTACCGGCGTATCGAAGCGCGTATTGTTCAGCGTCCCGGTCCAGCGCTGTGCCTGGCGATCAAAACTGCCGTTGAGCGCCAGCTGCCCGGAAACCGGTTGCCCGCTGATGGTGAGCTTCATCTGATGCTGCTTCTCATCGCCGCTGGCATCCAGCGTGACCAGAGAGAGGTTAAGCGCATCCTGTTTGATCCGCTCGACGCGCAGCGCCAGCTTACCTTTGATCTCATCCCCTGAGCTGACGTCGCCTTTTAGCTTCGCCCGGGCAATACTCAGCGCCTGCCAGCGCAGCCCGGCGGCGGTCACGTCGGCCAGCAGCTGCGGCGCTTTCAGATCGCCACGCGCTTTAATCGTCCCTTTCACCACGCCGCCCAGACCGGGAAGCGCGTTATCGAGGTGTGCGGCGTCTATATTGGCATCCAGCGCCAGCTTGTCGCCCAGGGAACCCTTAACATCAAGATTATTACGCCCCAATACCAGCTTCAGGCCGGGAATATCCCACTGGTTGTAGCTGTTGCCATACAGGGAACCGTCGGCGGTAACCGCATTTTGCTTCACGTTGCCGCGCAGCTTCAGCTCCGGCACGCGCACCTGCCAGCTGCCGCCATAGAGGCTGCCGCGGGTGGTGATTTTCCCTTCCAGCTTCGCCGGCCAGTCCGGATACTGCTTCGCGGTATTAATCCCGGAGAGCGTCAGCTCACTGCGCCAGCTGATAGCCTTGCTCCAGTCCACCAGCGCCGTTAGATCGGTATTGCCCTCCAGCGCCGCCAGCCTGAGCTTGTCCAGCGAGAAGTGTTCAACATCGCCTTTACCGTTCAGGGTGAGCGTCGCGGGAGGAACGCTCTGCCCTTTCAGGGCGGTCCTGAGCGACATCACGTAATCCGTCGCCTTGCCCTTAAAGCTGAAGTTCAGGTTATCCGCCTGGTACTGCGTTTCCCCATTCAGCGGCCAGCGCAGCTGCGCGCTTTGTAGCGTAAGCGACAGAGGCAGGCCGGCCTCGGCCAGCCTGGCACCGGCGTCCAGCTGCGCCCGCAGCGGGCCGGAAAGGTTGAGCGCCAGGTTTAGCTGCTCGCGCAGGCCGCCGCTGAGGGTCATTTTTATCTTCTCACCTTTGACCGGATCAACATTCAGCGCGCTGTTAAGCGTGAGGCTGACCGGCCAGTTATCCGCCAGCGTCGCCTCTCCCTGCGCGTTGAGACGTCCCTGAGGTGAATCCACCGCCAGCGTCTTCAGCTGTAGCTTGCGCTCCTGCGTTTTGGCCTTCACCAGCAGGCGGTTAATGGCAATGTCGGTATCGCCGGTAATGCGCAGCTGTTCGCCCAGTAGCTGCTGTACGTCGACGTCCAGCGGCATTTTGAAGTCGGGCAGCTCCGGCAGCAAAGGCTTAGCAAACATCGCCTTTAGCGTCTCGCCCAGCGGTTGCTCATCCGCTTTCGGCTGCTGTACCTTTGGCTGAACGACCTCTTTATCGGCCACCTGCGCGGCCTTCGGCAGCGCAATCAGCAGCCCCTGAATATGGGTCGGCATCAGAGTCAGCGCGCGCTGCTGCCAGTGCATACCCGAGGTGAAGTCGGCGAGTGAAATTGCCGTATCATCCACCTTAACGGTGATATTGTGCAGCGCCAGGCGGCGAAGCGTAATCGGGTAAGGCGTACTCAGATCGCCCGTGGACGTATCTTTGTCCTGCGTCTCTGCTGCGGGCGTCATTTTTTTGCTATCGACCGCCACGTTGACGTCTTTCAGGGAGAGGTCGTTAACGCAGAAGGCACTGTGCCTCAGGCAGCCCAGCTGCAGGGCCAGATGAAACTCCCCGGCGTTAACCGTCACGCCCGGCATCTGGTATTGCACCCCTTTGAGGGTCAGGTTTCGCCAGCCGCCGTCGATCTGTTTAATCTGCAATCCCGGCACCCAGCGCGATGCGCCGTTCAGCACCAGATGCAGGCCGGTTGTGGTGCCCACCAGGAAGGCGATTGTGCCCAGCAGCAGCATAATGAAAATCAGAATGCCGATCAGGACCTTTTTCCAGCGACTCATAGTTCAGGCCCCAGTCCGATATAAAACTGTATGTCACGATCTTCGTCATCACCCACCGGGCGGGCGATATCCAGCTTAATCGGCCCCACGGGTGACTGCCAGCGCACGCCAAAGCCCGCGCCCGTTTTCACGTTACTCTGTTTGATGTCGTTTACCGCTTCACCGGAATCAATAAACACCGCGCCCCACCACTTGCCGGTGACGTTGTACTGATACTCCAGCGATCCGGTTGCCAGCTTTGAGGCACCGGTTAGCTTACCGTCGTCGTCGCGCGGCGAAATGCCCTTGTATTTGTAGCCACGGATGCTGCGATCGCCCCCGGCGAAGAAGCGCAGATCGGGTGGAACACGCTCAAAATCGCTGGTTTCAATCCAGCCAAGGTTGCCACGCACGACAAAGCGGTTTTTTTCTCCCAGGGTACGGATCCAGACGTTCTGCGCCTGCACCACGGCAAAATCAACATCCGACCCCCATGTGGTATCGGACACGTCCAGGGAGTAGCGCTGGGAATCGCCCCAGACCGGCATCAGTCCGCCGCGTGAGCGGGTACGGTTGATGCTCACGCCGGGGTAGATAAGCATGGTGGTGTTGGTGACGTTACCCTGGGTAAAGTGATCCAGACTCCAGCGCAGGTTAATGGCCCGCTGCCAGCCGGATGATGATTCCCAATAGCGCGATGCCGCCAGGGTTGAGGAGTCCGCTTTAGTGTCATTCAGATCGGTACGCTTCAGTCCGCCCTGTAACAGGTAATACTGTTCGATCGGGCTTTTCAGCAGCGGGATCTTATAGCTGAAATCCAGCTGCTGTTCGGGCGCGGAGATGTTCGCGCTGGTAGTCAAGCTATGGCCGTAAGAGTTAACCCAGGGCCTTTTCCACGTTGCCTTAACGCGCGGGCCCACATCGGTGGAATAGCCCACGCCGGTTTCAATGGTATTTTCGGTTCGCGGAGTGACCACGCCCTGCAGCGGCAGTATTTTGCTTTTACGGGATTTGTCGAATTCAGGCGCCACCACCACCGAGTTAAACCAGCCGGTAGCTGAGAGGCGGCGGTTGAGTTCGGCCAGATCGCGCGAA
This sequence comes from Erwinia sp. PPS120, assembly GCF_047918655.1. Lineage (GTDB taxonomy): Bacteria > Pseudomonadota > Gammaproteobacteria > Enterobacterales > Enterobacteriaceae > Erwinia > Erwinia tasmaniensis_A. Next base: position 239,438 of record NZ_JBLREF010000014.1, on the reverse strand, counting down.
CTGTAGTAGTCGCCTTTTTTGAAGGGCACCAGATTCTGCAGGTACTCTTCCCGGATTTGTGAGCCTTCAAAGCTGACGCTGCCAAAGCGATACCGCTGGCCGCTGTCATAATCAATATCCCAGAACGCCTCGTGACGATCGACCGATACGCCAAGCTGGCTTTTGGTAAAGTCGCCGTCGAAATACCCTTTGCGCAGGGCCATATTGCTGAGCGAACTTTTGAATTTGTCGTACTCACCGTGATTCAGCACGCTGCCAATTTTGCTTTTGCCGCCCTGCACCAGAGCCTGATAGTCAGCGTCGGTGCGTCCTTCACCGCGAATAATCACCGTTTCGCCCGCCAGCTTAACCGGCTGGCCCGGCTTGACGTTGGCCACCAGCAGCGGTCTTTTACCGCCTGCTGGCGGCGGGAGCAGGCTAAACTCGATGGTGGGCTCATAGTAGCCCAGCGCCTTCAGGCCCTCTTTGACCGCCTCGCTTACGCGTGCGCGAAAACGCCCATCGGCAGAGATTTCATCGCTGGAGATGGTCGAAAGCCTCGCCCGCACGTTTTTCTGTAATTCCCCGGATAACCCTGTCACCTGCAATCGCACGGTCGCAGCCTCTACAGCGGGTGCGGCAGCGATCAGACAGATCACGCAGTAAAGATGGATACGTGGCACGCTTACTCCTGGTTTTATAGCCGACCCTGGTCCAGATGGGCATGACATCTTCTGGTTACTCGTCCTGAAGTTCAGGGTGGTGTTAATCATGGCAAAGTTTTGGCTGATTTCACCCTTCTTTCACCGATAAAGCTAAAATTTTCACTTATTGTGCGTAAAGAATTGACATGATACAACATATGATCGTGATCGAATGTAAATCGGGCTGTCAGGGAAGAGAGAGGCTTACAGGAGAAGCTCTCGCTTCGTAAAGCGCGCCACACGCGATGGCGACCGGGACGAAAGCGAGTCTGTCGAGCGCCGTAATTGTAAGCACTCGCCACCACGGCTATAATCCCCAGCACGGACCGCGATGCGGACCGTCGATACATTTCTGCCCCGGCTTTATTACCCGATGCAGACATTTTTGGCACGGACAGCCGACCCTGACTGAACGGCATCTCACGTTCGCAGAACCTTATGCGCTGCCCAGGCCAAAAATGACAGGTGATTAACCCAAGGCCAGGTTTCAGGCGCTTCACTCTGATTGCTACTGAATCGAGCCATATTATGGATGTTCTATGTTAGACAGCTTGCTTGTCATCTTACTGCTGATTGCGGTCAGTTCATTTTTCTCTCTTTCAGAAATCTCGCTGGCGGCGGCACGCAAAATTAAACTGAAACTGCTGGCCAACGAGGGCAATATCAACGCCCAGCGTGTGCTGAATATGCAGGAAACGCCGGGGATGTTCTTTACCGTGGTGCAAATTGGGCTGAACGCGGTCGCCATTCTCGGCGGTATCGTCGGCGACTCGGCCTTTTCGCCTGCCTTCCGCTCGCTTTTTCTCCGCTTTGCCAGCCCGGAGCGAGCCGAACAGCTTAGCTTTATCTGCTCCTTCACCCTGGTGACCAGCCTGTTTATTCTGTTTGCCGATCTGTTCCCTAAGCGTTTGGGTATGATTGCCCCCGAGGTCATTGCCCTCAAAATCATCAACCCAATGCGGCTGTGCCTGTTTATTTTCCGCCCGCTGGTGTGGTTCTTTAACGGCGGAGCCAATATTATTTTTCGCCTGTTTAAAATCCCGCTGGTGCGTAAAGACGACATCACTTCTGACGATATTTACGCGGTGGTGGAAGCCGGTGCGCTGGCGGGCGTACTGCGTAAGCAGGAACATGAACTGATTGAAAACGTGTTCGAACTGGAGTCACGCACCGTTCCGTCATCGATGACCTCGCGTGAAAACGTCGTGTGGTTTGATCTGCACGAAGACGAAGAGAGTCTGAAGAAAAAAATCGCCAATCATCCCCACTCTAAGTTCCTCGTATGTAATCAGGATATCGACCATATCGTGGGCTATGTGGACTCTAAAGAGCTGCTGCTGCGCGTACTGGGGCACCAGAGCATGGCGCTGAACAGCGGCGTACAGATCCGCTCCGCGCTCATCGTGCCGGACACCCTGACGCTGTCGGAAGCGCTGGAAAGTTTCAAAACCGCCGGGGAAGACTTTGCGGTGATCATGAATGAGTATGCGCTGGTGGTGGGGATCATTACCCTCAATGACGTGATGACCACGCTGATGGGCGATTTGGTCGGTCAGGGAATGGAAGAGCAGATTGTCGCCCGTGATGAAAACTCATGGCTGGTCGAAGGCGGTACGCCGATAGATGACGTCATGCGCGTGCTGGATATTGACGAGTTTCCGCAGTCAGGCAACTATGAAACCATCGGCGGCTTTATGATGTTTATGCTGCGTAAAATCCCGAAGCGCACTGATTTCGTTAAGTTTCACGGCTACAAGTTTGAGGTAGTCGATATCGACAGCTACCGTATCGATCAGCTGCTGGTTACCCGCATCGTTGCGCGTCCACCGGCGGCTCCGGTGCTGCCTGATGCAGCGGAAGAATAATCAGCCTGTCAGACATTCAGGGTTGCCAGAAACAGGTAAGGCGCGAAATTCGCGCCTTATTTTATCCCCCACGCTGGCTGCAGGGCGATCAGTTAAATTCTGTCTGCATACGCAGAACCTGACGGTTCACTTCTGACATCACGCTGTAGTGCTGTTTGTCTTTGATACGCGGAAGAAGGATTTTCCCCTTATCGAACTCGAAAGCGCCTACGTCTTTTATATACAGCCTGCCACGAAAAAGAATTTTAACGTATTTAGCAACCTGCAGCGGGTTATATCGCTGAAAGATCTTCATTGTGGTTCAACTCCTGAAAATGATGCTCGCTGCGTCGTGTCCAGGCTTGGTACGAAGCTGTGCAGCGAAAAGTGGATTTACTATAGACCAGGATCGTCTTCCTGAAGTCCTAAAATCAAACTTTTTTACTGTTATTACATAACCTGACAGTAGGCTCTGTCAGCCAAATGCGGACAAAGAGTATAAACCTTCAAACCGCCCGGATTTGTGCTGTGTGTTGCAAACATGTTATTCCGATGCGACAGAAGCATCATCTCTGTTTACTATTGCAGTCATATGACCATCTGGTCCGATCAGATCTCAGGAGCCCCTATGTTGCCCTTTCGCGCGTTTTTGATTCCCCTTGCTTTACTGTTCGCCGTACAGGCGAGCGCGCATGATTTTGTCCTGGGAGCGCGCGTAACACCGATCGGTATTGCGGATAAGGGGGAACTTCTCTACCAGCAGAACAGCTTCAGCTACGCAAAATGGAACAGCGCTCGCCTGGTAGGGAAAGTACGCATCATTCAGCACATTGCAGGGCGCTCTTCTGCAAAAGAAAAGAATGCGGCACTGATTGAAGCGGTGAAGGCCGCCGGGCTGCCGCACGATCGCTATCAGACCACGACCCTGGTGAATACTGATGATGCTATTCCCGGTACGGGTATGTTCGTCAGCAGCAGCATTGAAAACAATAAAAAGCAGTATCCCTGGTCACAATTTATTGTTGACGAGCGGGGCGTGGCAAAAAAAGCCTGGCAACTCCAGGATGGAGGTTCAGCTATTATCGTGCTGGATAAAGAGGGCAAAGTACGCTTTGCAAAGGATGGCGCACTGACGCAGGATGAGGTGAAACAGGTGCTCGCGCTGGTACATCGTTTAGTGGGGCAGCCAGAGGGAGAGCTATCCGGACAGTCAGGTAAATGAAGCGGCGCGACGCGGCCAGTTCGGACAGGGGTTGAGCCGCCCGCCGCGTTTAAAGACCGGACAGCGGACATCTCGCCCCCCGTTTAAAGACCTGACAACAGGCAGGTCGACTTGCCCGTTCGTAGATCCGACACTGGGCAAGTCGCCTCGCTTGTTCTAAGACTGGCGGGAGAGCGCCCCGTCAGTTTTCATCCCTTATCGGCGATGATGCGTTGCACTCAGTCGTGTGCTAACGCGTCCGATCGCTGAGGCGAGCCTCGGGTGCAACGTCGTCAGAATATTGATACCCGAAAGCCGGGATTAAGGAACGATTCGCGTGGGGCATAATCCAGCGTACGACCCTGCCAGTCATGAACATGCGCGCCGGCTGCCACCGCCACGGCATGGCCCGCCCCCGTATCCCAGATATTCGTCGGCCCAAAGCGGGGGTACAGCTGTGCTTTCCCTTCTGCCACCAGGCAAAACTTAAGCGACGAACCAATGGCGATGGTCTGGTGCTCGCCCAGATGACTCAGATAGTCCTCAAGTTCGGTATCGCTGTGCGAGCGGCTGACAACGACCAGCGGAGGCCGCGCCTCGCGCACCTGAATCTGCTCCCGGTGGCCGCCCTCTTCCTTCCAGGCTTTCCCCTCTGCTGCCGAGTACATCACGCCAAGCACTGGCGCATAAACCACACCCATAACCGGCCTGCCGTTCTCAATCAGGGCAATGTTTACGGTGAATTCGCCGTTGCGCTTGATAAACTCTTTCGTGCCATCCAGCGGATCAACCAGCCAGTAGCGCTGCCAGGCCTTACGAACGTCCCAGGCAGGAGGATCTTCCTCAGAGAGTACCGGGATCTCCGGCGATAACGCGGTCAGCCCGGCGATGATCACCCGGTGTGCGGCGATATCCGCAGCCGTCACCGGCGAGTCGTCCTGCTTGTGTGAAATATCAAGCGGTGCCTGCCCATCATAGACCCGCATAATGGCGTCTCCCGCTTCCCGCGACAGCTGGCAAATTTTCTCTAACATGCTTCACCTCCTGATTTGCGTCTTATTTCCGGTATCAAAAGCATACTTTATTATTCATCGCAGAACCTGCGGTTTATGGTCGTACCCTCCCTGAGACAAATAAATTCCGATTACCGCGCCGTCATAAGGCGTAAATATTTGTGTGAGATCACATATCTGTGAGACACCAGGTAACATTCTTTTTAAAAGCTGAGATGTTGATAGCCGAAACTGTACCTGCCTGAAAACGGGCTCCGGCACCTTCCCGGAGATCGAAGCACGCCGGTGACCGGTATCGACGAGAGAAGCCTGCAATCGGCAAGGTAACACAGAGGATATCAGCGATTAACATGGAGAGAACGATGATGAAACCCTGCCTGACGCTGGCAGCACTGCTGGTCAGTACCACTATCCATGCGGCAACGGTCGATTTCCGCCTGCTGGAGACGACCGATCTGCACAGTAATATGATGGATTTCGATTACTACAAAGATACGCCAACTGAAAAATTTGGCCTGGTACGCACCGCAACGCTTATTGAAGCAGCCCGGAAAGAGGCGAGCAATAGCGTACTGGTCGATAACGGCGACGTTATTCAGGGAAGCCCGCTGGGCGACTATATTGCCGCCAGAGGGCTAAAGCCGGGGGATGTACACCCGGTATATAAAGCGATGAACCCGCTGAATTATACCGTGGGTAACCTGGGCAACCATGAATTTAACTATGGACTTGATTATCTTCATAGAGCGATCGACGGCGCCCACTTCCCCTATATCAACGCCAATATTATCGATCTTGAAACCGGTAAGCCCCTGTTCACGCCATGGCTTATCAAAGAGATACAGGTGACCGATCGGGAAGGAATATCCCACCCGTTAAAAGTCGGCTACATTGGATTTGTTCCGCCACAGATTATGTTATGGGACAAAACCAATCTTAGCGGCAAAGTAAAAGTAGATGATATTACCGAAACGGCCCGGAAATGGGTGCCCATCATGCGTGAGCAGGGTGCTGATATCATTGTCGCCATCCCCCATTCCGGCCTGTCCGGCGATCCTTACAAAGCAATGGCAGAAAACTCCGCTTACTATCTGAGCCAGGTGCCCGGTATTAATGCGATCCTCTTCGGGCACGCTCATGCTGTCTTCCCCGGGAAAGATTTCGCGGTCATCAAGGGGGCTGATATCAGCAAAGGTACGCTGAATGGCATTCCGGCCGTGATGCCCGGCATGTGGGGCGATCATCTCGGCGTCGTCGATCTGGTGTTAAACAACGATGCGGGCCGCTGGCAGGTTCGCGAAGCAAAAGCTGAAGCGCGCCCGATATATGATAAAACCTCAAAGAGATCACTCGCGGCCGAAGATACGTCGCTGTTGAAGGAACTGGATGAGGATCATAAGGCCACCCGCGCCTTCGTTGGAAAACCGGTGGGTAAATCCGCCGATGTGATGTACAGCTATCTGTCGCTGGTGCAGGACGACCCGACCGTCCAGATCGTTAATAACGCTCAGCGCGATTATGTGCAGCACTTTATTCAGGGCGATCCGGACCTGGCCAATCTGCCGGTGCTGTCGGCAGCAGCGCCATTCAAAGCTGGCGGGCGTAAAAACGATCCCAGCAGCTATGTCACCGTAGAAAAGGGAGAACTGACCTTCCGTAACGCCGCCGATCTCTATCTTTATCCCAATACGCTGGTAGTGATGAAAGTAAGTGGCGCAGAGGTCAAAGAGTGGCTGGAGTGCTCAGCAGGCCAGTTTAACCAGATTGATGTAAACAGCAGCCAGCCACAATCACTCATCAACTGGAATTTCCGCACCTACAACTTTGATGTGATCGATGGTGTGGACTACCGCATCGACGTCACCCAGCCTGCCCGTTATGATGCCGAGTGCCAGCTAATTAATGATAAAGCCTCGCGCATTCAGCATCTGACCTGGCAGGGCAAACCCATCGACCCTGAGGCGACTTTTCTGGTGGCGACCAATAACTATCGGGCCTATAGCGGGAAATTTGCCGGTACGGGTGAGTCGCATATTGCCTTTGCATCGCCGGATGAAAACCGTAGCGTACTCGCCGCCTGGATCCGCGCACAAACTAACGCGCAGGGGGTAGTTAACCCACAGGCGGATAATAACTGGAAGCTGGCGACGATTAAGCATTCCACGCCCTTAGATATTCGTTTTGAGACATCACCAGATGAAAAGGCCAGACAGTTTATTCAGCAGCATGCTCAGTACCCTGTTGAGTTAAAAGGAACGGATGAAACTGGCTTCGCTATCTATCAAATTAATTTACAAAAATAGTACGGGGTATCAAAGAGCGTCGGGGAACGGAAATATCACGAACCAGCAGATTAATAGATAATTGTAAGCCAGCCCTCATTAATCTCTCAGGGCTGGCCTTTACTGCGAAAGCAGTTAACTTAGCTTTCTGTGTTTCCTGTATTCTCTGTACTTCCTGTGGCCCAATTTACGATACCACGAATACCCTGGCTCATATTTTGTAACGCACCGATAACATTCAACTCAAAAATACAGCCAATACCCTTACCCAGCATACCTGCGGAATCGGCTACAGCTGAACTGACCGCAGAGCCAATAGCTTTACCCAGCGCTTCGCCAAAACGATCAAAGATCAACCCGCCGGATACGGCAGAAACTTCATTATTATTTAATTCACGCATTATTTATCCTCTATAATATATTTAACCCCCAATTATTGGGGCGGGAGAAACAATAACTACGGAAGCGTTAATGAGTCAATCGTATATAAACGAAATGGAGAATATACGCAGGCAATTAGAATATTATCTAAAGAACAGAGGCAAAATAAATCCGTTTTAAGCCAATAAAAAAAGAGAGGATGAAATAATCATGCCCCTCTTTTTTCGTTATCAGCAAACTACCCTGCGTGGATCAGAGAATTTCCAGCAGTTCCACTTCAAACACCAGCGTACTGAGTGGTGGGATGGTTGCACCCGCGCCGCGTTCGCCGTAGGCCAGGTTCTGTGGGATAACCAGCTGCCATTTAGAACCCACTGGCATCAGCGTAAGCGCTTCGATCCAGCCAGGAATCACGCCGCTGACCGGGAACTCAGCCGGCTCGCCACGCTGTACTGAGCTGTCAAATACGGTACCGTCGATTAGCTTACCAGTGTAGTGCACACGAACGCGATCCTGACGGGAAGGAATTGCGCCTTCGCCCTGGGTCAGCACGCTGAATTGCAGCCCAGATTCGGTCGTACTTACCCCTTCACGCTGAGCATTTTCTTCGAGGAATTTCTGACCCTCAGCCGCCATCGCCTGCTGGCGTTCAGTCCGTACGACATCGGCACGTTCGTGAACTTCACGTAGCGCGCGGTGAACAACATCAACAGGTACAGCCGGGGCATTCCCTTCCAGCGCGTCGCGCAGGCCAGCCAGCAGGGCTTCAGGCTGCAGGCCCTGTAGTCCGGACTCCAGCAGCTGCTGGCCAACCTGTAAACCAATACCGTAGCTTGCTTGCGCTTCTACACTGTCAAAAGAAGGGGTTGTCATGGAATTTCCTTTCATCATTGATAAAACCGAAGACGAAGCATAACAGCCAGTACTACCGCCGTAAAACCCCATCTTCTTAAGGTGACTTTTGCCGTTGAAAAGGAAACAATACTTTGATCCCACTGACGGTATAAACTCCGCACGCACAACGCGTTATCAGCTATATTTGAGTCGAGGTTAACATGGGTTACTCTGCCCGCAGGCAAGGGAAAAGCCAGCCGCTTTCACTAAACGGTTTTGTAAGCCGGATAGCCAGAAGCTCACTATTTGCGCGATATTCGCGCCAGGAGGCCGACGCCATGCCGAAAGCGTCTTCAGGAAAACGATTACCCCATTTTTTCAGCCAGCTGTGGCAGCTGCCGGATTCTATACGCTGGATGGACCCGCTCCCTCCCTTTCACCGTCGCGGCATTATTTTTATCATCGCGATGGTGCTGCTGGTGTTTCTTTGGCCTTCCCCCACACCGGAACCGCCGCTGCGTCCGGTGAATACCGGCAGTACGGGCGGCACTGATCTGCCGCTACAGGCAGAAATCACGGACAGGCCAGCGCAAAGCCCGCCTGCTGCTCAGCAACCGGTCGCCTCGCCTGATTCACAGGGGCAGTGGCGCAGCTATCAGATTGCATCAGGCCAGACGCTGGCGCAGCTTTTCCGCGATAATAATCTGCCGGTTAACGATGTATTCGCTATGGCGCAGGTGGAAGGTACCGATAAGCCGCTGAGCAACCTACAGACAGGACAAAGGGTGAAGATTCGGCAAAATATGCAGGGGATCATTACCGGGCTGACCGTCGACGGCAGCAGCGGACAGGTGCTGTTTACCCGCCAGCCGGATGGCACATTTCTGCGCGCGCAGTAGTCTGGTCGGCTGAATAAGAGGTAAAAAAAACGCCGGCACAGGGCCGGCGTTTTTATTCGCTACTTAAACCAATCAGGCTTGAGCAACGATGTTAACAACCAGTTTCGCCACGACTTCGCTGTGAACAGCAAAGTGTACTTCGTGGTCGCCAGTGGTGCGCAGAACGCCGTTCGGCAGGCGAACTTCGCTCTTGTTCACTTCAACGCCAGCTGCGGTAACAGCATCAGCGATGTCGCGAGCACCCACAGAACCGAACAGTTTACCTTCGTCGCCTGCTTTAGACGCGAGGGTAACGGTGCCCAGTGCGTTGATTTTCTCAGCGCGAGCATTAGCTGCGGCCAGAACGTCAGCCAGTTTGGCTTCCAGTTCTGCACGGCGAGCTTCGAAAAACTCTACGTTTTTCTTAGTCGCTGGAACCGCTTTGCCCTGTGGAACCAGGAAGTTACGAGCGTAGCCCGCTTTAACATTAACCTGATCGCCCAGGGTGCCCAGGTTTGCTACTTTATCAAGCAGAATAACTTGCATTACCTTATCCTCTTAAAGTCGTTATAGACGATTGCCGATTACTGATGACGATCGGTATATGGCAACAGGGACAGGTAGCGAGCACGCTTGATGCAGCGAGCCAGCTGACGCTGGTATTTTGCGCGAGTACCGGTGATACGGCTCGGGACAATTTTACCACTTTCGGTAATGTAGTTTTTCAGCGTAGCGATATCTTTGTAATCAATCTCTACAACGCCTTCCGCGGTGAAACGGCAGAACTTGCGACGACGGAAATAACGTGCCATTAGGCTAGTCTCCAGAATCTATAATTCAATCTGCTCGGCATGCAGTACCGTTTTGTTCAGCCCATTACGCCCTTGATGGCAGCTAATGAAACCTGAAACGGTGATATGCGTACCGACCGTTATACTTTGAGTAATGGCCTGATGGGCTTTGCCGCTAATTACCACCGGCATACGACACCAGGCTTGCCGGGTAAAACCGGCTTCCACCTGCTCTGAACGGTGCTCAAGCACGAACTGGCAGTGTGGAATACCTGACGGACTGACTTTTCGCATCGGCGTCTTGCACACGGTGCCAGACAGCGTCAGCTGATTAGCCGTCATGGTTGATTACTCTTCAGAATCCCCAGCATCAGCATCATCAGAGGTTTCGTTAGCAAAATCTTCACGACGCTCGCGGCGCTCGTCTTTCGCTTTAACCATCGGAGAAGCTTCAGTTACCGCGTGCTTAACGCGCATAACCATGCTGCGGATAACGGCGTCGTTGAAGCGGAAGTTAGTTTCCAGCTCATCGATCGCTTCCTGCGGCGCTTCCACGTTCAGCAGAACGTAGTGAGCTTTATGCAGTTTGTTGATCGGATAAGCCAGCTGACGACGGCCCCAGTCTTCCAGACGGTGGATCGTGCCTTGTGCACCAGTGATAGCACCGGTGTAACGCTCGATCATGCCAGGAACCTGTTCGCTTTGGTCAGGGTGAACCATAAATACGATTTCGTAATGACGCATCGAATTTGCTCCTTACGGATTATTCAGCCTCCTGTCAGGGTCAGCCGCGGCCCATGGAAGCAAGGAACGTGTATGTGTGTGCGGCCGAAAAATTGACGCGTAATCATACTGGCAGCCTGCGAAAAACTCAAGGCAAAGTCGCAGCAGGCGTCAGTTATTTTCAGAAGCGGATGAGTTTCGCATAAGAAAGGCCTGCCGTGGTTAAATTACGTTCGGCGAGGTGTAAAAATCGGCTTATGTCGGTAGCAAATGGCCCCCCTGCGCAGGTGCGGCAGCTCCGGATAAGTTATAAATGACTACGAAAAAATGCCACCGTCTCTGCCAGCGCCAGTGGCGTAATGCGATGACCGACACCCTGCTCAATAATAAATGTCAGATGGCGATCTATTTTTGCTTCGCGCAGCGCGCTGGCCAGCCTGACGCTCTCAGCAGCAGGCACCAGTTCATCAGCATCACCGTGCCAAACCAGCAGCGGTCTGTCAGCGATTTTTTCTAACTGATGGCTGACATCACAGGCTGCCAGCGGGGCCACCTGCGCCTCAACCTCGCTCGGCTGCTCGTTATTGGCCGCCAGCGGGGGAAACAGATGGTGAGACAGTGACATAAAATAGCCCGACCCCATCAGGCAGGCGACGCAGGAGAGGTGCGGATAGCGCGTCATGGCACCGATTGCCGTCATCCCGCCCATTGACGCGCCCGCCACGGCAAGGCGATCTTTATCAATCAGCCCCTTTTCCCGTAGCGCCGCTTCCAGTGCGGGCAGTTCATCAATGGTCGTTTTCAAAATGCCCCAAAAATGGCCCAGCCGCGCCTGCGCGTCGCCATCATAACGCGCGCCATGCTGAGAGGCATCGGGCATCACTACGCGAAACCCCGCCTGCGCCAGCGCGACGGCAAAGTACGCGTACACCTCTTTAGAAGAGGTAAAGCCGTGATAAAAAATTACGGTGGGCAGCGGATGGTCCTGCTGGCCTGAGGGGGTGGCATGCAGGCAGTCGATACCGGTAAAGGTTTCAGCACTGAGTTCGATCATAAGTATCATCTTACCTTAAGACGGCTCCGCAGGCGTAAAACGCCCTGGCGGCGCAGTGAGAAGAAAGTCATTCAATCAGTATGCCTTCTCATACCCTTAACTATTAAATATTAAATATTGATTAAGGTTTGCCGTTAACCGTTGTGACCCCCTTATACATCAACAGGCTAAACCATGACCCTTTTCTCATTACGCTACTGGAGCCTTGGCGCTAAACTGTCGGTAATGGCATCACTCACTGTTACCCTGCTTTTTCTGGCCCTGACGCTTTCCCTGACCCATAACGCTTCCCGTCAAATAGAGAACCTGACGTTAGAAAATATGGAAAGTCAGGTGAGCGGCATGGGTGATATGGCGACCATGTTTAAAGGAACGCTGACTGAAGAAGTCGCTCACTACAGCGCCCTGTTTCGAAACTTTCTGCCAAAGCGCTTTTCGCGGGATGAAAATCAGCGGGTAACCATTGGCAGCGAACAGTCTCCCACCCTGCGGGCCGGCGTAAAGACGCTAAACCTGGATCAGGGGCTGGTTGACGACTTTCAGCAGCGAACCGGTGCCATCTCTACGATTTTTGTCCGGACGGGTGACGATTTCCTGCGCATCTCCACTTCACTGCGTAAGGAGGATGGCGAACGTGCCATAGGTACACGGCTCGACCACAGCAGTCCGGCCTGGAAGCGGGCATTGCAGGGGCAGACATATGAGGGCGTCAGCCTTCTGTTTGGCAAACGCTATATTACTCAGTATCAGCCCGTCAGAGACAGCATTGGCGCGGTAATTGGCATACTTTTCGTCGGCGTGGAAATCACCAAACCCTTTGCGCTGATGCGCAATAAGGTACTGGATAAAAAACTGGGGGAAAGTGGACACTTCTACGTTTTGAACAGTGCCGAAGGGAAAAGCCAGGGTCAGTTTCTCTTTCACCCCACGCTGGAAGGCAAACGCCCGGGATGGGGTGAGGCGCTGCAAAAGCAGCTGCTAAGTCAGACCAGCGGCAGTGCAGAGTTTACTTCTGAGGACGGTAAAACGCGGATGATAACCTGGCAGAGACTGCCGGGCTGGAGCTGGGTCATCATCGGCGAAGTGGATAAGAACCTGATGCTGGCCTCCATCATTCACACCCGTAACCTGTTTTTACTGATTGGTGCAACGCTGGTGCTGCTATTTACCCTGTGCTTTTTAATTATTACCCGTCGCTGGCTCAGCAAACCGCTAAAGCAGGTCATCGATCTGGCGCGTCATTATGCGGCGGGAAATCTGCAGGCCACGCTGGAGACAAACCGCGATGATGAGATAGGTCAGCTGATTAATGCCATTAACGGTATTGGTGACGGGCTGGATCGTATTGTCTTCCAGGTGCGTGAGGCGGCGCAGGAGATCAGTACCAGCAGCGATGCTATCGCCATTAGCGGTGAAAATATTAGTGAACAGATCTCACGCCAGGCCAGCAGCGTCGAGGAGACCTCAGCCAGCCTGGAGCAGCTGAGTGCTACCGTGGCGCAAAACTCCGCCAACGTTTCGCAGGCGCTAACGCTGGTGGGCGAAACGACCCATGTCATCAGTCAGGGTGGCGATACCGTTTCGCGCTCGGTAGTGACCATGACGGAGATTAACAGCGCATCGCAGAACATCGCCGCGATAACCCACGTTATTGAGTCGATTGCTTTCCAGACCAATATTCTGGCGCTGAATGCAGCCGTTGAAGCGGCCCGCGCCGGTGAGCACGGAAAAGGTTTTGCCGTAGTCGCCGCTGAGGTTCGGGCGCTGGCCCAGCGCAGTGCACAGGCGGCAAAAGAAATTGACGGTCTTATTGATAGCTCGCTGAATAAAATCGTTCAGGGGCACGCGCTGTCTGAACAGACCCGTAGCGCGATGGAAGAGATTATTGACCGCATTGGACAGGTTAACGTGCTAATGGGTGAGATTGACGTCGCGTCCAGGGAGCAGGCGCTGGGGATAGGTCAGGTGAATCTGGCTATGAACCAGATTGGGCAGGCAACGCAGCAAAATAGTGAGCTGGTGACCACGTCCGGGCAGACAACTCAGGAGTTGAGTCGTAAGGGGCATGCTCTGAACAATTTGGTCAGCGTGTTTACCGTAAGGACGTAGTATGACAGGCCGCTGGGGGGCCCGGTGCTGCAAAGGCCCGTGTGGTCGTCTGCGGGTGGGGCCCGGCAACCGCTGGGATTGCCCACCGGCATCGCAGGTATTACAGCCTGAACATCAGACTCACGCTCCCGTTTCTAACGCTACATTCCCTGACCAGGATAGCAGAGTTAAAGCCGATCACAATACCACGAACCTGGTCAGCAAATTTACTCTCTCAACCCAAAAAAAGCGGGTTAACGTATACACTAAGTAATATCCCCCCCCTGAGAACTTACTATGCGTCGGTTAACCGTCCTGCTCGTTCCCCTGCTGCTGACAAGCTGCGCAATCCTTCAGACCGCGCCAGAATCGCCACCGGCTGCGACGGATCGCGCGCAGGAAATTACCCGCGCACAGAGCACAACGCTCACGCGGCTGGGCACCGTCAGCGTCCAGGAACGGGGTTCACCCGATGACGCCGAGCGGGCCATCGCCATGAAAGCAAACCAGGCGGGTGCCGCGTATTATGTTATTCAGCTGGTTAGCGAAACGGTAATGCCGGGCATATGGTACTCCACGGCCATCTTATATGGCCCCTCAGCACCCGCCCGAGGCGCGCAGCAGTAATCGCTGGCAGATATCCTCCGGAAGGATTGATCCCCCCCGCGGATCCAACATCTGGCGGCACCAGGCATCTGCCAGCCAGGGCTCAAGCTGACTTATCACCTGCACGGCGCTGGTAAGCGTAAAAAGCTCTTCACTCAGCTGCCGGGCCTCTACGGCCTGCGGCGCACGCAGCCGTAGTTTCAGCTGTTGCCAGCGGCGATCGAAATGCCTGCTCTGTCCCCTGACCGCATCAAACTCAGCGGTGAGCAACGCAATACTATGTGGCTGTTTCGCCAGTACCCGCAGAACGTCCAGACACATCACGTTGCCGGCCCCTTCCCAAATACTGTTAACCGGCATTTCACGGTATAACCGGGGCAGCTCGCTCTCCTCGCAATAGCCAATCCCTCCGGTCACCTCCATCGCCTCCGCCACAAAGTGTATACCGCGCTGACAGATAACGTATTTCGCCGCTGGCGTTAACAGTCGGCTAAAAGCGCGAGCGCCCTCCTCTTTATCCTGCGACCAGGCCCGTGCCAGGCGAAACAGCATCGCCGTCTGCCCTTCAAGCGTCAGCGCCTGAGTACTCAACACCTGGCGCATCAGCGGCTGATCGACCAGATTTTTACCCATCACCTGCCGCTGCTGCGCGTGGTGCAGCGCTATCGAAAATGCACGACGCATCATGCTATGGCTGCCCAGCGCGCAGTCAAAGCGCGTCCGCCCGCCCATTTTAAGGATAATTCTAACGCCCTCTCCCTCTTCCCCGATAAGCCAGCCGCTGGCGGCCAAAAATTCGACTTCGCTACTGGCATTCGAGCGGTTTCCCAGTTTCTCTTTAAGCCGCTGAATCTGCACCGCGTTCCTCTCCCCTTCAGGCAGCAGACGGGGGAGAAAGAAGCAGGAAAGCCCACCGTTTGCCTGCGCCAGCACCAGATGTGCATCGCTTTGCGGCACCGAAAAAAACCACTTATGCCCAGTCAGCCGGTAGCGTTCGCCGCTGCCGCGCGAGGCTACCGGCTCAGCGCGAGTGGTGTTACTCATCACGTCCGTGCCCCCCTGCTTCTCAGTCATTCCCATCCCAATCAGCAGGCCGTGCTTCTGCGCGCCATCCTGTAAATGAGGATCGTACGCATCGGAAAGCAGCCCTGGCAGCCACGGCCTAAAAGCGGCAGGAAGCTGCGCCTGCAATAGCGGAATTGCGCCGAAGGTCATTGTTACCGGACAAAGCGTTCCGGCTTCAACCTGTGCGTGCAGAATAAATCGGGCTGTCCGCGCCACAAAGGCCGAGGGGGAAGCATCACTCAGCCAGGGAAGGTTATGTACCCGACTCGCACAGAGCCCCTGCATCAGCCTGTGCCAGGCGGGATGGAATCGGACGTCGTCCAGCCGTTCGCCGCGCGGCGAAAAGGCAAGCAGTTCAGGGGGGTGGCAGTTGGCCAGGCGCGCGAGTTCCATCGCGTCCGCACTGCCTAACTGCTGGCCGAGGGCGGTAAGAAACTCACTGTCCCACCCGGCCCCTTCGCGGGCCAGCGCCTCGCGCAGCGGCGTGTCGGAAAGGAACAGGTTGCTGTTAATCAGTGGATTGGGCTGATTGAATACGGTATGAGTTTTCCAGTCCATTACGGCACCTTTATCATCAACGCTCACGTCAGTATGAGAGACAGATAAAAATGCAGGGGAAAGCGGGGTGAATTTCGGGGCGCAGGTCACGCCCCGGAAGGATTATTTACTGCGGCGCTGCCGGACGGCCTCGAACAGGCAGACACCCGTAGCCACCGAGACGTTGAGCGAAGAGACGCTTCCGGACATGGGAATGCGGATCAGCTCATCACAGTGCTCGCGGGTCAGACGGCGCATACCTTCGCCTTCCGCACCCATTACCAGCGCCATCGGGCCGGTCATTTTGCTCTGAAACAGGTCGTGATCGGCTTCGCCTGCGGTACCAACAATCCAGACGTTCGCCTCCTGCAGCATACGCATGGTACGCGCCAGGTTGGTCACGCGGATCAGGGGAACATGCTCCGCCGCGCCGCTGGCCACTTTTTTCGCCGTGGCATTCAGCTGCGCTGAACGGTCGCGGGGAACAATAACCGCATGTACACCTGCCGCATCGGCGCTGCGCAGACAGGCGCCGAGGTTATGCGGATCGGTAACGCCATCAAGGATCAGCAGGAAAGGAGAATCCAGCTTTTCCAGCAGCGCGGGAATATCATTTTCCTGATACTGACGACCCGGCTTAACCCGCGCAACAATACCCTGATGCACACCGCCCTCCACCTGGCTGTCCAGCCACTGGCGGTTTGCAACCTGTATAACAATCCCCTGCGCTTCCAGGCCCTGAATCAGCGGCTGCAGACGGCGATCGTCGCGCCCCTTGAGAATAAAGACTTCCTGAAAGCGCTGCGGATCGCTGTCCAGCAGCGCCTGCACGGCGTGGATACCAAAAACAATTTCACTCATTAATCGGCTACTCAATATGGAATTTTTAATGCCGCGGGCGGCAGCTTACCGCCCTCAGCACCGGACGGGCTCACGCCGTGGTATCAGGTTTTTTCTTAGCGGCGCGTTTGGCACGGGTCGCAGCGGAGATCCTGCGGGTTTTATCCGACGGTTTTTTGGCTTTTTTCTCTTTGCTGGCACCGTCGTCAACGCTGGTTTCTTTGGGCTTCGCAGCGCGAAATGCGCTGTCTGGCTCAAAGTTTTTACGCTTGCTCTGCTCGCGACGACGCTTGCCGCTATTCTGCGAAGGACTTTTCTTTGCGCGGTCGCGCTCAGTTTTGCCTTCGCCGCGCGGTTTACGCTGGCTCGAGATCAGCGCGAAGTCGATTTTACGCTCCTCCATGTGCACCGCATCCACGCGCACTTCTACCGTATCACCCAGACGATACGATTTGCCGCCGGACTCGCCAACCATACGCTGACCAACAGCATCAAAGCGATAGTAGTCGTTATCCAGCGAGGAGACATGCACCAGCCCGTCAATAAACAGATCGGTCAGACGCACAAAGAAGCCGAAGCCCGTGACGCTGGAAATCACGCCGCTGAAGGTTTCGCCGACCTGATCCTGCATAAAGTCACACTTCAGCCAGTCGGCAACGTCCCGCGTCGCTTCATCGGCCCGGCGCTCCGCCATCGAACAGTGCTGGCCCAGCTGCAACATCTGCTGAAGCTCGTAATGGTAGCCGCCCGTCGGCGTGGTGTTGCCCTGCAGCGTGCCGTTCTCTTTCGCCACCAGATACTTAATGGCGCGGTGCAGCAGCAGGTCGGGATAGCGACGGATAGGCGAGGTAAAGTGCGCGTAGGACGCCAGCGCCAGCCCAAAGTGACCCCGGTTTTCCGGATCGTATACCGCCTGTTTCATCGAGCGTAGCAGCATGGTTTGCAGCATTTCGTGATCGGGACGGCTGGCAATTTGCGTCAACAGTTCGGCATAGTCCAGCGGATGAGGCTTATTGCCGCCACCAAGCGTCAGACCCAGCTCGTTCAGCACCGACCGGAAACTTTTAATGTTCTCTTCGCCTGGCCGGTCGTGATCGCGGAATAGCGCCGGCTCGTTGTTTTTTTCGACATAGCGCGCGGAGGCGATATTCGCCAGGATCATGCACTCTTCGATCAGCTTGTGCGCATCATTGCGCGATACCTGCTCAACGCGCTCAATACGGCGATCGGCGTTGAAAACAAATTTGGCTTCGTCCGTCTCGAATGAAATGCCGCCGCGCTGCTCGCGGGATTTCTCAAGCACCAGATACATGCGGTGCAGCTCTTCCAGATCCTTAACCAGCGGCTGATACTGCTCGCGCAGCTCCTGGTCGCCCTGAAGGATATTCCAGACCTTGTTATAGGTCAGACGCGCCCAGGAGTTCATTACCGCTTCATAGTGCTTATAACCGGTCAGCTTACCGGTAGCGGAAATGGTCATCTCGCAAACCATACACAGGCGATCGACCTGCGGGTTAAGCGAACAGAGTCCGTTGGACAGCACTTCCGGCAGCATGGGAACAACCTGCGACGGGAAGTAAACCGAGGTACCACGGTTAACCGCTTCGTCGTCGAGCGGCGTACCGGGACGCACGTAGTAGCTGACGTCGGCGATGGCTACCCACAGCCGCCAGCCGCCGCCGCGTTTTCTTTCACAGAATACGGCATCATCAAAGTCGCGGGCGTCTTCACCATCAATGGTAACCAGCGGCAGATCGCGCAGATCCACACGGCCTGCTTTCGCCTCTTCCGGCACTTCTTCTTTCAGTTTAGCGATCTGTCGTTCAAGCTCGGGCGACCAGCTATGGGGAATATCATGGGTACGCAGCGCCATTTCCACGGCCATACCGGTGCCCATGTTATCGCCGAGCACTTCGACAACCTTACCTACGGCCTTGCTGCGGCGGGTTGGGCGCTGCATTAGCTCCACGACCACCACAAAGCCCATACGCGCGCCCATTAGCTCTTCGGCGGGGATCAGGATATCAAAACTCAGGCGGCTGTCATCCGGCACCACAAAGCCGACCCCGGCTTCGGTAAAGTAGCGGCCAACGATCTGATTGTTGCGCGGCTCAAGTACGCGTACCACGCGTGCTTCCCGACGGCCTTTGCGGTCTGCGCCCATCGCCTGCGCGAGGATCACATCACCGTGCATGCACATTTTCATCTGATCGGCAGAGAGGTAGAGATCGTCTTTGCTGCCTTCAATGCGCAGGAAGCCAAAGCCATCGCGGTGGCCGATAACTTTACCGCGCAGCAGATCCAGACGCTCAGGCAGCGCATAGCACTGGCGGCGAGTGAATACTAACTGACCGTCACGCTCCATGGCGCGCAGGCGGCGGCGCAGCGCTTCTGTCTGCTCTTCGCCTGTAATAGAAAGTTCATCGGCCAGCTCTTCACGGCTGGCCGGTTTTTCGCGTTTATCAAGATGGGCAAGGATAAATTCGCGGCTGGGAATGGGGTTTTCGTATTTCTCTGCTTCCCGTTCCTTAAATGGATCTTTTGACATTGCGGTTCCTCCGTTGTCATTCATTGCAGCGTGAAGATCGTTCACGGCACAATAATGGGTAGAGCGGACGGTTATGATCAACCCGGTCGGCCAGCGGCTGACGTGGGGGTAATGTAGCTGAGCGCTGGCCCCCAGGGTACAGGCTCTTTTTCGGGCAACAGGTCCGGAGCGCTACCGTATTCCGCTCATAAATGAGTGTATTGTAAATGATGATAAACCACCCTTTACACTTAGGGCCATTTTATTTAAGCGCGGTGGCAAGAGAAAACCTGGCAGGGCATGACACGGAAGGACAAAGGCCGGGAAACCCCGGCCTGAGACGGCTTATGCGTCAAAAGGATCGCGCAGAATCATTGTCTCACTGCGATCCGGGCCGGTAGAGATGATATCTACCGGTACGCCGGTGAGTTCTTCCACCCGCTTGATGTAGTCACGCGCTGCCTGCGGCAGGCCTTCCAGCGTTTTAACCCCAAAGGTGTTTTCACTCCAGCCAGGCAGGCTTTCATAAATGGGTTCAATACCGTCCCAGCCCTCAGCGGCCAGCGGCGTGGTGGTCATTTCACGGCCGTCTGGCATGCGATAGGCCACGCAAATTTTGACTTCTTTCAGGCCATCCAGCACGTCCAGCTTGGTCATGCAGAAACCAGAAAGCGAGTTTATCTGCACGGCACGACGCACGGCGACCACGTCCAGCCAGCCAGTACGACGGCGGCGACCGGTAGTGGCACCAAACTCGTTGCCTTTAGTACACAGGAATTCGCCGGTTTCATCGAAAAGCTCGGTCGGGAATGGACCCGCTCCCACGCGCGTAGAGTAAGCTTTAACAATGCCCAGCACGTAGTCCACGTAGCGCGGGCCAATGCCTGAGCCGGTCGCCACGCCGCCTGCGGTGGTGTTTGAAGAAGTCACGTACGGATAGGTGCCGTGATCGATATCCAGCAGGGTGCCCTGCGCGCCTTCGAACATGATCAGATCGCCACGCTTACGCGCGCCGTCCAGCAGTTCAGAAACGTCAACCACCATGCCCGTCAGGATGTCGGCAATCGCCATTACATCGCTCAGCACTTTGTCGTAGTCAACGGCTTCTTCTTTGTAGTAGTTCACCAGCTGGAAGTTGTGATACTCCATCACTTCTTTGAGCTTGGCAGCGAAGGTTTCTTTATTAAACAGATCGCCGACGCGCAGGCCACGACGTGCGACTTTGTCTTCGTAGGCTGGACCAATACCGCGCCCTGTCGTGCCGATGGCTTTAGCACCGCGCGCTTTCTCACGCGCCACATCCAGCGCAACGTGATACTCGAGGATCAGCGGACAGGCTTCAGAAATAAACAGACGTTCACGTACCGGGAAGCCGCGATCCTCCAGCCCTTTCATCTCTTTCATCAGCGCAGCCGGAGACAGCACCACACCGTTGCCGATGATGCTGGTAACGTTTTCGCGGAGAATACCAGAAGGGATTAAGTGGAGGACGGTTTTCTCACCGTTGATGACTAGCGTATGGCCAGCGTTATGGCCGCCCTGATAGCGTACAACGTATTTTGCACGTTCGGTCAGGAGGTCAACAATCTTACCTTTACCTTCGTCACCCCATTGGGTGCCCAGTACGACGACGTTCTTACCCATTTCTCAAAATCACCGATTGCTTAAAAATGGATTCTACCATCGTAAAACCCGTCTTTCAGCTCTTTTAGCATACGATTGCGTACTTTTTTGCCCTAAATCAGCGGTGCAGCGTAAAGGAAAATGCCAGGCGGGGATCCCGAAGGTTGAGAAGACGCGAGAGCGGAGGTTGGGCACTCCCTTGCCACAGCAGGTCAGCCCTGACCACCATTATGAATGCTCACCATATAGTAGATAACCGCGCCTGCCACCACCAGCCCACCGCCAAAACGGCGCAGCAGCTGGTCAGGAAGATTCGCCATTGATAAAATCATTCGACGCCAGATACGCGGCAGCAGTACGGGCCCTAAGCCTTCTAAAACCAGCACCAGAGCCAGCGCCATCCAAATGGTTGAGTTCATTATCACACCCGCATAAGACAAAAAAAAAGGGCCGGATAATCCGGCCCCAGTTTTATAACAGATTCTTAGCGTGTGGCGGTAGAAGGCGACTTCATAAAGCGGAAGAAATCGCTGTCCGGGCTGAGCACCATAATATCCTGGTTACTCTTGAAGCTGTTATCGTATGCCCGCAGGCTACGAATGAAAGCGTAGAAATCCGGATCCTGGCTGAACGCATCGGCGAACAGCTTAGCTGCATCCGCATCCCCTTCACCACGCGTCATCAGCGCGGTACGCTGTGCTTCTGCCAGCGTGCGGGTCACTTCATAATCCGCACCGGCACGCAGCTTCTCAGCCTCTTCCTGCCCTTGCGAACGCTGGCTACGGGCGACGGCTTCACGCTCTGCGCGCATACGGTTGTAGATCGCATCAGACACTTCCGTTGGCAGATTGATCTGCTTAATGCGCACGTCGACTACCTGAATGCCCAGTGCGGCCATGCTGTTCGGATTGACCGCCGGCTCTTTACTGGTGGTTTCACGCTCAACGCGGGCCGCCGCAGATGCGATGGCGTCGTCTGCAGCAGGCGTGGCAATTTCATCATCCTGCCCTGCCGTACCGGTATTCAGTGCTTCCCGCACGTCCGTGGTCAAACGCCCACGGGAGTCAGTAACGATATCCTTCACGTCCAGACGCCCCATTTCGGAACGCAGACGGTCACTGAACTTGCGCTTCAGCAGCACTTCGGCCTGAGAGATATCACCGCCGCCTGTTGCCAGGTAGTACCGGCTGAAATCGCTGATGCGCCACTTGATGTAGGAGTCGACGATCAGATCTTTCTTCTCTTTCGTAACAAAGCGATCGGCCTGGTTATCCATGGTCTGAATACGCGCATCAAGCGACTTTACCGATTCCAGGAATGGGATCTTAAAATGAAGGCCTGGCGCATAGACCAGCGGCTTATTCTCGCTGTCGCGCAGTACTTTACCAAAGCGCATCACGATACCGCGCTGCCCCTCCTGTACTACAAACAGTGACGCGTACAGCACCACCAGCACAACAATCAACACTACGATTAATGGCTTACGCATCGCTTATTCTCTCCCTTCGCGCTGGGTATCGTTGCGCTGGGCGTTGACCCGACGCTGATCCATGATGTCGTCCGGGCTGAACGACGAACTGCTACTGGCGCGTTCATTGCTGCTGCCTGAAGCCGGTGGCAGACGAAGCAGGCTGTTGCTGCTGCTGTCCTGGGTTGCATTGGAGGGCGAACCGCCCTGACCCCGCATCAGCTGGTCCAGCGGCAGCACCATCAGGTTATTGCCTTTATCGTTAACCAGCACCTTGCGGGTATGGCTCAGTACACGTTCCATGGTTTCAATATAGAGACGCTCGCGGGTAATCTGCGGGGCAGCTTTATATTCAGGCAGAATTTTTGCAAAGCGGGCAACTTCCCCCTGAGCTTCAAGCACGGTGCGCGTTTTATAAGCGCGGGCCTCTTCGAGAATACGCTGAGCCTGGCCATTAGCGCGCGGTTGTACCTCATTCGCATAGGCTTCGGCTTCACGGACGTACTGCTCGCGGTTTTCACGCGCGGCAATGGCATCATCAAACGCGGCTTTCACTTCTTCAGGCGGACGGGCAGCCTGGAAGTTGACGTCCAGCAGCGTAATACCCATATCGTAAGGACGGATGGTCTCTTCCAGCTCGCGCTGCGTTTCGCTACGCACCACGGTACGACCTTCGGTCAGGATGCGATCCATCGTCGAGCGGCCAATCACGCCGCGCAGCGCGCTGTCCGTGGCCTGACGCAGGCTGTCGTCGGCGCTGGTGACGGCAAACAGATAGCGCTCCGGATTGGTGATGCGGTACTGCACGTTCATCTCAACCCGTACGACGTTTTCGTCAGAGGTCAGCATGGTGCCTGACGCAGCCAGCTCGCGCACGGCCTCAACGTTTACTGCACGCACCTGATCAACAAAAGTGGGCTTCCAGTTCAGGCCGGGTTCAACCAGATGGCTAAATTTACCAAAGCGCGTTACCACACCTCGTTCCGCCTCTTTGATGGTATAGAAACCGCTACCCGCCCAGATAACTACCGCGGCCACAACCACGATACCGACCAGCCGGCCACCGCGTCCTGGCGCATTCTGGCTACCGCTGTTATCGTTTTTACCACCGCCAAATCCACCAAGCTTTTTGCTCAGCTTGCGAAAAATATCATCCAAATCAGGAGGCCCCTTATCGCGCCCTCCCTTATTTCCCCCAGAGTTGCCGCCTTGATTATTGCTGCTTCCCCACGGGTCGCGGTCCTGTCCGTTATTCCCGGGCTGATTCCACGCCATGTTTATACTCCATTAATTGTGTGTGCGGTGGTATCCCAGGCCGGGATACGCGTGTCAGGCAAAATCAGTCAAACAATGTAATCCACCAGTGCCGGCTCCTGCTTGCACAGCCGACGCCAGTCAACAATGGGCATGCGTACCTGCAAACCTACGCTGCCATCGTCTTCGTTCCACTCTTTTTCTATCGCCTGGAGCTGATAAAAACGGCTACGCAACCGTCCCGTTCCCGGCGGCAGACGTAAATCATACTGCGCAATCTCGCCTGCCAGACGTTCAGTCAGCGCCTGAAACAGGAGCGGGATCCCTTTGCCCGTTTGGGCAGAAAGCCAGACGCGGATCGGCAGATTTTCTTCATTACGATCGATTCGCGGAACAAACTCCTCCAGCATATCGATTTTATTCATCACTAACAGGGCGGGAATATCATCAGATTCGATCTCTTCCAGAACCTCATTCACCGCCTCAATATTTTCATCCACGCGCGCATCGCTGGCGTCAATGACGTGCAGCAGCAGCGTTGCCTCGCGGGTTTCCTGTAGCGTGGCTTTAAACGCGGCCACCAGGTCATGGGGCAGATGGCGGATAAATCCAACCGTATCCGCCAGCACCACTTCTCCTACATCCGCCACGTCGACGCGACGTAGCGTGGGATCCAGGGTCGCAAACAGCTGGTTTGCAACATACACCTCTGCGGAGGTAATACAGTTAAACAGCGTCGATTTACCGGCGTTGGTATAACCCACCAGCGAAACCGTTGGAACGTCGGCCTTGTTGCGAGCCTGTCTGCCCTGCTCTCGCTGCTTTTCAACTTTTTCCAGTCGGGAAAGGATCAGCGTAATACGATTGCGCAGCAGACGGCGGTCCGTTTCCAGCTGGGTTTCACCCGGCCCCCGCAGGCCAATACCGCCTTTCTGGCGTTCAAGGTGAGTCCAGCCGCGTACCAGACGCGTGGCGAGATGGCGAAGCTGAGCCAGCTCCACCTGCAATTTACCTTCATGGGTACGTGCGCGCTGGGCAAAAATGTCAAGGATCAGGCCCGTGCGGTCAAGAACCCGGCACTGGCACAGGGCTTCCAGATTACGCTCCTGAGCCGGGCTAAGGGCGTGATCAAACAGCACCACTGAGGCACCGCTGGATTTTACCGCTTCAGCAATTTCAACGGCCTTACCTTCGCCAACAAAATATTTAGGATGTGGCGCTTTTCGGCTACCGGTTACGACTCGCAGGGCTTCAACACCCGCAGAAGACACAAGAGTTTCAAACTCCTGCAGATCTTCCATATCTCTGTCTTGGGAGAAATAGATGTGCACCAGTACGGCCTGCTCACCGGCATCATAACGGTCAAACAAACTTGAAACCTCTCAGAACCTTGTGAAACCTGTTACGCAATGGCCATACAGCGTTAAAATCAGATTTACAGTGCGCGTTTTCGGTTGAAAACGGCGTTTATTTGCGTAATTTGGCCCAGGCTTAATCTGCCCGGGCAAATCAGGCTGGCATTATCCTACCTAAACGGGGAACCTGAGGAACGCCTCCCCGTTATATAAGACATATAAGACCTGTGATTACTCTGCGTCGTCACCGTCTTGCTGAGGCTGAGCTGAAGCCCCCTGAGTGCTGCCACTGTGGTGATAGTTGCTGCTTCCGCCACCCGCGTTATTGTTGTGGTGGGAGACCGGACGGGACGGAACAACGGTGGAGATAGCGTGCTTATACACCATCTGGCTTACCGTGTTTTTCAATAAAATTACAAATTGATCAAACGACTCGATCTGACCCTGAAGTTTGATACCATTAACCAAATAAATCGAAACCGGAACACGTTCGCGACGCAGTGCGTTCAAGAACGGATCTTGCAATGATTGCCCCTTAGCCATTCTATCTTTTCCTTATATGCTTGTTGTTTGCTACTTAAGAACCTCGCGGTTCTGAAATACTGCGTAAAAATTTGCGCAAGATAACGTACCAATTGTACACAATCACCCATGCTTCGCACCAAGAACCTGTAACACTTTCACCCGCGCGGCTTCAGGATGTTCGCTATCCAGCCAGTGGACGTCTTTCCAGCCGCGAAGCCAGGTCATCTGGCGCTTAGCCAACTGACGGGTCGCGCAAATTCCCCGATAAACCATGTCATCGTAATCGATCTCGCCCGTGAGAAATGACCACATCTGGCGATACCCGACACAACGAATGGAAGGCATATCCGTATGCAAATCACCTCGTGCAAAAAGCGCCCGAGCCTCCGCTTCAAATCCTGACGCTAACATCTGTCGGAAACGCAGCTCAATACGCTGGTGAATCAGTTCACGTGCCTGAGGGGCTATCGCAAACTGAACAACGTCATAAGGCAGGGCGTCACCTGAGATTTTAGTCAGTTCTGTTAAAGTTTTACCCGAAATAAAAAAAACTTCCAGTGCTCGCGAGAGTCTCTGGGGATCATTCGGATGAATACGATTTGCAGCAACGGGATCTATTTCACATAACTGGCGGTGAAGTGCATCCCATCCACTCTCACTCGCCTTCTGCTCAATACGCTGGCGCACCTCAGGATCGGCCGGGGGCAACGGCGATAATCCTTCCAGTAACGCCTTGTAATAGAGCATGGTGCCACCAACAAGCAACGGAATTCGACCGCTCCGCGTGATCTCAGCCATCTCAGCCAGCGCATCGCGACGGAACTCGGCTGCCGAATAGGCTTCTGCCGGATCGCGGATGTCCAGTAAACGATGGGGAGCAAGACGCTGTTCCTCTGCGGAGGGCTTGGCGGTGCCAATGTCCATACCGCGATAAATCAGGGCAGAATCTACGCTAATCAACTCAACCGGCAGATGCTGGCGTAGTGCAATTGCCAGCGCCGTCTTACCGGATGCGGTCGGGCCCATCAAAAATAGTGCCTTTGGCCGGCCAGCCTTGGAAGTTTCACTCATGCTTCAGGGCGTTCATCGCCTGTTCAATATCGATGTGCTGCAATAATCCAGAAGGTGGTGATTTAATCAGCTGCGGGCATAATCGTTCGAGATCGGCCAGCAGTGCAATCGCCTGCGAGTGATTCCAGTGCGGGTGTTCAGCAACCGCATGACGCGCTAACCAGTGCGCCATTTGCGTCGTGCTGACATCCTGCTGCCGGGCCAGATAGCCTAACAGTTCTGGAATCAAGATTTGTAAATTTTGTTGGCGCAATGGTAAAGGCACCGCGCGTAGCTGGATGTGGTGCCCGTCAGCTTGCAGGTCAATCCCCATCTTATTCAGAAGGCTGACGTAGCGGGCATGGGCATCTCGCTCAGGCCGGTCGATTTTCATCCTGAGGGGGATAAGCAGCGGCTGCGGCCGAAGCCCCTCGTCACCGGGTTCAAGCTGGGCCTGTTTTAGCCAGCGCTCCGCCACCGGCAGCAGGATCAGCGCCAGCTGGTTGTGCCCCTCAACCAGCGCACAATCCTCCCCGATAATGGTCAGTACGCGGCCAAAGCTCTGGCTGTGGCCACCAAGCGGCGAAGCGGCCTGAATTTCTGGCGGCGGAGTCTGTTCATTATTGCGGGAGGTGCCCGAAACATTTAATAGCTGCTGGTAAACCGCCCCCTCTTTTTTCTGGTAGAGCGGATCCTGTCGCTGCCAGCCGGGAGGCGTGGCGCCAGCACTTACCGGACGTGCTGTGCCACTCTTCGACGAACCAGAGGAGTCGCCCGCTGAATGTGTCGCACCGCCCTGTGACGAACCAGAGGTGTCGCCCGCTGAATGTGTCGCACCGCGCTGCGACGAACCAGAGGAGTCGCCTGCCGTACGCGTCTGGTGAGTCCGTGATGAATCAGACGACCCGCTCACAGATTTAGCCGCGGCAGGTAGAGGGGCGCGATGATCACCCGCTGATACCGTCGCCGCAGGCGTAGAGAAGTGGTTACCGCCCGCAGCCTGCCGATTTTCAGGCTGCCAGCGCGCCGGGGAGTCGCTTCCCTCACCCGGCAGCACGGGCTGCGCACTCTCCTGCAGGACGCTCACGACGCCCTGATAGATAAAATCATGTACCAGGCGGGACTGGTGGAAACGCACCTCATGCTTGGCAGGATGCACGTTAACATCGACCTGATGCGGATCGATTTCCAGATATAGAACATAAGCGGGTTGATGATCGTCCCCAAGCTTATCCTGATAGGCCTGACGGATCGCGTGGTTGATCAGCCGATCGCGCATCATTCGCCCGTTCACATAGCAGTATTGAAGGTCGGTCAGGGTGCGCGAACCGGCGGGATCGGCCACCCAGCCGCGCAGGCTAAGATCGCCGTGCTGCCACGCTATCGCCAGCGCATGGTTCAGGAAGGGAAGGCCGCAGATCGAGCCAAGCCGTCGCTCCTGCTGGCCACTACCGCTCACGGCACGATACTGCCGCATCAGCTTGCCGTTGTGCGTCAGCGAGAAGGCCACATCGAATCTCGCCAGCGCAATACGCCGAATGATTTCATCAATGTGGTTAAATTCCGTTTTCTCGGTGCGCATAAATTTACGCCTGGCGGGCGTGTTGTAGAAGAGATCGAGCACTTCCAGCGTTGTGCCAACCGGATGCGCCGCCGGTTTCAGCGTCACCGCCATCTCACGCCCTTCCGCGTAGGCCTGCCAGGCTTCGGTTTGTGTTTCCGTCCGCGACGTCAGCGTCAGACGTGAAACCGAGCTGATGCTGGCCAGCGCCTCGCCGCGAAAACCGAGGCTGACGATCGCCTCAAGGTCGTCGAGCGAAGTAATTTTGCTGGTGGCATGGCGGGCAAGCGCCATCGCCAGCTCATCCTTGCCAATGCCGCTGCCGTTATCACGGATACGGATCAGCTTTGCGCCGCCCCGATCGATCTCGACATCAATGCGCGTGGCACCCGCATCCAGGCTATTTTCAACCAGTTCTTTGACCACCGACGCCGGACGCTCCACCACTTCACCGGCCGCAATCTGGTTAGCGAGTTGGGGAGGCAACACCTGAATGGGCATAAACGTTCCTTGGTTAATTACGAGGTCGGGATTGTGAGCGTCTGACCCAGCATCACATTCTGCGACTTCATTTTATTGGCCTGCATGATGGTGCCCGGGCTGACGCCGTAGCGAGCGGCGATGGCGGTCAGTGAGTCGCCGCGGACCACCTTGTGGCGCATCACCCTCTTCGGCCTGGCAGCGCGGGTAAGCTGACTGCCCGCCGGAACCTTAAGGCGTTGCCCAACCCATACCACGTCTCTTTTCAGCGTATTGAGGGTGCGCAGCGTCGCCATGCTCACGCCATACTGCGCAGCGATGCCGGAAAGCGTCTCGCCCCGTTTTACCACATGCCGCTGGGTTGGCCCAGAATACTGCGTATTTACCGGAGCAGGTATCGGTTGGACGTTAACCGCCGCTGCGGACTGCAGCGGTCGGTTTTCCTCCTTTGGGACCGATTGTAGCGGGTGCGCCAGGAAGTAGTTGCGGAGTCCTTTATAAATCGACTCGGCAATCTTCTGCTGGTATGCGCTACTGCCAAGCAGTCGCTCCTCCGAAGGATTACTGATAAAGCCGGTTTCCACCAGCAGGGACGGAATATCCGGCGACCGCAGTACGCCCAGGCTCGCATGTTCAGGACGTCGCTTGTGCAGCGAGCCCACGCGCTGTAGCTGAGCGATCACTTTTACCGCCACGTCATAACCCACGCGCTGGGAGTGACCGAACTGCAAATCCAGCACTGCCTGGCTCAGATAGGGATCGGCCTGGCTGTTCGCCAGCAGATCGCCTGCGCCGCCCAACAGCTCTGACTGCTTCTCATGCTGTTCCAGCCAACCCGCCATCTCACTATTGGCACGGCGGTTAGACAGCACCCAGACGGAAGCCCCGGAAGCGCTGCGATTCGGTGCCGCGTCGGCGTGGATCGACACCAGCACATTCGCATTTTGCTTGCGCGCCACGTCGGAGCGGCCCATCACCGAAATAAAGTAGTCGCCATCGCGGGTCATCACGCCTTTGAACATCCGGTCCTCATTCAGCAGGACTTTCAGCTTACGGGCGATAGCAATGGTGACATTTTTCTCTTTTAACCCGCCTGCGCCAATGGCACCAGGATCCTGCCCGCCGTGCCCGGCGTCAATGGCCACAATCACCGCGTCGTTGGTCGCGGTAGTACTTGCGCCGGGCCGCAGGACGTTATTACTGCTGCTGACGACGGTAACAGGCTTCGACTTAAACGGATTTTCAGCGGCGGTCGCCCGGCTCGGGGAGGTGGTGCGCGATGCGCGACTTATCCCAGCCTGCTGACCGGCTGATGCCGCCTGCTGCGTACCAGAAATGGTAAATATTACGTTGTAGCTGCTGCCGCTACGCTGGGTTATGGCGCGGGTTTTGCCCTTCTGATTCAGCTCAAACACCAGCCGGATACTCTGACCGTCTATCGGCTTGCTGGAGCGAATGCGCTTAACAATATTTTCGCCGTTAAAAGTCAGGGGCAGTCCCTTGATCACGCCGCTCTGACGGATATCCAGCACCAC
Source organism: Erwinia sp. PPS120 (assembly GCF_047918655.1). Taxonomy (GTDB): domain Bacteria; phylum Pseudomonadota; class Gammaproteobacteria; order Enterobacterales; family Enterobacteriaceae; genus Erwinia; species Erwinia tasmaniensis_A. The sequence continues at coordinate 209,240 of NZ_JBLREF010000014.1, read as the reverse complement.
CCTGTCAGGATTGTGCAGCGGAAAAAAAGCATAGGTCGGCTGCCCGCTAAAATTGAGCGTCACCGTCGCCTTGCTGCTGCCATTAGAGACGTTGATATCCGACAAATTCGCAGCCAGGGTGGAGAACGTACTGAATAACAGGGCCATTATCAGACCCATCTTCATGCGCAACATCATTTACAGCCCTTCTCTACGGCAAGCAGCCGCACAATTTCATCACCCGTTGCGGAACAGGCGGTAATTTCGGCCTCACGCGCCTCACCCTGATAACGGAGATGAAGTTCAATATCCGGCGTGGGAAGGACGCCAGCGCCCTGCTGCGGCCATTCGACCAGGCAGAGGCTGTCGCCGGTAAAGTAGTCACGGATGCCCATAAACTCCAGCTCTTCCGGGTCGGCAAGGCGATAGAGATCGAAGTGGTACACCCGGCGGGCAGGCAAAATGTAAGGTTCGACAAGGGTGTAGGTTGGGCTTTTCACATTGCCCTGATGCCCCAGCGCCTGGAGAAAACCGCGGCTAAAGGTTGTTTTACCCGCGCCGAGATCGCCATACAGATAGAGGGTGGCCGCTGCCGTGCAGAATCGGGCCATGCTGGCGCCAAGGGCGAGAGTAGCTGCCTCATCGGGCAATGTGATTACACAGGTCTTCATTCTTATTTATTCAACATCTCAGGATTAACAAACAGATAAAGCTCGGAAAACAGATCGGTCGCTAACATTCCCCGCGTGCCATAACGTCTGGATACGGCTTCAGCAGCTGCGCCGTGCGCCACGCATCCTGCACAGGCCGCTTCAAACGGTGAGAGCATCTGTCCTGACAAACCGCCAATAATACCCGACAATACGTCACCCATACCGCCACTTGCCATCCCCGCATTGCCTACATCGGCAATCGCCATTTCGCCTTTTTCACTGGCGATAAGCGTACCGGCACCTTTCAGTACCACCACGCCACCGTAGCGTTTTGCCAGACGTGTCGCGGAATGTAAGCGGTCACTTTCAATTTCGCCGGTCTTAACATTCAGCAGGCGCGCCGCCTCGCCGGGATGAGGTGTAATGATCCGATTTTGACGTTTATCCGGACTGATTGCCAGCAGGTTAAGCGCATCCGCATCCCAAAGCATAGGTTTCTGAGAGTTTTCTACCTTTTTCAGCGCATTTTTACCCCACTCGCCCTGCCCGAGACCCGGCCCAATCACAATGACATCGGCCCATTCCAACGCGTCGTCAATGCTCTTGTTGCTAAGCTCATGCACCATCAGCTCGGGACGTGCGGTCAGTATGGGTGACACATTATCTTTGTGAGTAAGCACTCGCACCAGGCCGGCACCTGCACGTAAGGCGGCCTCGCCAGTCATGCGGATGGCACCCGCCGTGCCGCGATCGCCACCAATAATCACCAGCTTGCCGTGGTCGCCCTTGTGCGATGTCGGGCGCCTCGGTTTCAGCCAGCGGGACAGTGCACTGGCGTCATAGCGCGAAATGGGTGCCGTCTGCTGGCTGAGCCAGGGATCAAGGCTCAGCGCGTGGAAATGCAGCGTGCCAACCACGTCACGTGCCTTCCCGGTCAGCAGGCCGGGCTTTAATGCAATAAACGTCAGCGTGTGTGTTGCGACGATAACGTCACCGGGAACCGTCCCCGTAGCAGCAACCAGACCGGACGGCACATCGACGGCCAATACCGGCGCCGGGTGGGCATTGGCTTTTTTGATCAGCGCATCATAGGGCGCTTTAGGGGCACGGTTACCACCGGTGCCCAGGAGCGCATCGACAATCACCCCGACGTTCTCAGGCCAGGCTATCGCAGGATCGTGAACAATGCCGCCCGCCGCCAGCCAGGCCTCGCGCGCCTGTCCGGCTTCCTCCGGTAACGGTTTACTGCCGTCGCAGGCGATCAGCGTGACCGTTAATCCCACTGACTGCGCCAGCCGGGCGATGATGTAGCCATCGCCACCGTTGTTGCCGTGGCCACAGAGAATGACATAATGTTGTTCAGCGGGCCACAGGCTGCGAATTTTAGCAAAGGCGGCCTCTCCCGCACGCTGCATCAGTTCAAACAGCGTAACGCCAAGCGCATCCGCCCCCTGCTGCTCAAGGCGGGATAGCGCCTCTACAGGCCAGACGGAATAGGGTAAACTGGCGGTGTTCTCTTGCTGGTTCAGGTTACTCATGTCACATCCTCTTGATCTTATTCAACTCGCCCGGGATATCAAACACTGGGGGCTGGCCCGCGGTTTTCAACAGGTCGGCATTTGCGATACCGATTTAAGTCTGGAAGAACCTCGCCTCCAGGCCTCTGGCTGGACAAACAGTATCACGGCGAGACGGGCTGGATGACACGCCACGGCATGATACACGCGCGCTCACGAACTCCTTTCCGGCACCCTGAGGGTGAGCAGCGTACGAATGAATTATCTTCCGGCGAAGGCCGCCTTCGCCTCTACGCTAAAAAACCCCCAGCCTGGCTACGTCAGCCGCTATGCGCCTGGCCGTGATTATCACAAAGTATTGCGCAATCGACTGAAAAAGCCTGGAGAGTTGATCCGCGGGCGCAGGAGAATCTCGACGCGGTCGTCGCCAGATGGAGCGAGAACGCGATGCTGGATGAGCATATTGAGTGGGCGACAGAGCGTCAGTAAGAAGGCAGGAAGCAAAATGCTGTCGATATCACCGCGGCACGTCATAAGCGGCTGCTCAGGTCGATTGAGAAAGGATTACCATATGGTGCCTGACAGAGAAGGTGTCGCGTAGGGTATCGGAACAGTTTTCCACAAGCTGTGAGTAAAAATAAAAAGTCTTTGTCATTCAACTGTCACAGAAAGCACAAGGGATCCCGATAACAAATTGAAATATTATTTATACTAATTAATTCATGGAGTTATCGACAAATGTAAAAAAACTGCATATTCGAGAACCCTTACAGGGTGGCGGCTAACTTGTGGATAACTCTGTGAATGACGTATTTATGAATGGCAAAAAAAGCGATGCGCAGCTGAATTACCGCTGTGGATAAATCATCTGTCTGTCAGGCTTTTCATCATTTTTTTGGAGCGGGAAACGAGACTCGAACTCGCGACCCCGACCTTGGCAAGGTCGTGCTCTACCAACTGAGCTATTCCCGCATACGATCTGGATTTTGAAAGAGATTATTCGTGGAAAAATCAGCAAACCTTCGCTAACTCTTTGATTTTAAACAATCTCTCTATTCCCTGTTTCGGAATGGAGGGGATTATGAACGTTATGCTCGTTGATGACAAGATCTTTTTAGCGTTCAGAGGATCCCGATCGGCATGATGTCGCGGGGTGGTTTCCAGCTTTCACTGCTGGTGTTATCGGATGGGGTGGCTTTGTTAAATAAATCGGATTCAGATAAAAGCGCCGTCTGGGCTCGTTATGGCACAGTTTTGTGTCATAAGCCCCTTCAGCGCAAGCGCCCTGATTTTCCTGTGAGTCTGACGGATGAGACCCGAGAATGCCTCTGCATCAGTCACGTTGTTCAGGGAGAGATCATCTCATCGAACCAGAATGTCAGTGAACCAGAATATCAGTGAGCCAGAATGTCAGTGAGCCAGAATGTCAGTGAGCCAGAATGTCAGTGAGCCAGAATAACAGTGAGCCACGATTGATGAGCGCCATGCTGTAGGTAGTAGCCCTGTGAGTGATTTTGAACTTTTGTTTTGCCACGTAATATCGCTGCAGGACCAGGAGTATGGTGTTCTGATCCTGACTACGGCCAAAAGTTAAATTTATTCAACAAAGCCAGCTCTTTCGATGATGAAATATTTCTCCCTTTCAGTTAAAAATACAAATAGGAAAAGCATATTAATTAAAACCAGGACACACCGTAGCCAGTATTACTCGTGGAAATATCCGCTAATATTTTGATTGAAATATTGACACTGCTGCTCTGGTGGGGTGCCGTCAGTGAGCAGGGCCTGATAGATGTGCTCACTTTTTTCAGCCAGCTGCTGATATTCAGTGGCCTCCACCGGCCAGCTGCGCTGCTTAGCCAGTTCAAGGACGCGGGACAACATCTTCTCGCCTGAAGGCAGGTCGCTGCGATGGCATTTTGCTTTCAGATAATATCCTCCCCCCATAATGGCGGACAGCTGCTGGACCTGCTGCTCGATTTCTGGTATTTCGGCCACTGAGGTAATGTTTAACTTTTTGGTGCTTTGTTGGCACCCCGTCAACGTCAGCAACACTAAAAATGACACACAGCCATTAAATAAAGAGTTTTTATGGATCATTATTCTTTTCCTTAAGTTTACGATACGCTGTCCCTTATTAATTCACCTGCTATCCCGTAGTTAAACCTCCCATTATCTGTAGCCACCCCACGACGGCCAGAGCCGGCCCGAAAGGAATGGCCGAGCTGAGAGATTTTTTGTACAGCAAACGCGAGAGCAAGATAGCGACAATCCCCAATGCCGCCGCCAGTAACAGCAGCTGCGGCAGGCATTGCCAGCCACTCCACGCGGCGAGAGCGGCAGTAAGTTTGAAATCCCCGTTTCCCATACAATTTTTGTTCATCAGAGAGGATGTCACTGCGTTAAACAACCACAGCAAACCATAACCGGCTGTTGCGCCTAAAACCGCATCCTCTAAGGGTGCAAATTGACCGTTCAGATTAAACAGTAGCCCCAGCCATAGCAGGGACAAGGTTAAGACATCCGGAAGCAGCCAGGTCTTGCTGTCGATCACTGCCAGCGCAAGCAGTAGCCAGCTGAAAAGCAGTACTCCAACCAACGCAAGGCCCGGAGGGAACAGCCAGGCGCATAACAGCGTCAAACCCATCGTGGCTAATTCTACCAGCGGATAGCCAATGCTGATGGGCTTATGGCAGCAGCGGCTTCTTCCCCTGATCAGTAACCAGCTTACGAGTGGAATATTATTCCTCCATCCCAGTGGGGTGCGACAGGAAGTACAGTGTGACGCCGGTATTAACAGGTTAAATACGGCCCTTTCCTGCCGCGCATTAAGCTGAGTAGTGAAAACGTGCGTGGCTATTATTTCTTCGCCTCTCTGGTCAGCGATGGAAATCATTAGCGGCAGACGATAGATCAGCATGTTTAAAAAGCTGCCGACACAGAGGCCGCCCGTCGCCACTCCTGCCCACCAGAGTACCGGCAGGTGCCGGGCAATTTCTGCGAATAAGTCCATTTAACCTGTCCTTTCTTTTAACGGTGCGCTGACTTTCTGAAGCCCCCCTCATTGGCCATGTTTTAATACCATCTCAGTGACGCTCACGACATCATTTTTATCACTTTGCGCCACTGTATTTAGCTGGAGAACCTCAATGCCAAATTCTTCCTGTAACTCATTAATAATGCTGATTAGGTGGCTAAACTGAATAGCCGCTATTTGCACCTTAACCTCCTGCGATGAGTGATTATCCATTACGGCCGTTATGCCGTTTCTCATCATAGTTTGGTCTATATGTGTTAATAAAGTGCCCGGGCTTATATTTGCGGCGCGGCTTCCACTTAGCTTAAGCAAAAGGGATTTTTGCTGAGCGATCCACTGCAAATCCCCCTCAGCCTTAACCCTCCTTTTATAAGCGCTGTCAGCGTACTCTTTCAAGGGGCTAACGATACCAAAAGTGATAATCAGCACAATTACCACGCTTATCATTCCCAGCGAGGCGACTTTTTCGCTGCTGGAATAAGCCTTCCATCGCTGGATTATTTTCTCTTTCATTTCTGCCTGTCCATTTGCAGCCACACCGTCTGGGGATCTTTATGCGCATTCAACTCCGGCCTTGCTGTGCGAACGACTAATGACTGGGCTTCCAGACTGGCACTCAGCTTTTCTGCATTCTCACGCGGGATCTCAATAAATAATGCACCCTGATTGCCGTCATAACAGATCGAATGAATAACAATCCCAGCCTCAACCTTACTGGCTACTGCCAGGACATTCAGTAACTGCAATACGCCACTCTGCTGCTGCTTTTGCTCGTTATTCTTAACTATTTGCATCAGCCGGAATTTAGGATTGCTCACTTTTCGCTTACTTTGCGTGATCTGCCGGTACAATTCCTGAGATTGCATCTCCATCCGATCTGCAGCCTGCTGATACTGATAGCCGCGAAGAAAAAGCGACAGACAGAGCATCCCCAAAACCAGGGCTGCCAGTAGCAACGTATATTTCCATCCCTGAAACAGGATGCCTTTTTTTGCACCCACTGGCTGCTTAAGTAAATTCACCGCCGTGCTGCTACTGTGCGCAGCCAGGCACTCAATCGTATTGCCCGCTACAACCGGATACCATCCTGCCGGAAGCGCTATCCCGGTATTGACGCCGTACACTTTTGCAGCAGGAAGATCGCCAGACAGGGCTGAGAGCCACTGACGATTAAGCACCATGCCGCTACCCGTAGTCTGACGGATAATCCATCGCTCTCCATCCTGAACACAGCTCCACTCCTCGTTGCCGGGAACCGGCAGGCACAGCGTATCCGGCACAATGCGATGCAGCGGTAATTCAGCTTCGGTAAACCAACTGATCCATGCCTGCAACGCGTTTTTATCCACGCCGAGCATACTGACGGGAGGGCCAACAGTAACCCTCAGCCACGTCAGCGCGTCTACTTCGCCTATGATCTTATCCTCCAGCCAGTAGGGCAGAGCCTTCTGCAGCTGGCGGCTCATTCTTACTTTTCCTGCCCCAGGTATATCAACAGAATGAAATACCGCGAACTCACCCGGAAGGATCAATATGACATCACCCGCCGCCGCATACTCCTTCAGCCTGTTAATGCTGGCCATACCAGGGAGTTCACCTGAGGCCTGAATATCTTTATTAATGGAGTAAAGCCATTCAACCCGCTGGTCAGAAGAGGGCGAGGGTCGGATAAAAAGCACCGCATGCTTACCTGCTTTTTTCTTAATATTATTCATTAACTCTTACTCAGTAAGCTTCGCTCATGCCATAACGCCGTTGGATGACAGTGAGTTTTTTATTTTCGTCTTTTAACAGTGAGCGAAGAACGTACTCATTTTCATCGTCCGTGACCCACTGAGACAGCGAGAAATAGCGGCTTTCCAGCACCAGTGTTTTCCCCATCGCTTTCTTAAACTCACTCTCCTTCTCTGTTGCTGCCGCCATTAATAAAGCACTGTCTGTCCAGCCCTCCGGCGGTCTTTCACTTAATAACCGGCTGGCCTTGCTAACAGGCAAGCTTCCGGTGAATAACGCAGCCAGCATCGGGCCATGATATGGATTCAATGCATTGATATTTATCGTTAAATCATTATCCGGCAGCACGCAGACCCAGGGTTTTAGCTGATCCAAGACTTTCTGGTCAATGCCGCTTAGCCTGCGCAGCTCGCGGCTATCAAGTATCGGCGCATAGGAAGCAGGCAGATCGACGGACCGTTGTCTGTCTGCATTTTTATCCTCCTCGCCTGCCACATTATTTACCGAATCGTCTGCTGCCCGATTTGCCCACTCTACGGCTGACTGAGTAACGCTTTTTGCTGCTACGGGGTTCATCCCGGTGACATTGATCAGCAGGTGGGTAAAGACAGCCGCAGGATAATGTCCGGCTTTCTGCGCCATCCCCTCATCGTTAGCAGTCAATGGCATGTCCACCGCAGACGCCCCATCCAGCGGAGAGATTTGAGATCCCGCTACAGAGGATTCGTTTTCCTGTACCTCATCTTTTACTGCCTTTCTCCCCGGTAAGTCACTTTTGTCAGAAGAGCCCGCGCTGACCAGTGAGTTCAGATTGAAACAATCACTTCTGTCGCGAATTTCATAGCTAACTGGCACATCGTCCAGCACCGCAATCCGCCTTACGGGCCGGATCTTCGGCTCTTTTTGCAGCTGGTTCCTGACAATCTTCTCATTGCCCAGTAGCATCCACTTCATGTGCGTCTGCCAGACCGAGTGCTGGCTTCTGGTCATAACGTGCTGCCAGTACTCATTGCTCAACACGGTTACGGTGAGAATTAAGGCCATCATCAGCAATACCATCAGCAACGCGCTTCCTTTCTGATCTGACATCTTCTTCTCTCACTCCTCTGCCAGCAGAAATACCCGGCTGAATTTCCCGGAGTCAGTAAGCACCAGCGTTATTTCAACGGCCTTCGGCAGCACGCTCAGCATATTGAGTTCCGCCACCCACTGATTACCGCTGTAGTAGCGGAGTGTAAAAGCCTCTACGCCCGTCAGTAATGAAGTCACTTTCGGCTCGCGGCCCGCTAAATCCGCAGGCCATACGGCGCTGACTTTTTGCAGCTCTCCCTGCCTCAGACGATAGCTGACCGCCTCGATTTGCGTACGCTGCAGCATACCGCCGGGATTAAGCCAGTTCCCCCGTAAAAACTGCACTACCGAGTCGGAAGCTGTCGTGGGCAGGTCGCTGTTCGGGTTGAAGTCATTATCTTTGCTACCAGCGGCGCTTAGCAGAGCATGTGAAAAATCATTTTCCATCACCGAGAAGGCAAACTGTTGTTGCATCAGTCGGGTAGATTTCTCACGTATCAGATCCGAACTCCGCACTACCCCCTGAAAAAGCTGTAGCGCTACCACGCTGATTGTCGCAGTCAGCGCCAGAGCGACAACCATTTCCAGCAGCGTAAAACCGGCCTGCCGCTTAAGCCCGTTCATTTCTTAATGCTCATCCATGTTCTTAGCGATGCCACAGGTTGTTGCTTCTTGTTTTGACGGACTTCAACTTCCACGGCCACGATCCCCGGATCGGTGGTAGGAACCCGCCGCCAGCGAAGATGCCACGTCGCGCCTCCCATCATCTGTGATCCGTGCTGCCACAGCTCTGAAGTGCTGGCAGGATGGAGCATAATTTCGTTCAGCTTCGAGTCTGCCAGCCATGCTCCACTTTGTTTCTGTTGCAGACTAGTGAGAGCCTTTACCTGTTGTCCGTTGATTCTCAACACCGCAGTCGCTGAGAGAGCCAGAATAAGCATCGCCACCAGCACTTCCATCAGTGCCATTCCGCTTTCTTTCACAGCCTCCACCCTCTGATAGCAAAAATTGTGCGCTGGAGGTGATCAATCCCCCTGGTGCTACATCGTTTGCCTGCCTGTCCCTGTCGTCACTGGCCTGTCGCATCGACATCGTTAAAACGAAGTCTGTGACTTCCCCTCCAGGCAGGAAGAGCACCTGGGGTTTGTCACCGCCTCCCTTATCCCCGGCAGAGGAATAAGACAGGTGATTAGCCTCAATTTTCAGCACGACCTGTGGCGGTAATTGGTACTGTAAACTTTTACTTCCGCGTTTCGCTATCCGCCAGCGGTAGCCGTCGATTAAAGCCCCTACCTGCCGGGACTCAGCAGGCTCGGTATCCCGGCTTAACACCCTGATTTCCCATCCACCGGGGCGGATTTGCAGGCCGTAAACCCGCCCTTCAAGCTGAGCCCGCTCAGCCGCAGTGCGCAGCGCCAGAAGCAATTTTTCATGCTCCCTGGCCATTTCACGGTGCGGAGAAGGAAACGCGCCGGTTACCAGCGACCCCATCAGCCCCAGCAGGAACACCACGCAAAGCATCTCCAGCAGCGTGAACCCCTGACTACGCGGTATCACGGCTATTTCTTCCGCTCATCGTCCCAGTTACCGATATATTGCTCACGTGCGCCTTCGCCCTTTGGCCCGAAGGAGAAGACATCAATCGCGCTGTGTTCGCCAGGGTTGAGCAGCTGATAATCATTGCCCCAGGGGTCCCTGGGCAGACGACGAATGTACCCCTGTTCAGGGTAATTTTTGGGGATGGGTGACAGCTCAGGCTTCTCTGTCAGCGCCTCCAGTCCCTGTTCGGTGGTGGGATAACGATGGTTATCCAGCCTGTACATATCCAGCGAATTTTCCAGCGTGGCGATATCGCTTCTGGCTTTTTGCAGGTCTGCTTTCTCTTTATTCCCCATCAGGCTGGGTATAGTCAGGCTGGCAAGCAGCCCCAGAATGACGATCACCACCATAATCTCAAGCAGGGTAAACCCACCCTGCCCGTCAGGTCGCCGGATGCGACTCTCTCCATAAGTCATCGTGTATATCCTTATCCAATCATTTCATTGAGCTGCAATATGGGCTGTAAAATAGCCAGAATGATGAAAAGCACTATGCTCGCCATCGTCACTACCAGCGCAGGCTCAAAAAGAGCCAGGGCCAATGTAATCTGATGTGATAATTGTTCTTCCTGTAGCTCTGCCGATCGCTCCAGCATCTCATCCAGGCAGCCGCTCTGTTCCCCCGACGCCACCATATGCAGCATCATCGGTGAAAAAAGTCCGGTAGCTTTCAGAGACTGATGAACTTTCCCACCCTCTCTGACTTTCGCTTCAGCGTCGTTCAGCTGTTGTCGGGCATACTCATTCATTACCACAGACGCGCTGATGCGCATCGCGTCAAGCAGCGGTACGGCACTGGCATTCAGAATGCTGAGGGTGCGGGCATAGCGTGCGGTGCTGATACTGAGAGTGAGTCGACCAATCAGCGGCCAGCGAAGATGCTGCCGGTGACGCTGAAGCAGCCTCGCCGGGTCACGCAGCCACAGCAGATTCGTTATCGCTAACGCCACCATCCCGCCGAGCAGCATTACGCCGAAGGTGCGCAAAAAATCGCTGCAGGCGATCAGTATTCTGGTCGTTAACGGCAGGGCCTGCTTCATGGTGATAAACTGTTCAATCACTTCAGGAACCACGGCCGTTAGCAGGATAGCCACGACAGCAAAGGCCACCAGCGTCAGCACTACCGGATAAATCATGGCCTGCATAATTTTGCCTTTCAGCTTCTGGCTCTGTTCTTCATTACTCGCCAGCCGCTGCAGCACTAACGGCAGATGCCCCGAGGCCTCGCCTGCCGCCACCATCGCACAGTACATCCGGCTGAAGACCGCTGGAAAAGCCGCCAGCGCCATCGCCAGCGAGTGTCCCTCACGGATCATGCCTCTTAGCTGGGAAAAAATATCCACGACGGTTTTTCTTTCGCTTTGCTGAGCAACGGCCTGTACCGCTTCATCAACTGGCAGATGCGCCGCAATCAAGGTCGCCAGCTGCCGGGTCGCCAGCGCCAGCTCCCTGCCAGAGAGGGAGGAACGCCGCGGAAGCGCTACTTTTATCGACTTTTTAAGCGTAATAACCGCAAGTCCCTTCTCTCTTAACTGTTGCCTGGCGTCGCTGAGACTGGCTGCCAGCAGGTATCCACGGCATTTTTCTCCCTGGGGTGACAGCGCCTGATAGCTAAACTTTTCCATATCAGACTTCTCTCGTCACGCGGGTGACCTCTGCCAGGGTTGTCAGTCCGGCCAGCACCTTGCTTATACCATCCTGCCGCAGCGTATCCCTGCGTTGATGGACCAGCGCCTCAATTTCCTGCTCACTCTTCCCCTGGCTCAGCGCCGTTCTTACCTGCTGATCAAGAATAATCAGCTCATAAATGCCGGTACGCCCGCGATAGCCGGTCTGCTTACAGTGCTCACATCCTACTGCACGATAAAGCATCAGTGTCGGTTGCGTACAGCCTGTAAGTTGCTGCTCCTCCGGGCTGGCCGCTGTTTGTGTGCTGCAGTGAGTACACAGGGTACGCACCAGCCGCTGGGACATCACCCCGGCCAGCGTATTGGCGAGCAGAAAGGGTTCAATCCCCATATCCTGCAGTCGGGTAATGGCGCCGGCGGCGGTATTGGTGTGAAGTGTGGAGAGTACCAGATGTCCGGTCATGGAAGCCTGTACGGCGACCTGTGCCGTTTCTGCATCGCGTATTTCACCCACCAGTACCACGTCTGGATCCTGACGCAGTAACGCCCTGAGTCCACGGGCAAAGGTCATCTCCACCCTGCTGTTCACCTGGGTTTGGCCAATCCCATCCAGCTCATATTCAATTGGGTCTTCGACGGTCATGACGTTGCGTACGCCGCTGTCGATCTCATTTAACGCCGCATAGAGCGTGGTACTTTTGCCCGATCCGGTGGGTCCGGTGACCAGAATCAATCCATGGGGTTGATGCACCAGCTGCGTCAGCCCCTCGCGGCAGGCGGCAGACATCCCTGAACTGGAGAGCGTCAGCCTGGCATTATTTTTATCAAGCACACGCATCACCACCCGTTCACCATACTGCGTGGGAAGCGTCGAAACGCGCACATCTACCGCACGCCCCGCAATACGTAAGGCAATGCGCCCATCCTGAGGAAGGCGCTTTTCCGCAATATCCAGCTTCGCCATGACCTTGATGCGGGAAACCAGTAGCGAAGCCAGCTGACGCTGAGGCTCCAGAACATTATGTAAAATGCCATCCACCCGGAAACGGATCACCAGGCGTTTTTCAAAAGGTTCTATGTGCACATCTGATGCCGCTTCTTTAATTGCTTCCCCAAGCATGGCGTTTATCAGTCTGATAATAGGCGCGTCATCATTGCTATCCAGCAGATCGACGTGGTTGGGGATCTCTTCTGCCAGCGCATAAAAATCAATTTCACTGCCAATATTCGCCATCACGCCAGCGTTATTCTGATAAACCTCCCCAAGGGTATGCTCGAATTGGGCCTGGCTGACCCTTTCCAGCTCCCGGATGGCAGGAAAGAGGCGCTGTATCTCCATCAGTGCGGAGATTGTCACATTCTCCCGACAGACCACGCGCTGGCTTCCCCGCGCCTCTGATACCAATGCGCCGTGCTGCTTCACCCATGAGAGAGGCAGCGATGGCATCGGATCACCTTGCCTGCCTGTCACTCTTTCACTCCTGCGTACTGCTGAAAGGCTGAGATCAGCGCGGTAACCTGTTTGAACTGTTCACGCTGAACGTCAGAGTCTTTCAGCGCTATCAGCTCGCCGGGCAATTTATGTATGCCATCTCGCACAGGCTGGCGATCCTGATGATCGTTGAATTTACGTGAGCTGAGGTGACGGTACTGTTCGCCATCACGAATGATTGTCGGACGGATAAACAGGATTAAATTGCGCTTGATAGTTTTCTTAGACGTAGAGCTAAACAGACGCCCAATGAGAGGAATATCGCCCAGCAATGGGACTTTCTGCATCACGTCAGACTGAGTGGTATCCAGTAGCCCACCCACGACGACGGTTTCCCCGCTTCCCACCAGCACAGAATTATTCAGCGTGCGGGTGTTAAACGTCGCACCGAGCTCGGCGCTGCCGGTGGTTGAACTCTCCGCCACGCTGGAGACTTCCTGCTCGATTTTAAGGAATACAGAATCGCCCTGATTAATCTGCGGTTTGACCTTCAGTTTAATCCCGACATTCTTGCGCTCGACGGTGTTAAATATGTTATCGCTATTGGTAGTTTGTGATCCAGTAAGCACCGGCACTTCCTGCCCGACGCTGAAAACCGCTTCAATGTTATCCAGCGTAACAATGCTTGGCGTGGCCAAAATATCGTTATTGGTATTACTTTTGATCGCGTTAAGTAAAGCCGACCAGTTATTATGACCAAAGCCCGCGCCTAATCCCGTCACGTTCTGAACGGCACTCGTCAGCGATCCGCTCTCCAGAATTCCGATAGCTGATGCATTATTTGATGAGAAATTTGTACCGCCGCCATTTTTATTGAACCACTGGACGCCCAGATTCAATCCCTCGGCATCCTGCAACTCCACAATCACCGCTTCCACCAACACCTGGGCGCGACGGATATCTAATTTTGCAATGACGCTTTCCAGTTCGGGCATCATGCCTGGCTTAGTGGTAATAATCAGCGAATTGGTCTGCTCATCCGCTTTGATGCTGGTGCCTTGTAACAGTGCGGGGCTGACTGTTGATGTGGCCGACTGGCCATTATTTTCCATACTGGCACTCATGCCGGTCAGGACTTCAACTAACCCGGCAGCTTGCGCATATTTCAGGTAGATGACTTTCGTTTTTCCCTGCACGGTATATTCCAGATCGAGCTTCTGGAAAAGGTCGCGTGCTAAGCGGCGTGGCTCAGGCTCTCCCATGATCAGAATACTGTTAGTGCGCTCATCAGCCACCATCTGAAGCGCCAGCGCGCCCGGTCGGGTAGACTTTTTACTGTCGTTTAGCATCTCATCCGCGAGACGGATAAGTTCACTCGCTGAAGCGTGTTGCAGGGGATAGACGTCAATATGGCTATCACCGCGACGATCGAGTCGCTGGATAACTTCCAGCAGGCGGTTAATTACGCTGCTTTTCCCGGTAAGCAACAAACTATTGGAGCCTTCAAAACTGCTAATTATCGTTCCGCTGGCGGCATTCGATTTTTCCAGCGCAGGCACCAGCTCGTGCGCAGCTATATTCTTGATGGCCACCACGCGGGTTGCAAGCAGGTCACCGCCCTGGGTCATCCCCTCATCGACGGCGGCATTGCTGCCTGCCAGTACCGCGGGCACGACTTTCAGGACATTATTGTCCATTTCAATTACGTTATATCCATAAACGTCCAGTACATTCAGGAAAAACTGATAATACTGTTCTTCATCAAGCTGTTGATAACTTCTGACGGTTACCGTGCCGCTTACCGCTGGCTGAATGATTACGGTTTTTTTTAGTGCCTGACTAACCGTATTAATAAATTCCCGAATATCCGTATTCTGGAAGCTGGCACTGTATTTATCGGCCCTGGCGGGTGCGGTAACTATCAGAGCCAACACAATAAGTAATACCGTTTTCAACGCCCGGTAATCAGCGATTTTACATCCCTGCAAAGTTACAACTCCTTGAAACGCGACTCAGCTATTTAATCCGGAAGGGAATAATGAATTCCTTTTACTTATCTTTCTTGCTCCGTAAACATAAGCTTAGCGACATAAAACCCCGCTGACTCAAATATGACTCTGTCGGGTAGAACTCGCGCGATCGTCACGCCGGCGTTCAGCGGGTCACCGGGTCGGTAACTTTTTTGCTGGCCAGAAAAATCAATAATAGCCAGATCCTGATGCCGTTGATCGCTACTAAACAATCCGGTTACTGTGCCGGGCAATTCACCGACGGGGGCCTGCATAAGCACTGCATCGTCAGGCAGCGGATGAGTGACAGCAATTTTCCCATCTCTGGCGCTGTCTGTCGCACGAATTCTTATTAACTGTTCAAATGGGCTGGGGGCATCAGCCGCGCGCACTTTCTTAGAAAAATCAGCATCTTCCCTCTCTTTAGCTGATAATATAATACTTTTAACATCCTTTTCTTTAAGCGTTAAATCGGTATAGGTCGTTGCAAGCAGGTAACCTGCCAGGCTCAACAGAATGAAGCTGATCCCAATCATTAGCGGCGAAGCACGTAGGAATTCAAAATGCTGCAACTTTAGGCTCTCCCTGAACTAACCGACCTGTGATAGCGGAAAGGAGAGAGTCACGCCCTCCTCTCCGCCTGTTAATACCCTGTCCTAATAAGCGACAGGATCATTTATTATTTAACTACATGAGAATAAATCGTGCTGAAGTCAGATGAACCTAAGCCTGGGATATGACTTACGCGTCGAACCTCTACTTTATCACCTGATTTAACAGACCATGACCTGCTCATCGTCACTTGATCTGCCTGTTTTTTTAACGAGGAGTTATAGGCTTTACCAGCACAGGACTCCATAAGGTATTTACCGTTCAGGTAAACTATATAACGATTCGGCTGGTTAAACTCTTTAGCATTCATAGTTACACTCACTTTGCCATTGTTGGCAGTGACAGATTGAATAGCTTTATCGGCAATGTAACGCGCACCATTTTTCACCACAATTTTTTGACTGATAGTTGGTCTGCCAGTCACATTCAGGGTGATGATATCGCCATCTTTAGCATTCAGGCCACGAACCAGCTGTATCACACCGCCACCCAGATTTGATTTGTAAGAGTAGTATGCGCTACCCTTGTCAAAGGAGAAGATATATCCCCCATTTAGTCTGACCTGGTAAGAAGCGGTTTTTAACGTTTTTTCAGAGACAAACAGCTTAACCTCAGCCCCCTTGTTGTAATCAACGTAGCGTATCCGGGGACCGGCTGAAACGTCTGGCACAGCCAATTCTACCAGGGGTGCTTCAGGCTGTTCTGGCTCAACCGGTGGGACAGGATTAACCGGTGGGACAGGATTAACGGGGGTAACGGGCTGCGTTTCTTTCGCCAGTTTAACCATATCGTTAAGGTATGAAACCTGACTGGCGAAAGGTGTTTGTTCAGTTGAAGAACCTAATGTCCAGGCGAAGAAGCCACCATAGCCATTCTCCGCCTGCCACGCAGCACGCTCCATATTGTTAGCTTTGCTTTCGACAAAGTTGCCTGTTGGTCCCCACTGACTGTTAATAGTCGTGCCAACCAGAATTTTACTTTTATCTCCAACCGCATTGGCGTAGTTCTGCATGGCAACTTTATATTTGAAGTTTTTGCCCGCGTCATAGGTCATTACGTTGAAGAAATCAAAAAGGTCCTTACTGTCTTTCAGTAGCTGGGTCACTTCGCCATGATGAGCTGAACGCTCGCTTTCAATATAAGAACAGCTTTCAGTGATGGAGGAATTCTCGCAGTTTTCCGGATCCGCGCCAACGTGGTATGTGGTCAGACTCAGCAGAGGTTCTTTACCGACCAGCGCACGCAGACGCTTAACCAGATCCACCAGATTATCGTTTTCCTGCTGCGTCAGGCGGGCAGCTTTTTCAAAATCAAAATCAATGCCGTCGATAGACGTATATCCCGCCAGCTGATATTGACTGTAGTCACACTTTCCATCCCAGGTTGTCGCCAGACATTTATTCAGGACCTCATTGGCCTTCAGCCCTCTTTGGTAGACAGGGAAACGTGTATTGAGCAGCTTTGCCAGACTTTTGGCAACCTTATCACGCTGTGCCGGAGTACTGATTGCTGACCAAATTCCTTCATAGGTCTGACCGCCAAAGGCTACAACAATCTTTTTGTTTGGATTGGCCCGCTTAAGCTGTGTCCATCCCACATAATTCTGTGGCATCCAGTAACCGTTGTATTCAGGCACGGTTAGCATATCATCAGATACTTTAATATTACCTTCGCTATCCCACTGGCCAAAAGAGAGCATGAAAATATCAATATCAGATTTTTTCAGCTGAGTAGTGAGGGTATCGATGTCGGGTAAGCCCCAGGAGGTCAGATAGCTGACATAGCGATTTCCTGCCGCAGTCGCAGGCATTATTTGAGCCAATAGTGTACAACCCAATAACGTTGCAATAGCCGTCTTTTTAAACATTTATACATTCCCTTATAAAACGTTAAATAAAACACAGTTGACATCACTGAAAGTGAGACGATGGCTCTGAGACAAGTACTGCAAACCAGCCATAACTATTAGTGAACAAAGGATTTGCTCTCCTGATTATATTAGGTCGCAGCCTGTCATACTTCAGTATGCCCTCAGATAAAGCAGGGCAATATAACCAAAAAAATAATATTTCTCTTGCATTTTTCACTTAACCCCCCAGCTTAATGATGATTAATACGCTCATTAAGGCCCGGACCGGCAATAAATCATCTGATAAAGCATGACGCCGCACTTAAATTCATTACTTCAATAAAGATAATCCTGTCAGCAAGTAATTTATGCTCTTAAGTGAGGTGCTTTATGGAACATAAAGCACCGTCAGCCTGATTATAGGAAACTTTAAAACCCATTAATGCTAATATCTTATCATTAAAGTAATAGCGCCCTCCTTAGCTTATTGTAATAATCCACATTATGTGACAGAAGAACAACTGAGAATTACAAAGTCTGCTGACACTCTTTGATCCTGTTGCTATTTATGTTATTAAATGCTTTCATTATCACTGGGAATAAGAGAAAGGTACCGATTGAAATCAATCGTTGATAAGTGAAATATCTTATCATTTTCGGTGCCGCTTTACGCTAGTTAAGTCATAATCTTCAATATATTAAGGATGATGAAATCATGGCCAACCAATGCGACACATGCTATTTAATCAATGAAAAGGTAATATTCCTACCACATAAAAACCTATTCATTTCACGTAACAACAACACTCAGCATGTAATTTTCAGTACGGCCTCCCGCTGTTTAGTTTTGTTAATTGTTAACCATGGTAACATTGTCAACCATCAGCAACTCTATAAGCGTGGCTGGGAAGAGCATGGAAAACAGGTCACTCCTAATACTCTCTATCAGACCATATCGGAGTTGCGCAAACAGCTTGGCAAAGCCGGTCTTGAAATTAATATTATTAATACAATACCGAGACAGGGTTGGGTTATAGATCAGGAAAGTGTCGTTATAGAAGAATACATCCCCAATGACTTTTCTGGTCAGGATGTGGATCTAAAGCCAAAGGAAAAAGTGCCCTCCGCTAAGCTGCCAGCCTGGCTGTCACTGGCCCGAAAGTTAAAAGCCTTTGCACGTTCGTTGGTGTCAGCGCAGTAACAGAAAACGTAATACGCGCTGCAACGCTAAAACCTTCGTGTACACCTCGTCAATATCATTACAGGTAGGCCGCGTCTTAACAGAACCAGCGGCTTAAAATCGACACAGGATCTGTGAGTTAAAATGGGATACGTTAAAGGTTTGCCAGGATCGCATAGGGCACGCGGCGTAATGCAGAGAAATCTATTAGCGTAATAAGGAGCAATCTGTTATTGGTTTGAGATTTTAACGAATGGGCAGGCCGTGGATGTAGACTACGAAGATGGCGTTTCACTCTGAGCGAGTGCAAACGAGATTTGGAGCGGGAAACGAGACTCGA
>NZ_JBLREF010000014.1:0-190524 GCF_047918655.1 Erwinia sp. PPS120 | reverse complement strand
ACCAACTGAGCTATTCCCGCTCTGGGTACCAAAAACTGTCCTGGTACGGGGTGCGAATTATACGAGAATTCCTTTTGGCTGCAAGTCTCTCGTGGCAATTTTTTTCAGTTGCCGCCTGAGTGCCGATTAAAACAGCAGAATGCGGATTTAATCGGCAGCAGTGCGCCATGAAACTGTCGCCCTGCCCCTGTACCAAAACGCGTACGGGTGCTGGCCCCGTTATAGCTGGATAAAATGCTCACGATAGTAAGCCAGCTCCGCTACCGATTCGCGTATATCATCCATCGCCTGGTGCGTGCCCTGCTTTTTGAAGCCAGGCAGAATTTCGGGCTTCCAGCGGCGGGCCAGCTCTTTCAGCG
This sequence comes from Erwinia sp. PPS120, assembly GCF_047918655.1. GTDB lineage: Bacteria > Pseudomonadota > Gammaproteobacteria > Enterobacterales > Enterobacteriaceae > Erwinia > Erwinia tasmaniensis_A. Next base: position 190,165 of record NZ_JBLREF010000014.1, on the reverse strand, counting down.
TGCTGACGTCAAGATAACGATAATGGAAGTAAGCTTCCAGTTCAGGCATGTATTTGAACAGGAATCGACGATCCTGCCCTATGCTGTTGCCGCAAATAGGTGAACTGTTGGCTGGCACCCACTGCTGCAAAAAGGCAAGGGTTTCCCGCTCCGCGTCCCGATCGTTGTACTGGCTGGCTTTGACACGCTCCACCAGTCCGCTGTTGGTATGCGTTTTTACATTCCAGTCATCCATCAGCGCCAGCTGTGCGTCAGACTGATGGACCGCAAACACCGGCCCTTCTGCCAGGATGTTGAGGTCGGCATCGGTCACCAGCGTGGCAATTTCAATAATACGATCCTGTTCGGGGTTTAATCCGGTCATTTCCAGGTCGATCCAAATCAGATTACTGGCATTTGCGGTCATTGGGTTTCTCACCGTAGCTTATATCGTTATACGTTAGGGTGTATCATAGACGTTTTGCCCCGTTAGGGCGAAGCCTGCCAAACCCTGTGAGGAAGAGTGACTAAAAACAAACTGTCCAAAGGTCAGCAACGTCGCGTCAGTGCCAACCATGACCGCCGCCTGAAGCAGCGTGCCGATAAGCCGGAACCCGATGACAGCCTGTTCGGGGAAGCGCGCGATGGCGTGGTCATCAGCCGTTTTGGTATGCACGTTGACGTAGAAGATGCAGACGGAAGCCAACACCGCTGCAATATTCGCCGCACCATCCGCTCTCTGGTCACCGGCGATCGCGTGGTATGGCGTCCAGGCCAGGAAGGCAGCGCAGTCGTTAAAGGCATCGTTGAAGCAGTCCACGAACGGACCTCCGTCCTGACCCGCCCTGACTTCTACGACGGCGTTAAGCCTATTGCCGCTAACATTAATCAGATCGTCATTGTGTCCGCTATTTTGCCGGAACTGTCGCTCAATATCATCGATCGATACCTTATCGCCAGCGAAACGCTGGAAGTTGAACCCCTGCTGGTGCTGAATAAGACCGACCTGCTGGATGACGAAGGCCGCGCGTTTGTCGATGAGCAGATGGAGATTTATCGTCGCATCGGCTATCGCGTACTGATGGTGTCCAGCCATCACAAGCGCGGGCTGGAAGAGCTTGAAACGGCGCTAACCGGTCGCGTCAGCATCTTCGCCGGTCAGTCTGGCGTGGGTAAGTCGAGCCTGCTGAACGCCCTGCTGGGTCTGGAAGTGGGGGCGGGCGAAATCCTCACCAATGACGTTTCCGACGTTTCCGGCCTCGGCCAGCATACCACCACCGCTGCCCGGCTTTATCACTTCCCCAACGGCGGTGATGTAATCGACTCACCCGGCGTGCGCGAATTTGGTTTGTGGCACCTTGAGCCGGAACAAATCACCCAGGGGTTTGTCGAATTCCGTGAGTATTTAGGCCACTGTAAGTTCCGTGACTGCAAGCATGACAACGACCCCGGCTGCGCAATCCGTGAGGCCGTTGAAAAGGGTGAAATCGCGACGGCGCGCTTCGACAGCTATCACCGCATTCTGGACAGCATGTCAGATATGCAGCTTAAAACGCGTCGTAACTTCTCCGATAGCAGCAACTGAACCTGCCCGCCTGGCGCAACTGGCCGGGCGGAATAGCCTAATTGCCAGGGCACTGTTACAATCCGCCCCCTTTCTATTTTGCTATCTGATCAAGCCTGGAGGCTCTCGTGTTGGATCGTATAAAACTCGGCCTGAATAATGTTCTACCTAAAAAGGGCCTGACCGAACTTGCTGGCTGGGGCGCAGGCAAGCGCGCTGGCTGGCTGACCAAAGCCGTTATCGATCTGTTTGTCTGGTTTTACAAGGTTGATATGAAAGAAGCGCAGAACCCGGATACCGGCAGCTACCGCTCCTTTAACGACTTTTTTGTCCGCCCGCTACGCGATGACGCTCGCCCTGTTGAAACCGATCCTAACCTGCTGGTCCTGCCTGCCGATGGCGCAATTAGTCAGCTGGGCCACATTGAAGGCGATCGCATTTTTCAGGCCAAGGGCCATACCTATTCTCTTGAGGCGCTGCTGGCCGGTAATAACACCATGGCCGACCTGTTCCGCGAGGGGGAATTCGTTACCACCTATCTGGCTCCGCGTGATTATCATCGCGTTCATATGCCCTGCAACGGCATCCTGCGTGAGATGATCTATGTCCCGGGAGATCTCTACTCCGTCAATCCGCTAACCGCGCAGAATATCCCGAACCTGTTTGCGCGTAACGAGCGGGTTATCTGCCTGTTTGATACGGAATTTGGTGCGATGGCGCAGATTTTGGTGGGTGCGACCATTGTCGGCAGCATCGAAACGGTCTGGGCTGGGACGGTGACTCCGCCACGAGAAGGTGTCATTAAGCGCTGGAGCTGGCCGGGTGCAGACGAAGATGGCGCGGTAGTGCTGCTTAAAGGGCAGGAGATGGGCCGGTTCAAGCTCGGTTCAACGGTGATTAACCTTTTTGCTCCCAACAGAATCAAACTGGCGGAAAGCCTGACGCCGGAAACGAAGACGCGTCTGGGCCAGACGCTGGCTATCGCCCTGCAGAAAACCCCTGCAGAAGACGTTTTACACCATCCATAGTTGATGCTCATGTTACGCCTGATTCTGACGATTTTACTCTCCTGGATGCTTTTCCAGCCCGCCTGCGCTGCCAGTGGTCCTGACGCCGCGCAAATCAGGCAGCAGCTTGACGAGGCCAGGTCGGACAAAAATACGCCGAATCAGGCGGAAACGATGGACGCGCTCCAGGCCACGCTTAACTGGCTGGACGAACAGCAAAAATCTGTCTCCAACGCCACCAGCTATCAGCAGGTGATTGACGACTTCCCAAAGATGGCTCGCGACCTTCGTCAGTCCATCGCTTCACTCATTGATAATCCCAGGACCGTTCGCAGTTCCATGACCGCTTCTGAACTGGATCAGGAGATCCTCCAGGTCAGCAGTCAGTTGCTGGAAGAGAGCCGTCAGGCTCAGCAGGAGCAGGATCGTGCCCGCGAAATCAGCGATTCGCTGGCGCAGCTCCCCCAACAGCAATCAGAGGCGCGTCGGGCCTTAAATGACATAGAAAGGCGGCTCCAGGGTCAGCCTTCCGCCGTAACGCAGCTGGCTCAGGCACAGCTTGCCGCTCGCCAGGCTGAGTCCACCGCACAGAAGGCACGGGTTGATGAGCTGGAGCTGGCGCAGCTTTCCGCCAACAACCGTCAGGAGCTGGCGCGCATGCGCAGCGAGCTTCATCAGCGTAAAGCCGCTCAGCTTGACACCTATTTGCAGGATCTGCGCAATCAGCTTAACGCCCGCCGTCAACGCGAGGCCGAGCAGGCGCTGGCGCGTACCGAGCAGCTGGCGGAGAACAGCGGTGAACTGCCGCAGAATATCAGCAGGCAGTTTCGCATCAACCGCGAACTGTCAGCAGCGCTCAATCAACAGGCGCAGCGGCTGGATCTGGTCGCCTCGCAGCAGCGTACCGCAGCCAATCAAACCCTTCAGGTACGCCAGGCGCTAAGCACCATCCGCGAACAGTCGCAGTGGCTGGGCATCTCGAACGTACTGGGCGAGGCGCTTCGCGCCCAGGTGGCCCGATTGCCCGAAATGCCGAAGCCGCAGCAGCTGGATAACGAGATGGGCGAGCTGCGAGTGCAGCGCCTGCATTACGAGGACCTGCTTGAACATCAGGAGCAGCTGTTAAAGCAGAAACAGGATGACGGCACGCCGTTAACCAGCGAACAGCATCGTATTCTTGAGGCACAGATTAAAACCCAGCGGGAGCTGCTCGGCTCGCTGCTTTCCGGCTGCGATAATCTGATTCTGGAAGTGACCAAGCTTAAGGTCGCCAACGGGCAGCTGGAAGATGCGCTGAATGAAGTAAAAGAGGCGACGCACCGCTACCTGTTCTGGACCGCAGACGTCAGCGCGATAAACCTCAACTTCCCCCTCAATTTAGTTCGCGATATGAATAGCCTGCTTTCGCTGGATACGCTGGGGCAGCTTGGCGGGGCCATGGTAATGATGTTTACCAGCCGGGAAACCCTGTTGCCGATTATGGGGGCGCTGCTGCTGGTGGGCTTTAGCCTGAGCTCGCGTCGCCACTATCGGGATTTTCTTACCCGCGCCTCCGGCAAGGTCGGCAAAGTCACGCTCGATCGCTTTGGACTGACCCTGCGCACCGTCTTCTGGTCAATTCTCGTCGCCCTGCCGCTGCCGGTACTGTGGATGGCGCTGGGCTTCGGACTGCAACATGCCTGGCCCTATCCAATTGCGGTAGCCACAGGGGATGGCGTAACAGCAACCGTGCCGCTGCTGTGGGCCTTTATGATCAGCGCCGCTTTCGCCCGCCCGGAAGGTCTGTTTATTGTGCATTTCCGCTGGCCGAAAGTGCGCGTGGCGCGCGCCATGCGCTTCTATACGCTAAGTATCTGGCTGGTCGTGCCGCTGATTATGCTGCTGATTGGTCTGGATAACCTGGATGACCGGCAATTTTCGGCCACCCTGGGACGCGTGTGCTTTATTCTGATTTGCGGCGCGCTCAGCCTGGTAACCGTCAGCCTGAAACGCGCCGGCATCCCCCTGCACCTGGACAAAGAAGGTAATGGCGAAAACTTCGTCAATAACGTTCTGTGGAATCTGATGATCTGTATTCCGCTGATCGCCGCACTGGCCTCTTGCATTGGCTATCTGGCTACTGCACAGGCGCTGCTGGCCAGGCTGGAGACATCGGTTGCCATCTGGTTCCTGTTACTGGTTATCTACCATATTGTTCGCCGCTGGATGCTTATCCAGCGCCGCCGTATCGCGTTCGATCGCGCCCGCAGCCGCCGCGCAGATATCCTGGCTCAGCGCGCCAAAGGTGAAGAGGAGTCAGGCACACAGCAGGCCAATTCTGAGAATCTCGACGTGGAAGAGCCGGTTATCGATCTTGATGCCATCAGCGCGCAGTCGCTACGGCTGGTCCGCTCTATTCTGACGCTGATTGCGCTGGTGTCGGTAATCGTACTGTGGTCTGAAATTCACTCGGCGTTTGGCTTCCTGGAAAATATTCGCCTGTGGGACGCCAGCACTACCGTGCAGGGCGTGGAAAGCCTCCAGCCGATTACGCTCGGATCGGTGCTGATCGCCATTCTGGTGCTGATTATCACCACTCAGCTGGTGCGTAACATGCCCGCCCTGCTGGAGCTGGCGCTGCTACAGCATCTTAATCTCACCCCCGGCACCGGCTATGCCATTACCACGCTGACCAAATATCTGCTGATACTGATCGGCGGGCTGGTGGGCTTTTCCATGATTGGTATCGACTGGTCGAAGTTACAGTGGCTGGTGGCGGGTCTGACGGTCGGGCTGGGGTTCGGTTTACAGCAGATTTTCGCCAACTTTGTTTCCGGCCTGATCATTCTGTTTGAGAAGCCGATTCGCATCGGCGATACGGTGACCATTCGGGATTTAACCGGCAGTATCACCCGCATCAATACCCGTGCGACCACCATTACCGACTGGGACAGAAAAGAAATTATCGTTCCCAATCAGGCATTCATTACCGAACAGTTCGTTAACTGGTCGCTTTCTGACTCGGTGACGCGCGTGGTGTTGACCATCCCAGCGGCGGCAGAAGCCGACAGTGAAGAAGTGACCGGCGTGCTGTTAGCCGCCGCGCACCGCTGCCAGTACGTACTGGAGATGCCGCAGCCTGAGGCCTATCTGGTGGATTTACAGCAGGGGATCCAGCTGTTTGAATTGCGTATTCACGCGGCGGAGATGGGACACCGCATGCCGCTGCGGCACGAGCTGCACCAGCACATCCTTCGCGGTTATCAGGAGCACGGTCTTGAAATGCCGTTCCCGCCTTTCCAGGTCCGAATGGAAACGCTGGGGCGTAAAACCCCACCGGGCAGTGGGACGACGCCGACGCCGACGCGCACCTATAAGTCAGGCGGCCTGTAGGCCGCCTGGGATAAAGGGCGGCAATGACGTCTCCTGTCCCGACTTGATTCGCGGTGATCAACTATTCAGCTCAACTTAGCAGCGGTCGACGGAAAAGGCGATCACCTCGCTTAACGTCTCTACTTTCAGCGCCAGCATCACGATGCGATCCACCCCCAGGGCCACGCCCGAACAGTCTGGCAAACCGTGCGCCAGCGCATCCAACAGGTTGGTATCAATGGGGTGCTGAGGCAGTCCGCGAGCGGCGCGCTTGCGGTTATCCTGATCGAACCGCTGATGCTGTTCACGGCTGTCCGTCAGCTCATGGAAGCCATTGGCCAGCTCCATTCCTTTAAAGTAGACCTCAAAGCGTTCAGCAACGCGATGGTCCTCGGTACTGATCTGCGCCAGCGCGGCCTGTGAGGCCGGGAAATGATACACAAAAGCCGGTTTATCCTTTCCGATGTGCGGTTCCACCCCCAGCATAAACAGCAGCTGAAGCAGCGTATCCCGATCCTCTTCCCGGTTCGCCAGTTCGCCCTCACCCAGCTTTTCCGCCGCCGCCCGCAGCTGTGCCTTATCGGCCGAGAGCGGATCGATCTCCAGATGACGAATAAATGCCTGCTGGTAGGAGAGCGTTTCTGCCGGCGCGCACTCCAGCACCTGCTGCAAAAGATCGTCCACTTCGTTCATCAGGCGATACATGTCGTAGTGCGGTCGATACCACTCCAGCATGGTGAATTCAGGATTGTGGTGACGGCCCGATTCTTCATTACGAAAGCTGCGGCAGAGCTGGAAAATGGGGCCGCTACCCGCGGCCAGCAGCCTTTTCATATGGTATTCCGGGCTGGTCATCAAATAGAGATCCTGCCCTCCGGCTGCGCCTGGCCCAATAAAGCGGGTCTGGAAAGGGAACAGATGGACATCGGTCACCGTAGCCTGGCTCATAGCCGGGGTTTCAACTTCCAGTACGCCACGATCGGCGAAAAAACGCCGAATTTCTGCCATTATCGCCGCTCTTTTTAATAAATTGGCAATGGGTGCACTTGGTAGCCAGCTGGCCGTATCGCTCATCTTTTCGACTCCTCAGTCTGACAGGGTGAAGCAGTCTACCCGAGCGGGCGAAGACAAACAAATTTGCGCCGCCGCATTCGGTTATTAGCGGGATCGCGCGGGCCGCTGGCAAAAAAATTTGCATAAAAACGTCAGCCGCGTCGCATTTTTGCGCTTAATTTTTCACCTGAATACCTGAACATATCAAGTTTAGCGCGGCTGGCGCGCTTTATAATACCCACGGATAAATGAGGGATATCTCTCATCCTCCTCTATGACAAGCTGACAGGGAGAATACCGTGCAACACGTTACTGCCGATCTGGTCATTGTCGGTGCCGGTGGAGCGGGTCTGCGCGCCGCCATCGCCGCAGCCGAAGCCTACCCCACCCTTTCCATCGCGCTGATTTCCAAAGTCTATCCTATGCGCAGCCATACCGTCGCGGCTGAAGGCGGCTCGGCTGCCGTCACCCAGGCACATGACAGCTTCGATCTTCATTTTCAGGACACCGTTTCCGGCGGTGACTGGCTGTGCGAGCAGGACGTGGTGGATTATTTCGTCGAGCACTGCCCGCGAGAGATGGCTCAGCTAGAAATCTGGGGTTGCCCCTGGAGCCGACGCGACGATGGCTCAGTTAACGTACGCCGCTTTGGCGGCATGAAGATCGAGCGTACCTGGTTTGCCGCGGATAAAACCGGCTTTCATATGCTTCATACCCTGTTCCAGACCTCGCTCAAATACCCTCAAATCACCCGCTACGATGAGCATTTTGTTCTCGATATGCTGGTGGATGAAGGCGAAGTACGCGGCGTGGTGGCCATGAACATGATGGAGGGCACGCTGGTTCATCTGCAGGCGAATGCTGTGGTGCTTGCTACCGGCGGTGCGGGACGGGTCTACCGTTATAATACCAACGGCGGCATCGTTACCGGCGACGGCATGGGTATGGCGCTACGTCATGGCGTGCCGCTGCGGGATATGGAGTTCGTGCAGTATCATCCCACGGGCCTGCCCGGCTCAGGCATCCTGATGACGGAGGGCTGTCGGGGTGAAGGCGGTATTCTGGTAAATAAAGATGGCTATCGCTATCTGCAGGACTACGGTATGGGCCCCGAAACACCACTCGGCCACCCGGAAAATAAATATATGGAGCTGGGTCCGCGTGACAAAGTGTCACAGGCATTCTGGCATGAATGGCAGAATGGCCGGACCATCGCCACGCCTCGCGGTGACGTGGTTCACCTCGATCTCCGCCATCTGGGTGAAAAGAAACTGCACGAACGCCTGCCCTTTATCTGCGAACTCAGCAAAGCTTATGTCGGCGTTGATCCCGTCTCCGCCCCCATCCCCGTTCGCCCAACGGCGCACTACACCATGGGCGGCATTGAAACTAACGCTCAGTGTGAAACCCGTATTCGCGGGCTGTTTGCCGTAGGTGAATGCTCTTCAGTTGGCCTGCACGGCGCTAACCGTCTGGGGTCTAATTCTCTGGCCGAACTGGTGGTCTTCGGACGCGTTGCGGGTGAGCAGGCCGCTGCCCGCGCCCTGCAGAGCAAAAAAACCTCCACAGCGGCGCTGATGGCACAGGCCAGCGACTGCGAACGCCGCCTTAATGCGCTGGTGAATCAGCAGGGTAATGAGTGCTGGTCAACCCTGCGCGATGAAATGGGTATGGCGATGGAAGAGGGCTGCGGCATCTATCGTACCCCCGAGCTGATGCAGAAGACGATAGATAAACTGGCCGAACTGAAAGCGCGCTTTAAACGCGTGCATATCAGCGATATGTCGAGCGTATTTAACACCCAGCTGCTTTACAGCATTGAGCTGGGACACGGGCTGGACGTTGCAGAATGCATGGCCCACGCGGCCTTACATCGCAAAGAATCCCGCGGTGCTCACCAGCGACTGGATGAAGGCTGTACCCAAAGGGATGATGCGCATTTCCTCAGTCACTCTCTCGCTTTTTTTAACCCACACGGCGCACCCGAAATCGCCTGGGATTCGGTAAATATTACCCGTTTGCCGCCTGCTAAACGCGTTTATGGCGGTGAATCTGAAGCAAAAGGAGGCAAGGCATGAGCGATATGAAGCGCTGTAAAATTGTTATCCAGCGCTATAACCCCGAGACCGACCGGGTGCCCCGCAATGAGAGCTTTGATGTCCCCTGGGATGAACAAACCTCGCTGCTGGATGCGCTGGGTTTCATTAAAGATAATCTCGCCTGCGATCTCTCCTTTCGCTGGTCCTGCCGGATGGCGATTTGCGGCTCCTGCGGCATGATGGTAGATGGCGTGCCGAAGCTGGCATGCAAAACCTTCCTGCGTGAATATCCAAAGGGAATGCTCGTGGCGCCGCTGGCTAATTTCCCCGTGGAACGAGACCTGGTCGTCGATATGAGCCACTTTATTGAAAGCCTCGAAGCGATCAAACCCTATGTAATCGGTAATGCCAGGGACCCATCAGAGGGACCGGGCCAGCAAACGCCAGCCCAGATGGCCCGCTACCACCAGTTCTCCGGCTGTATCAACTGTGGGCTCTGCTATGCCGCCTGCCCGCAGTTTGGCCTTAACCCCGAGTTTATCGGCCCTGCGGCCATTACGCTGGCGCATCGCTACAACCTGGATAATCGCGACAAAGGCAAAAAACAGCGTATGGCTCAGCTCAACGGAGAGAATGGCGTCTGGCCCTGCACCTTTGTGGGATTTTGCTCGGAAGTCTGCCCTAAGCATGTCGATCCAGCAGCAGCCATTCAGCAAAGCAAGGTTGAAAGTGCAAAAGACTTTCTGATTGCCACACTCAGGCCACGTTAAGGAGGGATGATGATCACTAAACGTAAACCTTATCACCACCCAATGGAGGCCGGCTGGTGGATGAAATCCGGCTTTTATCGCTTTTACATGCTGCGTGAAGGGACGGCAATTCCGGCGCTGTGGTTCAGCCTTGAGATGATTGCCGGACTATTTTCCCTGCGCCACGGTGCCGAAAGCTGGGTCAGTTTCGTCGCATTTTTACAACATCCGGTGGTGCTGTTACTGAACCTTATCACGCTGGCCGCAGCCCTTTTACACAGCAAAACCTGGTTTGAACTGGCACCTAAAGCCTCGGTTATTGTTGTGGGCGATAAAAAGCTTTCCCCTCGCCCGGTCATCATCGGGCTGTGGAGTGTCACGATCGTCATTACCCTGGCGGTGCTGCTTCTGGTGCTGTGGCCTTAAGGAGAAATGAAATGAAAGCACAACCTGTACGCTCTGACGAACCGGTATTCTGGGGCTTATTTGGCGCGGGAGGGATGTGGGCTGCACTCTTTTCCCCGGTGATCGTTCTGGTGGTGGGCCTGCTGCTGCCGCTGGGTGCGGGGCCTGAACACGCCTTCAGCTATGAGCGGGTCCTTCACTTTGCTCAGTCCCTGCCCGGCAAAGTATTTCTGCTGTTAGCTATCGTACTGCCACTCTGGTGCAGCCTGCACCGGATTCATCACAGCCTTCATGATATGAAAGTCATCCTGCCTGGGGGTAAATGGCTGCTTTACGGCTTCGCTACTATTCTGACAGTCGTGACTCTGATCGGCATCATAGCGCTGTGAGCTAACAAGCGGCAAGCGGGTGAGTCTCCGGAAGCTTATGCCCGGTAAGTGACCGGGGTGAGCGCGGGCAGCTAACCCGCCTGCAAATTGAAAGATGAAGGGTATATACTGATTACGATATTCATTGCTAATGGAATACGTATCTATGTCTCTGTGGAAAATGCTCATCGCTGGCGGTACCGCCCTTCTCTCTGTTGCCTGTAATACCAGCCCGCCGAAAGGCGTCACGCCCGTTGAAGGCTTTACTACCGATCTCTATCTTGGTAGCTGGTATGAAATTGCCCGGCTGGATCATCGCTTTGAGCGTGGTTTGCAGCAGGTAACCGCCAGCTACAGCAAGCGCGAAGACGGCGGCATTAAGGTGGTAAACCGCGGATACAATGAGCAGAAACAGCGCTGGCAGGAAAGCACTGGCAAGGCCTATTTCACCGGTCCAACCAGTCGCGGCGCACTGAAAGTCTCTTTCTTCGGACCCTTCTATGGCGGGTATAACGTTATTGCCCTTGACGATGACTATCAGCATGCGCTGATCTGCGGCCCGAACAGGAATTATCTGTGGATTTTGTCACGTACGCCGACGCTGACCGGATCTGTGAAAGAAGCATTGCTGGCAAAAGCACAGCACGAAGGCTTTGACGTGTCGAAACTGATTTGGGTTAAGCAGAAGTAGAAGCGTATGAGGCCGGTGCATGAACACCGGCACTCAAATTACTGAGCGGAACGCTGAATGGCCTGACCACCAGCCGACACGTCTTCTCCCACGCCGCGCGTGGTGTTACAGGCTGTGAGCACGGAAGAAAGGACCAGCACCGAAAATATCGCCACAATACTTTTCTTTAACATAACAATTTCCTTTTAGTAGAAGTAAAGTACAGCGTTTTAAGCATAGCTGTAATTTAGCCGCACGCCTCAGAGTCGGGTAGCGAAAAGGAAACTTCAGGAGTATTGAGTTAGCTGGCTACGCGCGAGATAGCGCCACCAAGATGCTGAACGTCCTCGCCGAAACCATGGAAGGTATTACAGGCGCTGAGTGCGCAGGTCATCAGCAATGTTACAGCAATGCGTTTTATCCACTTCATCATCTGCATCCAATCACCTGAAAAATAAGGGCCTGCATGAGAGCAGACCCCCACTGTCCCGACTTATTTTACGCGAGAGACATATTCGCCAGAACGGGTATCAACACGGATAACTTCACCAATCTGCACGAACAGAGGTACTTTTACTACAGCACCAGTAGACAGCGTAGCGGGCTTGCCGCCGGTACCTGCGGTATCGCCTTTCAGGCCTGGATCGGTATCAACAATTTCAAGTTCAACAAAGTTTGGCGGCAGCACCTGAATCGGCTTGCCGTTCCACAGCGTAACGATACATTCGGCGTTGTCCAGCAGCCATTTTGCCGCATCTCCAACCGTTTTCTCTTCAACAGGATGCTGTTCAAAGGTTTCCGGGTGCATAAAGTGGTAGAACTCACCATCGTTATACAAATAGTTCAGGTTAGTATCTACTACGTCTGCGCCTTCGGCGGAATCGGTAGATTTGAACGTTTTCTCAACGCGGGTACCGGTCAGCAGACGACGCATTTTCACGCGTGCAAAAGCCTGGCCCTTACCGGGTTTAACAAACTCGCTTGATTCGATAGCATAAGGCTCGCTTTCGAACATGATTTTAAGACCGGGACGGAAATCGTTGCTAGAATAAGTCGCCATAAAGGCCCTCTACAATTTAATACTGGTACTTAGCCAAAAAAATGGCACACATTGTAACCCTAAACCCCCCTTCGCGAGAAGAATGGTTGCATCAACTTGCGGATGTAATCACCGATCCACTTGAATTACTGCGTCTTTTAGGCCTTGATTCGCACCCGGCGTTGACGGCGGGCACTGATGCACGTCGTCTTTTTGCCCTGCGCGTTCCCCGGGCCTTTGCCAACAGAATGCAAAAAGGCGATCCGCAAGATCCTCTCCTGCTACAGGTCATTACCGCCAGTCAGGAGTTTGTTGATGCTCCGGGCTACAGTACCGATCCGCTGGATGAGCAGAGCAGTGTCGTGCCAGGTCTGTTACATAAATATCGAAACCGTGCGCTGCTGTTGGTCAAAGGCGGCTGCGCCGTCAACTGTCGCTACTGCTTTCGCCGCCATTTTCCCTATGCTGATAACCAGGGCAACAAGCGCAACTGGCAGCAAGCCCTGGAGTATATCCGAGAGCAGGCAGAACTGGATGAGATTATTTTCTCCGGCGGCGATCCGTTGATGGCAAAAGACAGTGAACTGGACTGGCTGATCGGCGAACTGGAGCGGATCCCGCACATTAAGCGGCTCCGATTTCACAGCCGTTTACCGGTAGTTATCCCTGCGCGGATCACCCCTGCTTTTTGTCAGCGGCTGGCGCAGTCACGCCTGCAAGTGCTGTTCGTTACGCATATTAACCACGCCCGCGAGATTGATAGCGATCTGCGCGACGCCATGCAGCAGCTTAAACGTGCGGGTGTCACCCTTCTTAACCAGAGCGTACTGCTACGCAATATCAATGATAGCGCGGTTACGCTGGCTGCGCTGAGTAACGCGCTGTTTGATGCCGGCATCATGCCTTACTATCTTCACGTACTGGATAAAGTTCAGGGTGCCGCTCACTTCTTCGTCTCTGACGAAGAAGCCCGCGCCATTATGCGTCAGCTGTTAACTCTGGTGTCCGGTTATATGGTGCCTAAACTCGCCAGAGAAATTGGCGGCGAACCGAGTAAAACCCCGCTGGATTTGCAGTTAAAACAGTATTGACCAGTGAGAGCCGCAGTTAGGGTTTTGTCTTAGTAAGAAGCGAGAGGCGGCGGGAAAACCAGCCCGGACGGGGAGTATAAGAGGCGGCGGAAAAACCCGCCGGGGCGGAGCATGGGAGGCGATAGAGCTATCCTCCCTTCAACGATGCGGTGTTATGGCTTATCCAGGGGGCACTTATACACCTGACCGGTCATTTTGCTGTCCAGAGGCGCAAAGCTTGACCAGATGTTCTGCGTTGGGCTGGTGGCACCATAAATAACGTTGCCGCCCATTGCCGCCGCACGATTGCGTAAATCATTTGCCGCGCCGCGCAGTGAGCTGCTCTCGCCGCCGGCACCGCTTAGCCAGTTGCTCTGAGAGCCCGTCAGGTTACCCAGCAGCTGGCATCCGCTCGCGGGCTGTTGGTCGGTAAAGGTGACACGCTCACCCGCCGCACTCAGCTGGTGTGAACTGCTACAGCCTGTCAGCAACACTGCCGCGACAGAGAGTCCCAGCAAGACGTTAATCCGCATTTTAATCCCCATTATTATCATCAGAGTCTTTCCAGAGCATACCGTGAACCGGCTGAAGCTCTTGATCACCCGTTGTCCAACAACCATAAACCGTTGTTCGGATTAGTTCTGGTGCCAATGACTTTACTATTTTCCCTCACAAAAGAAAAACCCCCTGTCAAAGACAGAGGGTTTCTTTTTAAACGGAGGGGGGTATTACATCATTCCGCCCATGCCGCCCATACCACCCATGCCGCCGCCAGCACCTAAATCAGGCGCATCGCTTTTAGGCAGGTCGGTTACCATGCATTCGGTGGTGATCATCAGGCCAGCAACAGAGGCCGCGTACTGCAGCGCAGAACGGGTCACTTTGGTTGGGTCCAGAATACCGAAGTCGATCATGTTGCCGTACTCTTCGGTCTGCGCGTTGTAACCGTAGTTACCTTCGCCCGCTTTAACCATGTTAGCCACCACGGATGGCTCTTCACCGGCGTTAGAGACGATCTGACGCAGCGGAGATTCCATGGCGCGCAGCGCAACCTTGATACCCACGTTCTGGTCTTCGTTCTGACCGGTCAGGCCAGCCAGCATCGCAGCAACGCGCACCAGCGCAACGCCACCGCCTGCAACCACACCTTCTTCTACCGCTGCGCGAGTTGCGTTCAGGGCATCTTCAACGCGGGCTTTTTTCTCTTTCATTTCAACTTCAGTCGCTGCGCCTACTTTCAGTACGGCTACGCCGCCTGCCAGCTTAGCGATACGCTCCTGCAGCTTTTCACGATCGTAATCAGAGGTCGCTTCTTCGCTCTGCTGACGAATCTGGTCAGCACGACGATCGATGCTCTCTCTTTCACCCACGCCATCAATGATGGTGGTGGTGTCTTTGTTGATCACAACGCGTTTTGCCTGACCCAGGTCTTCCAGCGCCGCTTTTTCCAGTTCCATACCAATCTCTTCGGAGATAACGGTACCACCGGTCAGCACGGCAATATCCTGCAGCATCGCTTTACGACGATCGCCGAAGCCTGGCGCCTTCACTGCGGCAACTTTGACGATGCCGCGCATGGTGTTAACCACCAGCGTTGCCAGTGCTTCACCTTCAACATCTTCAGCGATAATCAGCAGTGGCTTACCGGCTTTAGCAACGGCTTCCAGCACGGGCAGCATTTCGCGGATGTTAGAGATCTTCTTATCAGCCAGCAGGATGTAAGGTGATTCCAGCTCAACAGCGCCCGTTTCTGGCTTGTTGATGAAGTAAGGAGAAAGGTAGCCGCGGTCGAACTGCATCCCTTCCACAACAACCAGCTCATCTTCCAGGCCAGTGCCTTCTTCAACGGTGATCACGCCATCGTTGCCGACTTTCGCCATAGCCTGAGCAATCAGCTCACCTACGGTTTCATCAGAGTTAGCGGAGATAGTCCCTACCTGAGCGATCGCTTTTGAATCGGCGCAGGGTACGGAAAGGTTTTTCAGTTCGGCAACGGCGGCGATAACGGCTTTGTCGATACCGCGCTTCAGATCCATTGGGTTCATGCCCGCAGCAACGGCTTTCAGACCTTCGTTAACGATAGACTGAGCCAGTACCGTTGCCGTCGTGGTGCCGTCACCCGCAGCGTCATTGGCTTTAGAAGCGACTTCTTTCACCATCTGCGCGCCCATGTTTTCGAACTTGTCTTCCAGTTCGATTTCACGTGCGACAGAAACACCATCTTTAGTGATGGTCGGTGCACCAAAAGATTTATCCAGAACCACGTTACGGCCTTTCGGGCCCAGGGTAACTTTTACTGCATCTGCCAGTACATTCACGCCACGGAGCATTTTTACGCGTGCGTCATTACCGAATTTTACGTCTTTAGCTGCCATCTTAAATATCCCTTAAATTCGTTTCGTTCAGTGAGGTTCGCGGAAAATTACGCTTCAACAATCGCCAGAATGTCGCTTTCAGAGATGATCAGCACTTCTTCGTTGTCGATTTTTTCCGTTTTGGCGCCGTAGCCTTCGTTAAAAATGACTACATCGCCCACTTTCACGTCGAGCGCTTTTACGTCGCCGTTATCGAGGAGGCGGCCATTACCGACAGCAAGTACTTCGCCACGGGTCGATTTACCCGCCGCAGATCCGGTCAGCACTATGCCGCCCGCTGATTTAGATTCCACTTCTTTACGCTTGACGATAACACGGTCGTGCAGAGGACGAATTTTCATTGATAGCTCTCCTTTGAGAAGTCCAATCAGTCTTTTTTGGGATGAAAGCCGGGCTTAAGTGGCACCAGCCTCGTGACGGAAGAGATAGGGACGCGCTGAAGGCCTTTCAAGGGGGAAAAAATAAAAATTTTGCTTTTGCGTAACGATTGCACAATTTATAAGCATAAGATCCCTAAGAGAAAGGCGGTTTCCCGCCTTGCGCCTTATTTCCGATCTTCACCCTCATCCTGGTCATGTTCGATTAGCGTGGAACCCTTCCGCTCATACTCACCATCAACGGTGACGCCGCTGTCGTTCGCCCCGCCCTGGCCCCGCCATACCCGCAGGTGGGGCATCAGCTTAAGCGTCAGGCGCTTCTGCACGGGCGGCAGCAACAGCAGCAAACCCAGAAAATCGGTGAAAAAGCCGGGCAGCAGCAGTAAAAAACCCGCCAGGATCAGCGAAACGCTTTTGATCATCTCCGCCGCCGGACTTTCGCCCATTTGTAGCTTCTGCTGCATCAGGATAATGTTTTTCATCCCCTGATTTTTTACCAGCGAGATGCCAATCAGCGAGGTGAATACCACCAGCACCAGCGTCAGCAGTACCCCCAGCACGTGTGCCACCTGTATGAAAATGCTTATCTCAATCCATGCGAGAACGAATAATACTAAAAACGGTAACCAGCGCACCGCAGTCTCCTGTTAGTCAGGGCCACCCCGCATACTGCGCGATGGCAAAATAGAGATCGTAACGATCGTAATTCAGTGTAGTGGGGGCTGTGCGCAAGCTTTTCAACCGTCCCCGCCGTTGGCGGGTTATGGACGATATGCGACACAGCTCACATAGCGCCTGAATCAGTTGAAAATTAACGTGTTTTTTTGATCTACGTTCAGGCTTTCACACACCAACAGAATATGATCGTGCTCCGCCATGGGCAAACGGATAAAATATTGCCCTAAGAGTTCCCAGCCAGACAATCATGAAGATTGAATGGGTAACTACCTGAAAATCCCGCATTTGAAAGGTGCGCACTACGTTAAGAAGGTTCACATGGCTGATAAGATTCGTATCGAAGAAGACCTGTTAGGTATGCGTGAAGTTCCGGCGGAGGCTTATTACGGTATTCATACTCTGCGGGCGATAGAAAATTTTTACATCAGTAACAGTAAAATCAGTGATATTCCTGAGTTTGTGCGCGGCATGGTTATGGTCAAGAAAGCAGCGGCCATGGCGAATAAAGAGCTGAAAACCCTGCCTCGTGACATTGCGAACCGGATCATTCAGGCCTGTGATGAAGTGCTTAACAACGGCAAATGTCTGGATCAGTTCCCGGTTGATGTCTATCAGGGCGGCGCAGGCACCTCGGTAAATATGAACACCAACGAAGTCCTGGCGAATATCGGACTGGAGCTGATGGGCCACCAAAAGGGTGAATACCAGTTCCTTAATCCTAACGACCACGTTAATAAATGTCAGTCAACGAACGACGCCTACCCAACCGGTTTCCGCATTGCGGTTTATACCTCCATTCTGACGCTGCTGGAGGCGCTTAGTCAGCTCAGCGCAGGCTTCGAGCTCAAGGCCACTGAGTTTAATACCATCCTGAAAATGGGGCGCACCCAGCTACAGGACGCCGTGCCCATGACGCTCGGGCAGGAATTCCACGCCTTTAACGTGCTGCTGAATGAAGAGATCAAAAGCATTCTGCGCACCGCCGAACTGCTGCTGGAGGTCAATCTGGGGGCGACGGCAATCGGTACGCGGCTAAACACCCCGGAAGGTTACCAGCATCTGGCGGTGCAAAAGCTGGCTGAAATCAGCGGCCTGCCCTGTATCCCTGCAGAGGATTTGATTGAAGCTACCTCAGACTGCGGCGCCTACGTGATGGTGCACAGCGCGCTGAAGCGCCTGGCCGTTAAGCTCTCTAAAATCTGCAACGATTTGCGCCTGCTCTCCTCCGGCCCCCGTGCGGGCCTGAATGAAATCAACCTTCCCGAATTGCAGGCAGGCTCCTCAATCATGCCCGCTAAAGTCAATCCGGTGGTGCCCGAGGTGGTCAACCAGGTGTGCTTCAAGGTGATTGGCAACGATATGACCGTGACGATGGCGGCAGAAGCGGGCCAGCTGCAGCTGAATGTAATGGAACCGGTCATCGGCCAGGCGATGTTTGAGTCTGTACATATTCTGACCCATGCCTGTTCAAACCTGCTGGAGAAATGCGTCAAAGGCATTACGGCCAATAAAGCCGTATGCGAAGCCTACGTGTTCAATTCCATCGGCATTGTCACCTACCTGAACCCCTACATTGGTCACCATAACGGCGATATTGTTGGCAAAATTTGCGCTGAAACGGGTAAAAGCGTGCGCGAGGTGGTGCTGGAGCGCGGCCTGCTAACCGAGGCCGAGCTGGATGACATCTTCTCCACGCAGAACCTGATGTTCCCGGCGTATAAAGCGAAACGCTATACCGATGAAAACGAGGAATAATCGATGATCGTGCCGGAGTTAATTGTCGTCCTGATGGCGATTTATCTGGGCGCACGCCTTGGCGGGCCAGGTATCGGCCTGGCGGGCGGCGTGGGAATGCTGGTCCTGACGCTGGGCTTCCACATCCGGCCTGGCGCCATTCCCTTCGATGTCATTGAAATTATTATGGCCGTTATTGCCGCGATTGCGGCAATGCAGGTGGCCGGGGGCATGGATTACCTCGTGAGTCTGGCCGAGCGGCTGTTGCGCAGGCATCCCCGTTACATCACCTTTCTCGCGCCGCTGGTGACCTGGTTTATGACCATGCTGGCAGGTACCGGACATACCGCATTCTCAACCCTGCCGGTTATTGCGGAGGTGGCGAAAGAACAGGGCGTACGACCTTCCCGCCCGCTGTCGATAGCCGTCGTCGCTTCGCAGATAGCCATTACCGCCTCACCCATCTCGGCAGCCGTGGTATTTCTGGCGGGTATACTGGAACCCGTCGGCATCAGCTATCTGGGCTTGCTCTCAGTGGCTGTTCCCTCAACGATGATCGCCATTTTCCTGGCGGCGCTGGTGACTAATTTCCTCGGCAAAGAGCTTAAGGACGATCCCGTTTACCTGGAGCGCCTGGCAAAAGGCGAAGTGAGCCGGCGCGGGGCCAGGGTACTGGAGGAGAAGCCAGGCGCGAAACTTTCCGTGCTGCTGTTTATCGTCGGTATTATCGCCGTTGTGCTTTACGCGACCGCCATTAGCGATACCGTCGGGCTGATCGCCAATCCGGTATTACCGCGCAATGAGGCTATCGTCATCTTTATGCTGACCACGGGCGCGCTAATCTGCCTGACCTGCAAAGTGGATGCAACGCGTATTCTCTCTGCCAGCACCTTCAAGTCCGGCATGAGCGCCTGTATTTGCGTAATGGGAGTGGCGTGGCTGGGCGATACCTTTGTTAAGGCGCATCTGTCCGAGATTCAACAGGTCGCTGGCGATCTGCTGGTTGAATTCCCCTGGATGCTGGCGGTGATCCTCTTCTTCGCGTCGACGCTGCTCTATTCACAGGCTGCAACAACCAAAGCGCTGATGCCTGCTGCGCTGCTGCTGGGAGTCTCCCCCGTCACCGCCGTGGCGTCCTTTGCTTCCGTGTCGGCCCTGTTTATCCTGCCCACCTATCCCACGCTGCTGGCTGCGGTGGAAATGGACGATACCGGCTCCACGCGCATTGGAAAATTTGTTTTTAATCACTCCTTTATCATCCCTGGTACACTGGCTATCTGCCTTTCCGTACTGTTTGGCTTTATCTTCGGCCATCTGTTTTTGTAGCGCCTTCAAGGGCCGGATCTTTCTGGCCCTCTCTTCTTTCCCGCTTAATCACGTTACATCCTGAAAATGTTCCCGACCCAACGTCATGATATAGTGCGCAGCATCCGTATACGGATTACCCAACGTGCGCCCACAACCACGCCCGGACGCCGGTTGTTATTCAATTAAACATGGAAAGAGCGGTTTCATCCTATGGCTCATCGTATTACCACATTACTCGTTTTGCTGTTAACGAGCCTGCTAAGCCCCGTCGCTAACGCGTCGCTGTTCAGCAGCCCGGCTAAAACGCCTTTTGGCACGGTTAATCAGGCCTTTAGCTTTGATTTCTCTCAGCAGGCAAATAAATTAACCCTGAGCTGGCAGATTAAGCCCGGCTACTATCTCTATCGTCAGCAGATCGGCATTGCCGCCCATGGCGCGACCCTCAGCAACTGGACATTGCCGGCAGGAAAAGCGCATGAGGATGAGTTTTACGGTAAAACCGAGATCTACCCCGAGAACCTTACTCTACCGCTACAGCTGCTGCGGGCCGACAAGGGCGCCACGATTACCGTAACCTACCAGGGATGTGCAGCAGCAGGGTTTTGTTATCCGCCGGAGACGCGTACCGTTCCCCTGAGTCCAGTGCTGGCAGCGGGCAGCGGCACGCCCTCAGCCTCGCAGGAAAATAGTTCCCCGTTGAAGGCTTCCCCGATCGCCTCTTCGCGGGCTGATGCGAAAAACGCTAACGGTATGGCGGATCCCTCTTCACCTGCTGATGCAAAAAACGTAAACACTGATTCGGCCGTACATCCTTCTCCATCTGCTGGTGCCAGCGCGTTGCCTTTCTCAGCACTCTGGGCGCTGCTAATCGGCATTGGCGTGGCGTTTACCCCCTGCGTACTGCCTATGTATCCCCTTATCTCCGGGATCATCCTCGGCGGCAGCCGTCGCTACTCCCTCCTGCGCCTGTTTGCGCTGGCCGTGGCCTACGTACAGGGTATGGCGCTGACCTATACGGTGATGGGCGTCATCGTCGCCGCAGCGGGATTGCGCTTTCAGGCGGCGTTGCAGTCACCGATCGTACTGATGGGTCTGGCGGTGCTGTTCACCCTGCTGGCGCTGTCAATGTTTGGCCTGTTTACCCTGCAAGTTCCCGCATCGGTGCAGACGCGTCTGACTCTGTGGAGTAACCGTCAGCAGGGCGGCTCGCTGCCCGGCGTCTTTTTGATGGGCGCGCTGGCAGGGCTGATTTGCTCCCCCTGCACCACCGCGCCGCTCAGCGCGATCCTGCTTTATATAGCCCAGAGCGGCAATATGCTGGCCGGTGCCGGGACGCTCTATCTCTATGCGCTCGGCATGGGGCTGCCGCTGATTGCCGTGACGCTGTTTGGTAACCGCCTGCTGCCTAAGAGCGGTATCTGGATGCAAACCGTCAAAGAGGGCTTTGGCTTCGTTATTCTCGCCCTGCCGGTTTTTCTGCTCGAACGCATCGTCGGCGACGCCTGGGGACTGCGACTGTGGAGCGGGCTGGGCGTTGCGTTCTTTGCCTGGGCATTTATAAGCCTGAAATCCTCGCATGGCTGGCTGAGAGTGGGACAAATCGCGATGCTGGCGGCGGCGCTGATCGTCGCCCGCCCCTTACAGGACTGGGCGTTCGGTTCCCCCAATGCCCCTCAGACGGCCGCACACCTCAGCTTCACTCAGCTTAATGATGTGAAGGATCTCAACGCGTCTTTGCAGCAGGCTGACGGGCGCATCACCATGCTCGACCTCTATGCCGACTGGTGTGTTGCCTGTAAAGAGTTCGAGAAATACACTTTCCGCGATACACAGGTGCAGACCCGGCTGAGTGCATTACAGCTGCTTCAGGCCGACGTCACGGCTAACAGCCCTAAAGAGCGTGAGCTGCTTGAGCATCTACAGGTACGCGGCCTGCCGACTATCCTGTTTTTTGACGCCAACGGCCATGAGATCCCGCACTCCCGCATTGCGGGCTATATGGATGCCCCGGCCTTCCAGCAGCATTTGCAGAAACTGACGCAGTAAACGACACTGGGAAATGATTTCCGGCTGAAGCCGGAAAAATGCATACAAGAGGAGAGTCACTTGCAACGTGAACAGGTACTCGAGCATGCACTGAGTGTACTCGAGCAAAATGGCCTGGCCCCCACCACTTCCTTTGCCATGATGGCAGAAGCCGTGGCGTGTCAGGAGCAGGATATCAAACGTTTCTGGCCGGACCGTGAGGCATTACTGTATGACGCCTTGCGATATCACAGCCAGCAGGTTGATACCTGGCGGCGCAAACTGCTGCTGGATGAGACGCTCAAACCCGAGCAAAAGCTGCTGGCCCGCTATGAAATGCTGGCCGAAGCCGTAAACAATAACCGTTATCCCGGCTGCCTGTTTATCGCCGCGTGTAGCTTTTATCCCCAGCCCGAACACCCTATTCATCAGGTCGCTGACCAGCAAAAGCGCGCTTCCTGGCAGTACACGCACGATCTGCTGAGTGAGTTACAAACGGATAATCCCACGCTGGTCGCCCATCAGATGGAACTGATCCTTGAAGGATGCCTGAGCCGCCTGCTGGTAAAGCGTAAGGTGCAGGAAGTTGAGATTGCGCGCCTGCTCGCAGAAGATGTGCTGAATTTTGCGCTGTGCCGCAGGAATGGCGCACTCACCTGAGCAATATTCTGCCAGACTGGGTGAAAAGCAGTCACTCAGACGGGTTTTAACGGATTTTTGTGACAAAGCCGTTGACGAAGGACGGCCTTTACGGTTTAATGCGCCCCGTTGCCCGGATAGCTCAGTCGGTAGAGCAGGGGATTGAAAATCCCCGTGTCCTTGGTTCGATTCCGAGTCCGGGCACCACTATTCGGAGCACGCTGGTCAGAGGTGAGAAAACTGACGGGCGTTTAACGGGAGTGGTTCTTGTTGATGTTGATCCTCACATCAGCATACATCAAGAAGTTACCCTCTCGATTAGGGAGCCTGTTAGCCGCAGGCTCCCTTTTCTCGATCACTGTGAATAATTACAATGACGTGACTGAATGTCAACCATTGTAAAACATCTCTTCATCCTTATCGGTGTAAAGTGCCATTTCTTTCTCCAGCGCCTGGCTCACAATATCCATACTGATATCAACATATTCCATGGTTGTACTCACGTTGCGGTGTCCAAGCAAACCCTTAACCAGTTGCAGGTTTCGTTCAGGCGAGTTCATCAGTGTCGTGGCAAGGGTGTGCCTGAACCGGTGAGGAGAAACATCAAACCCGCACTCTTTTGACAGCCTGCGAAAAAACGAGCGTAACGGTTGCAGCGATGGTTTTTCCGAAAGGGACGCCCTTTCAGCAGGCGAAGAGACAAACCGCTCATAGTGAAATAGTGAAATAGTGAAATAGTGAATCATTATTGCCAGCACCGCAGTCCCTTGCACGCTGAAGCAACGCTTCCAGTCCCGGTCGTAAATGACTGACAACGGGAACCCGCCATTCCCGGTACGTTTTACTGCCTTCCGCTCTTAATTCAATCCACCCATCGTCAAGACATACATCTTTCAGACGTATATGGAGCAGTTGATTTTGCCGCATACCGGTGTAACGCTACGTGTCCAGGACAGTCAGCCAGTACCATACTGGCCTCAGAGCGGATTTAGACCCGGTTCCGGGCTCAGAAGCAAATTGCTGCATAGTTAACCAGATTTTTGTCATCTGGTTTTTTGTGAGAGTTTTTTTACGCTTCTTGTCCTGTTTGACCGATACGCCATTGAAGGGATTTTTACTTAAGTTCGTCAGTTGAGAAGTGATGGCTAAATTATACAGGGCACGCATATGGCTGACCTTATTGTTCCAGGTATGTGCAGAAAGGCACTGCTTCTTGAGCACATGCCTTCGCCACTCAAGCACATCGCGACTGGTTATGCCGTAAGGCGGACAGGCTTCCCCAATATGCTTCCTGAAACAACGAACAACCTTCTTATAACTCCACTCGGTATCTTCTCGCAGAGATTTACAGAAAAAGTACTCATCCATAAGTTCCTGCCAGAGCCAGTCAGCACTATTTTCGTTCATTTTTTCCATTCCTCTCTGAGTAACAGTAACGCACCAGATGTCAGACCGACGTTGTGGTCAGGGGAACAAAATGAACTGACTGTCCTGAGGGATGGTCTTTCTGTATACCCGCCTGCTTTTCACCAGGTAGCCTTTTACCCGTTTGAGCCTCCCTGACTTGTCGGGTGTATCGTAAAGCTGAGCAAAATAAAACCTCCTGTTATCACGACGCTTATGCAGGTTAAGTCGCTCAAAAGAAGCCTGAATGCTTTCCCGTTGAATAGTAGAACCAGTGGCCTTAAGGTAATCGAAAAAGATACCGGGGACGGGGAAAAAGACATAGCCGGCAATAACATGGATTTTGTCTGCTTTACCATTAAAACTAATATTTCCCCGATTGAGTCCCTCCCGGAGCCAGTCAAAAAACTGTTCTCCTTCCGCTACGTCAGTACCGGAGACTGCTACAGGTACGGAATCTGATTTTTCATCATATTTGTTAACAATTGCAACCTGAGAGTAGTCCGGGTTTCCCTTTGCAGACGGTTCCTTTTCATTTGCGGGGCCTTCTTTCTTTTCAAGGGCTTCTGACGATTGCTGCTCCTCTGCAATCACAACGGACACGTCTGCCTGTACCTCATCTTCATTATCTGACGCCTTAGCATCTCCTGTCGACCACACAAAGACCAAAGCGATGTCGCCGCAGACGAACGGCATCTGCGAACGGTTCCACAGGACGATATTGCAGGAGTTTTATCAGGTAGCATTCCGCAAAAAACTGTATGGCGAACTTGATACATTACAGTCGGATCTTGATGAATGGCTGGTTCACTATAATAATGAGCGAACCCATCAGGGGAAAATGTGCTGTGGCCGGACGCCAATGGAAACGTTACTTGATGGAAAACACATCTGGGCTGAGAAAAATTTAAACCAGATGTAATCTGACGGATACCTGTATAAATAACCGGTAACTGTCAGATCAGGTCTGAGCTAATAAAACTGCCGCTGCACGCGATTCGGGGCAACGACTGAAGGTCTGCCAGCGATACGACGTGGCGCTTTATAGCCGCGTA
Organism: Erwinia sp. PPS120; assembly: GCF_047918655.1. GTDB lineage: Bacteria > Pseudomonadota > Gammaproteobacteria > Enterobacterales > Enterobacteriaceae > Erwinia > Erwinia tasmaniensis_A. Next base: position 165,276 of record NZ_JBLREF010000014.1, on the reverse strand, counting down.
CTGCTTTGATCCGGTTCAGTTGCATAATACGGCTCACCCGGTTTTTACCGCAGGGCTCGCCAATTTCATTCAGATCGCCATGAACCCGGCGATAGCCGTACATGCCTCCGCTCAGTGAATAAGAGTCACGGATAAGAGCCAGCAGGCGCTGATTATCTTTATCCCGCGCAGAGACCGGGTTATGCAGCCACGCACAGAACCCGGCCCGGGCGACACACAGTACCCGACACATCGTCATGACACCCCATACAGAGCGGTGTTCATTGATAAAGCGGTACTTCAGTCGGGCTCCCTTGCAAAGTACCGCGCGGCCTTTTTCAGAATATCCCGTTCTTCTTCAGGACGCTTTAGCTGCGCTCTGAGCTTCAGGATCTCACTTTTTGCTTCCAGTAAATCACGGGCATGCTGCCCGCTGTTATCGGGTTTAATCGCCCGTAACCACTTGTAGAGACTGTGTGCAGAAACACCCAGCCGATCGGAAACTTCAGCGACGGAATAGCCGCGCTCCGTTATCTGACGGACGGCTTCTTCCTTAAATTCAGGTGTAAATCGTGGTGTGCCCATACGTTCCTCCTATGCTCAAACTATAGGGCAGGATCGTCTACCGGGGCGGGGTCAGTCCAGTGCCGTTCAATGTGGCAGTTGCTGAGAAAGGTTCATCGCTTTATGGAAACCGTCAGTCCATTCCCCGGCGGGAAACATGGCCTGGCAAAAGTGTAGCGGTATTCGGCGCAGCTATTTAGATCCCTGCTACCCACAATGACCATACGCTGGCCGGGATGCGTATTCCGCTCTGAGCGATCGTAGATTGGCATCGAAGTTCGGGCAGCGTTTCGCATCTGGTCGATCAACCGGGATTCATTAACTTTCTCTCTTGCTTTCTAGCCTGTTTTCTTCACTTTCCACTGTCATCCGCGTTTTCCTCATCGATTCTCCTCGCAGTGCGACTCTGTGCGCGTTAGGATTCTTTTACAGCGAAACATGGCCCGTCGACACCGCTCCGGGATTTTTCGGACGGCGGAAGCCGTCGGCAATTGACTGTTAAGCCATAGGTGATTCAGGGAATTCAACGTCAGCCCCCCTGGCCCGTTGAGGAATAGATCGAAATCGCCACGCCTCCCAACAGAAAAAGAGAGATAAACATCAGATCTGTAAATCCAGCATCTATAAAAAAACCGCAAAAGAGCGGACACAATGCCGTTCCCAGGGAAGTCAGATTAATCAAGCCGAAAGAGGTGCCTCTTAAGTCATCAGGGGCCAGCCTGTCTACTTCAACACTGAACGCAGGCATGGTAATAAGTTCGCCAACACTGAGAACGAAGACACTGAAAACCAGCCATTCAATTAAATCCAGTTGAATGGTCAGAAAAAGTAACTGAGAAACGGAGATGATTGTGACGCCCAGCTGTATTCTGGATTTCATCGACCATTTTTTCAGCAAATAAAGAACGGGATACTGTAATGCAACCACTGTTATAGCATTGACAATAAAGATGAGGCTGATGGCAGCGTTCAAATCCGTGAACGCCATACGTGTCATAGCCTGGATGAGTGGGGAATCAAAGGAGATGTAAACGAACATCACCAGAAAATAACACAGCAGTAACCTTGAAAACGTTGTATGGGAAAGAATGGTCAAAACAGACTGACTGAAGGAAGGAAGTTTGTTCCTCCTCTGCTTTACGAGTTTCTTTACTTTTTTCAAAACGCACAGCAAAGCTAATGTGTAAACCGAGTAAACGGCACAGGAAACAAAAAAGATATTCAGGACAGGTGATGAAAGGGCATAAGTCCCTGCCAGTGGACCAAGCGCAGAGCCTATATTCACAACGTAGTAACGGATATACTGATATTTCTCCCTTTGCCGGATATCAGCAATATAGTCGCCAATCATGGCCTTACTGAATGTTTCAGTAGAGGCTCGCCCGGTTGCGACGAGCATCATGGCTGCCACATATTCAGCCGTATGATCAGAAAACGCCATAATGGCGAAACCCGCGATGCTCAACATTAAACTTGTTATTAGCGGAAGATTACGTCCCAGCCTGTCAGAGTAATAACTGGCCAGAACCCCCGTAAAAATGCCAAAAGCTGACGTCAGAAAAAAAATGGCACCAATCAATGATGCACTAAGATGAAAGTGACGATACAGCTCCACGGACAGGTAAGGCCACACCATGAAGTAACCTGCCCGGGAAAGAAAAGTCCCGGCCAGCATGGTATGGATAACCGTCAACGGATTGGGCTGTTCTGCTGGGATTTCCAGGTGGGTCATAAGTCTGCTCGGTTACAACGCAGCGGCAGGGTGTCGTCCTGGCCCCACTCGGCCCAGGAACCATCATAAAGTCTGAGGCGTTTTAAACCCGCTAAATGGGCCGCAAAAAGTACAATACAGGCTGTCACGCCAGACCCACAGCTAAAAACCAGCTCATCATTATCAGTCAGTCCGTGAGAACAAAAAAGGTCAGCCAGAGACTCCCGGCTCATATACCGTCCTTCCTTGAGCACTGTACTGAAAGGGAGGTTAATGGCACCAGGAATGTGCCCGCGCCTCAATCCGGCCCGGGGTTCAGCCTGATGCCCGCTGAATCTTGCTTCAGGCCTGGCATCGATCATCTGAAAACGCGGTGCTGCGATATTTTCCAGTACGGTGAATTTATCCACAACCTGACCGGGTTTAACCTTAAATTCGCCGATCTTTCTGACAGGAAGGGCATGGTTTTCAGCGATGCCATAACCAGCCTCCCGCCAGGCCCCTAAACCGCCATCAAGAACAAAGCTTTTACCGACCCCCATCATCCTGAGCATCCACCAGACGCGCGGCGACGAATAAATTCCCTGCTGATCGTAAACGACAACAGTGGAGTCAGTGGTGATTCCTGTATCGGAAAGCAAAGCGGCGAGTCGTGATGTTGAAGGCAGGGTATGAGGCAATGGGGATTCCGGATCTGAAAAAGTCGCATCCAGATCAACATAGACTGCACCCGGAATCACCCCTTCTGTAACTTCGCGGGTGGTATTAACCGTTTTCCTGAGCGTAGCGTCCAGCAGAACAAAGCCCGGTGTGGTGAGATGATGTGCAACCCATTGCGGTGAAACTAGCGCTTCCATAATTTTTTCCCAAAGAGGGCTCCTGAAGGAGCCCTGAGGTTTTCAGACTTCAATAATGTCAATACGCTTCTGATTGACAAGGGGAATGTCATAGTTCTGCATTTGAAGGATCTCACCCGCAAAACAGCCATTTTTATAGATACCCGTGAGTCTGTCTTGTGTAAAGGCTTCGATAGCCTCGACGTTGAAGTGGACCTGATAATCGGTTTCGCCGCTCTCGGCATGCGTAAAGCGCGTCAAGTAGCCAAAGGTGGGTTCAAAGATGTTGACACAACCCACGATCTGGCCAATGCGTTCATGAACCGTTCCGTCAATAATCTGGCTTTGTCCTGCATCAGGGATGATGGCAAACAACTGACGACCGGCCCGGCACCACCCCACATGAGAAGGCAGCTCCAGAACATCAATCCCGGACGTGCCAAAGTCTTCACTGACACCCAGCTGGAATTGAAGTGGAACGTTTTCATGTATCCATTTTATATCCTGATAAAACTGCGCAACCTGCTCCTGCGAGAGTTGTAGCTGCGGATGTCTTCGCCCATGATCGGTAAAGCAGTTGAATCTCAGGGTCTGAGCCCCTAACTGATTAAAAATATGGCAGTAATTAATCAAATTCTCCCTGGTGTGATTGTGGGAGCCTACCGTAATGCCAATATTCACCCGCAGGATATTACTGTTTCCTTTTTCCTGGCTATAATTTTGAATCCGTAAAATTACCTCAATGCATTTTTCACCAGGAAATACCCCTTTGATAGGGTAATCAGTATGAGATCTCAGCGTACCCTTATCTGCATCATCCACAAGCCCGTGAAACGTAATGGATATCGTTCCATATCCATTCTTAATGGCTTTATCAAGAAGTTCTTTATAGTTCTTCTGCAATAACGGTTTACCACTCGTCCATGCATCCCCTGCATCATTGTATCCGTTTCATTTTTATCTTCACCTGAACGAAATTCACGATTATGAGCAGGGCCATATATGTCCATAAACTCACCATTATGTGCAAAACTATCCACATACCTAGGATAGATGTTGAAACGCTGCTCACTTAGCTTTCGATAAATATTATGACCTTCCTGAATACCAAAAGATTTTGAGAAAACCTTTTCATAATTGACAAACCAGCAGTGATTGCAATTTTGTCCGCAGGTATCTTTACCGACAAACGTATCCACATCCAGATAAAAATGAATGTCCTCATTCTTAATTGTGTTGAAGGGCACACGAAAATCTATGTCCCCATGATAATCGTACGACATATCCATATTGCGTTGCATCGACATTGCCTCATTTTATATTTATTGCACGCTGATTAATATAAAAGACTCCGAAATTGTCAATGCCCACGTTGATTAATGAAAATAAATTCTTTTTTATTAACCCTCTTCAGGGCATTATATTTTACAGGAGGCGATCTTCAGCATTTAAACCTAAAGAAAGATTGCTAATGATATAGTAACTATTGATATCAATCATCAATACTAATCATTTAGGGGCTGATAGAGAATTTTATAAATGTAATTTAATGAAAATTAAGGATATAAATAATATGTAACACTTGTACTTCTCAGGTAAGTTTACTTAATCTTAATTGTTGATATTGTCCTGTAAAAACAGGGACTTTTATAAGAAATGAAAACCATTCTCATCCTGGCAAAAACGGAACATTCGCGTACCCCTTATGATGTCTGGTTAAAGGATACCGGAATTAATCTTGTGCTGATCACGTCAGAAAAATTCTTTAATGCTTATGCCAGCCGGATTAAACATTGCTTTTACCTGAAAAAATTATGACAGCGATGACGCTGCTCTTGACTCATTAGTGGAATCTATTTTCAAGGACCTACCTTTTGATTACGTTTTCTGCCGGGCAGAAGTTGACGTCATCCGTGCTGCGAAAATCAGACAGCGTTACGGCCTGCCTGGTCAGGATTTGAAAAGCGCGATGTGTTTCAGAGATAAGTTTCTGATGAAGGAAACGTTATCTCCGTATCCTGTAAAAATGGCTGATTACCGTCAGATTGATTCTGCGGAGGAGTTGATTGAATTCGCATCCCGGAATGGCCTGCCTCTGGTCATTAAACCCCGCCTGGCTTCAGGATCCTCCGGCGTGGCTATCCTCCATTCTACTGAAGAAATCCATTCATATTTACATCTGAATAAAAACCAACTCGCTGGAATGCTGGCGGAAGATTATGTTTCCGGCGAAATGTTTCATATAGATGGGCTGGTTGTACACCGTGAAATCAAATTCCTTCAGCCTTTCAGATATATCAATAACTGCCTTTCTTATCGGGATAACCTTTACATCGGGAATATCCCATTGGGTCGTCACGATCCGTTGTATGCGCGTCTGGTCAGTGCTGTAAAGGAAGTCCTTGACGCAATGCCATCTACTCCGCATTTTGCTTTTCATTGTGAGATGTGGGTGACGCCACAGGATGAGATCGTATTCTGTGAAATAGCCAGCAGAACGGGAGGCGGAATGATCAGTTTCCTGATTGAAGAAATGACCGGTTTTAATATTGATAAAGCATGGTTATTAGCAGAATGTCGGATTCACCTCTCCTCATATCCTGATTACCAGGAAAGTTTTCTTCGTTTTGGGTGCGTCTGTATCCCGCCCGCGAAGGGGAGGCTTATGTCGCTGCCAGCGGAGTACCCCCAGGAGGTGCGAAAAACGCATTTAACCGGCAAAGTGAATGAAATTTATACAGGAGGAGAAAAGTCGGGGTTATATCTTATCGGACACGTCGTAGAAGCTGACGATCCCTCAACCGTGCTGGAACTGTTTGATGCCTGCTATCAGCAAATCCACGCGTCCGGGCGCTGGGAATCTGAAAGACAGGGTGACTAAGATGCCTCATGGAGAGCGGGAACATTTCCCTCATCCCCCCATTTTTCGGTTCACCTCCGGGATCTATTCGGATTGCAACGAGCTGAAGGCAGGCGCTCAGGATGTGCTGAAGAGTGACTATCCGCGTTATTCACGTTTTGGCACCCCGGTTACGGATGCTGTTGAGCATGAACTCACGCATCTGGAGCGAGGATACGGCTCGCTCAGTGCGTGTTCGGGACTGGCTGCGATAACGTCAGTGCTTTTGTCTTTTCTGCGTCCCGGCGATCGTATGCTGATAACCCGTTCTGTTTACGAACCCGTCAGACGTTATGTCATGACGTATTTGTCCCGGCTGGGTATCAGCGCGACATTTCTAAGCAGTAGGGAATTCACTCAGCTCGAAAGATATGTCACTGAGAATACGACGCTGATCTATGTGGAATCTCCCTCGTCGAACGTTTTTGAAGTTACGGATATAGAAGTGGTCGCTCAGTTCGCGAAGCTTAGGGGGATTGTGACCATCATGGATAATACCTGGTCTACACCTCTGCTTCTCAATCCGCTCCGGTATGGGTTTGATGTCGTAATCCACTCAGCGTCAAAATATCTGTCGGGTCATTCTGATGCCATAATTGGCACGATAACCACAACCGAACAGTATTATAATCCGCTGCGTCGCTATCTGATTGCATCGGGAATGTGCGCGGGCGGAGAAGAGTCATTCAGTCTTTACAAGGGATTGAAAACATTGGCCTTAAGACTTACGGCGCAGCAGAAAACGACTCAAGGACTGACAGAGATGCTCACGGCTCATCCGGCCGTCAGGAGGGTGGTCTCTCCCGTTCTTCCCGCACATACAGATCATGAAGTATTCAGAAAGTATTATCAGCAAGGCAACGGGATTTTTAGTTTTGCCGTCACAAAGCCGAAAGACTCTCAGCGAGATGTTTTTTTACGCAGACTAGCGCATTTCAAACTCGCCTATGGCTGGGGAGGTACTGAAAGCTGTATAATTCCCTTCAGCGCACCGGACTGGCTACCTGAATCTGACGGGTTATCTTTTTTCAGAATAAGTGTTGGCATAGAAGAGGAGGGAATGTTAAAAACTGAACTTTCTACTGCATTGTTAGAACTCATGTAAGCCTAAACATATTGGGTAATCCTCCCAACTTACTGACTTAGCGTATGATGGTGTTTTTGAGGTGCTGTCAACAGCAGTCGAAGTTTGACCCACCTTTGTTTAACAACAGCAGGTTAATATTGGGTCTTCCGCAACTTGGGTGTATAAAAGTTGATGAAACTTTTTAATTAACAAGGATCTAAGCTGTTTTAAGTTATGGATAACAAAATGGCCTCTCTTAAGACACTTTTACAACTACCCTGCGAATGGCAAACCTGTCGGCAAATTACTGGTACTGATGGAATAACACTCCATCTCCGTTCCACGCGCAAAACGTCATCATGCCCTGAGTGCCTTACGCGCAGTAATTCTGTCCATAGTTGTCGTCGACGGCGAATACAACATCTTCCATGCTCAGGCCAGGCTCTCTGGTGAATCTTTGCCATCCGGCACTGGTACTGCCGTAACCCGTCCTGTTCTCGTAAAATATTTGCTGAATCACTTGCTCCCTTTGCGGGTCCGCAGCAGCAGTCTTCTGCATTGCTGCAAAATCTGCAGCATCAACTGGGCCTAATAGCCGGTGGAGAAGCAGGCAGACGAGCGGCAGTAGCATCGGGAATACAGATCAGCGCGGATACTTTACTGCGCAGAGTGGTTCAGGCTCCGGAACAGACAGAAAGCCGGAACCCGCATATCGGTATTGACGAGTGGGCATGGCATCAGGGCCACAGGTACGGCACGTTGACCGTTAACCTCGATACTCATCGTCCCCTGGTGCTACTACCAGGCCGGGAGCAACGCACGCTGGCGGCATGGTTCAAAAAGTACCCGGAGATACAGGTCGTCTCGCGCGATTGTGGCGGGATATATGCGTTAGCTGCACGTGATGGCGCACCGCAGGCAATACAGGTGGCCGATCGCTGGCATCTGCTGAAGAATATTGGTGATGCACTGGAGCGCATGATGTACAGACACATGCCATTGATACGACTGGTGGCCACCGAGTTATCTCCCAAAAAACAGAACGCTGAAGCCTCTCCGGCACCTGTCTCAACGTTACGTCGTCCTGAGCGCATTAAACGAGAACGGCGTGACAAACGGTATCAGCGCTGGGCTGAGGTCGACTCTCTTAATAAAAAGGGTTGTGGGATAAGAGAAATATCACATATCACGGGACTGTCCCGTGTAACGGTTCGTCGGTGGATACAATCGAAAGCATTCCCTGAAATATCAACAAAGCCACCCAGACCCGGGCTACTTGATCCGTGGCAGGAATGGCTGGAAGAACAACGGATAAACGGTAACCATAATGCCGGGCAGCTATGGCGAGAGATGGTTGATGCAGGCTTCACCGGGAGTGAAACGACCGTCAGGGATGCAGTGGCGAAGTGGCGTAAGCCGGTTAACGGTCCAGTTATTACTCCAGGCCGACTCCCCTCAGCATCCAGAGTAAGTCGCTGGCTAATGCCCTGGCGAATGATCAGAGGAGAAGAAAACTATGCATCCCGCTTCATCGAGTCAATGTGCCAGAAAGAACCGCAACTGAAAATGGCACAACAGCTATCACTCGACTTCTACCGAATGTTGAAAATGAAGAATAAATCACCGTTAAATCAATGGTTCGCTGACGTCAGTAGAAAGCGGACTCGTTGACCTGCAGCGAGTGGCGGCCGGGATGGAAGCTGATGCAACAGCAATACACGAAGCGATAAGCAGCAGATGGAGCAACGGAGTAGTGGGGGGCCATGTAAATCGCTTGAAAATGCTGAATCGGCAGATGTACGGTCGGGCTGGGTTCGAGCTACTGCGGCGGCGAGTAATAAGTCCCCTGGCTTAAACTGGTCCACCCAAGTTGCGGAAGACCCACTTTCGCACTGCTGCTAACAGACCGAGCCTGATACGGCCTTCCCCCGGCGGTTCACTACGTGGCCGGTCATCTGGGGATGAACGCTGGCGCCCACTCCCTGCCCAACGAAATCATTATTATCGTCGCGCCCACTCCCTGCCCAACGAAGTCATTATTATCGTCGCGCTCACTGCCTGCCCAACGAAGTCATTATTATCGTCGCGCTCACTGCCTGCGTCTCAGCCTTTCAGGCGGAGGTAGTAAAAGTGGCGCTGAATGCGTTTGATTCAGGTCAGTCAGACGCCGCACGCTCGTTAGGTTATACCACCCCTCAGCTTTTCCGCCGGGTGCTGTTGCCCCAGATTATCGTGTCAGCTATCCCCCGACCTGGCTAATTCCTTTATGGTTATCATCAAGGCGCTGTCGCTCGCTTTTGCTGTCGAGGTGGCAGATATCTGTGCCCGAGCCCAGCTTACGGCTGCGCTAAATTTCTACTATCTGGAGGCTTTTGCCATTGTGGTGGCGTTTTATATGGTTATCGCCTGGGCTGTTACAAAGGCGGCCGATAAAATTGAGTCCGCCCTGCGAGTCCGCTGCTGAGACTAACGGCCCGGTCAGGGCCGTCTGGATGTTAGCGCGGCTCCGGCCAGGCAACGGCGGGGAGACCCTTTATTCGGGGCCTGGCGAACAGAAAGCCCTGGAAGTGAGAGATCCCGGCTGCCTCCAGCCACATCCACTCTTCAGGCTTTTCAACGCCCACCGCGATGACGGCGATTTCCAGCGACGAGCAGGACTTAATGATCCCCAGCACGATGGCCTGTTTAGGGCCATTTTTATGAATATCGCTGATAATATCGCGATTTATTTTGACGCGATCCGGCTGGAACCGGGACAGAAGCGACAGCCCGGCAAAACCGGCACCAAAATCATCAATGGCGAAGCTGATACCGGCGGCTTTTAACTTCCGGATGGCCCTTTCAAACTCTTCCACGCGGGAAAGATCGTCATTTTCTGTGACTTCAACCACCACCTGCTCCGGCACTAAACCGTTTGCCAGGATCTGCTGAAGCAGGAACTCAACGGCATCAGGCTCCGAGACCAGCGACATCGGCAACAGATTGATGGAGAGCGATTGCTGCTGGATATTGAGTTTTCTTGCCAGCGCAAACGCCGATGCCTTTGATCGGAGATCTGCCTTATAGACATCCTCCCGGGGTAGCGGAGCAAAATAGTCGTCGGGTGAACCGCCTTCAACCGTGCGGATCAACGCCTCGTAGGAAACGATCTGCCGGGCAAAAGGGTCAATAATAGGCTGGAAAGCAAAGCAGTAGTCTTCAGTACCCTCGTCCAGCGGCGCGGCTTCCGGTTCTTCCTTCCCTTCCTGAATAAAATCCCAGAGATCGGCCGAAGGGATTTCAAAATAATTTTCTCTTTCGCGAGCCTCAACGAAGGTGCGCAGAAACTGCAGCGCCCGGTCATTGTAGGTCAGCTGATACTTTGATGTACCCTTGTCTAAAACTGCCTGAAGAACCGAGTCTCTGCCATATTTACGCAGATCAAAAAGCTCCATGCCGACCCTGCCAAAACGCCGTGTAGGGCCAAAATCGCGCATAAGCTCAACCAGATTATGATGGCGAGTATCGGCGCAAATGCGATCGTAGATCGCGCAGACTGCCTCTTCCGGGCCTTCCAGAAGCTGCAGGAAGTGGGTGCCGTTAAACAGCAAAATGCCTGTCACATCGAATGACTGATTCTTGCAGTTGGCCTGGTTAGCTAACTTTTCCAGGGTTTTCACCGGTACATCATCAGAAAGATGGCTCCGGTAGATGATCGTTGACAACATACTGCGTTCCGAGTTTATGCGTGAGTACCGCATACATTACCAGAAGCATTTAACCAGCGATCGAGATTTCTTATCGAAGGCGTGATAGCGCTGTCGTTTACACAAACGGTGACGATTTATCCTGAGCGGCAGACTTTCCTCCCTGAATATTTCCCTGCTAAGCTTCAGCAGCATTCGAAACAGGACAAAGAAATGATAGTGAACAGCAGGGTCTACCACGCTGGCAAGCATGGTGAAGAGGTAGACATTGATAATATCAGTGAGGTTCTCAAAGAACCGGATGCCTTTATCTGGCTTGGCCTGTTGCATCCCGATGCCGGGTTTATGCATCGAATTCAAAAAGAGTTCGGGCTACATGATCTGGCCATTGAAGATGCCCTGACCGCTCATCAGCGCACTAAGATTGAGCACTATGGTGATTCTGTGTTTATCGTGGTCAAAACGGCGCGCGATGCGAAAGACGGCACCATTCATTTTGGCGAAACGCATATTTTTATTGGTAAAAATTTTCTGATCACCGTCAGACACGGTGCATCCGATCGCTATTCTTCGTGCCGCAAACGGGCGGAGGAGAATCCTGATATGTTGGCCATGGGTCCCGGTTATGCGCTCTACTGTATCCTGGATTTCATTGTCGATAATTACGCCGAGTTGACGATGTCGCTGAGTGGAAGAATTACCGATATTGAAGATGCCATGTTCCGCAGTGATTTCGACAAAAACGCGGTGCAAAAGGTTTATCTCATGCGCCGCCACCTGCTTGCACTCCGCAACTCGGCAATGCCGGTGGTAGAAATCTGCAATCAGCTGGTCAGGTTACATGATGAGCTGATTCCTAAACCCCTGAAAGCTTATATCCGCGATGTAGAAGATCATGCCAGCCACGTGGTGAGCGATGCTGAAGATATGCGCGAAATGTTAACTACCGCAATGCAGATGAATCTGGCCCTGGTCAGCGTTCAGCAGAATGAGGTGGGGAAAAAGCTGGCGGGTTGGGGAGCCATACTGATTGTTCCAACGGTCATGTTTAGCATGTACGGCATGAATTTTGATCACATGCCGGAATTACATACTCACTATGGCTATCCTGCTGTCGTAGCCTGCACGTTCTCGCTTTGTACCCTGCTGTGGTGGAAGCTAAAACGAACAGGCTGGCTTTAACGCAAGAGGCTTAGTGCCGTACGAGGGGATGCGGAGGATCCCCGCGCCAACATAACGGTGCAATATCTTCTCCAGCTGTGACGCCATAAAGGCGCCAGCCAGGAATCACTCAAGCCGGACCATATGCCCCTTCTCAAGAGTAATCTCCCCCCGCTCCTTCATTATCTTTAACGTTCTGCTAATTGAACTTTTTGAGAGCCACGAACTGTTTTCAATCAGGTACATGGCAGAATAGCGTTTTAGCAGATGTGCGGGGAGTTTTCCCCAGTAATGGCTAAGCGACTTCACCTCTTCATAAGCGTTGCTCTTATTCAGTGTGATGTACTCCGTTAAGTCTGAAAAGTGTTCGCATATCAACAACATAGCATCATCAAGAAGATTTTTTTTACAGATGAGATGCCAGAATGTTTCCAGTGGAATATGGCTAATTTTCCCGTAATCTATGCGCTCAAGATATAGCGGAATGTCATCATTGCTGTGAATCATTCCGACAACATACGGAGAGGAAACTATATTGACCAGTTTATTACTCCCCTGCGTATTCAACAAATAATCGCCTTCACTGAGTAAGTAAACGACTGGCAATGAGTTCTTAGAAAACCGGTAGCGCCTTTTTTTACGGGAGATTTCATCATGCTCGGAAATGACTGAGAAAGATGACAGTATATCGATTATTTTTTGGTGACTTTGACGGGGTTTATTATAATTCTGCCCGTAATTAACAGAACTATGTAGCATCGCCCCCCCCTCTTTAACCGATTTCACATGAAAAAATGCGTTCAATGGCTGCGTTTTTTTTGGAGACTGACCTTCGCCAATGACCTGGGTATTCATCTCTTTGAGGCTTTTATCCATAAATTCTCTTAGAATAAATTTTATGTCACTTATAAGAGTGGCGCTCCGTCCATCTCATTCAAATAGATCTACACCGACTCTCTAATATGGCATCATTTTAACGGTAAAAAAGTATTACATGTAATGGTGAACTATACAAGAAAGAGAATAATCAGCAGAAAGTAACATATTAGTAATCTGAGACCCAAAATAAACACATAATAAGTTTTATAACATCCCTGGTATTTTGACAAAAAAAATAAATAACAGCATTAACTACTGCCATTTTTTTCACCATGAACTTATTTGCTAGTATTGAGCTTTATGCAGAATAAAAACCTCCTTAAGCACTGTGAATCGATACTTGTAAAGTGAAATACTTAGTGGAAGAATGCAGCTCTATGGCCTGGGATATTCAAATGGATCTTCCATTGCTATAATCCAGGTGAGAGATCAATGGTTACAGATACCTATTACTCGTATTGGTTACGGATTTAATTAGGGAGAAGCCATCAGGTATCACTATCCAAAACACAGGTTCTGTCCTGATGAGAGAGCGGTTAGAGCGACGTCCTTAATGCGAGTAAACTTTCCCATGACGACACATCGAATTATTTCGAGGTGAAGCCGTATCAGAAGAGCACTCCCGAAAATAGACAAATGATAGTGCTAAAAAATCAATGACCGACAATGACATGGACATCTTAAACACCTCCCGTCACAATAATGCAAGGAAAGGCATATGAGGACAGAGAAAAAACCCTTAAAAATTATTATTTTTTATGAAGAAAATATTTTTGAGAAAGCGATATGCGATTATATTAAAAAGGAATCCAAAAACGCACCCATTGAGATAAGCATCTGTGATAACTATACATTTCTGTGCCGCCAGATAGCAGGGGGGAAAGTTGACATCCTCCTTACAGAATATTATTTTGTTTATAAAAAATGCAGTACGGGAGAGCAAAAGTACCTTAAAGATGAGTGTCGTCATCACCATGTCAAAATCATGATGTTTCTTCAGGATACTAAAACGCCCTTAATAGGTAAAATAATACAATCAGGCTATCACGCGCTGATTAGCGCGCAGGATAATGTAGAAGAGTTTCAAAATGCGCTGCAACACCTGGTCTCTTCTCGCGAAGCGTTATTTATATCTAAAGCCTTACGAAGCGTAACCGATGACAAAAAACGGATGGCCCTGTCTGAGACGCTAACGTTGAAAGAGTGGGAGGTTATCTTTCTTATTGTTCAGGGCCACTCTCTGTCAGAGATAGCCGCGAAGAAAAACAGGGCAATCAGTACTGTCGCAACTCAGAAGCATAATGCTATGAAAAAGCTGAGTGTGAGCACTAACGGCGAACTGCTGAAATACGCTTATTTTAATGGAATGTTATAAGCTAATGAATTTATCTAAGTTATCACTTAGCACCTTTTTCCTGCTGCTCTGGCCGGGGTACGCTCAGGCCTTAACGCTTCAGGAGGCGGTAATGGTGGCGACGGCCTATGACAGCGAGTATCTTGCCGCCGTAAGTTTACATCAGGCTGAGCAGCAAAAGCGCTATCAGGGCTTTTCCGGCCTCCTGCCAGAAATAACGCTAACCAGTAATTTTTCAAAACAGGATCAACCCAAAGCAGCCTATGCTGCGGGCGTTAAAAGTCATGATTACGCACTTAATCTGACACAGCCCCTTTTCGACCTTGCCCGCTTCGCCAGCTGGCAAAGATCAAATGCCACAGCCAATGTTGCTGATGCTAATTTTTTGCTGTCGCAGCAGAAATTAATACAAACCGTCAGTAAAGCATGGTTTGCAGTTATCTTTTCCAGAAAACAACTAACCACATTAAAACAGGAAAAAAAAGCCTATGAACTTCAGTTAAGAAAAGCCCAGGATGCGCTAAGAGTCGGTGATGGAACTCAGCTGGATATTGATGAAGCGCAGGCCAGCTATGATACTTCTGACGCCAATATGCTCTCCGCAGAAAACGATCTTAGTCACGCTGAGATTGACTTCCAGCGCTTAACGGGCTTGAGTGCACAGGGAATAAGTGAAGCAGAAACGGCATGTCTCTTTAAGCCGATGCGTGAAACCCTGAATACCGTTCTGGCGCGTGCAACAGCCAAAAACCTGAGTATCATTGCTGCCTCGCATCAGCTCCAGGAATCGCGTTCGGACGTCTATGCGGCAACATCGACGCATTTGCCTGTCGTCACTCTTCGCGCTAACTATGGAGCTAACTGGAGCAGAGGAGAAAATGAGAATGTGCTGGATCAATTCTTCGGAACAACCTCAAAAACCCAAAACACGTATGTCGGTATTAATGTCGCGGTGCCTGTTTTTACCGGAGGGAGAAATATCTCCCAAACGCTTGAAGCCGTGCACCGTCACGACAGAGCAAAACAACTGCTGGAGAATACCCGGCGAAAAATACTACAGGATACTCAGGTTGCCTGGCTGGGCGTGAATAATAACCTGCAAAAGGTTTATGCCTTTCGGAAAGCCAGGCAGTCTGCCCAGAAAAAACTGGACTCCACGATTTATGGAAAAGAGGTGGGTTTAAGAACGCTAATTGACCAATTTAATGCTGAGAAAGAACTGTTTAAAGCGATACAGAATCTCACCGAGTCTGAGAATAACTTTATACAGCAGAAAATTCTGCTGGCAGCTGCCGCGGGTGATTTAGATTATTCGATGCTGAAAAACTATATCTGCCATTAAGCCAGGATGTAAAAATTAATTATGAGTAGTCAATTATTCAGGGATGAAGCCTTAGAAGCTAACCGTTCAAAAGCGATCGGCAGGGTAGCCATTTACTGCCCCCCTTATCGATGGGTTTACATCGTACTGGTAGCGGTTGTTACCCTCATCATCGTTTTATTTTGTGTCTTCGGGCACTATACCAAACGCGAAACAGCTACAGGTTCATTGATACCCTCAGAAGGCATGATGAATATTATGGCTGCTAATAGTGGCACCATTGTCGATCTCAATATGTTTGAGGGAAAGGAGGTTAAAAAGGGGCATCACCTTGCCACCCTCTCCTCTGAAATTGCCACGAAATATGGGCAAACCCGGGAGAGGGTCGCCGAACAGCTGTTACAACAGACGCTGGGGCTGGAAAACGAACTCCAAAATCTTGAGATGCTAAATAAGGAAACGCTTCAGGGATTAAATGAAAAGGAGAGGCATCTTAAGCAGCAGATCGAACAATACAGGTTAATGCACTCACAGCGTTCCGCCCAGGTGGACCTTGCCCGGAAACAACTCAAAAAAATCTCTCTGATGCGTGAAAACGGTTATGCCTCGAACTCTCAGGTTGAGCAGCAGCAGTCCGCACTTCTTGACGCCCAATCTCGTCTTCTGGAGGTAGAAAGACTGCAAATTGATGTTGAACAGCAGCTGACGCTGACCCAGCAGCAAAGGCGGGAACAGCCGCTGAACTTTCGTAACAAACAGCATGAAATTGAGCGTCAACTTTCCAGCATCAGACAGTCGCGGGTGGAAAACGAATCACGTCGCTCTGTTATCCTGGAAGCCCCTCAGAATGCGCTTGTGGGTTCCGTTCTGGTTAAACCCGGTCAGATAGTCAGTGCTGGGCAGTCCGTGGCCTCCTTACTGCCCGAAGACAGCCACCTGGTCGCCCGTATCATGGTGAGCAGCCGGGCAATCGGTTTTATCAAACCCGGCCAGCAGGTGGTACTGCGCTATCAGGCTTTTCCCTATCAAAAATTTGGTCAACAGTTTGGCACCGTCAGCGATGTCTCGCGCGTATCACTTTCCCCACAGGAAGTTTCGCACATTACGGGCGACCTTCAGGTCCGCGAAGCCTTTTATCAGGTTCGGGTCAGGCTGGAAAAACAGCATATAAATGCTTATGGACAGCGGATAAAGCTTCAGCCCGGCAGCGCTGTCGAGGCTGATTTTATCATCGATAAGCGCCGCCTTTACGAATGGGTCCTTGAACCCCTGTATGCGCTCGGACGTCGATCCTCTGTTTAATTTCCCCTTTTAATTTCTCCTTTTATTCAGGCTTATCACCTATGAAAATTTTAAGAAATCTACAGTTTTCCTGGCGGAGAAAGTTGCCGGTATTGCATCAGACCCAGGCGGCAGAGTGCGGGCTGACCTGTGTAGGAATGATTGCAGGTTACTATGGCCACAATACCGATATGATCACCCTGCGTCGCGCCCACGCGACATCCCTCAAGGGAGCCACGCTGGCAGATGTGATGCTCATTGCCAATAATATGGGCATGTCGGGTCGGGCGCTCAGGCTTGAGCTGGAGGAGTTAGAAAAGCTACAGCTCCCCTGTATTCTTCACTGGGACATGAACCATTTTGTCGTCCTTAAAAAAGTCACTAAAAACAAAATTACCCTGCACGACCCGGCGCGCGGTCAATGTGAACTGACGTTTGAGCAGGCTTCCGAGTCCTTTACCGGCGTTGCGCTTGAGCTCTATCCGAACTGCAATTTCGAGCAGAAAAATGAAAAAAGCCGCCTGTCGATGCTAAATTTAATTAGCAACGTCACAGGCATTGGAACGGTTTTCTTTCATATTATGGTGCTGTCCATTGGGCTTGAAGTATTCGGGCTGCTCTCCCCTTTTTACATGCAGTGGGTAATGGACCAGGTACTGGTATCTGCCGACAGGGATCTGCTTACGCTGCTGGGGTGTGCATTTATCTGCATCATTATTTTGCAAACCTGCATTTCTGCATTGCGTTCCTGGGTGACGACCTGGTTCTCCAGCCTGTTAAGCGTTCAGTGGTCCAGCAATATTTGCTCCCACCTGCTCGGTCTGCCGATGGCCTATTTTCATGAAAGACATATCGGGGATATCGTTTCGAGGTTTGGCTCCATAGGTACGATACAGAATACGCTGACCACCCGCTTTATCAGCTCTATCCTTGATGGAGCGATGGCCGTGGTGACCCTTTTTGTGCTTTTTAACTATAACAGTACTCTCACCTGGATCGTATTGGCGACCGTCGCTATCTATACCCTGCTCAGAGCGGTATCCTTCCGCCCGTTCAGGCAGGCCAATGAAGATCAGCTGATAGCCTCTGCAAAAGCACAGTCTCAACTGCTGGAATCTATCCGGGGCATGCAGGCCGTAAAGCTCAATAATAAAGAAGAGATCCGCGTATCCAGCTATGCCAGTGAGTTAGTCCAGGTGACTAACAAAGGCATAAAAATTCAGAGGCTTTCCATCCTTTTCAGCGTATTGCAGGGATTAACCTCAGGGATCAGCCGTATTATCCTCGTCTGGCTGGCCGCCATCCAGGTGCTGGATGGAAACTTCACTGGCGGGATGCTGGTGGCTTTTATCAGCTTTTCCGATCAGTTCATCTCGCGCGTGACAGGTTTAGTTGATGCTGTTATTGAGTTTTCAATGCTCAGACTGCACGGCGAACGCCTGGCTGATATCGTTCTGACAGAGACGGAGAAAAATACGGAGAACCTGGCTGCGCTGCCTGAAGATGATTCCCCCTGCACGGTTGAGATTAAACACATTGATTTCCGCTATTCAGAGACGGAGCCCTGCATTCTGAAAAATTGCAGCTTAAGGATAGCGGCGGGTGAGTCCGTTGCGATTATCGGCCCCTCAGGGCAGGGAAAAAGCACGCTGGCTAAACTGCTGTTAGGCCTTCTTCGCCCGGAGTCGGGCGAGATTATGATAAATAATATAGATATTAATAAATTGGGCATGAAATACTTCCGTAATCTTGTCGGAAGCGTCATGCAGGATGACATTTTGTTTGCGGGCTCCATCATGGATAACATTTGCTTTTTCGATGCAATATACGATGAAGATAAAGCAATTGAAGTCGCTAACATCGCCCGCATACATGAAGATGTTCTGGCCATGCCTATGGGGTATAACAGTCTTGTTGGTGATATGGGGTCTTCCTTATCCGGGGGCCAAATTCAACGTATTCTGCTGGCCAGAGCCCTTTACAGACGCCCAAAACTGCTCATCCTCGACGAAGCAACCAGCCACCTTGATGTGGCAAGAGAAAGCGCTATTAATGATGAAATATCCAATATGAAAATAACCAGAATTATAATAGCTCATCGTCCTGAAACTATTCTTAGCGCTGACCGGGTAATTCAGCTTGATAAGGGAGAACTAAAAATTATCAACAAAAAAAATCTCTTTAATTAGGCTTTAGAATTTGTACTATTGTTGGACAATAGCCTTCCCGATAATCTCAGCTCTCGAAATTTGTTGTTAACACTATAAAACCAGAGAGCTCAGTCAGTGCGTGAATCACACCCTTTAGAAATAAATAAAGTATCAGAGGCAACTTTTTAGCCCCTCTGGTACTGCTGTAATTTATCTGCAGTAGGTGTGACCAGCGCAATATGCAAACGTGTTGCCAGCGGCGGCGCTCAGAGGGGTAGACCGGGCGTTAGCGCTGTCTGTACATTGTCCAGCATGATTGCGGCGGTTATAGCCGGAGGCGTTCAGGAAGCACTTTATTGTGTGGTCAGTGACTGGGATCTCGCAATGAATCTTGCTGACACTTCCTAAAAAACGTATTAATTGAAGTTTCAATAAACCAACGTAACGGGAGGAGAATTACATGCGTCAAATTCACATTAAATAAACAGCTCAGGTATCAGGCGGGATCCTCACCTGGCTGATCCCTGATATTATCTGTGGCACCGATTCGAATAAATCTGCTCGCGATAAGCTCTGTTACCGACCCTTCCCCGACAGTCGGTCAGGGGATTATATTGAGTAAATTTGCGTTCGGGGGATGAGCTATAACGATAACAGGCGTTAACTCTGTCCGGTAGTATTCTCACTGCTGGCCTGGCAGAAAGTAAACCTTTCTGAATTAACTAACCAGTCAGTTTTTTAAGAACAGCTACAGGCTTTAAATAGAAAATCGTAAACCCACCGTTGTGAACACATATAAAGGAATATAACATGAAAAAGACACTTATTGCATCATTATTTATAGCGAGCAGCACTCTGGTATCATTCCCGACACTGGCTACACCGGCAGGTACAATTACCGTTGATGGCGCAATTACCGCCTCTACCTGTGATGTCGCTTTAGGGAATGACGAATCCGGTGACGGTACCGTAAGTCTGCCAAAATTATCGATCAGACACCTGGCTAAAGCGGGCGACACTGCCGGTGATACCAGCTTTATGATTAAGCTGAGCAACTGTACACCCGCCACGGGCGGCGTGCGTGCCTACTTTGAAACTGGTTCCACTGTTGATGCCGTCACCGGCCGACTGATTAACACCAACAATACGGCTGATAGCGCAAAAAACGTAGACGTTCAGCTGCTGAACGATAAGGACGTCGTACTTCAGGCGGGTAGCATCAGCCAGCGTACTAATGCCGGAACTAATTTGGTAGAGGGTGCTGCAAACCTGGTTTATAAAATGCGTTATTATGCCGCCACCGATGACGTAAAACCGGGGAAAGTTGATACCAAAGTGACCTACTCTATCGATTACGATTAATAATGATCTGTACTTTTAATAAATCGGGGGCTTCCCCCGATTTATTAGGGAATATACAATGAATATATATACTATAATCGTCAGATCTGCTGTTTTATCCTTAGTGGCTTTTTCAAATATTATAAGCGCCGGCATTGTCATTAATGGCACGCGGGTTATTTATAATGAAAAAGAAAGAGAAGTGATTGTCCGACTCGAAAATAAGGGGGTACAATCCTCTCTTGTACAAGCATGGATAGATGAAGGTAGCGAAGATCAAACCATAAACACAATGGATGTCCCTTTTTTAATCTTGCCGCCAGTCGCTCGTATTGAACCTGGCCAGGGACAAAGCCTGAGAGTTACCTATACAGGGCAGGCTCTACCGAGAGAAAGAGAGCGTGTTTTTTGGCTCAATGTTTTAGATATTCCGCCTCAGGCTGAAAACAATGATGGTAACGAATTGCAGATGGCCTTCCGCACAAGGATGAAACTCTTTTTCAGGCCGGCTGGGCTTGATAAATTATCTTTCACCGATGCCCTCGAAAAAGTAGATGCGTTTATTTCCAAAGAAACGTCTGGTGATAACGCTAAACTTTATGTAAAAAACAATTCTGCGTTTCACGTAACGCTTTCGTCCTTACATATCCAGCGCGGAACTAAAATCATTGCAACTGTACAGGGTAGTATGATTTCACCTTTCACTACAGCGGCATATAATTTTAAAAGAGAGTACCTCGGCAAGGATTACCAGGTTTTCTTAAATTACATTAATGATTATGGCGCAATGATTAAGCGCCCCCTTACAGAGAGCTGAATGCCACTTTAGTCACTCAAGGATGATCAGATGAAACCCTCCGTAATTTCCAGATTCGTTCTCTCAGCCATTACAATGCTATGTGTGTCAATATCCATAAGAGCACCAGTAATGGCTGCGGTTAAATTTAACCCCGATTTTCTTAACCGCGTGGCTGGCGGCGACATTGATATTTCACGATTCAATGGGGACTACCGGATATTACCCGGTAATTATTTTCCGGACATCTATATAAATGGCCGTCTTGTTGGTCGTAGCAATATGAATATTGCAGAAAAAGCAGGTCATTCACTAATTTGCATCAATCAGGAAATCATCACGCTGTCTGGAATAAAAACCCGCGTTATTTCGCCTGAATTAATGAAACGCCTCGCAGAACCGGCCCAATGCATGACAATAAAGGAACTACTGCCGGACGCCAGTGCCGTAATGAATCTTTCGGCTATGCGTCTCGACTTATCCATTCCGCAGGCTCACCTAAACCAGCTGGCACGAGGGTATGTTCCGCCTTCAATGTGGACCTATGGCGTCAATGGTCTGTTTGCCAGTTATAACACCAGCTACTTCGAACAGCATAATGGCAACAACGTTAGTCGATCATTGTATGGCGATCTCAGAGCCGGGCTCAATCTCGGCACCTGGCTTTTGCGCCACGCCGGTACGCTGCGCTGGGATCAGACTGCGGGCAGTGGCTACAACCGTTTTATTACCAACGTGCAGCGGGACATTATTCAGCTGAGTTCACGCTTACTGATAGGCGACTCCAGCACCTCAGGGGAAATATTTGACTCTTTTCCTTTTCGCGGCGTTCAGCTGGCGACTGCAGACCTGATGCTACCTGATTCACTCCGGGGATACGCGCCTGTTGTCAGGGGCATTGCCAAAACCAATGCCAAAATCACCATTAAGCAGCGTGGAAACGTGATTTATGAAACCACGGTACCGCCCGGAGAGTTTTCTATTAACGATCTCTACCCCTCCGGGTATGGTGGAGATTTAGATGTCACCGTTACTGAAGCGGATGGAACGCTATCCTCTTTTTCCGTTCCATTTTCTTCTGTTACCCAGCTCCTGCGGCCCGGAATGAGAAATTACAGCCTTGTTGCAGGCCAGCTGCGTAATCTCAACCGCAAAACGCAGCCCCTCGTTGTTCAGGCTACCTATAAGCAGGGTATCAGTAATCTGTTGACAGTCTATACGGGGTTAACCAGCACTGGCAACTGGGGTTCAGGCGTCATCGGTAGCGCACTGGGCACGCCAGTGGGCGCGTTCTCATTTGATATCTCAGGAACCCGTTTTAAATATAAAGAAGAATCACGTCATGGCGTCAGCATGAAAGCAAGCTACAGCAAGTTGTTGACGTCAACCAACAGCAATATCTCTCTGGCGGCTTATCGCTTCTCATCACCGGGCTATCTGGATATATATAATGCGGTATATCTGCAGGATTTGATGAAGAGTAATCCCGGAGGCAACCTGCTAAGGCGGCTTAATCGGCCTAAAAACAGGATCTCATTAACTCTGAGCCAACCGCTAAATGACATCCTGGGCCAGATGTATCTATCCGGTTTCAGAGAAAATTACTGGAATAAAGGCTATACCAATACTCAGTTTCAGCTTGGTTACAATAACCATTACGGCTTACTGAGCTATGGCCTGTCGATAAACAAAATCTTCAGTCAGGCAGATTCGGAGACACAGTATCTGCTCAATTTCTCCTTACCATTAGGTTCCGGGCAGCACGCTGCCAACATTAACAGCTATACCACCCTGGAAAAAAAGGGATCAACCAGCCAGTCAGGCATCAGCGGTCAGGCCGGTGAACGTAATCAAATGGGATATAACGCTTCGGCCAGTAAGAACAAAAATAATCACTACTCCGGCAGCCTTAATGGGAATTATGTCTTCTCCGGTACAACAATAAACGCGGGTTACTCTGGTGGTCAAGGCTACTACGGCCTGTCAGGCGGGTTAAGCGGCAGTATTGTAGGTATCTCTGACGGACTGGTTCTTAGTCCTTACAGCAACCTCAGCACCATGGCCGTCGTCTCTGCCCAGCATGCAGGCGGGGCCACCATAGAGGGTTACTCTGGCGTTCGCCTTGATAAAAATGGCATGGCACTCGTGCCTTATCTGAACCCCTATCGTATCAATCAGATTTCTGTTAATCCGAAAGGGCTGCCCTGGAATGTGGAATTGCAAAATACCAGCCAGCAGGTAGCACCGCATCAGGGAGCGATTGTAAGAATCGACTACCCAACCCAGCGCGGACGTATGGTCCTGATCCGCGCTGAGCTCCCGGATGGCCATACATTGCCCTTTGGCGCAGTGGTGAAAAAAGAAAATGGCGAGGACGTGGGAGTCGTCGCCCAGGGTGGGCAGATATATGTTCGACTGAAGGAAGATGACGCCAGTCTGTCAGTGCACTGGGGAAGTAACAGTGAAATGGGCTGCAACTTTACTATTGAACCAGACCCGCAGCCCCTTTCTGCTCCAAAAGCGTTTACAAGGCTCCACCGCATCTGTCAGCCACTGTCTTCGGACGCACTTCGTCACGGCGTAGTAAAACCCGCGTTGATGGCACATCTTAAGACCCCGGAACAACCTGAGGGTTAAGAAAGCGATAAAGGAACACGTAATGCAAATAATAAAATCCTGTTTGCTAATTTTCTCACTCGTGGTCTGTTCTTATACGCGAGCGGACCTCACCTGTGGCTTTAGCGATAATTATGTGGGGAGGACGGAATTTGACTTTAAAACCCTACCTTCACAAATTCCCTCCGGCTTACCGATTGGGACGGTGATCTTCAGAAAGACACTGAACTTTAAGACCTGGTGTGCCAAAGCCCCACGCAGTTCAGGAGTGTTCGAAAATGAATATATTTATTTTAATGTCAAAAATCTCGACGGCGTTTTCGGAAGAAACAGCGGCTTAGATCTTTCTTTCACGATAAATGGCCAAAAGATTACGGGCGCCAAAAGTATAAAAACTGATTATGAAACCCGCACTCTTTATATCGCAGGTACACCTACCGATCGTTACCTCAATTTTGATTCGGAAGTTATTGTCGAGCTAATGAAGACGGGAGAAAATGTTAACCTGGATCCCCAAAGTGATACGGTGGTCATGTTCGATATAGGTTCCGTGGGTAATGGCAGCCTGCAATTTATGATGAATAATATCAATGCGCTGAGTTTCTCTAATCAAACCTGTGATCTTATGGGGAATGGAAATTATCGTGTAACCCTGCCGCCTGTCAATATCAATCACATTTCAGGAAGGGGGAGCGTATCGGGTGCCAGCAGCAACTTTAATATCACTCTATTCTGTAATTCTGATTTGTGGAGTACCCTGGGGGTCTGGATGACGTTAACAGGCCCTGGTATTTCCGGACTGGAAAAACAGGGCGTCTTCTCCTTTAAGAATAAAGCGACAGGAGAAATATCGGATCAGATTGCCATGCAAATATCCCGCTCAGAAGATGATATCTGGACACCCATTTCTCTGGGCGAAAAATTTAAGGTGGGCAGCTTTGGATCGGCACTCTCAAGAATGACTATTCCCCTGCGGGTTGGCTATTATGCGCTTAGTGAAAAACAGTCAGTAGGTGAATACCAGGCTACTCTTATCTATACAATTAAATACGAATAATATGGGATCACCGCGACGATCGTGCGTGCCTTTTGCTGCCCCGAAGGTAAATTTAACCTTTGAAAAAGACGACCATTCATAG
Source organism: Erwinia sp. PPS120 (assembly GCF_047918655.1). Taxonomy (GTDB): domain Bacteria; phylum Pseudomonadota; class Gammaproteobacteria; order Enterobacterales; family Enterobacteriaceae; genus Erwinia; species Erwinia tasmaniensis_A. The sequence continues at coordinate 140,497 of NZ_JBLREF010000014.1, read as the reverse complement.
GATAAATAATATTTCATGGCAGGATGGCGCAAACATTACCTTAAGCCAGGAAACCAGATCATGATTTTCAGCACAGTCAGTCAGAATGCAGAAGCTTATAATATGATGCTATCGCATATCGATAAGAGCGTGGCTCATTTTACCCTAAGTTGATACCTTTCGCCCCTGGAGTGGCTAACCGCCCGAAACATCGGGCGGTTAAATTACCCCTCGCAAATTTATTTTGCGTAGGCTTCTGTCGAAATCGTCAGTACAACGTCATCACTCACCGCTGGCACATACTTATCCAGCTTGAACTCTGAACGCTTGAACGTTGTGGTGGCGTCAAAACCTACTGCTTCTTTTTTCACCATCGGGTGCATACCCTGCTTGTTCAATATTGCATGCAGGACAACGGGGCGGGTGATATCCCGAATAGTCAGATTGCCATAGACGTCCATTTTATTTTTCCCTTTGCTGACCACTTTCGTACTCTTAAAGGTCGCAGTCGGGAATTTCGCCACGTCAAAATAATCCGCTCCCTTAAACTCACTGGTCAGCGCATCGACATGGGTGTTGATCGTATCAACCGGAATAGAAACGTCCACTTTTGAATGCGTAACGTCTTTTGCATCGAAATCAATATTACCGGTTATGTTCGATAAATCGGCGGTCGGATGCGAGAAACCAAAGTGGGTCCAGGAGACAATTACAGAAGTGTGACCTGAATCCATTGCGTAGCTTTCTGGCGCGGCGGCAGAAAACTGTGAGTAAAGTGCACAACCAAGAAGTAGCGGCAGGGTAATCTTTTTTAATACAGACATGCGCGAAAACCTTATTCAAACAATGTGTATTAAACATAGTGCAATATTCATTACTTCACCGATATTCAAGATATTTGAGTCACTCTTTCAAATATATTAGTTAACAACAGAAACTATTTACGTACAACCATTCCCCCGAGATGCACACTGAAACAGCACAGGTACTGGACTCGGGGGTAAAGGCTGGTTGCCTTTGGAAAATTATTGTTATTTAACAAATGCCTTAATGACCTCCTGCCAGGGCGTGGAAGAACGGCCTACCAGCTGACGCAGAGTATGACTGTCGTCGAAAAGCGCCCCTTTGGCCGCGCTGGCATCGGAGTCACCCAGCATTTCCGCTAACGCATCAGGCAGCCCGGCCTCTTTTAACGCACCCACAAACCCGGCTTCAGGCAGATTAATATAGTGAATCTCCTGGCCGCTTTGTCTGGCTATCTCGCGGGTAAACTCCTCCAGGGTGTATGCGCTATCCCCTGCAAGTTCATAGATTTTTCCAGCCGCATTCTCATTCGTCAGAACCGCAGCAGCGGCTTCAGCATAGTCCTGACGGCTCGCAGAGGCGATTTTCCCCTCCTGTGCAGCACCAATAAACGCCCCATGTGCCATTGCCGGGGCAATGCTGGCCGCATAGTTTTCGGTGTACCAGCCGTTGCGCAGAATGGCGTACGGCACCCCGGAGGAGATTAATGCCCGTTCGGTTGCGAGGTGCTCTTTACCCAGCCCCATTGGGGTAGTGTCAGCATGCAGCAGGCTGGTATAGGCCAGCAATTTCACTCCGACCTCTTTGGCGGCGGTAATCACCGCCTTATGCTGTGATTCACGCTCGCCCAGCTGGTTAGAGGAGATCAGCAGTACTTTCGTTGCCCCTTGAAGGGCGCTGAGCAGCGTTTCAGGCTGAGTGTAATCTCCCTGACGGATTTCTATCCCCAGGGCGACAAGATCGCGCGCTTTTTCGGGTGAACGTACGACGGCAATAATCTTACCTGCCGGGGTGGACTTTAATAATGCATCAATAACTAAACGGCCAAGCTGGCCTGTTGCACCGGTAACAGCAATCATCATGCGCTCCTTATAGCGTAATGAAAATTTTTTGCGGCTCAGAGACCGCGAATGTGCTTTAACCCTACCAGCCTAAGTCATATACTAATTAAAAGTAAGTACGCACAGGAATGTTAGTATGAAAAAAGAGTCCGCGCAGTCTCTCTCCACCCTGAGTGAAAAGTTCCGTCGCGGCGAGCTGTTGAACACTCACTGCCCATCGCGTGAGGTGCTCAAGCGTCTGACCAGCCGCTGGAGCCTGTTGGTTTTGGTGGCGCTGGAGGAGGAAACGCTTCGATTTGGCGAACTGCGGAGAAAGATTGGCGGCGTCAGTGAAAGGATGCTGGCGCAGACTTTGCGGTTTATGGAAGAGGACGGCTTCGTCGAACGCAGGGCGTGGGAGGTTGTACCGCCGCACGTGGAGTACTGTCTTTCGCCGCTGGGGCAGGAGGTACGTGCTCAGATAACAGGGCTGGCCGACTGGATAGAGATGAATCTGCATCAGATCATGGTCAACCGCCGCGGATGGGCGCAGGACGGAAAGGAATAATCCCTCCAGGCAGACCTGCGCCCAGTTGCGATGACCTGAGAGTAGAAAAACAGCTCACCTGAGGTCAATGCGAGACACTGAGGAGCGCATCAGCCTGTAATTACTGCGAGACACATAAAAATCTCAGCCCGCAATTACTGCGGGACACAGGGATGCGCATCAGCTATTTAGCGCGCGGGCATGGCATCCGGGTACATTGCCAGCAGGCGGCGGGTCACACCGTTTGTCCAGCCAAAGCCGTCCTGCAGAGGGTATTCTCCCCCACCGGCCAGAACCGGCGCCCGGCCAGCCACATTGTACTTCTCAACCATCTTATGATGCCGAGCGTAGGTGGCTCCTACAACCTGTAACCAGCGCGTGGCGATCTCTTTCGCCAGCAGCTCTTCGCCATAGTGATTCAGCCCTTCTATCGCCATCCACTGCATGGGTGCCCAGCCGTTAGGTTTGTCCCACTGCTCGCCTGTCTCGTCAACCGTCGAGAGCACCCCACCGGGAGCCAGCAGATGCGATCGAATGGCTGCCGCCATACGGTTTGCCTGCTCATAGCCTGCCATCCCGACGTAAAGAGGCGTCACGGACGCTGCAGAAAACAGGCCTTTTTCACGATCGCACCAGTTATAATCGCGATAAATCCCGGCTTCTGCATCCCACAGGTATTTATTCACGACGGCACGGCGACGTTCGGCCTTTTGCTGGAACTGCTCCGCCGTTAGCGGGTCGTTATCCGCCGCGGCAAGCCGGGCGATGGTGGTTTCCAGCTTATAGAGAAACGCGTTCAAATCGATCGGCACAATGCGCGTTGTATGGATACTCTCCAGGCGACCTGGCTCGCTGAGCCAGCGCGAGGAGAAATCCCAGCCGGAAGCCGCGCCGGCGCGCAAGTCGCGGTAGACCTCACTGGCAGGGCGTGAAGAATTTCGGGCGGTTTCCACGTCCTCAATCCAGGATTCATCGCGCGGCGTATCGCGATCGTCCCAGTAACGGTTAAGCACCTCGCCGCCCGGCAGCATCACCACGTGGCGATATGCTTCGTTTGGCGTCAGGGAGTCAGCCCCTTCCATCCAGAAAGCATGTTCGCGCTTTAGCTGCTTCAGGTAGCGCTTCGCTTTCTTCACACCATCTTTTTCAAACAGTTCAACCATCATCGCAAAAACGGGCGGCTGAGAGCGGCTGAGATAATAAGTCCGGTTACCGTTTGGGATATGCCCATAGGTATCGATTAGCCAGGCGAAGTTGTCCGCCATATTGCGCATCAGATCGTCGCGGCCGCTGGCGGCGAAGCCCAGCATGCTAAAGTAAGAATCCCAGTAATAGGTTTCACTAAAGCGCCCGCCCGGCACCACATAAGGTTCAGGCAGGGGCAGAAGCGAAGAAAACTCCGAGTGCTTCTCTGGCTGGCGCGTCAGCACCGGCCACAGGGAATCAATATGCTGCCCCATGTTTTTCGCAGGGTCTGAAATATAGCGGCTGTCGTGAGTGCGCGGCAGATCAAAATTCTCAAGCACGAAGGTCAGCAGATTAAAACCGGCCTCTTCACGCTGGATATAATAACGATATAAAATACGTTCCGGCTCTATTTTAGGCGCACAGTCCGCAAAGGTTTTACTGTCGGTGAATATACGGGCGCTCTGTACCGCCGCAAACAGTTCCTGATAGCGATCGGACGGCGTCAGGATATCGGGCGCAGGCAGGCCGCTGATCGGCTCCGGCTGGGGCTCAGGCTGCACATCTGCGCTGGCCTCATAGTCGTTATACCAGGCCTCATAATCAGTACGGTTATTGTCAACGATCAGGTCATTTTGATTAAAAGTGATAAAAACCTCCTGATGCCAATTAATATCGACAATGTTTGCAGTGTGTTTTTTAATTAAGCGTTCAGTATAGTACCCTCGTCTCATAATGCAAGTCGGTGGTTTTATTACCTCACATGAATCTATATTTCAAAACATAAATAACATTACCTTATTATTCCCTCACGCACTGACGGATATATCATCCTTTATCAGAAAAATATTAATGAAGATTTCACACTATTGAGAATAATGCTTAACCGGGAAAACTCTGCTCTTAAATATTTACTTCATCCTGCCCAGCCTCTAAGCTACTGCCCTCAATAACTGACTGACAAATGCCCGCCCCTGCCACCGGTTAGCCTCTATGGCGGTGACCGGGACAAAGTGAAAGCCGCCGCGAAAAACCAGAAGGAGCGCGACCATGAGCGATGTTGAAAACCTGCATGCGATGATCGTTTTTGCCCGAGTGGTGGAGACGCTTAGCTTTACCGACGCGGCGAAGGCGCTGGGGCTGTCGAAGTCCTCGGTCAGTAAGGAGATCGCAGCCCTTGAAATACGCCTTGGTACCCGATTGTTACTGCGAACCACGCGGAAAATTCAGGTGACTGAGGTCGGTATGACCTGGTATCACTACTGCGCCCGCATCTTAAGCGAGGTGAAAAGCGCCGAGTTGTTTATACGCCAGTATCATGAGGAGCCGACCGGCAGCCTGCGCGTTGTGGCTCCGGTCACCTTTGGCTGTCAGTGTATTGTGCCGGTGCTGAACCAGTTTGTGGCCAATAACCTGCACGTCAGCGTGGATCTGGATCTCACCGATCGCCCGGTTAACCTGGTGGAAGATAATGTTGATATCGCGATTGTTATCCGCCGCGATGCGCCTGCGGAGGCGAACGCTAAACCCCTGATGGACATCAGCTGGGGACTTTATGCCGCACCCGAGTACCTTCAGCGCTTCGCCCCCATCCTCGGGCCGGACGATCTGCCTCGCCATGACTTTATTCTGTTCCGCGGCCCGGCACACACGCTTTCGCTGCCGTTTAAAAAGGACAAGCAGAAGCGAAATATCGAGGTTCGCAGCCGGTTTCGTGCCAACAACAGTACGGCGCTGGTCAACTCTGCGATTGCGCAGACCGGCATTGCCTATCTGCCGGATTATATCGCTCAGGCCGCAGTAAAGGCGGGCAGCCTCCAGCGGGTTTTGCCGGAATGGGAAATGGAGCTGTACCGTTCGTACATCCTTTATCGGCATGAGGGCGTGATATCGCCGCGCGTCAGGCTGTTTATGGAAGCGTTGCAGAAGGCGTTGCGGGTGGAGTCTGCGCAGGTTTAAGCGGGCGGCGATGTGCCGCCCGGACTGACATCAGTAGTAATTACCGTGGCGGTAATCCCAGGTCGTGAAGGTGTCAGACAGCATGGACATGATTTTGTCCACGTCCAGCCCCTTACGGATCAGGACCGGACAGGGGGTAATATTGCGCTCACCTTTCTGTTCAGGCACCAGCTTGCCGCTCTCATCCACCATTGCCACCATCACGCCCTGCTCGTAGCGGGTCTTCTCTGATTCATTTGGCTGGATAGATTTCACGTAGTCATTGGCTTCGATAATCAGATCCGCCTGTGATTCAATGCGCTCTCCGATGCCTTCAACCAGACCGCGGTTACCCTTACCTGATGGGTTAGCAGAGCTGGCGAATGAAAACTTACCGTGATTTTCCCACAGCTCTTTTGCCAGATTCTCACCGGGTACGCCGAATTTAATCACGAAGCAGCTGGTCTGACGGCGATCCATCATCAGCTCTTTCGAGCCATCTTCCGGAATGCGTGCCACCGCCTCTTCTTTCCACGGCAGAATGCAGCCCAGCAGGACATCGTTGTCCCAGTGCTGCTGGTACAGGGACTCAATTTCCGGGTTCAGCTGAGCCAGCTCTTTCAGCTGTTCCAGCGAACCACAAAGTACCACGCCCGGCTTGTTACGGTTACGCTGCTTGGCGTCAAACTTGCGCTCCAGGCCTTTGGCGTCAGAGGTCATAATGATATAGCCCACCTTGGTTGGGCAAACGATCATCCCGCCGTCGGCAGACAGAATGTTTACCGCTTCTGGCTGTAAGCCGCCGTTCCAGTGAATGGTTTTATTACTCATGAGCACACCTGCCTGTTCAGAAATTAAGAGTGTCGGTCTGTGCCCTTCCCTCATGCTGACTGGGAGGGCGAAGAGCGTCAGGACCTGTTAAAGTCATCCTACCCTCTCCGGTTTTATTCACAACAATTAGCTAGCATAAAGCCGCATTGTTTCCACAGGGAAACGGTTGTTGCAAACAGGGTAGACAGACCGAACTTTTCTTTCGCCCAGGCCACCCAGTATTAATCAGAGAGGAGCAAGAGCATGCAAATCGACTTTTTCCACGCGGCAGATCAGAGCGAGCTGCGCGGTTGGTTTTCCTCCCAGCAGGCGGTGACGCAGTGGGCCGGGCCGGGTGTCGCCTGGCCGCTGACGGAGGAATTTATGCGTACGCTGCTTGACGCTGATAAACAGCAGCCCGCACGCCTGCTCACCTTTGCCACACGATGTGAGGGTCAGCTCGCGGCGGTTGCGCAGCTGAGTTTCGACTGGGAAAACCATCTTGCCTGCCTGTGCCGCGTAGCCGTCAATCCGGCGCTGCGAGGAAAAGGTCTGGCGGGCCAACTGCTGGACGTCATGATCCATACCGCCTTTAACAATCCCGCAATCGAACGGCTTGAGCTGGTCGTTTATCCGCATAATCTGGCGGCGGTGCGCACCTATGAAAAGCTGGGATTTGTCCGGGAAGGCGTCAGGCGGGCATGCGTTGCGGTAGGAGATGCGCGCTGGGACAGCGCCTTTTATGGCCTGCTGCGCGCGGAATTTACCGCACGCAGCGCCGCCTGAATCAGGCGGGGATCAGTTTTTCCGCTTTCAGTTTATCAAACAGGGTGATAAACGCGTCACGGGTACACTGATAGCCCGTAAAGCCCGCCTTGCGGCTTTTGCTGATATCGGTGATCACTTCCATTGGGCGCCCCAGGTCAGCATCGGTATGCCACCAGGAAACCAGACGACTGATGTCGTCCTCTTTCAGATCAAACTGGTGTGCAATCGCTTTCCACTGGTCGGGCGCGGCATCCATCCGGCCATCAAGCGGCTGCATCTCCTCCGGGTACGGGGCCGCCTCAATACCGAAGTAGCTGGCAATCTCGCCCCACATCCACTTCCAGCGAAATACGTCGCCATTGACCACGTTAAAATCCTGATCCTGAGCGGCAGGCGAGGTGGCAGCCCACTCCAGCTGCTGCGCAAGGAGGTGCGCATCGGTCATATCGGTCACGCCTTCCCACTGGGTTTTCGAGCCAGGGAAGATAAATGGCTGGCCGGTCTGCTTACACAGGCTGGCATAGACGGCCAGCGTCTGACCCATGTTCATCGCATTGCCCAGCGCAAAGCCGATAATGGTATGCGGGCGGTGGACGCTCCAGGTGTAGCCATATTTCTCTGCGCCCGCAAAGACTTCATCTTCCTGCGCGTAGTAGAAGTTATCAACCGGCTGACGGCCCTGCTCTTCACGGAACGGCGTTACCGGAACGGCACCCTTCCCGTAGGCGTCGAACGGCCCGAGATAGTGCTTCAGCCCGGTGACCAGCGCTACGTGCCCCCCTTTCAACCCTTCGCCCAGCGCATCAATCACGTTGCGTACCATCGCGCCATTCACACGAATATTCTCTTTCTCGTTTTCCTGGCGTGCCCAGACGCTGAAAAAGACCTTATCGACCTTAACATCCTTTAGTGCCTGCTTTACGGAGGCCGCGTCAGTCAAATCAGCCGTCAGGGAAGTACAGCCCGCCGGTACGGCAGTGCGGCCACGGGACAGACCCAGAACCTGCCAGCCATCGGTATTCAACTGCTCCGCCAGTGCGGTACCAATCACGCCGCTGACGCCAACGATTAATGCACGCTGTTGCATAATATATCTCCTGTTTTGATTATCCGTTAAGCTTAATAGAGAATTTAATTCTTATCTAAGGTATAAATTCACATCATTAATGAATAAGAGTCATCAATAATGCACAGTCAGGATCGGCTACGGGGGATCACGCCCTTTGTCGCCACCGTTGAGCACGGTAGCTTTACCGCCGCCGCAGAGAGCCTGCATCTGACCAGTTCCGCCGTCAGTAAAAGCATCGCACGGCTGGAAAGCCGATTAGGATCGCGGCTGTTCGAGCGCACCACGCGCCGCCTGGCGCTCACCGATGCGGGACAGGCTTTTTATGACACCTGTAATCGGGTGCTGAGCGAACTCGCGGAAGCGGAATCAGTGCTGGCGGCACAGCGCACCAGCCCGGTCGGCAGGCTGCGGATCGCCGTTCCACACACCTTTGGCCGGATGAGCGTAATGCCTCTGCTTACGCAGTTTTGCCAGCAGAATCCGGATATGCAGATTGACCTGGCCTTCTCCGACCGCTTTGTTGACCTGTTTGAGGAGGGCGTGGATATCGCCGTGCGCATCGGTGGCCCGGCGGAGTATCCGCCCTCGCTGGGATTTCGCTACCTGGGCAATGAGCAGCTGATATTCTGCGCTGCGCCACACTATCTGGCACAGTACGGTACGCCAGATTCACTTGAATCACTCAGCGGGCATCAGGCAATTGTCTATGACCGCGTGGACGGCAGCACCAGCCCGTGGTCCATCGCCTCGCCTGACGGGCGCATTGCTACGCGCACCGTCCCGCACCGCATGGCGCTGGGAGACGGCGAAGCGCAGGTTGCCGCCGTTGTCGCGGGTCTGGGCGTGGCGCAAATGGCAACCTGGCTGATGGAGAAACAGCTGGCTGAGGGTCAGCTGGTACAAATTTTGCCCGAGCTGGCCGTCATCGGCCTGCCGCTCTACGTGGTGTGGCCGCGCAGAAAGCAGCTTACGCCCAAGGTGGATGCGCTGTTAACGGCGCTGGAGGGGCTATCAATTTCTGGCCAGAACGGCCTCCAGGCGGAGAAGGAGACCCGTTGAAAACCAGAACGGCCAGCCCGCTGGCCGTTCTGCTCAGACTTATTTCACTTCGATCAGCTTCTCTACGTCAGAGCTACCCTGCGGTTCTGCCATCTCTTCGCGCACCTTCGCCACGTCGCGGGCGCTGACCGGGGTTTTTGCCGTATTCCCCCAGCTGGTGCGAATAAAGTTGACCACGTCAGCCGTCTGTTGATCGCTCAGCCGCCAGCCAAATGCCGGCATGGTGATGGTCGAGGGCGCATCCTTAACGCCGGGCAGCGTGGCACCGCTGAGGACAATATGGATCAGCGAGGTGGGATCTTCGGCCTGCACTACGGCATTTCCATGCAGCATCGGGAAGAAGCGCCTGTAGCCGCTGCCGTCACTCTTGTGGCAGGCCGCACAGCTATCAATGTAGACAGACGCTCCCGGTTTACTGTCATCGCCGTGCCAGAGCGCGTTGCCTTCAGCATTATCGGCCGCAAAACCGACCTGGCTCGGATCGCGTGCACCCAGCGACTTCAGATAGCGGGCAATGGCCGTTGCGTCCTCCGCGCTCAGATGTTGCAGACTGTGCTGGATCACATCGGTCATCCCGCCAAATACCGCCGTGCGGTCGTTACGCCCGGTGCGCAGGAACTGCACCAGCTCATCCTCGCTCCAGCCTCCCAGCCCGTCACGGCTGTCGCCGCGTAGATTACTGGCGGTCCAGCCGTCAATGGGCGCGCTGCTGCCGGCAAGATAGTCGCTGCCCTCAGTGTCGTTAAGGGCTTTTTCCTGCATGGTCAGGCTACGCGGCGTGTGGCAGGCACCGCAGTGGCCTAACCCCTCCACCAGATACTGCCCACGCGCCAGCACCGCGTCCTGCCCGCTGAGCGGCTGGAAAGCCTTAACGTCCGGCGCGAAAATGCCGCGCCATATCGCCAGCGGCCAGCGCATCGAGAGCGGCCACGGGATGTCGCTCTTCCGGTTAGCCTGCTCGACCGGCTGCACGCCGTGCATAAACCAGGCGTAGAGCGCATGCATATCCTCATCGCTCACCACGGCATAAGAGGGATAAGGCATAGCCGGATAGAGCGTCTGGCCATTTTTCGCCACGCCGTGCCGCACCGCTTTCTGAAAGTCATCCCAGCTGTAGTTTCCAATGCCGGTTTTTTTATCGGGGGTGATATTGGTAGAGTAAATGGTGCCGATGGGCGTTGCCATCGGCAGCCCGCCCGCAAAGGGTTTGCCGCCCATTTTGGTGTGGCAGGCGACACAGTCGCCTGCCCGTGCCAGATATTCGCCGCGTTTGATCTGCGCGGCGCCGCTGTCATCCGCCACGGCGGCACAGGTCGTCATCCCCAGTAACAGGGCAGAAATTAACATTTTCATCGTGGACCTCCTCACGCCTGCACCAGCGGGCCTGGCTCCTTCAGATACCGTTCACGGATCGCCTTCGCTGACCAGTACGTCAGGGCAGCCACCAGGCCAGTTGGGTTATAGCCCAGCCCCTGTGGAAACGCCGAAGCACCCGGCACAAACACGTTCGGTACGTCCCAGCTTTGCAGATAGCGATTCAGCGCGCTGGTTTTCGGGTCGTCTCCCATAATTGCCCCGCCGTTCATATGGGTGGTCTGATAAACGGTGGTGTCGAAGTGTGTTCCCGGCATTTTTGGCGAGCCGCTGATCGTCATGGGATTCATGGCCTCGGCAATTTTATGCATGCGGCCATGCATAAACTGCGACATTTTGATGTCGTTTTCCTGCCAGTCAAAAGTCATACGCAGCAGCGGCTGACCAAAGGCGTCCTTGTAAGTGGGATCCAGATCCAGGTAGTTGCTGCGATAAGACTGGTGCGCACCGTGCGCATCCATGGAAACGTGATGCGTGTAGTGATCGGCTACCGCCGCTTTCCACTTGCTGCCCCAGCCGGGCGTACCCGGTGGCGTAGGCAGGCCGGAAATCGGCTTCACGCCCGCCTGGTTTACCCAAAAAGGTGAGCCACCTACGAAGCCATATTTGCCGTGGTCGAAGTTATCGGCGTTAAAATCATCCACCCCGACGCCCGCGCCGCCCGCCCCAATAAAGTTATTGGTAAAGACGCTTTTATCGAAGAAGGCCTTAATGGTGGAGATGTTCTGGTAGGCAAAGTTGCGGCCCACCACCCCCTCATTCGTCACCGGATCGTAAGGCTTGCCAATACCCGAGAGCAGCATCAGATGCACGTTATGGAACTGAAATGCCGAAAGGATAACCAGATCGGCCTGCTGCTCAATCTGACGGCCCAGCGCATCAACATAGGTGACGCCAGTGGCGCGCTTTTTATCTGCCGTCAGGTTTACGCGCATCACGTTGGAATTTTCGCGCAGCTCAAATCCCGCTTCCTGGCGTAGCGCGGGCAGCACATTGACGTTTGGCGACGCCTTCGAGTACATGTAGCAGGCATAACCGCTACAGTAGCCGCAGAAGTTGCATGGTCCCATCTGCGCGCCATAGGTGTTGGTATAGGGGCCGGAGGTGTTGGCCGAGGGCAGGTCGTATGGATGGTAGCCCACCGATTCTGCCGCCTGCGCAAACATTTGTGCCGAGAAAGTGCGCTTCTGCGCGGGCAGCGGGAAGGGCTGCGATCGGTCGGGCGCAAACGGGTTGCCCTTGCCCTGACCGACGACTTTCCCCCTGACACGCCATTCAGAGCCTGAGGTACCAAAAACTTTTTCTGCTTTATCGAAGAAGGGTTCGAGTTCTTCATAGGTCACCCCGAAGTCCTGAATGGTCATCCCTTCGGGGATAAATTTTTTACCATAGCGTTCTTCATAATGGCTGCGCATCCGCAGCTCGATGGGATCGACGCGAAAGTGAACGCCCGACCAGTGCAGCCCTGCGCCACCGGTACCGGTCCCCGGCAGAAATGCCGCCAGCTGACGATAGGGCTGCGCGGTCTGCGCCGAATTGTGGCGAATGGTTACGGTGCTTTTCGACAGATCCTGAAAAAGCTTTTTACGAATGTTATAGGTGAGTTCGTCAATGACCTGCGGGTAGGCGCCGTCCGGATAAGTATCACGATGCGGCCCACGCTCCAGCGCCACGACATTCAGGCCGGCCTCGGTGAGTTCTTTTGCCATTATCGACCCGGCCCAGCCAAAGCCAACGATTACCGCATCCACCTTTTTCATTTCAGTGCCCAACATCAGCTCCTCTCCCCGCGAATTGAGACCGGTGGGAACGGATAGCGCTCACCACGCTCCACCCAGTCCATAAAGTCTGCGCGCGCGCCGGGAAAACCAATCAGCTGCCAGCCAGCCATCCCCTGATTGCCGCCGTGGATGGGATCGCTGAAAAAGCCCTCCCGCGTGTTTTGTAGCAGATAGCTGAAGAATAGCGTGGACGGAACCTGCCTGAATTCGACGCTCCCGGCTTCAAAAGCCTCAAGCAGCGCATCCTGCTGCTCCGCATGCAGGCGGGCGAAGACGCTGCCGTGCTTCGCTTTAGCCGCCGCATCCGCGTCGGCGAGGCCCAGGCGATAGATCTGCTGCGGCACCAGCGGTAGCTGATAGCCCAGCGCCTTATCAGCCTCGGGGTGGAAAGGCCCCTGCATATACCAGTTAGCACCGGTGGCATAGGGCGTATTCATTTGCCTGTCGATATACTCCGCGACGCCCGCTTCCAGCGCGCCGGGTCCCCGATCGTCGGCCGGGATCAGGCGGGCGACCGCAGCCTGGAGGAAGGCATACTCTTCCGGGGTGAACCAGCTGGGCTGGTAGTTTCTGGCCCGCTGAGGGCCAGTGGGGAGAGGCTCTTTAGCCATGGCAGGGGCCGCAGCGGTGAGAGAACCCACCCCGCTGGTACCAATGGCGACGGCGGGTGCGAGGGTAATAGTCTTGAGCAGGAACTCCCTGCGGGAGCTACCCTTCTTTTCTTGCGACATAACATTGCCTTATTCACGCCTAAGCCGCGTGAAAACGATCGGGATTGACGATTGCCTGAGGGTCTATTTTAGTAGTAATTGAAAAACCAGGGGTATTAAGCCCTTTGTTACCGGTAACAAAGGTTAAGTTTAACAGTTATCTCAGCAAGAATTTAGCAAAACAAACAAAAAAGCACTAATTCATTAACAATACTTGCGGCGTTGAAATTAATAGAAACAACCGTGATGAGACCGTTAACGTTAAAAAGCGTTATAAAAAGAGAACATTAACAGCGGAGTGTCTATGTTTAAATCTTTCTTCCCCCGGCCAGCGCTGTTCTTCAGCAGTGTTATTCTCTGGAGCGCCCTTGCCATCCTGCTATGGTTTGGCGGCGGCAGAGACGGGATCCTTCACCTGCCGCTGTTTGCCGGACATGCCAACGCGCCACTGCCCAATAATGCGCTACGGTTTATTGCGCCGGACGGGCTGGCTTTCTATCTCTATTATCTGGTGGTGGTTACCCTGTTTGCTGGGATGTGGTTCCTGTGCAGCCCTCACCCGTGGCAGCGCTGGTCGGTGCTGGGATCGGCGCTGATTATCTTTGCCACCTGGTTTTCCGTGCAGGTTGGCGTGGCGGTCAACAGCTGGTATGAGCCCTTTTACGATCTGATTCAGCAGGCGATGTCACACCCGAATACCGTTAAAATTGAGACGTTTTATACGCAGATGGCGGGTTTCCTCAGTATTGCGCTGATTGCGGTGGTCATTAACGTACTTAATATGTTTTTTATCAGCCATTACGTCTTCCGCTGGCGCACGGCGATGAACAACTACTATATGGCGCACTGGTCACGGCTGCGCGGGATAGAAGGGGCAGCCCAGCGTGTGCAGGAAGACACCATGCGTTTCTCCTCCACGCTTGAGGATATGGGCGTCAGTTTTATTAACGCAATTATGACGCTGATTGCATTTCTGCCGGTACTGGTCGCGCTGTCGGTGCATGTGAAAACCGTGCCCATTCTGGGCAGTATTCCCTACGCACTGGTGATTGCCGCCATACTCTGGTCACTGCTTGGCACCGGTATGCTGGCCGTCATCGGCATTAAACTTCCCGGACTCTCATTCCGTAATCAGCGGGTGGAAGCCGCCTACCGTAAAGAGCTGGTCTATGGCGAAGATGATCCGCAGCGCGCCACGCCGCCGACCGTACGAAAACTTTTTTCTAACGTGCGTAAAAACTATTTCCGCCTCTACTTTCATTACCTTTATTTTAATATTGCCCGTATCCTCTATTTGCAGCTTGATGCCGTTTTCAGCCTTTTCGTCCTGTTTCCCTCCATCATTACCGGTGCGATTACGCTGGGATTAATGACGCAGATAACGAATGTATTTGATCAGGTGCGCAGTTCGTTCCAGTATCTGATCAACTCCTGGACGACGCTGGTGGAATTGCTGTCGATTTACAAGCGTCTGCGCAGCTTTGAACAGGTGTTGAATGGACAGCCGGATAAAGAGAGCGTAAGCCTGTGAACGGATCGGCGGCCCTGAATGGGGCCGCCGCATAAACAGGGAGAGTCGGGCAGGCAGATATAGCCAGGAATTTCCTTACGTAGAACAGCTAATTATTTCCATTTCGTATCATGCATTAATTTAGCATAATATCTCGCTGATTCATCAACGCTCCAGCAGCGGACTCATATCAGGCAAAGCGCGCTATTTAACCGACCCGGTCAGATTTAAAAAAACCGGAAATTATTAAAAAAATAACTACTATTAATGCTATAGACACTCAGATAGTGTCCGATAAGCTATTCTTTGCAGAAACTATCACGTTCTATTAATAAAATGGCTGCATGAGATAACTAAATAATATAAAAAACAATGGGTTTTCTGGTGCATAAATGTCAGACAGAATAAAAACGCATGATTAAGGTATTGGTGAGAGGTGACATCCTCTCACCGCCGCAGGCACCCTGACTCAGTTTCCATCACGCCAACACCAGGGCGTTTCAGAGAGCAGACCGAGAGGTCTGCTTTTTTTTGTTGCTCCCCTGAGCTGTTAATCGCTGACCGACAGGCCAGCGATTAACAGCTACGCGCGCGCCTGAGAGACAGGCAAGAGCGGTGCTGACCAGACGGCTAACGGAATACGCTAATCGCCTCAACCAGCCTGGTCGCCTGACGCGCCATACGATCCGACGCCTGTGCGCCCTCTTCGACCCTTGCCGCGTTTTGATGAGTAATATTATCCAGATCTTCTACCGCCAGGCTGACCTCGCTGAGGGCGGTAGCCTGCTCAGCGGTAGCCGCGCTTATCTGTGCTACCAGCGCGGTGACGTTCTGCACCTGGGAAACGATCGCTTCCATCGTCTTTCCGGCATCGTTCACATGCTGACTGCCGGACTGGACCTTAGCCGTACTGTTTTCAACCAGCACTTTAATTTCACTGGCGGCCTTTGCGCTGCGCTGGGCCAGACTGCGTACTTCCCCTGCCACTACGGCAAAGCCTTTACCCTCTTCACCGGCGCGGGCGGCCTCTACTGCGGCATTGAGCGCCAGAATATTCGTCTGAAAGGCAATACCGTCGATGACGCTGGTTATGCTGGCGATTTTCTGCGAGCTGAGAGCGATCTCATCCATCATACTCACCATGTCGTTCATGGCCTGCCCGCCCTGCATCGCCGCATCCCGCGTACTTTGCGACAGGGTGTCCACCTGCCTGGCGGTTTCGGTATTACTTTTCACCGTCGCAGTCATTTCATTCATCGTTGCGGCGGTCTGCTGTACGTTTGCTGCCGCCTGTTCGGTACGGCGGCTGAGATCGTTATTTCCCTGCGCGATGGCATCGCTGCCGCTGAGGACGTTTACGGCCTGCCCGCTGATATCATCCACCAGCCAGCGAAACATCAGTCCCAGCTGGCCGACGGCACGCAGCGTGGTGCCCACCTCGTCCACCCGGTCAAGCTGATCGACCTTATGACTGGCGCCGGTCGCAACCCGCAGCGCCTGCTGACAAACGCGTTCTATCGGGCGGGAGACCTGCTGCTCCAGCCAGGCGCAGGCCATAAAAAGCACCACGGCCATGATACCCGCAAAGAGGCTCAGAGGCTGCGCGGCCATACCCAACGCCCAGACGCCAGCCAGGCTTAAGGGTAGAAGGGTGGCCAGGGTGGTCCGGATGCGCCAGCGCAGCGGCAGGATCTTAAATATCGAGCGCCATCTCAGCAGACCGGTGCGCACCAGCAAGCCTTTATGGAAACGCCAGCCCTTACGCTTCCCCTCGCGAAACTCGCGGTAAAGCCGTTCCGTTTTTTGAATCTCTTCTGCACTGGGTTTGGTTCGCACTGACATATAGCCCTGCACCTTCCCTTCACGCACCACCGGGATCGCATTTGCTCTGACCCAGTAGTGATCGCCATTTTTACGGCGATTTTTGACCAGTGCCGTCCAGGGTTCACCCTGCTTCAGCGTCGCCCACATATCAGCAAAGGCTTCTGGCGGCATATCCGGGTGGCGCACGGTATTATGAGGCTGCCCGTTAATCTCATCAGGTTCGAAGCCGCTAACCGCGATAAAGGCATCATTGGCGTAGGTGATGTGGCTGAGGGTATCCGTGGTCGACATCAGCGTCGCGCTGTCGTCAAACGGATATTCCTGCTGGGTAACGGGTAGATTGGTTCGCATGCGATGGATCCTTGAAGCAGTGGCAGGACTGAGCTTGAATTAAATGATTATTATTTTTTATTATTTTCGGCGGGAATGAGCGGATCTTTAGCCTGTAATCGCCATTTTGCGATAGCGGTTGCAAAGCAGGCGGAGGCCGGGCAGTTATCCACCCACAGAGAGAGAGTTCGGCGTCAGCCTCAGGGCAAAGCCCTTTAGTTAAGCTGAACTTAACAATATTATCAGGATACCCCAGGGTACCCGCGGCCATCGTACTCTTAATGGTACGCCGCTTACGCTTGCATAATGAGGTTATACATTTAACGGATGGCGCGGGCCAGCGTGGGCCGTCGCAGCGTTAACTGCCTGACGCCCCACGCCGTGGTTGCCCCGCACAGGCCGGGTGTTAAGGATTCAGCGCCACATGCTTCATTTTTGCTTCATAAGCAACAGCCCGCTTTGAATCAAACTGGTGTTCCCACTTGGCGATAACCAGCACTGCCAGTGCGTTGCCAATGACGTTAAGGGCAGTCCGCGCCATATCCATAATACGGTCAACACCGGCAATAAACGCCAGCCCCTCCAGCGGGATGCCTACGCTGCCCAGCGTTGCCAGCAGGACCACAAAGGAGACGCCAGGCACGCCGGCGATACCTTTAGATGTCACCATCAGGGTCAGTACCAGAACGATCTCCTGCCCGATGGACAGGTTAATGCCATACAGCTGGGCAATAAATATCGCAGCAATACTCTGATAGAGCGTGGAACCGTCCAGATTAAACGAGTAGCCGGTAGGAACAACAAAGCTGCAAATCGATTTCGGCGCGCCGTAGGCCTCCATCTTCTCCATAATGCGCGGCAGCACAGTTTCAGAGCTGGAGGTCGAATATGCCAGGATCAGCTCCTCTTTCAGGATACGTATCAGGGTAGTGATACGCAGATTACAGATGCGGGCAACGGTGCCCAGCACCACGAAGGCGAAAAAGAGGATCGCCGCGTAAACCAGAATAACCAGCTTAGCCAGCGGCCATAACGAGGCAAAACCGAAGTTAGCAATGGTTACGGAGATCAGCGCAAAGACGCCAATTGGCGCATAGCGCATAATCATATGCGTTACCTTGAACATCGCTTCTGAGGTAGAGCGGAACACCTTCAACAGCGGTTCGCGATGTTCAGAGGGCAGTGAGGAGAGCCCCAGTCCAAACAGCACCGAGAAGAAGATAATCGGCAGCATGTCACCTTTCGCTATGGCAGCGAAAATGTTTTGCGGGATAAGCGACAGGATAGTGGTGACCAGACTGTGCGCGCCTCCCTGCACCTGCGCCGTTGTCGCTTCATACTTAGAGATATCCACCGTTGCCAGCGTCGACATATCAATGCCGTAGCCGGGCTGAAACACGTTCGCCAGGGTAATACCTACCACAATGGCAATGGTGGTAATCACTTCAAAGTAGACGATGGTTTTTACCCCAATGCGTCCCAGTTTTTTCGCATCGCCGACGCCGGCAATGCCTACAATCAATGTAGAGATAACGATAGGTACAACAATCATCTTGATCAGATGAATAAAGATATCACCGGCCGGGCTGAGTATATTGATGATTAACCATTCACGATCGGAGGGTTGGTTATGCAGTATCGTGCCAACGATGATCCCCAGGACCAGCGCCGTCAATATTTGCCAGGCCAGGCTGAATTTAGCAGCTTTCATAACTTATCTTTTCCTTAACAAAACCCGCTCTCCGCGGTGGGCTGCGGAATGAATCACGCTCAAGGGAGGCTTTGCCGAAGTCGGCTAATTCACGGATATGGGATGGTTGATACCTGATTCTCAGGCAGATGATAAGTACCATTTTCACTGGTACAAATGCAAGCCTGCGTGAAATGTGGCTACTTTATTCGCGCCTGACAGGATAAAGCTCTGGAACAACCCCAAAGATTTAACCTGTTGTTATAATTAGCAATATTGTGAAAGGATTACGCATAGCTATGCAAACCTCGCCTTTGATCGCTATGCATTGCCGGATTTAATTGACTAAAAATTACACGGTGAGTTGCGTGAGTCAATGACTTAAGCGACTTCTCACGCCCTTTGAACCCGCTAACTTAAGGTCATTAATGCCCTTATTATTACCAAGGGCGCTATGACGTGATCTGTCGCGCAAAAAGAAAACAAAGCCACGCGGCATACTCCATTTAACCTTTGGTTGACATAGTATTAACAACTTCAAGGAGATCAGCCATGAGCCAACAATACAGACATCCCGTCCCCGCCAGCATTGCGGAGCACACCCTGATTAATGCCCAACAGTATCAGTCAATGTACCAGCTGTCGGTACAGGACCCGGATGCTTTCTGGGGGGAACAGGGCCAGATCCTCGACTGGATTAAGCCTTATACCTGCGTGAAAAACACCTCCTTCGCGCCGGGTAATATCGATATCCGCTGGTTTGAAGACGGTACGTTGAACCTTGCTGCCAACTGCCTTGATCGCCATCTGCATAGCCGGGGCGATCATCCTGCAATCATTTGGGAAGGCGATGATGCCAGCGAAAGTAAAACGCTCACCTTTCGCGAGCTGCACCGTGAAGTCTGCCGCTTCGCCAATGCGCTGAAGGAGCTGGAGGTCAAAAAAGGTGATGTTGTCGCCATCTATATGCCAATGGTGCCCGAGGCCGCTATCGCCATGCTCGCCTGCGCGCGCATTGGTGCGATCCACTCCGTCATATTTGGTGGTTTTTCACCGGACGCAGTGGCTGGCCGCATTATTGATTCCAATGCCAGACTGGTGGTGACCGCAGACGAAGGTCTCCGCGCCGGACGCACCATCCCACTGAAAAAGAACGTCGACCTTGCGCTGGCGAATCCGAAAGTCACCTCGGTCACTAACGTCGTGGTTTTCCGCCGCACGGGTGTGGATTCAGGCTGGGAAAACGGCCGGGATATCTGGTGGCATGAGCTGGTGAATAAGGCCAGTGCTCACCACCAGCCGGAAGAGATGAACGCTGAGGATCCCCTGTTCATCCTTTATACCTCGGGTTCCACCGGCAAACCCAAAGGCGTTTTGCACACCACCGGCGGCTATCTGGTCTATGCCGCCGCCACCTTTAAATACGTGTTCGATTATCACCCTGAAGATGTGTACTGGTGCACCGCCGACGTGGGCTGGATCACCGGTCACAGCTACCTGCTATACGGGCCGCTGGCCTGTGGTGCCACCACGCTCATGTTTGAAGGCGTACCCAACTGGCCAACGCCCGCGCGCATGGCTGAGGTAGTGGACAAGCATAAGGTCACGCTGCTGTATACGGCGCCAACGGCTATCCGCGCACTGATGGCGGAGGGCGATAAGGCGATAGCCGGGACACACCGTACCAGCCTGCGGATCCTCGGTTCAGTTGGCGAGCCCATCAACCCGGAAGCCTGGGAGTGGTATTACAACAAAATCGGCGATGGCCGCTGCCCTATCGTCGATACCTGGTGGCAAACGGAGACCGGCGGCTTTATGATCGCGCCGCTGCCCGGGGCCACCGAGCTGAAGGCGGGTTCGGCAACTAAACCCTTCTTTGGCGTCCAGCCTGCGCTGGTGGATAACGAAGGGAGTGCGCAGGAAGGAGCCTGCGAAGGAAATCTGGTCATTATCGACTCCTGGCCCGGTCAGGCCCGCACGCTGTTTAACGATCACGACCGTTTTGAGCAAACCTATTTTTCTACGTTTAAAAACATGTACTTCAGCGGGGACGGCGCACGGCGCGATGAGGACGGCTACTACTGGATAACCGGCCGCGTGGACGACGTGCTTAATGTCTCCGGCCACCGGCTGGGGACGGCAGAGATTGAATCTGCGCTGGTTTCTCATGCAAAAATTGCCGAAGCGGCCGTTGTTGGCATTCCTCACAGTATTAAGGGACAGGCGATCTACGCCTATATTACCCTTAACACCGGCGAAGAGCCGTCACCGGAATTATATGCCGAGGTTCGCAGCTGGGTGCGCAAGGAGATTGGCGCTATTGCCACGCCGGATATTTTACACTGGACAGATTCCCTGCCAAAAACTCGTTCGGGAAAAATCATGCGACGGATATTACGCAAAATTGCAGCCGGTGATGTCAGTAACCTGGGGGATACCTCTACGCTGGCGGATCCGGGCGTGGTGGATAAATTGCTTGAGGAAAAACAGGCCATTAAAATGCCTTAACTAATTTACTGACGAGTAAAGCACCCGGGAGCCTCATTATAATTATGATAAGGCTCCCATAATATTCCTTAACTCAGCCTTTCCGAACCCTCTTTTATTATTTCAGATCCTGGATTATAGCCGAATAAATGAAAATTCATTTTTAAGCGTTATAACGATAACTGGCATGGCGCAACCGGGTAAGCAACAACGTATAGCGATATTACGCAGCGTTATTTAGTTCGAAAAAAATATTAAAGAGCATTCCGGAGGCGGACATTATCCGGCAGCGCTGGAAAGACCGCCAACCTATACCCTCTGGAGAAACTATGATGAATGACGTTATTTATCAACGGATGGAGAAGAGTGCGCGCTTCAAAGAGCTGGTCAGAAAACGCCAGACCTTTGCCGCCCTGCTCACTGCCATTGTACTTATCCTCTATGTCGGTTTTATTCTGCTGATCGCCTTTGCGCCGGGCTGGCTGGGCACGCCGCTTTATGCGGGTACCAGCGTGACGCGTGGTATTCCCATTGGTATCGGTTTAATTCTTATCTCCTTCCTGCTCACCGGTCTTTACGTCTGGCGGGCTAACGGCGAGTTTGATCGCCTGACGCGTCAGCTGCTGAAAGAGGTGAAGGGATGAAACGACGCTCCCTGTGTTATGCGCTTCCTGCCCTGCTGTCACCGATCGCCTTTTCTGCCCGGTCGGCTGATACGCTCAGCGGCGCGGTTGAGCGGCAGCCGGTCAACTACGAAGCCATCGTGATGTTCATTATCTTTGTCGCCGCTACGTTGGGCATTACCTGGTGGGCCGCAAAGCGCACCCGCTCACGCAGTGATTACTATACCGCTGGCGGCAACATCACCGGCTTTCAGAATGGTCTGGCAATGGCCGGAGACTTTATGTCGGCGGCCTCGTTCCTCGGCATCTCGGCGCTGGTCTACACCTCGGGCTACGACGGACTGATTTACTCGCTCGGGTTCCTCGTCGGCTGGCCCGTTATCCTGTTCCTGATCGCCGAACGCTTGCGTAACCTGGGGCGCTTTACCTTCGCCGACGTGGCTTCATACCGTCTGAAACAGCTTCCGATCCGTACGCTCTCCGCCTGCGGATCGCTGGCGGTGGTGGCGCTGTATCTGATTGCACAGATGGTAGGGGCAGGTAAGCTTATTCAGCTACTGTTCGGTCTTAATTATCATGTCGCCGTCGTACTGGTCGGTATTCTGATGATGCTCTATGTCCTGTTTGGCGGCATGCTGGCCACCACCTGGGTACAGATCATCAAAGCAGTGCTGCTGCTGTTTGGTGCCACTTTTATGGCCATCATGGTGATGAAAACGGTGGGTTTCAGCTTTAATAATCTGTTTACGCAGGCCATTGCGGTTCACCCAAAAGGCATCGCGATTATGCGGCCCGGCGGCCTGGTTAACGACCCCATTTCAGCGCTGTCGCTCGGCCTGGGCCTGATGTTTGGCACCGCCGGCCTGCCGCATATTTTGATGCGCTTTTTCACCGTCAGCGATGCGCGCGCCGCACGGAAAAGCGTGTTCTACGCCACCGGCTTTATGGGCTATTTCTATATTCTTACCTTTATTATCGGCTTCGGAGCCATTCTGCTGGTCGGTGCTAACCCGGCTTTTAAAGATGCGACAGGCGCGCTGATCGGCGGGAATAATATGGCTGCGGTACATCTGGCGGATGCCGTGGGCGGCAGTCTGTTTCTCGGATTTATCTCTGCGGTGGCCTTTGCCACTATCCTGGCCGTGGTTTCCGGGCTGACGCTGGCCGGTGCCTCAGCCGTGTCGCATGACCTGTATGCCAGCGTGATACGTAAGGGCCAGGCAACGGAGCGGCAGGAGCTGAACGTGTCCAAAATCACTGTGGTAGTGCTGGGTTTCGTTGCCATCGCGCTGGGCATTTTGTTTGAGAAGCAGAATATTGCCTTTATGGTGGGGCTGGCCTTCTCCGTTGCCGCCAGCTGTAATTTTCCGGTGATCCTGCTGTCGATGTACTGGTCGAAGCTGACCACGCGTGGCGCGATGATCGGCGGCTGGCTGGGACTGCTGACGGCAGTGGTGCTGATGATCTTAGGCCCGACGGTGTGGGTTCAGGTACTGGGACACGCTAAGCCGATTTTCCCCTATGAATATCCTGCGCTTTTCTCCATGGCAGTCGCCTTTATTGGCATCTGGCTGTTCTCGGTAACGGACAGCTCAGCCGACGGCAAACAGGAGCGTCTGCGCTTTAAGGCGCAGTTTGTCAGGTCACAAACGGGGATAGGGATAGACGACGGGCAGGGGCATTAGCGCAAGCGGGCGGGAGAAAGGCGAATCCTGCGATTCGCCTTTTTTACATCAGAAATGCAGCGCTGCACCGACATACGGGCCATCAGCAATCACATTATCTTTACGGCCATCTTTGCCGTTCATGGTCATGTATTTATAGCCTACGCGCACGTCCACCAGCGAAATCGGCTGGAAACTCACGCCTGCCGAGGCTTCCTGATAGTCGTCAATATGGCTGGAGAACGCATCCGGGGAGTAGTAGTACTCGCCAAAAACGTTAAACATTCTGTTCACCGCGTACTGTGCGCTGCCACCGACTGCGACGGCGTAGCCATCCTTACTGTCGGTAGGGTTGGTTGACATAACCTTAACGGTTGGGGAGAGAAACAGGTCGCCAACCGCCACGTTATAGCCCAGACCGACGCTTTCAGCATTACCGTCATGATCGCTACGTAACCAGTTACCTGACAGCGCAAAGCCTGGCGAGGTGGTGCCCATTCCCACGCGCACGTTAGTGTAATGCTCGCCGACGTCCACGCCGCCTTCGATTGCCTGCGCCGGACCTGCGAGGGCGAAAATCGCCACTGCGCCTGCAAGAGTTGCCACTGCTTTCATTTTATTCTCCTGTGAATTTACTCACGCCCTTTACCGGCGGCTTCGCAGAGTAAACCAACTTCAGGCTGAATAACATGAGAAATCCGCTTATCTGCACACACTTTACTCACTTCTCCCCCAACCTCTGACTCGCCTGCGCGCTCATCTCCGCCGTAAAAGACAGAAGCCGGCCGCAGCGGTCAGAGTGCGGCCCACATAATATGGCTGATAGCGGGGGCGAAAATCACCGTCACCACGCCGGAAAGCATCATAACCAGGCTTGCCACCACCCCCTCTTCCTGCCCAATTTCATAGGCCCGCGCCGTACCGGCACCGTGCGAGGCAGCACCGAAACCGGCCCCCTTCGCCATCCCCTGCTTTACCGCCAGTCGGATAAACAGCAGATCGCCTGTGGCCATGCCAAACACGCCGGTAATCACCACAAACAGCGCCACCAGATCGGGCTGGCCACCAATCTGCTTAGCCGCCGCTAACGCAAAGGGCGTGGTAATGGAACGCACGGCCAGGCTGCGCTGAATCGCCTCTGGCAGGGTCAGCAGCCGGGCCAGCCAGACTGAACTGCAAACGGCAACCAGCGTCGCGGTAACGACGCCCGCGCTGAGCGAGAGCCAGTGACGACGGATAATCGCCCTGTTTTCGTAAACCGGTACGGCAAATGCCAGCGTTGCCGGTCCCAGCAGCCAGAGTAACCAGTGGCTCTCACCAATATAGTTCTGCCATGAGATATGGGTGAGCAACAGCAGAGCAACCAAAACCATCGGCGTCATTACCAGCGGCATCAGCAGCAGCCTGTGCCAGTGGCGATAGAGGCGCTTATTGAGCAGATAAATCAGTACGGTTGCCACCAGACACAGCACGCTGATAAAAAAATCACTCATCGCCCTTCTCCCGCCTGCGCTGGGCAAACCAGATCTCGAAACGGTACACGCGATCCACGACCAGTGCGGTAGCGCTTAAAACCAGCAGCGTACTGATGCCTATCACCAGCATGATGCGCCACCCCTCCACGCGCAGTAGCTGTGAATAGTTCACCACTGCCACAACGGCAGGTATAAAGAACAGCAGCATCTCGGCCAGCAGCCAGCGCGAACCCGCCTTCACCCAGTTTAACGGCAGCACGCGCAGCATAATCAACGCCAGCAGCAGCAGCATACCGACGATATTCGCCGGTAAGGGGAGATGCAGACGGTCCACCAGCTGTTCAGCAAGTAGAAAAAAAGCGACATAAAGCGCCACCTGAAGCGGAATCTGCACTCGCTGCCATCCGCCGGATATCGACGGGCGTGGTACCAACGCCATAATGATTTCTCCTGAACGGTGTAGAGAAAGAGTATAAAGCGGTATCAAAGCGTGAAAAAAATGACTTAATATTATCCAAACTATGCCTTAAAGGAATGTTTATGGATGTTCGGGCCCTGCGTTATTTTGTGGAAGTGGTGCGCCAGCAAAGCTTTACTCGTGCGGCTGAGCAGCTTTTTGTAACCCAACCCACCATCAGTAAAATGCTGCGCCAGCTTGAGGACGAGCTGGGCTGTACGCTATTGATCCGTGAGGGCCGTAAGCTGCACTTAACCGATACCGGTCAGGCGGTTTTTCAGCGCGGAGTCACTATTCTTCAGGAGTTTAAGCAGCTGGAGGCAGAAATTAGCGATATCAACGATCTGAAAACCGGCGAACTGCGGCTGGGCATTCCTCCTATGGTCGGCATGCAGATTGCGGATTCAATTTCTGCGTTTCGCCAGCGCTACCCGGGCGTAGAGCTGAAGATTTCTGAATTTGGCGGACTGACCGTACAGCAGGCCGTTCTGTCAGGCACGCTCGATATTGCCCTGACCGCGCTGCCGGTCGCCGATGATTTACCGCTCAACGCCCTGCCGCTGATGAGTCATCCACTTTGCGTTCTGGTGCCACGGACCCAGGCCTGGCTGTGCCGGACGCATATGCCCATTGCTGAACTGGCCGGGCATCCCATCCTGATTTATAACGAGGAATTTTCGCTTAACCGCCAGCTGATGCGCGCCTTTCAGGCAAGCGGTTTTACGCCGCAGATTGCGGTACGCAGCGGTCAGTGGGATTTTCTGGCAGCAATGGTGCAGGCCGGGATGGGCGTGGCGATTTTACCGGAGCCTATCTGTCAGCGGCTGGATAAAACCCATCTGCTGTGGCTGCCTCTGGAGTCGGAGCTGGTCTGGAAGCTGGGACTGATCTGGCAGGAAGGGAGCTATCTGTCAAAAAGCGCCCAGGCATGGATAGCCTGCTGCCGGGAATTCTGGCCGGGTGAGACACCCAGGCTATCGGTTTAAGCCGGTACATTCGCGGCGAAAGCTGCCCGAACCACGTTTAGTGGCGGATCTGCGCCAGGACTTCTTCTGACAGGCCGGTCATTTTAACGAAGTTTAGTGGCGGATCTGCGCCAGGGTTTCTTTTGACAGGCCGGTCATTTTAACGATAGTAGGGCGATCGATACCATTCAGCAGCATGGTGCGGGCCGCCATACTACGGTGATTCATAATGTCGTCATCGGCGATAACTGTCACATCGACCAGTGGGAAATTCCCGCTGTAAAGAATCTGCGCCAGCGCTGGATCGTCGAAGTGGTCAAGCCATCTGATGGAATAAGGATAGGGACTACACCTGCCGGTATAAAACAATACCGGAATAACCAGCGGCAGCTTCTTTTTCCGGCATCAAGATGGCGCTGCATAGCTGCCACGGCAAAGCGGAGCAGCCGCAAGGCCATATGCTTATCAGGTGTGGACTGATGTTCAATCAGAACGTGGATCCAGGCATCACCGGTGCTGGTTTCAGACTGTAAAGGACGTCACTGAAATAGGGACACAGGCTCTCTTCAACAAAGCTCCCTGACCCCAGCTTAAGGGTACTGAGGTCGCAGAGGGCCTGTAGCTGTTTTGGCAAATGCAGCTGCATAAAATCCCGCGCGGTTTCGGGATGGGTAAGAAATTGTTTGAAAACCAGATCGTGTGGCGTCTGAGTGACTCTCTTACCGCCCTTCGAATTCCTTTCCGACACGTCATTACCCCCTTTAATTGTATGGTCATCCTGACCGCAGGGATTACAGAGCGTTTAAGGCGAACGGGCGGGGCGAAATGAAGGTATCACTCCTGGCAGCGTACTGAAATGAAACAGGCCACGATTAAGGTCACGGCTAAACAAACGCAGATTGGACGAACGAATATAGAATTCCCCGCGAACCCTGATAGTCCGCGGGGGCAATGGTTACTCTTCTTTCTCGATAAGCAGCGTTTCCAGCAGGTCAAGATCGTGCAGCAGTTTTTGCATGGTCTCGTTGCTGATTTTTTGCGTTGCGCGCAGATGATAAAGCTCCCCGCGCTCCGCACGAAGCGCAGTCAGGCGGAAGCGGCGCTCAAGATTTTCGGCAAACAGCGCACGCTCTAAATCCTCTTTACCATCCACCCGGCGGCGCATATTGCCAATCACCCGCGAACTCACCTCTTTCAGCAGTTCAACGTCAATATTCTCTTCGGTGTCGGCAATCAGACGCTCCTCCATTTTGTGCAGGCTTTCAATCGCCGTACCCGCCATAACCGCGCGCGCCATCTGCACTTCATGTCGATGCGCCGTTTTGTCCATGCCGGGAATACCACGCAGCAGCAGGGGCAGCAGCACAACACCCACCAGCAGGGAAAGCAGGATCACGCCGGTCGCCAGGAATATCAACTCATAGCGAGCGGGATAAGCATCCCCATTGGTCAGGTAGAGCGGAATAGAGAGTACACCAGCCAGCGTAATGGCACCGCGTACGCCCGCAAATGAGGCAATTAACAGCTCACGCAGCGAATAGCTGCTGAATTCCATCGGGCTCTTTTTAAGCACGCGCTTACTGATTAACTGCATCATCCACAACCAGCCAAAACGCACGATCATCAGTGCGCCATAAATCATCACTACCGAGGCAAACAGCATCCACAACTCGACGTTAGGATCAGCCTTCGCCTGACTTATCGAGGTATCAAGGATACCCGGCAGTTGCAGACCCAGCATCAGGAATACCATGCCATTAAAGACAAATTCCAGCATCTGCCACACGCTGTTAGCACGCAAACGCATAGCAAGCGGGGCCTGACGGATAATGCCAGAGCGGGTGATTGTCATTCCCGCCGCAACGGCGGCCAGGATACCGGATACGCCAATGTGTTCCGCAATCAGGTAAGAGGCAAAGGGCAGTAGCAGCAGCAGCACAGTCTGGGTTGCCGGATCGTCCCCGCTCCAGCGGCTGAACAGGCGCAGCGACTTACCATACAGCCAGCAGATTGCGATCCCGGCCAGCAGACCACCAATCGCGACCTTGCAGAACTCAAGGGTGGCGCCCGACACGGTAAACACCATCGTTCCCATCGCGACCGCAACGGCAAACTTCAGTGACACCAGGCCAGACGCGTCGTTCATCAGCGCCTCACCCTGCAGGATTGACATGATTTTTTTCGGGATGCGCCCTTCTCCGACAATGCCAGACAATGCCACGGCATCGGTGGGCGAAAGTACTGCCGCCAGGGCAAAAGCACCCAACAGGGGAATACCGGGCACCAGCCAGTAAATCAGATAGCCAATACCGACCACTGTGATCAGCACCAGCACCAGCGCCAGACCAATAATTTCGCGTCCGTGATGCAGGAACTCGCTGGTTGGTGTCTTCCAGCCGTCGGCAAACAGAAGCGGCGGAATAAACAGCACCAGAAACAGTTCAGGATCGAAGTCTACGTGCAGACCGAATGTAGGCCAGGCAAGCAGCGCCCCCATCGCTATCTGAACCAGCGGCAGCGGAATTTGAAAGGGAATAATGCGGGCAGCAACGCCAGACAGCGACACCACCAGCGTTAATATGAGGATAGTAAAAAAGATTTCCATGCTTTCCTTAAACGTCTTCCTGGGTTTTACACGTGATCCAATCGATTAAATCAGCCTGTTCGCTGTAATAGTAAAACAAAAATTCAAGTGGTTTAAAAACAGGATGTGCGCTATCGACGCAAAATAACCTGAATAGTTAACGGGGCCGTATTCACGGCCCGCGAGGCATCAGATGGCCCAACCGCCTGCGTAGAAGGCGACCAGCGCGATGGCAATAATCACCGTACCTGGGTTCAACCTGCGCCACTCGCCAGCAAAAATCCGACCAACGACCAGCGAACCAAAGCCGAGCATAATGCCGGTAACGATGTTACAGGTCAGAACAATAAATACCGCAGCCAGCAGCCCGGACATCGCATCAACAAAGTCTTCAAAATCAATCTTTGATACGTTGCTAAGCATCAGCAGGCCAACATACATTAGCGCCGGTGCCGTCGCATAACCAGGCACCAGATACGCCAGTGGAGAAAGGAACAGGATCAGCAGAAACAGGATGCCCACCACTATCGCCGTCAGGCCCGTTTTGCCGCCCGCCGCCGTGCCTGCCGCCGATTCAATATAAACAGCCGCTGGAGAAGCGCCCACCAGACCGGCGAAAATACTGCTGACGGAGTCCGTGGTCAGCGCTTTGCCGCCGCTGATAATCTGATTATCTTTATCCAACAGGTTAGCCTGCCCGGCCACGGCGCGGATGGTACCAGTGGCGTCAAATACGGCCGTCATGACCAGCGCCAGTACGCTCGGCAGCACGGCAGGCTTGAGCGCACCCAGAATATCCAGGCTAAAAAACAGCGAATTGCCCTGGGCATCATGCAGGCTGGGTAGTGCAAACAGTCCCTGATATTTCACGGCCGGATCGAAAATTAGCCCGATAACGGAAATGCCAATGATGGTCAGCAGAATACCGCCCGGCACGCGCAGCTTCTCCAGCCCAAAAATGACCGCAAGTCCCAGTAGTGACATGATCACCGGAAAAGAGGCGAAATCACCCAGCGCCACCGGTAAGCCGGGTGCGGGGTTCTTCACGACCAGGCCTACGCCGTCGGCCGCGATCAGCAGAAGGAAAAGTCCAATGCCAACGCCCGTTCCGTGTGCAACACCCATCGGCAGATTTCGCAGGATCCAGGCCCGAATGCCGGTCGCTGAAATGATGGTAAAGAGTATCCCCATCAGGAATACCGCCCCCAGCGCCACTGGCACGCTGATATGCTGACCCAGCACCAGGCTAAAAGCGGTAAAGGCCGTCAGTGAAATTGCGCAGCCAATAGCCATTGGCAGATTGGCCCACATTCCCATAATCAGCGAACCAAAACCGGCGACCAGACAGGTTGAAACAAATACCGCCGCGGGTGGGAAACCGGCTTTGCCTAACATTGATGGGACCACGATCACCGAATAGACCATTGCCAGGAAGGTGGTCAGACCCGCCAGGATCTCCTGACGAACGGAGCTTCCTCGCGCAGAAATCTTAAACCAGGCATCGAACGTTCCGCGCGCCGGTTGTGATGGAGTCGACATAGTGAAAATCCCCTGAAAATTTTTTTGATTTATCAATGCATGGTGCAGGAAGCACAACCGGGTTCAACGTTTACATCCTGGGCCGCTATGTTCACAGATCGCAAAAACCCCCATAAGAGGCGACGATCGGAAAAAAAGGGAAACGTTTACTACGCCACGCAAAAAAGCCGCATTGTTTTAAAAGGCAAACGATTATCCAGCCTTTAATGCCGCAGATTCAACTCCGATCGCGCATATATTTACGCCAACCGGGTGATCAGGGCGCTAGCCCTGCTCAATTAGCCACCACGGTGACTCTACTCATACGGCATAATGCGCTCTAATAGCACTTTCTTATGATGCCGTGACGCAGGAAGCCACCTGCGCCGCGCAGGCTAATTTCAGGGAAAGAGTTAGCTAAGGTTGACTTCGCCACCCTGTTGCAGGGCGCGCTGCCAGGCGCTTCGGGCCTGCACTTTGCTTAACCACGCCTGAATAGCTGGCGAGTTTCCCGCCCCACCACGTGCCGAAAGCGCCTGTAGAGGAAAGCTCATTTGCACATCGGCAATGCTTATCTGCGTGCCGGCAAACCATGCATTCCGGCTCAGGTGCTGCTCAATAAATTCCCGATGCGTGGCCAGCTGTTTATCGAGATACGCCTTTTGCACCCCCTTACCAAATGCGCCACCAATCGGCCGTAACAGCCAGGGCACCGGCGGTTTCCCCATCCTGCCAAAGATCAGCTTCATTACCAGCAACGGCATCAGCGACCCCTCCGCATAGTGCAGCCAGTAACGAGCCTGAAGATGCGCGTCATCATCAACGGGTGTTAATCGGTTTTCGCTATCATAGCGCTCTGCAAGGTACTCAAGAATCGCGCCCGACTCCGCAATAACCCGATCGCCATCGGTAATCACCGGAGATTTGCCCAGCGGATGCACTTTTTTTAGCGCCTCGGGTGCCAGCATTGATGCTTCGCGCTGGTAACGTTTGATTTCATATGCAACCTCAAGCTCTTCCAGCATCCAGAGTACGCGCTGTGAGCGGGAATTATTCAGATGGTGAAGGGTAATCATGGGCTGTCCTTATGTTGATCGCAAAGCGTTGAGTATAGACCCTATGGCTCGTTCGCCGGTTCCAGCAGGATCGCACCGGTCCCCCTTTCGCCAAGACGGTCATCTGGGTTGCGCAATGGGCAGTCGGCCATAGACAGACAGCCGCAGCCGATACAGCCGTCCAGGTCGTCGCGCAGTCGCGTCAGCGTCGCGATACGTCGATCCAGCTCTTCCCGCCAGCGTTCGGTCAGGCCTCGCCAGTCCTTAGGCGACATCCTTTTTCCGGGTGGAAATTGCAGCAGATGCTCACCAATGGTTGCCAGTGGAATACCGATGCGCTGGGCAATTTTAACGATTGCGACCCGTCGCAGTACGTCACGGTTATAGCGCCGCTGATTTCCCGCATTGCGAAAGCTGCTGATTAATCCTTTACTTTCATAGAAATGGAGCGCTGATACGGCTACCCCACAGCGTTGCGCCACATCGCCTGGGGTCAGTTCACGCTTGTTCGCGCCGTGAAGATTTTTTTTCATTTCGCCCTTTACCTCAAGTTAACTTGAGGAATTATACTCAGCAGCCATTGAGAAGGCGACATCGTTTCTCGCGCAACTTACTCATTCGGGGCTGACAGCGCCGCTGAACCAGGGAGAAAAGAGGTATGCATGACAACATCATCCACACGCTGACCGACTGGATAGAGAATAATCTTGATAAAACCCTGTCTATTGATGACGTCGCCGCAAAATCAGGCTATTCGAAATGGCATCTGCAGCGGATGTTCCGCACCGTGACCAAACAGACGCTGGGGGGGTATATTCGTGAGCGGAGGCTGACGCTGGCGGCTGAAGCGCTTCGTCAGACGCAGCGCCCGGTTTTTGATATTGCGATGCAGTATGGCTATGATTCTCAGCAGACATTTTCCCGCGTTTTCCGCCGTCAGTTTTCCCTGACGCCAACCGCTTATCGCCAAAGCATGCGCCGTCAGTCGCTCACCCGGCAGCCCAGCTACGCCTTTGACTGTGGCGCCGGCAGAGGATATTGCAGCGATAGCCTGCTTTAACGCCTAAAAATTATTCAAATTTTAAAAACGAGTGATATAATGTGACCGTCGTCACATTTATATGACCCTCAGGGTCAGCTTCGACTAAGGGCTTATCCTGGCAACCCTTCGTCCAGAATACGTGATGCCACTACCTATTGTCAGGGCAGTTATTCACGGAGTTTGAACGAGATATGGGAACCTTAACCACAAGCCTGGTATTAATGAGATGGGAACTGGTAAGTGCGGTGATGATGTTTCTTGCCAGCACGTTTAACGTCAGGTGCCGCAAAAGCAGCCATAACGCAATGGCCTTTATCTTTACCGGCATCGGGATTGGTATGTCCTGCTGGTTTGTTACCGGCCTGCTCGGCATGACGCTAAACATGAGCAACCTGCAGAATTTTTGGCACGTTACTAAAGCTGTCTTTATCGACGTTATGAGTCACACCCCCGCCGATTACCCCATGCCTTAACCGCACCCGTGAGCCGCTAATTCTGCCTGACAGGCGGCTCACCGTTTACATTAGCCACACCTTCAGATCTTCTTAAATACAGCAGGCAATGGCGTTATCTCTTCCGGGCGGTGCGCACGCGGCAGCGCGGCGGATTTACGCTCCTGTAGCCACATATCACCCATCATTTTATCGAGTCCCTGCTCCAGTCCGGTGACCATTCCCGCGCCTGGCGTGAACGTCAGCTCGCCAAAGTAGATCTGGCCTTCACTGATGTACCAGTCAACGCGGACATAATCGAAGTCACTCGCCAGCTTCTTACTCAACTCCAGCGCCTTCTCGAGCGTCTCCCGATCGCTGCTGATATCCAGGCCCGTATCGCGGATCTTGTAGAAGCAGTGGCTGAGATTGTTGACATAAAAGTTCATTGAGAGCGGCGAGTTGCCGCTGCGGTTATAAATCACCTGCAGCACGTACTCATAGTTGCCGTCTTTTTTATTAAACATATGAAACTTATAGTCAATAGCCGCGAACTTACCGTCGCCTACATACTGTTCCACCAGAATCCTGGGTTTTATGTAGCGATAGTGAATTTCGCGCGCCTCATGCGAGAAATCACGGCTGAGCCACTCTTCACAGCGTTTAATCAACAGCTGCTTCTGGATGCAGTCCGGCTCATCCAGAAAGATTTCTACCATACCGGAACCGTGGTTCGGTTTGATAACGGTATTCTTTAATGATTTAAGTCCCAGCAGCGTAATGGGATCGGCCGTTTCATGCAGCAGCGGAATGAGATACTCTTCGCCGATGGTTTTTGAAATATAGTCTCTCACAAGAATTTTATCCGATAGGATCCCATAACGAACGTAGTCTCCGGTGATAAATTTACGATATAAAACCTTCTCATTAAATAACTTCGGCTGGCGAATGTTAGGTAACTTTCTAAATTTATGAAAATAATAGATTCTGTCCTGACAGGACCACGGCATCTTTTTTAACAGATATAAGACGCCTTTTCTCAGTTCAGTTTTGAGCTTGAACATTTTTCACCTCATTTGTAGGTTTTGTAGTTAAGTGAGGAAAGCTGTATTTTAAGAATGACGGCATTCTTAAAGAAATAATTCATTACGGTAAGGGATAAGAGCTCCGTCACAAGAACACTCCAGGCTGCGCCTGTTAACCCCCAGGAACGGATGAAGAACCAGTTGGTTGCCACGCTAATTACCACCAGTAAAATAATCTTTACCAACAGATAATTAAAACCACCTTCTTTCACCATATAGCGATAAGCTACTGTCCCCATTGCCGAAAAGCAGGTTGCTAACGACAATAACGTAACGAGATTTCCAGATTGTGTGTAGTCGTGCCCAAAGAGGACACTGATAATTCTGTCGCCAAACAGCGCAATAAAAATAAGCATCAGAAATGAGACTGCCATAACATAGCCGTAGAGCCTTGAGGCCAACCGGATTGCAACATCCGACCGCGCCCTGAATATCTCCGTAAAACAGGACGTAATGATCGCCACAGGGATAAAAATCCACGATGCCGATATCGTATTCGCGGCAGTAAACAGCCCCAGCTCATGCGCTGATCCCACCCCAACCAAAAAAAACTGCGCCAGCTTTACCTGAATCGAGATAAACACGCTGGATATGGCCAGCGGCAGGCCCGCATGCAGCAGGTAGCGCAGATAGGTTTTATGTTTACGCTGGGGTGGCGGAGTCATGTTCTGCGCCTGATAAAACATGCCGCGTTTAATCAGATAGGGCACCAGCGTAACGGCAACAATCGACAGCGACAACAGTAACGGGCTGAGCTTCATCCAGGCAATGGTAAAACTGATGGCGAAGCTCAGTATCATTCCCGTGGCATTGGCTACGGTATTCATTCTCGAAGCCAGCCGCGCATTATTGTAAACGCTAAAAATATCCTGTGTAACGAACATGGCTGACAGAAAAGAGGCGATCGCAAATACCATAAAGTTTTCGCGCATGGTCAGCCAAACGTAAAGTAATACGGGTAAAGAAAGTATGAGCAAAAGCGCCATCCGCAACTGCTTCGCTACCGCCATCAGGCGCATTCCCTTTGGCACGCTTTTGCTAATACTCTTAAATAAAATGGTCTCTGTGCCAAAAATGGCAATCGTCTGAACAATTGAAAAAAGTGAAGCAGAAAATGCTATTTGTCCAAAAACAGTAGGACCAAATGATTTCGCGACATAAGACGTCACAAATATCACGCCGAAGACAGAAACGATTTTTTCCGACATCATCCAGGCGGCGTTTGACATAACACTGTGTTTCATTAAAGCATCCTTTTGACACGAACTACTTACTGCAAAAAACGGTACATCCTTGTTTACAACAAAAGAAATTTGCTGAATTTCCCCTGGCGAAAAAAGACGCCTGAATATTTTCAATCATACAGCAGGATAGTTTTCGCTCTTAACGAAAAGCGTTATTTTAAAATACTAACTCAAGGCAATAACTTTTTCTGTGTTTACCTGGCCTTGATACCCCCGGCCTTCGTCTGAAAAGGCTGCCTGACGGAAAACAGATTCGCACAGAAAACCTCCTTCGCCTGCTGGAGAATTCTGAATTAGATACTGGTCTTGTTGTCGGCATGAAACGAATTTATAACAAAAACCCAAATATCGAAAGCTAACTCCGGCCTTTAGAAATAAAATAGGAGAAATCCCATGATGATATTTATCCATAATCCCTTAACTTAATGGCTGTCTTAAAAATCGCGCACTTAACGTCATTGCCCTTATTGGTTCATTAATCAGATCCATTAAATAGTGCAGTTACTCTCATCACATTATAGTTAAGAAAGGTAATAGCATTTATGAGAAAGTCACGATATAGCGAAGAGCAAATCACCAATGCCATTAAAGCATCTGATAGTGGTGTAAAGGTTAAAGAGATTTGTGAAGAATTGGGGATTTCTGAGGCCACCTTCTATAGCTGGAAGAAGAAATATGCTGGGCTATCCTCAGAGGAAGGAAGAAAAATCAAAGAGTTAGAGGATAAGGTGCATCACTTTGAACGCGAGCTGCAGATACTTTCCTCGGATAAAGAGATGCTGCAAAGCGTTTTAAAGAACTTCTTTACGACTCACGATAAGCGGCAGGCGGTGAATTACCTTCAGGATACGTTTGAAATCGGAACTCGCCGAAGCTGCCGCCTGCTTGATATTAGCCGTAGTGTTTACCACTATCCATACAATAGTGAAAATCATCAGGGTTCGGGCAATAATCTTAAAACCCGTGACTGCTGATACAAAATTTAAATATCTTTAATGCTAATTGAAATCTATAAATGGTTCCTGTTGCGTCGCTTTTACTTGATGTGTTAGCAGTGTCCAATTTCACCAGCTAAGTCGTGACCACTTTTCAAATAAGATAAATTTCATTTATTTTCATGTAGTTAACTGCGCATTTATCTTTGTTTTCAAAGATAAATGCGCATTCTATGACATTAAGACTGCTTACCGATTGTTAAGTTTCACCCTCTCAGACTTGAAAAATCATAATAATCCCCCGGACTCAAATGATTCATAACCCTGATCCATATCACGAGAAAACTCACGTCACAAAACTGCGTTAATGACAACCAGTCCTTACCAGCCCGCACACCATGACGCAGCAGCCTAAACTGCACTCAGATAAACAATAAAGGCATTCTTAAGCATGACACCCTTTCTGTTCATTTATTCATCGATCCTATACTCTGAGACTATCGTTTCCTTATGTATTGCCTCTTAACATTGACGTCTTCGTGCCCTCCTTAAGGGAAGAATTTGAGTTAATAATGGATTGGTAAATTCTCTGCAGTCACAAATTCAGGCGAAGAGCCATTAAGTAGCTCGTATTTACTGTCCATAGTTATCGATGAATACCATTAGCGATTATTCTTATAGCGGAACAATTCTCAGCTGTGCCAGGCACCTGAGAAAATAAACGGCGAGTAAGCGAGCAGGAACACGCCTAAAAAAGTGTCTTACATCACAAATGTGATACAAAACCCGTCGCATTGCGGCCAGTTTGAAGAAGATTTTTAGCGTTAATTGCGAACTGGTACAGGTTAATAGATGTACCAGGCGCCTCGTGATCGCTCTTACCCTGGTACCAAAAAAAAATGTACTGCAGGACGATTTATGTCTCCTCACAGACTGCTGAGCCACCTGCCGGGCCGCGTTCCACGGAGGATCTGTCGCTTAGCGCCCACATCTATTAGGAATTTCCTCAACAAATCCTAAACAAACAGCAACGTTAAAAACGTATTTACTCTGTGTTGATAGTGGCGTCTTTATAATGCCGTTTTACCCCTCCCTCCCCTGGAATGCAGAAAATGTCTGATACTGCGGTTGCAACTCGTCAGGATACTTCCCTGACCTTTTTCCTGTCCCTGGTTACTGGCAAGCTAACGCCAGGAAGATTGTGGTTCGATCGCGACTACCGTATTAAGTATCTGTTCCGCTCCCTGGCCTACCCGATAGCGACCCAAAGGCTGGTCAGCGCCATTTCAGAAAGTTCGGTAATGCGTGACATTCTGCCGATCCAGCACACGTTACCGAGCAAAATCCACCGGCCTTACCTTTATGGTGGCATGCCGATGGTTAAACGCGCTCAGGCAATTATCGATCACTACCGCTTCGCTCAGGATCTCAGTGCGGTACGTTTACGTCAGGCGATGCTGACCAAAGACGGCGTTGCGCTGGTTGAATTCGCTGGAAAGAACGGTGAAGCCTTCTGTATCACCCTCGCCTGTACCGGCAGCTGTGAAAGAGAGGGAGAGGTGAACCTGTTTGTCACCTGTGATGGCGTTAAGCTGGCCATGCTAACCTTTGCAGTGACGGAACAGCAGGACGTAAAAGTGCTGATTATAGGTGGCATTCAGGGAGCCCATCGCGATACGCCCCACGAGTTGATCCGTGAGGCGACAAAAGCCTGCTACGGCCTGTTCCCTAAAAGGTTGCTGCTGGAGACGTTAATGCTGTTTGCTGCTGCGACGGGAATTACTCAGATACAGGCGGTCAGCGACAGCGGGCATATTTTCCGCAGCCTGCGTTATCGCCTGAAAAAGAAGAGTCTCTTCCATGCTAACTATAACGAATTCTGGGAAACGCTGAACGCGCAGCCGCTGTCTAAGCATCTTTATACGCTGCCGATGCCCATTGCGCGCAAGCCGCTTGAAGATATTGCCAGTAAAAAGCGCGCTGAAGCGCGCAGGCGTTATGAACTGCTGGATACAATGGCTGAACGTTTCGCCGACCAGTGCCGCTAAGTTTTACCGGTTTAAAGCCCTGTTAACCCAGGGCTACGGATTCTCTTTTGCCACATCATCGATCTTCCATCCATCACGATCCCGGTGCAGCGTTATCAGCAGCAGCTGCCTGTCGTTGGCATCGCTGCCCAGCGTCACATCCCCTGAGGCCGTATCGCCGTTAATGGTAAATTTCCCGGCGCTGACGTGATCGACCCAGCCATCGCTATAGTCCTGATCCTGCAGAAAATAGTCATCATCCATGCCGTCCGGGCTTTTTATCAAAATATAGATTTTCTGTAACAGCTGCGGGGTGACGTACTCTTTCAGTAGTGGATCGCGCTCATCAATGGGGCTTTCATCCTTACTTAACGCCGTCAGATACCAGCTGTAAAAATCTCTGCTGAGTGACTGGGGATCGGCGCTGTTACCCTTCGCCGTAGCGTGCAGTGCAAAAAGCGCTATACCGAGCGCCAGTAACCATCTCTTCATTAAGTGCCATCTCTGCCTGTTCATCGCTCCCTCTCATGCTTTGCTGATGTCCCTGCCCGCTGCGTCGTAAAATGCTCCGCTAATTTACTCTTTAACCGGCGAAGTCGAGCGATTATCTGCGTTATTTTTAGTAACCGTTTATACCGGAAGGGCAACACGCCAGCGCCGCCTTATCTTCACCTGCTCCACGGAGGATATCAATTTCACTCCTCCTGGTCATCCCGCAACACATTGTCATAATGCCCCCGGGCCTGGCGAAACTGTGCGGCGGAGTCAATTACCCAGCGCTATAGCGGCAGCATATGCATCAGCAGCCCCTTTCCCAGTGGCGTAATAGCGTACTCCACCCGCGGACGCTTTTCCCGATAGTCGTGCCGGGAGATCAAGCCATCCCGCTCAAGCTGGCGCAGGGTACGGGTGAGCATCCGCTGGGTCACATCTTCCATGTCGACGACTGATTACTGCATGCCGCACTGGCCCCTGTCAGAGTCATACCTGCATCACCGTATTACTCAGGCCTGAAGCCGCTCACGCTGCCGCCGGGAACAGTAAAGCCCGTCTGGATGCCCTGGCCAGGCTGGGGATCTGCGTGCTGCCGCGCGATTTGCAGCAATCCACATCCGACCTGGCTGCGCTGTTCCACCCTTTTGATGCGGTGATAAACTGTAGCGGTTTGGCAGCACAGTAGCTGTCTGATAATCGCGGGGTAGTGGCTGGTTGATAACGCAAGGGTAGTGGCTGGCAGGTGAGCCGGGAGGGTTGAACCGAACGCCGGCGTTTACCGTTTTGGTCTTTTCGCTGATGGCGTGACCAGTAAGGGCGGAGTTTATTCTTCTATAAACCAGTAAGGCCCCGCGCTGGCGGAGCCTTACCTGCTAAGACAACCAGAAAGGTTCTGGCTACCCTAAAACGGACTCTTGCCCGCTCACGACATATTCTCAGACGAGAATCAGAACGGAATATCGTCATCAAAATCTATCGAAGGTTCGCTGCTGGCCGGCGCGTTGTTCTGCTGAGGCTGCGGGCGGGATGGCTGAGAGCCGCCGCTGAACTGGTTACCGCCGCCCTGCTGTGGCTGCTGTGGCTGTCCCCAACCGTTGTTATTGTTGCTGCCGCCCTGACCGCCGCCAGCTGGTGCGCCTGCACCGCCGTTCTGACGCCCGCCGAGCATCTGCATGGTGCCACCAACGTTAACCACGACCTCGGTGGTGTATTTTTCCACGCCCGCCTGATCGGTCCATTTACGCGTCTGCAGTGCACCCTCAATATAAACCTGAGAGCCTTTACGCAGGTACTCACCGGCAACTTCCGCCAGCTTGCCGAACAGCACGACACGGTGCCATTCCGTCTTCTCTTTGGTTTCGCCGGTCTGCTTGTCACGCCAGCTTTCGGACGTGGCGAGGGTAATGTTGGCAACGGCGCCGCCATTCGGCATGTAGCGGACTTCCGGGTCCTGACCCAGATTTCCGACCAGAATCACTTTGTTTACGCCTCTGCTGGCCATGTACGTCTCTCCGATAATTGTTCTGCTTTAAGTCTAAGCCGAAAATTCTAACATGGCGTACCTTTATATCCTACTTTCAGATTTGGGTCTCAGAGGCTTTATACGGCTTGCCGCATTGCAGCGAGCGGCCTGCGCCGGATCGTAAATTTTTAAGTCGGGGGCATGATAGCCGTTAGGATCCTTTCCCCCGGGCTGCGCCAGAACACTGTATATCCAGTCAGGTTTTTTTGTGCCATACTTACAGGCTTCATTCTGGCCGTGCCGGACCGGCATGGCGAGGTCTGTGTTAATCCGGGAATTGTGAATGGATAAGATCGAAGTACGGGGTGCACGCACCCATAATTTGAAAAATATTAACCTGATCATCCCTCGCGACAAACTGATCGTTGTCACAGGCCTGTCAGGCTCCGGTAAGTCTTCGCTGGCGTTCGATACGCTGTACGCCGAAGGACAGCGCCGCTACGTTGAGTCCCTCTCTGCTTATGCCCGGCAGTTTCTCTCTTTAATGGAGAAGCCGGATGTCGATCATATAGAAGGGCTGTCGCCAGCCATCTCCATTGAGCAGAAGTCTACCTCGCATAACCCGCGCTCAACCGTGGGTACGATCACTGAAATCCATGACTACCTGCGCCTGCTGTTTGCTCGTGTGGGTGAGCCGCGCTGCCCCGACCACGACGTGACGCTGGCCGCGCAGACCGTCAGCCAGATGGTCGATAACGTGCTGGCGCTGCCGGAAGGGCGCCGCCTGATGCTGCTGGCCCCGATTGTGAAAGAGCGTAAGGGTGAACATGCTAAAACGCTGGAAAACCTTGCGTCTCAGGGCTATATCCGCGCCCGCATTGATGGCGAGGTCTGCGACCTCTCCGATCCGCCGAAGCTGGAGTTGCAGAAAAAGCACACCATCGAAGTTGTCGTGGATCGTTTCAAGGTGCGCGACGATCTCCAGCAGCGCCTCGCTGAATCCTTTGAAACCGCGCTGGAGCTCTCCGGCGGGACGGTAGTGGTTGCCGATATGGACGACCCTGAAGTGGAAGAGCTGGTGTTCTCCGCTAATTTTGCCTGCCCCGTCTGTGGCTACAGCATGAGCGAGCTGGAACCGCGCCTGTTCTCGTTTAACAATCCGGCCGGTGCCTGTCCGACCTGCGACGGCCTGGGTGTACAGCAGTATTTTGATCCGGATCGTGTGGTACAGAATCCTGAGCTGTCACTGGCTGGCGGAGCGATCCGCGGCTGGGATCGCCGCAATTTCTACTACTTCCAGATGCTGCGTTCACTGGCCGAGCACCTGAACTTCGATATTGAAGCCTCATTTGGATCGCTAAGCGAGAAAGCCCGTCAGGTGATCCTCTACGGGTCCGGCAAAGAGAGTATTGAGTTTAAATACATCAACGACCGCGGTGACACCTCGGTGCGGCGCCACGCCTTCGAAGGCGTACTGCACAATATGGAGCGCCGTTATAAAGAGACGGAATCTTCTGCCGTGCGTGAGGATCTGGCTAAGTTTATCAGCAACCGCTCCTGCGCCAGCTGTCACGGTACCCGTCTGCGTCGTGAAGCACGGCACGTCTACGTTGAGAACACCACGCTGCCGACGATCTCTGATATGAGCATCGGCCATGCGATGGATTTTTTCCTGAATATGCAGCTCAGCGGTCAGCGCGCAAAAATCGCCGAGAAGGTGCTTAAAGAGATTGGCGACCGACTGAAGTTCCTGGTTAACGTCGGGCTGAACTATCTCTCCCTCTCCCGCTCTGCCGAAACCCTTTCCGGCGGTGAGGCGCAGCGTATCCGCCTCGCC
This sequence comes from Erwinia sp. PPS120, assembly GCF_047918655.1. Lineage (GTDB taxonomy): Bacteria > Pseudomonadota > Gammaproteobacteria > Enterobacterales > Enterobacteriaceae > Erwinia > Erwinia tasmaniensis_A. Next base: position 98,693 of record NZ_JBLREF010000014.1, on the reverse strand, counting down.
AGCCAGATCGGTGCCGGACTGGTCGGCGTGATGTACGTGCTGGATGAGCCATCAATCGGTCTTCATCAGCGCGACAACGAGCGCCTGCTGGAGACGCTGGTTCACCTGCGGAACCTGGGAAATACCGTCATTGTGGTCGAGCACGATGAAGACGCGATCCGCGCCGCTGACCACGTTATCGATATCGGGCCAGGCGCTGGCGTCCACGGCGGTCAGGTAGTGGCAGAAGGAACGGTAGACGATATCATGGCGGTCGAAGCCTCTCTGACCGGTCAGTACCTTAGCGGTAAGCGCGAGATCGCCATCCCCAAAGAGCGGGTTAAAGCCGATCCCGCGAAAGTATTGAAGCTGACCGGCGCCAAAGGTAACAACCTGAAAGACGTGACGCTTACGCTGCCGGTCGGCCTGTTTAGCTGCATCACCGGTGTATCCGGTTCCGGTAAATCGACCCTGATCAACGATACTCTGTTCCCTATCGCTCAGCGTCAGCTGAATGGTGCAACCCTTGCTGAACCGGCGCCGTACCGCGATATCAGCGGGATGGAACACTTTGATAAGGTTATCGACATTGATCAGAGTCCGATTGGTCGCACGCCGCGCTCGAATCCGGCCACCTATACGGGAATATTCACCCCGGTACGCGAGCTGTTCGCCGGCGTTCCCGAGTCGCGTACGCGCGGCTATACGCCGGGCCGCTTCAGCTTTAACGTGCGTGGTGGACGCTGCGAGGCCTGTCAGGGCGATGGCGTCATCAAGGTAGAGATGCACTTCCTGCCGGATATTTACGTACCGTGCGACCAGTGCAAAGGCAAGCGCTATAACCGCGAAACGCTGGAGGTCAAATATAAAGGCCGCAGCATCCATGAAGTGCTGGAAATGACCATTGAAGAGGCGCGTGAATTCTTCGATGCCGTTCCGGCGCTGGCGCGTAAGCTGCAAACGCTGATCGACGTAGGTCTTTCCTATATCCGTCTCGGCCAGTCAGCCACCACGCTTTCCGGCGGGGAGGCGCAACGCGTGAAGCTGGCGCGCGAGCTGTCCAGGCGCGGCACCGGCCAGACGCTCTATATTCTTGACGAGCCGACCACCGGTCTGCACTTTGCCGATATTCAACAGCTGCTGGAAGTGCTGCATCAGCTGCGGGATCAGGGCAATACCATCGTGGTAATTGAGCATAATCTGGACGTGATTAAAACCGCAGACTGGATTGTCGACCTGGGTCCTGAAGGCGGCAGCGGCGGCGGTGAAATACTGGTATCCGGCACCCCGGAAACGGTGGCGAAATGTAAAGCATCGCATACGGCCCGCTTTCTTAAGCCTCTATTAAAAATGAAATAATATGTAGCCGGGGCGGTATTTCCCGCCCCATTCTTCACCCACTTCCCCATAATCTTGCAGGATCAGGCAAGATTTAAACAGGTTCAGACATACCCGCTTTCACCTGCACTGACTATCCTTAACGTTCAGTTTTCCGCGTTACGTTCACGACACTTTTCATTAGCTGGAGATACCATGAATATTACGCATGCTTATGCAGCACAGGACGCTAAATCCAAACTGGCTCCCTTTGAGTATCAGCCGCGCGAGCTGCGCGATCACGACGTACAGATCGAAGTTTTATTCTGTGGCGTGTGCCACTCAGACCTCCATCAGGCTCGCAACGAGTGGAAAAACACCGTTTTTCCCGTCGTCCCAGGCCATGAAATTGTCGGGCGTGTCACCGCCGTAGGCGGCCACGCGAAAAAATATAAAGTGGGCGATTTGGTCGGCGTAGGCTGTCTGGTCGACTCCTGTCGCACCTGCGACAGCTGTAAAGAAGATCTGGAGCAGTTTTGCGAAAACGGCTTTACCGGCACCTATAACGGTAAAGATCGCGTTACCGGTGACATCACCTACGGCGGCTACTCCACGCAGGTTGTGGTAACCGAAGACTTCGTGTTGCGCATTCCGGAAAATCTTGATCCTGCCGCCGCCGCACCGCTGCTGTGCGCCGGTATTACTACCTTCTCCCCGCTTAACCACTGGGGCGTAGGTCCGGGCAAAAAGGTCGGGATTGTCGGTCTGGGTGGTTTAGGTCATATGGGTGTAAAAATTGCCCATGCGATGGGTGCGCACGTCGTGCTGTTCACCACCTCCCCTTCAAAAATTGAAGACGGTAAGCGCCTGGGCGCGGATGAAGTGGTGATCTCTAAAGACCCCGAGCAGATGGCAGCACAGGCTAACAGCTTCGACTTTATCCTGAACACTGTAGCGGCTCAGCACGATCTGAACCCATTTATCAACCTGCTGCGCCGTGACGGTACCATGACGCTGGTTGGCGTTCCTGAGCATGACCATCCGGCACCTCAGGTGGTTAACCTGGTGTTTAAACGCCGTAGCGTTGCCGGTTCCCTTATTGGCGGCATTAAAGAAACCCAGGAAATGCTGGATTTCTGCGGTAAGCACAATATCACTTCCGATATTGAGATGATCAAAATTGATGAGATCAACGAAGCCTACGAACGTATGCTGAAAAGTGATGTGAAATATCGCTTTGTGATCGACATTGATTCACTGCGTAGCTAACAGACTACGTGAAAGCTGAAACGGGGCGAAGAGATTCGCCCCGTTTTTCAATGCCATCTGACGCGGATTTAAACAGCTTAGTGCGCCGTTTTACTGTTTAGGGCCTGCTGCCATGAGGCATCCACCAGGTAGTAGATCTGCGAATCCTTTAGCGTTCCGTCCAGCAGCACCGTGCTCCAGTGCGATTTGTTCAAATGCTCACTGGGCCGTACGTCACTGTGTGAATCTCGCAAAAGCTCAGCCAGCGCGGGGGTGGACTTCAGCGCTACCGCTGGACGCCCCTCAACTTCATGCACCAGGGCGAACAACACATCATCGAGTTTGATTTGCGTCGCTTTCCAGCCGCTGTGCACGCTCTGTTCCGCGCCCGGTTTATCCATACAGTAAGTAAGAAGATCTGAAACGGTCATACTCTCTTATTCTCCTTGCAGCGTGGCAACGATGCGCCGGGCACCACCCTGTATCCGATGTTCCCCCAGCCAGATCCCCTGCCAGGTCCCGAGCACCAGCTGTCCCCGGGCAACAGGCAGCGTCAGCGACACCCCAAGCAGTGATGATTTGATATGCGCTGGCATATCGTCTGCTCCCTCATAATCATGCTGGTAGGGGCCGTTATCCGGCACCGTGCGCAGGAAATGCTGCTCCATATCGCTTCTGACCGTAGGATCACAGTTTTCATTCAGCGTCAGGGATGCCGAGGTATGTTGTAGCAGCAGATGCAGTAGCCCTACCTGTACGTCTTTCAGGCGACGCAGCTCACCCAGCACTTCATCAGTAACCAGATGGAATCCGCGCTGTTTAGCGCTTAACGTTAGCGTTTGCTGATACCACATCGTACGCTCCTTAAGTCAATATAAGCATCACATCACGGCGGCAAAGGCTTCAGCCACCAGATGAACGTTTTTGTCATTGAGGCCTGCGACGCACATGCGTCCGCTGGTAAGCAGATAGATACCGAACTCATTCCGCAGACGGTCAACCTGTTCAGCGCTCAGGCCGGTGTAGCTAAACATGCCGCGCTGCTTCACAAGATAGTCAAAGTTTTTACCCGGCACGGCGGTGGTGAGCACGTCGACCAGCGTCTGGCGCATAGCCAGGATACGCAGGCGCATGGCTTCCACCTCTTTTAGCCAGTTTGCCTTAAGACGCGCATCATTCAGCACGCATGATACCACCTGCGCACCAAAGTTAGGCGGGCTGGAGTAGTTGCGTCTGACGGTCGCTTTCAGCTGACCCAGTACGCGCGAGGCCTCTTCCGCATCGTTACAGACCACCGACAGGCCGCCCACACGCTCGCCATACAGCGAAAATATTTTTGAGAAAGAGTTGCTGACCAGCGCGGATAATCCGGCAGTGGCAATGGCGCGAATGGCGTAAGCATCCTCCTCCATTCCTGCGCCAAACCCCTGGTAGGCAATATCCAGGAAGGGGATCAGATCGCGTCCTTTCAGTACGCCGGTCACCACGTCCCACTGGTCGTTAGTCAGATCGGCACCGGTGGGGTTATGACAGCACGGGTGCAGCAACACGATACTTTTCGGCGGCAGGGTTTTCAGTCTGGCAACCAGCTCGTCAAACTTCACGCCGTTAGTGGATTCGTCATACCACGGGTAGGTGTTGACCTCAAAACCGGCACCGGAGAAGATCGCCACGTGATTTTCCCAGGTAGGATCGCTGACCCAGACCTGCGACTGCGGAAAATAGGCCTTAAGAAAATCGGCACCAATTTTAAGCGCGCCCGAACCGCCAACGGTCTGGATAGTGGCAATACGCCCCGCTGTCAGCAGCGGGTGATCCTGGCCAAACAGCAGCGGCGCAATTGCGCTGCGGTATGCAGGCAGGCCATCCATAGGCAGATACTGAGAGGCGCCAGACGCCTGGGCATTCAGACGGGCCTCAGCCTCGGCAACCGCGTTCAGCTGTGGGACCTCACCCTGTTCGTCATAATACAGCCCGATGCTCAGGTTCACCTTGTGGGGTCGCGGATCCTGCTTAAATGTCTCCATCAGGGAGAGAATTGGATCGCCGGCATAGGCATCAACGTTTTGAAACACGGTGCAGATCTCCATTTAATGATTGGGCAGTTCAGGCGCTTCAGCAGGAAGCCCCTTACATCGACGTCCAGCTGTGACAGGGCTGAGGGTCAACCGGTTAAGGATTCATCGCTCGGTGCAGAGTAAAGGTCTTCTCCAGCCCGGCCTGATAGCGAAACTACACTATAAACCTAATTTTCCTTATCAGGTTACTGAACAGTGTGGCAGAAAAGGAATTCAGCGCGAAAAAATGGATGAAACGCGGATGTAAAACGCGGATTACTTTCCTCCCCCCGCGAAGAAACCGATCACCGCGACGGACGACACTGAGCAGAGACTTAAGGTGATCATATCGGATTTACCCGTGAGGCGGCAGAGCGGCAGAGCGGCAGAGCGGCAGAGCGGCAGAGCGGCAGAGCGGCAGAGTACATCATGCCGGATCCTTCGGCAACCATGCGGTAAAAACGGTTAACCAACCCGGCGGTGTGATTAATCAACCGTACCTCGATCAATCCAGTCATGCCCAACCTCATCGGGTGAGAGCCGTGCATGATAGCCAGAGATCACACCCGCCTGCTCAAGATGGATACGCCGCCCTGCCCAACACTATTTTCTGATGGCCGACGAAAATGCAGGGATGCAAAATGAGGATCAGTCGTCGTCGTACTGGGGTCCGGCGTAGTTATCGAACCGCGACCACTGGCCATTGAAGGTGAGTCGTACTGTACCAATCGGACCATTACGCTGCTTACCGAGAATAATCTCCGCAATCCCTTTCTGATCGCTGTTCTCGTGATACACCTCATCACGGTAAATAAACATAATCAGGTCGGCGTCCTGCTCAATGGAGCCAGATTCACGCAGATCCGAGTTCACCGGACGCTTATCGGCGCGCTGCTCAAGCGAACGGTTCAGCTGCGACAGCGCCACTACCGGCACCTGTAACTCTTTCGCCAGCGCCTTCAGCGAGCGGGAAATCTCGGCTATCTCCAGCGTACGGTTATCGGACAGCGCCGGCACGCGCATCAGCTGAAGGTAGTCGATCATAATCATGCTAAGGCCGCCATGCTCACGGAAAACGCGGCGCGCGCGCGAACGCACTTCCGTGGGGGTCAGTCCTGAGGAGTCATCAATAAACATATTCTTCTTCTCCAGCAAAATACCCATGGTGCTGGAGATCCGCGCCCAGTCCTCATCATCGAGCTGGCCGGTACGAATGCGAGTCTGATCGACGCGCGAAAGCGAGGCAAGCATACGCATCATCAGCTGCTCGCCGGGCATCTCAAGGCTGAAAATCAGTACCGGCTTATCCTGCAACATCGCGGCATTTTCACAGAGGTTCATGGCGAAAGTGGTTTTACCCATCGACGGACGCGCGGCAACGATGATCAGGTCCGAGCGCTGCAAACCAGCAGTCTTCTTATTCAGATCCTGATAACCGGTATCCACGCCGGTCACACCATCGTGCGGGGTCTGGTACAGCGATTCGATCCTGGCGATAGTGGCTTCAAGGATCTGATCGACGCTTTTCGGTCCCTCATCCTTATTGGCGCGATTTTCGGCAATTTGAAAAACGCGGGACTCAGCCAGATCGAGCAGATCTTCACTGGTTCGCCCCTGGGGATCGTAACCGGCGTCGGCAATCTCATTGGCAACGGCAATCATCTCTCTGACGACCGCACGTTCACGGACGATATCCGCATAGGCCCCAATGTTTGCCGCGCTGGGGGTATTCTTCGACAGCTCCGCAAGGTAGGCGAAGCCGCCAACCATGCTCAGTTCACCCTTGGTTTCCAACGATTCGGAGAGGGTTATCAGGTCAATCGGCTTACCCAGCTCTAACAGGCGCTGCATTTCGCTGAAGATCATTCGATGCGGGCGGCTGAAGAAATCTTTCGCCACCACGCGCTCTGACACATTGTCCCAGCGTTCGTTGTCCAGCATCAGCCCGCCCAACACGGATTGCTCTGCCTCCAGAGAATGAGGCGGTAACTTGAGCCCTTCCATTTGACGATCCCGTGGCTCACGGTTCTCAACGGATTTGTTGGTGGGTTTATTTCCTGCCATAGTGATGCAATACCAAAAATCTGAGTAGGGGACGCGCAAGTATACCCGTTTGGAGACTCGTCGTCCTCTTTCAATGACGCTGAATCAGCAGGAGTGACCATGGCAAAACGTATACAAATCAGCCAGCACGGCGGGCCGGAAGTGATGCAGTGGGTTGAGGTCGATCTGCCTGAACCGCAGGCGGGGGAAGTGGTGGTAGAAAACAAAGCCATCGGGATCAACTACATCGACACTTACGTACGCAGCGGGCTTTATCCCGCTTCACTGCCCAGCGGTCTGGGAACCGAAGCGGCGGGCGTCGTCAAAAGCATTGGCGCGGGAGTCACGGCGGTAAAACCGGGCGATCGCGTGGTCTACGCCCAGTCAGCGCTGGGTGCCTACAGCGAATTTCACGCCGTACAGGCCGACAAGCTGGCGATCCTGCCCGACAGCATCTCCTTCGAGCTGGCTGCTGCCTCCTTTCTGAAAGGACTGACGGTACATTATCTGCTGTGCCAGACTTATGTGATCCAGCCTGATGAGATTTTCCTGTTTCAGGCTGCCGCAGGCGGCGTCGGCCTGATAGCCTGTCAGTGGGCGAAAGCGCTCGGCGCACACCTGATTGGCACGGTAGGGTCAGCAGAAAAGGCGGAGCGAGCCAAAAAAGCCGGAGCCTGGGCAACCATTAATTATCGTGAGGAAGATGTCGCCAGACGCGTGAGCGAGCTCACCAACGGTAAAAAAGTGCGGGTGGTTTACGATTCCGTTGGTCAGGATACCTGGGAGTCCTCGCTCGACTGTCTGCAACGGCGGGGTCTGATGGTCAGCTTTGGCAACTCGTCAGGGCCAGTGAGCGGCGTGAATCTCGGCATACTCACTCAGAAAGGCTCGCTTTACGTCACGCGTCCCTCGCTGAATGGCTACGTGACCACGCGTGAAGCGCTGATCTGGGCCAGCAATGAGCTGTTTTCGATGATTAGCAGCGGCGCGATAAAGGTTGACGTTCCCGAGCAGCAGAAGTTTGCGTTGAAGGATGCGCAGCAGGCGCATAAAACGCTGGAGAGCCGCGGAACCCAGGGCTCAAGCCTGCTGATCCCGTAGGCGTGATACAGCCTGCCCGTGCGCCAGATGTGAGCAGGGCTTCCCGTAGGAAGCCCTTTTTATTTTTTTAGTTCGCGCTGAATGTAGGGTACAGCGGCGAATGAATATTTTTCCATTCAGTCGTCTATGGTTGCAGAAATCATAAGAAAAAAGAATGACGGAATGCCAAAGTAGCCGGTCAAAGTCCAGGAATGTGACCAACGCCACATTGCGGGCTACATGTGGCGCAGCGGTGTCTCACGCCTCTTTACCATCGGTTCACTTTTGGCGTTGATTTTTTATTCGCCCGGTAAAGCCATACCACTACCACCGCCAGAACCAGCCACGGCAGCATTTTTATGACAACCGCGAGCATCCCGCCAAAAAACATGACCCCGGTCGCCACTACCAGCGCAGCAAGGATACCGAATACCGAGATACCGGTGAGCAGCAGCATAAAGAAAAAGCCCAGCACAAATAAAATTTCCATCGGATGGCTCCTGTTAACAATCGCTACAGGAGTATTACAAGAATCATGCCAGAAGAGAGATAACGCTAACCTGTTGAAATCATTCAGTCAGGTAAGAAACCCCGCGGGCGGGGTTAGTCAATTTCATCATTTAATGGTGTAGGTTTCACGCCGTGGGAATTTTATCTGCAACCAGGCACAGCGCCTGCTCAACCGTCTCGATATTGGCACCCGCCTTGTGCGCATTTTCACTGAGGTGACGACGCCACTGTCGCGCGCCGGGAATGCCCTGAAAAAGGCCGAGCATATGGCGGGTAATATGACCCAGCCAGGTGCCATTCGCCAGCTCACGCTCAATATAGGGATACATTGAACGCACAACAGCGACCGGATCAACGGCTGGGCCTTTAGCGCCAAACAGCTCGCGGTCAACCTGAGCCAGCAGGCCGGGATTCTGATAAGCTTCACGGCCCATCATCACGCCATCCAGATGCTGCAAATGGGCTTTCGCTTCTTCCAGCGTTTTCACGCCCCCGTTAATGGCCATGGTCAGATGCGGGAAATCACGCTTTAGCTGATAGACACGCTGGTAGTCCAGCGGTGGGATTTCGCGGTTCTCTTTCGGACTCAGGCCTGAGAGCCAGGCTTTACGCGCGTGGATAATAAACATCCCGCAGCCGCCCTGCTCTGAAACCTGGCGAATAAAATCGCAGAGGAATTCGTAGCTGTCCAGTTCGTCGATACCGATGCGCGTTTTTACCGTCACCGGGATTGAAACGCGATCGCGCATAGCTTTGATGCCCTCAGCAACCAGTCCGGCTTCGCCCATCAGACAGGCACCGAAGCGGCCATTTTGTACGCGATCGGAGGGACAACCGACGTTCAGGTTCACTTCGTTATAGCCACGCGCTTCGGCCTGACTGGCGCACTCGGCCAGCGCAGCGGGATCGCTGCCGCCCAGCTGAAGGGCAACAGGCTGCTCCTCCTGACTCCAGGCAAGATAGTCCCCCTTGCCGTGAATAATGGCGCCAGTGGTAACCATCTCGGTATAGAGCAGTGCCTGACGCGTCAGCTGGCGGTGGAAATAGCGGCAGTGGCGATCGGTCCAGTCGAGCATCGGCGCGACAGAAAAGCGGTGTGCAGGTAAGTTCTGGGTCATAAAGCGCGCAAACTCGGTATATTTAATAAACGATGATAATGTGTGCAATGGTATCACGGCTTGATGCCGCAATCATTAACACCGCGCGATGAGAATATCGCCTCAGGAAGTGAGAGGGGCAGGCGTGGCGGGATGCTTAATCTGATGGCAGGGACGCACAGTAAGTGCGCCCTGCCGCCACCGTTAGAAAGTGAAGTTTAGCTGAGCAACGGCACCCCAGGTATGGTCGTCGCCTTTCATACCCGCCAGATCCAGATGGACGCGGTTATAAGGAGAGATGCCAAAACCGGCGGTGACCACGTTTGTATCGTTGGATTTCATATCGGCGCGGTAGCCCGCACGCAGCTGCAACCAGCTCAGCAGGCGGTACTCGGCACCGACACCCGCATACTGGCTCTCATCCTGCGATTTAAATCGCTTCGTGGGCGTGGCGTCAACATCCAGAGCGGTGGTCAGACGATCGATATGGTAAGAGATCCCCGGCGTCACGACGGGGCGGATCTGATAAGTATCCTTATAGCCGTTAACCTCTTTCGTCTCCAGATCGCGCGAAATCAGGTTTTGTGCGCTCAGACCCAGCGTCCAGTTGTCGCCCAAATCGGTCGCGGCACCGGCATCAATGTTAAAGCCGGTATCAGAGTTTTTATAACGCCCTTTGGTGAAGTCAGACTTGTTGTAGTTATAAACCGAGGCACTGTAGTTATACAGGTAGGTTCTCTGCAACTTTGGGGTCACGCCGAACGACACCGGATGCCCGGCGACGGTGAATTCATGCGCAACGGCGATGCCGTAATCATAGACAATGGCTCCGCGCCCCAGACCCGCCGACGTCAGTTTACTCTGGTCGCCCGGCAGGGGGAAAATCGTGCCATCGGCCACACCCTGCAGATAATCAATATCACTCTGGCTAACGGCAGCAGTAACGTGTGCCGTGCCGTAGGCCTTAGTCACAAAGGCAAATGGCAGCTGGTCATTCGGGATGGTGACGGCGAAGGCGGCACCTGCGGTACCGGAGGCTTCATTGCCCTTTATGTGACGCAGCTGGCTGGCAAGATCGCCCGCGGCAGCCTGGATCTTCGGGTAGTCGGCAAAGTTAAATGCGCCACTGCTGGCAATATCCTTGTAACGATCGACGCTGTCGGTCAGGTCATCGACTTTATCAATCAGCTTATTTTTGTCCGTTACCTGTAACCCGGCAGCGGGCAGAATGATACTAACGTCATCATCGGGCTGAGCTTTTGTCATCAGCGCCGGGTTAGCCAGCACCGCCGTGCCGTAGGTGGAAGAGGCGACACCGGTTCCCCCCATCGCATCATTACGCGCATCATAATAGTTACCGGCAGCAAGCGCGCTAAGAGGAGCAAGGAACAAGACGGGGAAAACCGCAGGCCGGGACAGCCTGTTCAACTTACCGATCAATTTCATCATTTTACCGTAGACCCATCCAGAAAAGGAAAAAGCGCTTAACGTAAGCGAGAAGAGTGCGACTGCCTGCATAATGGACACAAAGGCAGCTATTCATTGCCGTGAAGTCAATAACAATGCGTGGGCTTATCAGCTCATTGCCGATTTATTTATCTGTTATCACATTAATCGTTTAGCCCGGTATCTCAATCCTTTACGCTTAAAATGCCGCTATTCCTTATCTCAAGGTAGTCAGTAACGTTTGTGGCTGCAAATTACATAAACGATGTTTTATAAACCTTTTACCTCTTATCTCCAAATGCTCTGACATATTAAGACAGCTTAATGATAACCCCTTTAGTCAAATACCAATCATTTCTGGAATTTTTTCAGCAACTTAACCTTGACGACTAATTCACTAAAGAGGCACGCGAGGAGATTCGGCGTTTTGTGGCGGGCGTGATAACATAACAATTCGATCTGGCGTGAGGGGGAAGAAAAATGACCACTAACAGTGCTGAAAAAATCCTGTCACAGGCGGAATCACTTTGTCAGCAGCGTAATGTAAGACTGACGCCTCAGCGTCTGGAAGTGCTGCGGCTGATGAGCGGTCACCACGGGGCCATCAGCGCCTACGATCTGCTCGATCTGCTGCGCACCACGGAACCCCAGGCTAAGCCTCCTACCGTCTATCGCGCGCTGGATTTTCTGCTGGAACAGGGATTTGTTCATCGCGTTGAGTCGACCAACAGCTACGTTGTCTGCCATCATTTTGAGCAGCCCTCGCACACTTCCGCCATGTTGATCTGCGATCGTTGCGGCTCTGTCGCCGAGAAGCACGCGGAAGGGGTAGAAAATATCCTGAATATACTGGCCTTTAACTCAGGCTTTACCCTCTCCCATAGCATTATTGAAACGCATGGATTATGTCGGGACTGTAGCGAGGTTGAAGCCTGTACCCATCAGGACAATTGCCACCACGATCATACCCGGAATGCCGGTAAAAAACGCGGACGTTAACCGGAACGCGAGAAATGCTCCCAAAAGTAAAAACAGGGCAATGACGGGGCAGAGACTGCTAATAACCGCTTAGACTAGTAGGTATACGCATGGCTGTTTGTGGTGGGATTTATTCAATTACCGCTTAGGTTAACGTGTGTATGTGAGACTGTCATGGAGGGGATTTATACAATAACCGCGCGGGTTGTGGAAATGGGAGGCAAGGTTTAAGCGGCACAGTCCGTGTGCCTGGGTAGGAGTATCTTCCTGAAATGCTTTAATGCTGTCAGAGAAAAGTACTTACTTATCAGAAGCGATGGTTGTTATGGCTCTCCCAGTCGCTGACTTCTTTCTCAGCCTGGTCTTTTGCGTAGCCGTAGCGCTCCTGAATTTTACCGACCAGCTGATCGCGTTTACCTTCAACGACGGTCATGTCGTCATCGGTCAGCTTGCCCCATTTTTCTTTCACTTTACCCTTCAACTGTTTCCAGTTACCGCCGGCTTCATCTTTATTCATCTTGTGTCTCCTGACTTTGAGTGTAAAGAGCATTAGGTGTAAGAGATTTAGTGCAATCGTCTAAGCATAACGCCTGGCAGCAATATAAAACGCTGCTCAACTGCTTAACCTAACGATAATTGTAGTAGAAGATGAGGGGATTGCACGGAACGATATAATAATAAGCGGCAGATTAAGACTATTCCTGCCCGGAGCGATAAAAAATTCTTTTTTATCAATAACTAATCAAACGATGTGAACGCCAGGCAGCCACCCTGGCAGCACAAGGTTTGCCAGCGTGGCAGGCGCGCTGAGCCAGCGGACATGCATAAACAGCGATGCCTGGTACTGCATCGTCAGGATCGCCGCCGACCAGCGACAGCGCCAGATGCTTAAGGGGAGATTTCAACGTGACAAAAGCCAGTCCGGCCACCAGCGCAATGCCGAGAGGCTGCATCAGCGCGCGTGCAAGCGCAGATTTATCACCGGCCCCGAAAGCCTGAGCGGTTAGCCCGGTCGTGCTCATGCGCAGAAAAAGCAGCAGCATAGGTACCGACAGCGGCGCCTGCAAGATAGACAGGCCTGTCAAGATGGCCAATAACAGCGGTATCGATCAGTCCCAGCAGCGGCACGGTAATATTAGAGAGGATCATCGGCGGCGCAAGCCGCCAGAGGCTTTTATCAGCAGCGTTTAGGAATCGCTTACCTGACATAGACGTCACTTACCTGCCATATAAAACGCTTACCAGTTGGAAGCTCACGATAAGCCGTTATACACATCGCCTGCTAAGGGCAAGCAAACGATAAGCCGTTATACACATCGCCTGCTAAGGGAAAGCAAACGAAAAGCCGCTATACACATCGCCTGCTGAAGGCAAGCAAACGATAATATGACGCGCTGGCGAAGCGGCGCGTCAGTTAAAAGTCAGTTACAACGAATAAAACGGAGATCAAATCCAGTTACCGTTACGGATCACGCCCACGGCCAGACCTTCGATCGACAAAGTCTGCTGGCGAAGATCGACGACGATAGGGGCAAAATCGCTGTTTTCAGGCAGAAGGTGTACGGTATTACCCTGTTTTTTTAGCCGCTTGACGGTCACTTCATCATCAATGCGCGCAACCACCACCTGGCCATTGCGGACTTCCTGGGTTTTATGTACCGCCAGAAGATCGCCATCCATGATACCGATATCTTTCATCGACATGCCGCTCACGCGCAGCAGGAAGTCGGCGCTGGGTTTAAACAAACCCGGGTCGACCTTGTAGTGGCCTTCGATATGTTCCTGAGCCAGCAGCGGCTCACCGGCAGCGACGCGGCCAATCAGCGGCAGGCCTTCTTCGTCTTCCATCATCAGACGAATGCCGCGCGAGGCGCCGGACACAATCTCGATTACGCCTTTACGCGCCAGCGCCTTGAGATGTTCTTCCGCCGCATTTGGGGAGCGGAAGCCAAGCTGAGCGGCAATTTCTGCCCGCGTTGGCGGCATGCCAGTCTGGTTAATATGGGCGCGTATCAGGTCATAAACCTGCTGCTGTCTTACCGTTAGTGCTTTCATCCCGCCCCCTGGTTGTTTATACAGTCGACTGTGAGTATATACAGGTATTTGCGCATTGAAAACCTAAAGATGGACAAAAAACAGCAGTTTGTCTGATTCTGGAACGTCTATCGCATATGTGGCACTAACAGCATCAGCCAGGTGGTCAGCGCCATAAGAATAGTCAGCAGCACTGCCGCTGACCCCATATCCTTCGCGCGGCCTGCCAGCGGGTGCCGCTCGCTGCCGATGCGGTCCACAATCGCTTCAATGGCGCTGTTAAGCAGTTCAACCACAACCACCAGCGCCACCGAACCGATCAGCAGCACCCGGGTTATCGGCGTGACGTCCAGCCAGCAGGCCAGCACGATGGCGACAAGTACCACAATGGCTTCCTGCCGGAAAGCCGCCTCGTTTTGCCAGGCAGCACGCAGTCCCTGCCACGAATAACCTGCGGCCTTGATAATTCTGGTCAATCCGGTGACGTTATTTGTCATAATGAGGGAACCCTTTGAACGGTTGAACGTCAATGTCTGGGTGGCGCACATTTTGCAACACCACAGATCTCACTGGCGCTTTCTGGTATGCTTGCCGCGCTTTGCTAACAAGAGGCTTCATGTTGTCTATGTCAGGTTGGCGTAATTTATATTATAACCTATTGAATTTACCGGTTAAATTCTTGCTAAAGAGTAAGGCGATCCCCGCCGAGCCGGTCGCTGAACTGGGGCTTGATACGTCGCGCCCTATTATGTATGTGCTGCCTTACGATTCAAAGGCCGATCTGCTCGCGCTACGTGAACAGTGTCGCAAACAGGATCTCCCCGATCCCTTAGATCCGCTGGAAATCGATGGTACGGTGCTGCCCCGCTATGTTTTTATTCATGACGGTCCGCGCGTGTTCCCCTATTTTGTCCCGAATATTGAGTCGGTGAAGCTGTTTCACGACTATCTGGATCTGCATCGCAGCAATCCGCTGCTGGATGTGCAAATGGTTCCGGTATCGGTGATGTTTGGCCGCGCCCCTGGCCGTGAAGTTCAGGGCGAGAGTCAGCCCCATCTTCGCGTGCTTAACGGCATTCAAAAGTTCTTTGCCGTACTGTGGCTGGGCCGCGACAGCTTCGTGCGCTTTTCGCCGATGCTCTCACTGCGCCGCATGGCAACGGAGCACGGCACCGATAAAACCATTGCTCAGAAGCTGGCTCGCGTGGCGCGCATGCATTTTGCCCGCCAGCGCCTGGCCGCCGTTGGGCCGCGCCTGCCCGTCCGTCAGGACCTGTTCACTAAGCTCCTGCAGTCCAGGGCGATTGCTAAAGCGGTAGAGGACGAAGCGCGCAGCAAAAAAATCCCCTTTGAAAAGGCTCAGCAGAATGCCGTTGAGCTGATGGAGGAGATCGCTGCCGACTTCTCTTATGAAGCGATACGCCTGACCGACCGCATTATGGGCTGGACGTGGAGCAAGCTCTATCAGGGGATTAACGTTAACGGCGGCGAGCGCGTACGCCAGCTGGCGCAGGATGGACACGAAATCGTCTACGTTCCCTGCCATCGCAGCCATATGGATTACCTGCTGCTCTCCTACGTGCTTTATCACCAGGGCCTGGTACCGCCGCACATTGCTGCCGGGATCAATCTGAACTTCTGGCCTGCCGGACCGATATTCCGCCGCCTTGGCGCGTTCTTTATCCGCCGTACTTTTAAGGGCAACAAACTCTACTCTACGGTATTCCGCGAATACCTGGGCGAGCTGTTCACCCGCGGGTATTCGGTCGAATATTTCGTTGAGGGCGGACGTTCTCGCACCGGCCGTTTGCTTGATCCAAAAACCGGCACGCTGTCAATGACCATTCAGGCTATGCTGCGCGGCGGCAACCGTCCAATCACGCTGGTGCCGATTTATATCGGCTACGAGCACGTTATGGAGGTGGGCACCTATGCGAAGGAACTGCGCGGCGCGACCAAAGAGAAAGAGGGCTTTTTACAGATGGTGCGCGGGTTACGCAAGCTGCGCAACCTGGGCCAGGGCTACGTCAACTTTGGCGAGCCGCTGCCGCTGGTCACTTATCTGAATCAGCGCGTTCCGGAGTGGCGCGACGCCATCGATCCTATCGAAGCTCAGCGCCCCGCCTGGCTGACGCCTGCGGTCAACGACATCGCTTCGCAGGTAATGATGCGTATCAACAAGGCCGGGGCGGCTAACGCCATGAACCTTTGCGTCACCGCGCTGCTGGCCTCACGCCAGCGTTCGATGACCCGTGAACAGCTGATTGCACAGCTTGAGTGTTACGTACAGCTGCTGCGCAACGTGCCCTATTCACCCGACGCCACGGTGCCGGATATGACCCCGGAGGCACTGCTTGATCATGCGCTGGGCATGAATAAGTTTGAAATCGAGCAGGATAATATTGGCGAGATCATCATTCTGCCGCGCGAGCAGGCGGTGCTGATGACCTATTATCGCAATAATATTCACCATATGCTGGTCATGCCTTCGCTTATTGCCGTCCTGCTCATGCAGCATCGCGAGCTTTCCCGAGCCGAACTGCTGCGCCAGATCGGCGTTATCTATCCGATGCTTAAAAGCGAGCTGTTCCTGCACTGGAACAAAGAAGACCTGCCGACGGTGCTTAACGGACTGGTCAGCGAAATGGCCCGACAGGGCCTGCTCACCGCTGATGAAGAGAGTCTGCGCCTTAGCCCCGCCCGCTTCCGCACCCTGCAGCTGCTGGCGGCGGGCGTTCGCGAAACGCTACAGCGCTATGCCATTACCTTCTCCATCCTCAGCGCCAATCCGTCAATCAACCGGGGCACGCTGGAGAAAGAGAGCCGGACCATGGCTCAGCGCCTGTCAGTGCTGCACGGCATCAACGCGCCGGAGTTTTTTGATAAGGCGGTCTTCTCCACGCTGGTGCTAACGTTACGTGATGAAGGCTATATCAGCGATACCGGCGATGCCCATGTAGAGCAGACTCAGCGGGTATATCATCTGCTGGCTGAGCTGATCACGCAGGAAGTGAGAATGACCATCGAGAGCGCAGCGGTTCACGAATAGCCTGACGCGTAACTGATAATCAGGCTAACGACGTAAAGCCGCTCAGCGAACATGGGTTAGGCTGCTGTATAAGTGGCCATCAGGGCGATGAGGGATCATCGCCCTGAGCAGGCTCTGGTTCTGGCTCAATAATCCCGCGAGTTATCATCGCCTGCGCGATGGTACCCTGCCAGTGCCGGGCCGTTTCTTCAGGAGACGTATTTCTCAGCCGGCCTGCCAGCTGCATTGCGCACGCCTCGGTAAACTCGCTGCACGCGACCCGCTCTTTGTTAGCGTGCAGAAACTCCAGCTGGCTGTTAACATCCAGCCTGCTAAAGATGGCATTCACCAGCCGGTCTTTATGCCCCTGCGGCAACGCCTGCCAGGCCTGGTTTGGCAGCGACTCATCAACGATGCCCACGCTGCGGCTGAGAGGATTTTTCTCCAGGATCGCAACCAGATTGTTAGCGCCAAAG
This sequence comes from Erwinia sp. PPS120, assembly GCF_047918655.1. GTDB lineage: Bacteria > Pseudomonadota > Gammaproteobacteria > Enterobacterales > Enterobacteriaceae > Erwinia > Erwinia tasmaniensis_A. The sequence goes on along the minus strand of NZ_JBLREF010000014.1, from coordinate 81,400 downwards.
CGCTGCATCTCCGGCGCGCTATTCCATATATCCTCCAGGCAGAGCTGACACTGCAGCATCACCGCCTGCTCCCGTCCGGTACGGGACACGCCGGGCATACCTGATTGCGTCAGCCCAAGGAGCAAATCGTGCAGCGCCTGACGATCGTCCGAGTCTGCCATCTCCTTCATCACCTCCTGGCTGCTTAGCAGGAAGTTGAGGTAGCCGACAATCGACGCGACTTTATTGAGCGTATACCCATGAGAAACGGCGGCGTTTGCCCGTAGCTCACTTACCCCGGCAGTATTCCGTTGTCTGTCGCTTAACGGCGTGGCTTCGTTTTTTCCTGCCTGGCGTAGCCTGTCGCTCAGAGGCTTATGTAAAAGCTCCTGCTGCTGTTCCGGCGTCAGGGCATCATTCACCAGTCTGTTGGCCAGATCCAGCGCGGCCTGCGCAGTAAAGGGAGGCCTGTCGAGCTGCATCTCTCTGCTTAGCATCCAGAACCGCTCGATCAGCTCGGGTTTGTTCTCCTGACCAAAGGATAAACGCATCATCTTGCCGTCATAGCCAGGCAGAGTGCCAATTCCCCCCATATTGCTTTCGGTAAAACCGAAAGACCCCCTGGCGCGGATCAGATTACCATCAACCATTTCGACCGGATTAAGGGTCAGCGTTTCGTCGCTCTCACCGCGTATCAGGAATTTGGGTAAACGCTCATCGGGCTGATGAGTAAAGCTATCGAACATTGCGAAGGGTTTATCGGGGCGATGTCCGGCGAAGCGGGTATGGCCGTTTTCTCCATTGAAGCACTGTTTCACGACAAAATTGGCGTTATCAATGGCCGTTTGTAACATTGCAGGTTCAGATTTTATGGCCGCGCCGGTGAGATGCGTCAGCAGCTGGCTTTCATCATTGTTAAACCAGTTCTGGCTCGCTTCATAGCGTCTGAATTTCGCCTGCACGCTTTCATTTTCCGGGGTTTTCGCGCCCATCAGTATAATGCTTCCCCCCAGCACTTTTGATGCACCCAGATTGGCAAACTTTTGATGGCTTTTACAAAGCAGCAAACGAAGCTGGTTGTCGGCAAGAGCGGGAGCAAATTTATCCAGTAGCGCTTTTATCTCGCCACCCTTTTCAATCGTGGTGTCGATAACAACGTTCAGCGGCGCATTTTTGTTTTTACGCGCCTCAATCTGCTGTCCGATACCCTCAATAATGTCATTCAGTGCCCAGCTGTGCTCGGGCTGGCTACTGTGAGGGACAAAGCTGTCGCTCAGGGAAGTATAAAATGCGGCGTCGTGGGGATCTGAATCGGGAGGTGTATCGAAGCTGTCGGCATACTCCTGAGCTTCATAGTAAAACTGCGAACTTTTGCTGCCATTCATCAGGGGTGCCAGACGGCCACCTGTCGCCATCGTTGCGGTGTCGATGCCTTCCGTGAGCGCCTGCATGCCGGAAGAGAGTAAAAAGGCTTCAGGCGGTGCTAATTTTGCTGCCTGCTGCTGTGAGAGCGATTCGCGGATGCGGTGTGATGCAAAGGATTTGAACGCCCCCGGAGCATAAGGACGTACCGCGCTTAAAACAACCTGCATCTCTTCCATCAGTGCGCGATGCGCATTACCAAAACGGGTACTGTCCGTTGCCAGTGCGGGCATGGAATCAGCGATATGCCGTATCCCCTGTAATCCCTGCGCCACCAGCGGGTTATGCTGATGCTTCTGTGCCAGATGGGGAATCGTCAGCGTATGCAGCAATGTAAGAATCATATCAGCATCGGCGTGCGCCAGGGTCGCCGTGCTCAGTATATCGGGAACCCGGCGGAGCTGCGCGAGGGTACCTTGTGGATCGGATGAGCCCAGCGCCCTGATCATCTGAAGATTTTGCACCCGGGGATCGCTGATCTGTGGACTGGGTTTACCCTGTGGCACAGCGGCATGCCGTGCGACCTGGTACGCTGACGGACGTGCACCAAATTTATCGATTAAAATATCTATCGCCTGCCAGTCCTTATTGCTGGTACAGCCGATCGCAACAATACCGGGCGCAACCTGTTCCGCTTTTATCGGACCATGATTGTGTCCCCGCGCGTGAAACTCTTTAAGAATTTTATCCGCCATAAACTCGCTGTTAACGAAGTGCTGATCCTGCTGCTTAGCCTGGGGATATCGCCGCTTATAAAGATGCTCACAGAGGAGGGTCGTATCCCCGGAGGGAGCCATACGCTGATAGTACCCGTTCATCTCATGTGCGATGTCCAGCTTACCAAAAGGCGGTTTGCCACCGGTATCGTCGTGAGCAAAACCCAGACCATACTGGGCGGCAGCCACCTCGCCGCCGGGCGTGCTCTGTAACTGTGCACAGCGCATACGTTTCCAGGGTTGCGACCCGAACAGATCGGCCGTGGCGGCTTTCTCATAACGATGCTGCGTCACCAGATGCTTATATAAATCCAGACTGAGCGCACCCGGAACGCCCTCCAGGTCGTCTTTCGCACGCACCGCGTTTATCTGTTTCTCCACATCGGCAATCTGCTGCTGGAGGCGCAAAGGGGGGGAGCCATTGTCCAGGCTCTGGCGGCGGATAAGCGGGCGGCCGCCCTGATGAGCAGCGCCGGTACGTAGGCGAGCGCTTATATGGTCGCGCTCCGTGGGAGCAGGTTTAGCAGGCTGTAAGGCTGGCGAGGCGTTTGCGCCAGCCGAAAGAGGTTGTAGGGCTGGAGAAGGATTTGCGCCAGCCGAAAGTGATTTCATTGATTCACACCTTTTCTTATAAAAGAAACTGTGTGGTTTTTAAGCAGTACGGGTTCCCTAAAATGCTCTGCCCGCCCCTTCTCCGTCCCCTTCTGTTAGCCGATCGCCAGCGGCGCAGTGCTGAGAACGATGCCAGCAAACAGCAGCAGGCCAACGTAGTTATTATTTAAAAAGGCCTGAAAACATGCCTTTCTCTCCCGGCCCACAATCAGCTTTTGCTGGTAGATAAACAGCCCGCCCGCCAGCAGAACAGAGAGGTAAAACAGGTGACCCAGCTGCAACATCTGGCCGGTAATACCCATCAGCACCAGCGTCGCCAGCTGTAGCAGCCCGATAATCAGCCGGTCAAAGCGGCCAAACAGGATCGCCGTGGACTTCACGCCTATTTTCAGATCGTCGTCGCGATCAACCATCGCATACTGCGTATCGTAGGCCACCGTCCAGCAAACGTTCGCCAGGAACACCAGCCAGCAGGCTGGCGGCACCGTTTCGCTCACTGCGGCCCAGCCCATGGGAATGGCCCAGCCAAACGCCGCGCCCAGCACCACCTGCGGCAGATGCGTGTAACGCTTCATAAATGGATAGACCCAGGCCAGCGCCAGCCCGCCCAGTGAGAGCCAGATGGTCATGGTATTCATCGTCAGCACCAGGCAAAACGATACCAGTACCAGTCCGGCAAACAGCAGTTTCGCCTCCTTTGAGGTGACCGCGCCGCTGGGCAGCGGTCGCCCCTCGGTACGCTTAACGTGGCCGTCAATTTTGCGATCGGCAAAATCGTTAACCACGCAGCCCGCCGCACGCATAAAAAATACCCCCAGCACGAAAACCAGCAGCACCTTTAGCGGGGGCAGGCTCATGCCCGCCAGCCACAGCGCCCACAGCGTTGGCCACAGCAACAGCAGCGATCCGATGGGCTTATCAATACGCATCAGTCGGCTGTAGGCCTGGAGTTTACCCGGGGGGAACGTTCTCTCCATGCTACAGGCTCCTGTCCATTGGGTGGGATGAGTAGAGGGGGGCAGCGGGTAGAAACAGCTCGGTCAGCAGCAGCGGCTTGTCAGAGAGACGCAGGCGTGAACGACGCCCCCACAGCCCATCCACCTGCCCCGGTTCGATAAAGTCGCGCGTCAGCGTGGAAGAGGCAAACAGGTAGCGTCCCAGCGGGCGCGTACCCAGCTGCTGTAACATCTGCTCCGGGCCATTCAGGGTTGACGCCGGCACCAGGGTACGGCCAGCCAGCCAGGGTACGCCGTCGCCGCATAGCAGGATCTCTCGCAGCCAGTAGCGGGCCTCGGCGGGCAACAGCGCGGCCTCGTCGCCCGCTTCCCCGCCGCGAATAAATCCTTCCTGCTGAACCTCCACGGTCACCTGGCTGCAGTGCCGCTCCAGGCGCCGGGTCATTGAGTCTTCTTCCATCAGCCAGTCGAGCAGAGGGGGCGTGAGCAGCGGTGAAGTCACAGGCAGCCATGCCATGGCGCGCAGTTGTGCCAGCGCGTTATCAGCCATACGGCGTCCTCGGATAAAATTTCGGTGCCATAGTGTAGCGCAGTCGCTTATCGGGTACACCGCTGCGGGTGCCATTATCGGAAATTTTGACTACTCGCGCTTCAGACGATTGCTGTTCGCCAGCCACAGGGTGATCACCAGGATCAGGATCGCCACGGAGTAGGCCAGCGTGTCTAACGGATTTTCATGATCGACAATAATCAGCCGGATAATGGCGGTAATGCCGATATAGACAAAGTAGCGCAGCGGGAAGTGGTAGCCGGACTGGAAATACTTCACGATCAGCGCGATAAACTCGAAGTAGAGGAAATAAATAACAATACCGTCGATCAGCAGGTAGGAGGAGGTTTGCTCCCCGGTATTCAGCAGCACATTGGCCAGATGAAACGTTTCCCTGCCTAAAAAAACCACCAGAATACAGGCCAGCATAATCAGGCCAATATTCAGCACCATCTGTAAAATCCGGGCAATACGCGATGCGGTAATCATGCACACTTCCTCAAAAATACACGTTATTCGTCAGGAAAGTCCTGGCACGGATAATATGCTTTAGTGTGATGAAGTTCACAAGTTTAGTTGCAGGCCGCGTAGGGACGCGGCCTGCGGCAGGTTAGCGGAAATCGATATCGCGATCGGAGGTCATATCATAAAGCTGGTATTTACGACCGAGCATCTGGCCACCGTCGCGCGTCAGCGGCGTCCAGTTAACCTGAGCGCGTCCTCGCGTTGGTGAGGCGGTAAACAGATCCATCGGAATCGAGATATAGAAGCCTTTAGTGAAGTCTCCTTCACCGTACTCTTCCGCCGACACGTTGGTTTTGGTGGCGTAAGCACCGACTATTACGCCGCTGTCGAACTGACGTGACACATCAATCGTCGCACCTTTATCTTCGGCGAGATACTGCCCGACGCTCGCCTTCACCAATAACTGATTGTTGAAGAATGAGGGACGCCAGTAGGCGGTCAGGTTACCGGTTTTTGCGTGGTAGCGGGTAAACTGCATCATGTTGTCCCAGTCACGCTGCTTAACGTAGTTGGCATCAATACCAAACGCCCAGTCAGAGTCCAGCGGACGGTAGAGCACTTCGCCCCCCACGCCGCCGTACATCGTTTCCAGATAGCCGCCATACATCTGCCCGTAGAAGCCATTCCCCAGGGCGTGCATATAGTTAGCCTGCAGGTTATTCACATAGACGTTATTTTCGACGTAATCACGAATATGGGTACGCACGCGCGGCAGCGTGGAGTCGGTCGGTGCGCCGTTGTAGTTAAATTTGTCATAGTTATTCGCCAGGTTGGCAAATACGCTGCCGTCCAGCAGCAGGTGGTCGGTGAGCCAGTAGTTGGCATTGGCCATCACCCCAACCTGATAAAGGTAGAAGCTTTCCGGGCCGCCGACCGACTGATTCAGCACCGGCGCCAGACTGTAGTCCAGCCGATCTGCATCAATATGATAGCCCTGCTCGGTGCGGCCCGGATCGACCGGCTCCACCCGCTGCTGATCGAGCGTCTTCTCTTTGCCCAGCGGATAGCCTTCGAGCTGCTGACGCAGACTGTCAACGCGGGTTACGGTGGTTACCTGCGGCATATTGCTACGGGTTTCCGTCACGTTCAGCGTATCGATGTTGGCAGGCAGGTTATTCATCATGATCACGTTGGCGCGATCGACTCCTTCCTGCGTATTGCGATACTTACTCTGCTGGCCGGTGGCGTACAGGGTATTGCCCTTAACCTGCAAATTTGGACCGTTCAGGCCGGCATTATATTTCAGATCCGTCAGCTGGCTGGCGACGACGGTTGGCTCCAGGAACCTGCCCTGCGGCTGAGGTTTATAAGTCGGTTTCGGCACGTCAGCAGCGGCAGAATGCAGATCGTTAAAGTTGGTGCGCAGCGTAAATCCGGCCATAAAGGTGTTGCCGCGCTCGTAGCTGACGTTGACATCGGCCCAGTCGCTGAGGCGATAGATTGCGCCCACGTTAACTTTGCTTCTCTGCTCCAGGCGTCCCGCGAAGTCATCCTGATAATCGTTGCCTTCGTACTCTGCTTTAAGACGCAGCGGCTGCCACGGCGTCTGATACTCAACGCCGCCAAAGATCGCAGCCGGGCCTTTGAACAGGTCCTTACCGTTAACCGATCCTGCCGTGCCGTTGCCGTTCGAGCGATTACAGAAACTGCTGTCGGCCTGGCAGAACGGATTTTTTACCGTGCCGCTGTTGCCCAGGTAGCCCGTGCCCATCCCCAGGGTAAAGTCAAAAGGTCCCCAGGCCTTGGTTGCCACGACATATTCGCTGTCGAACAGGCCGGTACCGCCAAGGTCACGCGCCCCGACTGAGACTTCCGGCAGCCAGTAGCCCTCCTGCCACAGTCGCGCTTTAAGATCGAACGCCTTATCTTTATAGCTCTGATTGCCACTGAAGCTGTCCACGGCGCTGTAGCGGCGGGTTTTTACGTCGGTATAGCGGATGGTGGCTTCCAGCCACGGAAACAGCTGCACCGATGAGGAATAGAAGCGGTACTGGTCGTTATAGCGGTAGTTGAGGCTAAATTCGCCATCTTTTGCCATACGCGCGGTCGGCACCTGCATCAGGCCAACCCCGCCGAAGTCAGACTGCGATGGCCCAACCGGATCGGCAAAGGTCGCGGCCTGCGCCTGGCAGGCACAGGCAACGGAGACAGCCAGCAGGCTGAGAAGACAGGTTTTTTTCATCAGTCAGGGATCCGGTGCGTCAGTACAGAAACAATCTGCTGGTTGAGATCGTCATAATCGCCGGGCAGCGACCATGAGGAGAAGCCAACGTAAATAGTGCTACCCGCTTCGGGTTCAGCGTGACGCCGGTTCCAGTAGGCGACTGGCACCTCCGTTACCCTGCCCTCGGGTGAAATCAGCACGGCGGTATTACGTTCGGCACCGGAAAGGCGGTCATGCGCATTCAGGTAGTCAACCACGCTGCGGCCAGGCTGCCATGAGGTTTTGCCGCTGTCGGTGACCAGCCCCGCAAGGGTCAGCGTGGTGGGCTTATGTAGCGTATAGACGCTGTAGTCACCCTCCAGGCGGCGATTCTCCGCCGGGCGCATACGCACCCAGTCAGGATCGAGGTTAACAATCTGCCGACCGGTAACCTTAACCGCCGCAATCTGCTGACGCAGGTTATCGACCACGGCTGCTTTGTCGCCGTCGTCATCCGCACGCAGCCGGGCGCTCCAGCTCTGCAGGCGCGCCAGCAGCTGTTGCTGCTGCTGAATGGCCGCCGCCGTTGCCAGCTTTTCGGCGATCACCGTCCCGGGCCACCAGGTTTTTCCCATCAGCGCCGGGCTGGAAACCAGCTGCGCGAGGTTTTGTGCATGGTCAACCGTGGAAGTTTGCGTCTGGCCGGGGGAGTACACCGTAACCTGACTTTCTGCATAAGCACTTAGCGAGACGCCAAGTGAGATCCCTGCGAGGAGTAGCGTTATTTTTTTCATGATTTCGCGGGCTTCAGGATTGTGGTTTCAACGAGGAAGTCATCGCCGGTGGGCTTCTGCTGTGTCTGACGAACCTGTCCGGTGGTGGTGTCGATCCAGAAGGTGTTGGTCCATGCGCTGCCGTCTGCGGCGATGGAGACCTTCTCCTGCCATACCCGACAGGCCACGCGACGACCGGCGATATCAAGCACCCGATCGTTCAGGCGGCTGAAGCGGGAAACGGCCGTCCCGGCACGAAATTTACCGCTCTCTGTCCAGCTTATCAGGCGCGTCCAGCTTGCTCCCTCGGTCAGATGCAGCGGATCGGCCAGCGGATCCTGCTGGAGGTTGGTCACCTCCGTCAGGTTGTCCCTCAGCCCCAGCGTTTTGACCACGCGGCCGTGCTGGGTGACCACCATCGAACGATCGCGGGTGATCCATTTTTGCTGACCGTTTTCGTCAAAGCCCAGCACCACAAAGATGCGCTGCCCGCCGTCGACGCGCAGATACATGCTGGCATAGGGAAGGCTTTCAACCTGTTCATCGGAGACCTGAACATCATCCGGCCCAAGCAGGGCGAGTTTAACCGTCTCTCCCAGCCCTTTTTGCGTTTGGGTACAGGCCTGGAGAAACAGGCACAGAAACAACAGTGGTATGTAGCGCAACGGTGTGAGTCCCTGAAAAGTCTGACAATGTCGAAAAATAACCACACGGGCGTGTGGTTATGATTAATTTTGTGTACTTAACGCGTGGTGCTTGTGGTTGTGGTGGTCGTGGTACCCGTATTGGAACCATTCCCGCCACTACTCGCCGCCAGCGCAACGCCGACCAGTGCGCCAAGCGCGCCCACACCTACTGCGGTCGCGGTTCCCGTGGAAAGCGTTCCCGCGGTCGCACCGGCTGCGGTGCCTGTCTCTTCTGGTGCAGCAAACGCAGCAGAAGCCCCCGCTAAGTACACTATGGCTGCAGCAGCACATAAGACTTTTTTCATAGCATTTCCCTTCATTGAATGAATGGATATCGCCTGAAGAGTTTCAGGCGCGTTCAGTATAAGGCAATCAATTACCAGAAATCATGAAGTGCCCCTGGCTGGCAAGGGGGAGTCTGCGCGCGCGGAAAATCGAGCTTATTCAGCTTAATATGGTGAGGTTTGTTGAAATGAAACGACATATTGAAATTTATGACTGATTTAATGGCTTTAATTAGTACCATTCGCCATTGACGCCCTTTACAGGGGTCGCCGTTACCATGCAGACGTTGTCTGAAGAGAGTGATGTCATTAGCTGTTAATTTACAACAAGTTAACTATTAACTTTGCGCCAGATCGCAGAAATCGCGGTACAAAGGTTTCAGAATTATCCTGCCAGAAAAAACCCTTTATGGGTCAGTTTTAAGAATATCCTCATCCGCGTACAGGCGACTTGAGTAAATATTGGGGGTAATTAAGCGCGACATAAGGCTTTTCCTAACGCCTGTAAGGGAAGTAGCGGGCGAGACGGGCTAATACAGTTTTGTCAACCAGGACCACCCCAGAGTACGCTGGCGCTGACGCGATTAATGAGTGCAGCTCAGACGGGGATGCCGCTATAGAGAGTGACGCAGGCAAATAAATACGGTGAGGATACAGAGATCGGTGCGGCCTTACACATCATTGCAGCCAGTCAGATCGGAGCGGCCTTACGCACCGCTGCGGCCAGTCAGATGGGGACGGACCCTATGGCGTGGGCCCTGCAGACCAGATAACAGGGCCGGAGGCGGATCCCCCCGGCCCTGTAAACCCGCTCAGCGCACCGCGCGAACGAGGTTACTTAACCGCGCCAGTTTTTATAGCGGTTAATCAGCCCGTTAGTGGAGCTGTCGTGGCTGCTGACCTGCTCGCTGCCGGAAAGCTCAGGCAGGATGCGGTTAGCGAGCTGTTTACCCAGCTCAACGCCCCACTGATCGAAAGTGAAGATGTTAAGGATCGCGCCCTGGGTGAAGATTTTATGCTCATAAAGCGCAATCAGCGCGCCCAGGCTGAACGGGGTGATATCGCGCAGCAGAATGGAGTTAGTCGGTCGGTTACCTTCAAACACCTTGAACGGCACCACGTGTTCAACGTCGCTGGCCGATTTGCCTGCATCGGTAAACTCTTTCTCCACCACTTCGCGCGACTTGCCAAATGCCAGCGCTTCGGTCTGCGCAAAGAAGTTTGACAGCAGCTTGGCGTGGTGATCGCCCAGCTTGTTGTGCGTCACGGCCGGGGCAATAAAGTCACAGGGAACCATCTTGGTGCCCTGATGAATCAGCTGATAAAACGCGTGCTGGCCATTCGTCCCCGGCTCACCCCAGATAATAGGGCCAGTTTCATAGGTAACCGGCGTACCGTTGCGGTCAACGTACTTGCCGTTAGACTCCATATTGCCCTGCTGGAAGTAGGCCGCAAAGCGGTGCATATACTGATCGTAAGGCAGAATCGCTTCGGTTTCAGCGTCGAAGAAATTGTTATACCAGATGCCGATCAGCGCCAGGATCACCGGCAGGTTCTGCCCGGCTGGCGTGGTGGAGAAATGCCTGTCCATCGCGTGTGCGCCGCTAAGCAGTTTCTCAAAGTTATCAAAGCCCACCGACAGAATGATTGACAGGCCAATCGCTGACCACAGCGAGTAGCGTCCGCCTACCCAGTCCCAGAACTCGAACATATTGGCGGTATCAATGCCGAATTCGCCCACCGCTTTAGCATTGGTAGAGAGCGCGGCAAAGTGCTTCGCAACGTGCTTCTCATCACCCGCCGTGTTCAAAAACCAGTCGCGCGCGCTGTGGGCGTTGGTCATGGTTTCCTGGGTGGTGAAGGTTTTTGACGCCACCAGGAACAGCGTGGTTTCCGGGCTGAGATCCCTGACCGTTTCTGCAATATGGGTGCCGTCCACGTTGGAGACGAAATGCATATTCAGGTGATTTTTATACGGGCGTAGCGCCTCGGTGACCATAAACGGACCGAGATCGGAGCCGCCGATACCGATATTCACCACGTCGGTGATCGCTTTACCGGTGTAGCCTTTCCACTCACCGCTGATGATGCGTTCAGAGAATGACTTCATCTTCTCCAGCACCGCATTCACTTCGGGCATCACATCCTTGCCGTCAACCACAATCGGGGTATTGCTGCGGTTACGCAACGCCACATGCAGTACCGCCCGGTCTTCGGTGCGGTTGATCTTCTCGCCGGAGAACATCGATTTAATGGCACCCTGCAGGTCAGTCTCTTTTGCCAGCGCCTGGAGCTTCTCAAGCGTTTCGCTAGTAATGCGGTTTTTCGAGAAATCCACCAGCATCTGATCGTCAAAAGTGGCAGAAAATTTAGCAAAGCGGTCGCCATCTTTGGCAAACAGGTCCGCGATGCTGATATCTTTCATTTCTTCATAATGCTGCTGCAAAGCCTGCCAGGCAGCGGTTTGTGTCGGATTGATATTTTTCATAGCAACACACTCTTTTTATTTAAGAACCGTAAATCAGACCGGACGCCATGTTAGCGGAAGCGTCATCTGCAACACCTCTTTTGCTGCAACAGGCCAAAACTATCAGGGGCAGGATTTTCCCACCTTTTTGTCCGGGGTTATTTATAATTCATGCGACGGAGATTAACGCCGTTCAGCTTTTCAGTATGACTATTCTACCGTCGAAAGGAAAAATTTTATGGAGTTATCCGCCCCACTGCTGTTGGTTATCATCGGATTAAGTTCACTGGTAGCCCAGTGGGTAGCCTGGCTGCTGCGATTGCCTGCTATTCTGCCCCTGCTTATTTTCGGCATTGTCCTGGGGCCTTTTTGCCACGTTTTGCAGCCGGACGCGCTGTTTGGCAGCCTGCTCTTCCCCTTAGTCTCTCTTTCGGTGGCCATCATCCTGTTTGAAGGTGCGCTGACTCTGCGCTTTGACGAAATTGACGGCCTTGGCAGCGTGGTACGTAATCTGGTTAGCATTGGCATGCTGCTCACCTTCCTGGTCATTAGCGTGGCCTGCTGGGGTCTGCTGAATTTCCCGCCAGAGCTGGCGGCGCTGGTCGGCGCGGTGACCGTAGTGACTGGCCCAACGGTGATTGCGCCTCTGATGCGCGTGGTACGGCCTAATAAGGCCATCAACCAGATCCTGCGCTGGGAAGGCATTCTTATCGATCCCATTGGCGCTATTTTTACCCTGATGGTGTTTGAATTCATTGTCCTGCGTCAGAAAGCGGAATCTCTGACGCATCTGTTCTGGACGCTGGGCTTTACCGCCGCCGTCGGCCTGATTGCCGGGGTGCTGTTTGGCTGGCTGCTGGGCATTGCGCTGAAGCGCGTCTGGCTGCCGGGATACCTGCAAAATTTTGCGGTGCTGGCCGTGATGCTGACCGCCTTCGGCCTCTCCAACGCCATTGCCGATGAGTCCGGGCTGCTGACGGTCACGGTGATGGGCGTCTGGCTGGCCAATATGCGCGATGTCGATCTCACCGACATTATCGCGTTCAAAGAGGAGCTGTCGGCGCTGCTGATTTCTGCGCTGTTCATTATTCTGGCCGCCCGGCTGGACGTCAGCGCGCTGGTGGCGATGGGCTGGCCGCTGATTGGTCTGTTGCTGGTGGTGCAGTTTATCGCCCGGCCACTCTGCATTGCGGCCTCCACCCTGGGGTCAAGCCTGCACTGGCGTGAAAAGCTGATGCTCAGCTGGATCTCGCCGCGCGGGATTGTTGCCGCCGCCGTGAGTTCGCTGTTTGCGCTGACGCTGGAAAAAATCGGCTATCAGGGCGCGGACAGGCTGGTGACGGTGGTTTTTGCGGTAATTATTGGCACCGTGGTGCTACAGAGCCTGACCAGCGCCGTGCTGGCGCGGGCGCTGCGCGTCAGGCAGCGCGAGCCGCACGGCGTGTTGATTATCGGAGCGAACAGCGTGGCGCGCGCGCTGGCCCTGGCCCTCAAAAAGCTGGATATTCCGGTTCGGGTCACCGACAGCAGCTGGGAATACTATCGTCAGGCGCGCATGGAGGGGATCCCGGCGTGGTATGGCAACGCCTGGTCCGAGTATGCAGAAAACTTCCTCGACCTGAGCGACACCGCGCAGGTGCTGGCCCTGTCGCCTAATCGCCATCAGAACGCGCTGGCGGTCTACCACTTCAGCCATATTTTTGGTGCCGATAAAGTAGCCGCCATTCGTTCAGGGGCCACGCTGAAGGGGCGACGGGACAGCGAAAGCCCGCGCTTTCGTCGGCATGAAGTGCTGTTTGGCCCGCAGCAAACCTATGCCCGGCTGAGCAGCCTGCTGGCGAAGGGGGCGACGCTCAAAGCCACGCGGCTGAATGAAAACTTTGGCTGGCTGGAGTATCTGGAAAAAAACCAGGGCGTGATCCCGCTGTTTATTTACAACGAGCAGGGAAAATTGAGTCCGGTGAAGGGTGAACAGACGCCGCCGCTACCCTGCACGCTGATTGCGCTGGTACAAAATGAGATCCCCTCAACCGGCAGGGATTGACAGCGAACGCATAACCCGATATTTGTAGTCGGCTACTTGCGCATCTGATGCGCAAGCCAGAAGAGGCGCGTCGCCCAGGCAGTGTGTTTGAGGAGCCGAATCCGTCGAAAACACATCAGGGGGAGCGACGCCGAGGTGCAAACCATGCGGCGTGGTGAGCATCGACTACAGGGGCTGAATCCCCTGGGTTGTCACCGGGCGCGCGACGATAAACCGCGCCCTATCCTGATTAGTTGACGTTGCGGCAGGCAAATGCGTTCCGATAAACTGTTAAAAGTGAACCGGTAAGTTAGCGCAAAGAGCATAGCCGCCGCGTCAGGTAAGCGGGTAAACAAGGTGGGGCGCTTCTGGGTGACGCGTAGTTAAAGGCTTTTCTACGTCTTCCCCCTTTCTGCTCCTCCCTTGTGCCAACGCTGATGGAAACTAACCTGACACGAGGTATGTCAACACATGTCCCAAACACTGATAGTGGCTAAATTTGGCGGAACCAGCGTGGCCGATTTCGCCGCCATGAACCGCAGCGCCGACGTGGTGCTTGCCAATCCGGGTACACGTCTGGTGGTGCTTTCCGCCTCGGCGGGCGTGACCAATCTGCTGGTCACGCTGGCTGAAGGCCAGGAGCAGATGCAGCGCGCTTATCTGCTGGATGAAATCCGCCGTATTCAGTATGCCATCATCGACCAGCTCGCCCAGCCGGAGATCATCCGTGACGAAATTGATCGCGTGCTGGAAAACATTACCATGCTTTCCGAAGCGGCGGCGCTGGCAACCTCTACCGCCCTGACCGACGAACTGGTCAGCCACGGTGAACTGATGTCCAGCCTGCTGTTCGTCGAGGTGCTGCGCCAGCGCAGCGCCCCCTCGCTATGGTTTGACGTCCGCAAAGTGATGCGCACCGACGATCACTTTGGTCGCGCCGAACCCGACATGGCGCTGCTTGCTGACCTTGTGCAGACCCAGCTTGCTCCGCGGATGGCAGAAGCGCTAATCGTCACCCAGGGCTTTATCGGCAGCGAAGCCAAAGGCCGCACCACCACGCTGGGCCGCGGCGGTAGCGATTATACCGCCGCGCTGCTCGGCGAGGCGCTGCACGCCAGCCGAATTGATATCTGGACCGACGTACCGGGCATCTACACCACCGATCCCCGCGTGGTGCCGTCAGCGAAACGCATTGACGAAATCACCTTCGAAGAAGCGGCGGAGATGGCAACCTTCGGCGCGAAAGTGCTGCACCCGGCCACGCTGATGCCAGCAGTGCGCAGCGACATCCCGGTCTTTGTCGGCTCGAGCCGGGACCCGGAAGCGGGCGGCACACGCGTATGCAATCAGACGCAGAATCCTCCGCTGTTCCGCGCGCTGGCGCTGCGCCGCAAGCAAACCCTGTTGACGCTCCACAGCCTGAATATGCTGCACGCGCGCGGCTTCCTGGCCGAAGTGTTCAATATTCTGGCGCGTCACAGTATCTCAGTAGACCTGATAACCACCTCGGAAGTCAGCGTGGCGCTGACGCTGGATACTACCGGCTCCACCTCAACGGGCACCAGCCTGCTGACGCAGGCGCTGCTAACGGAGCTGTCGTCGCTGTGCCGGGTCGAGGTGGAAGAGAACCTGGCGCTGGTCGCGCTGATCGGCAATAAGCTCTCCCAGGCCGCGGGCGTAGGTAAAGAGGTCTTTGGCGTGCTGGAGGGGGTCAATCTGCGCCTGATTTGCTATGGTGCCAGCAGCTATAACCTCTGCTTCCTGGTGCCCGGCCAGGACGCTGAGAAAGTGATTCAGAAACTGCATCGCAATTTATTCGAGTAATGCTTCCGAATGCTGATGGCAAATCCTGCACGCAACAACAACGACTGAAATAAGGAAGTCTGGCTATGCTTGCCACCGTTACCCGACTGTTTCCACTCTGGGCAGTCCTGCTCTCCGCCGCCGCCTGGTATTCCCCCGCCCCCTTTCTGAGCATCGGGCCATGGGTTACCTCGCTGTTGATGCTGATTATGTTCGGCATGGGCGTGACGCTAAATATTAACGATTTCAAACGGGTGCTGACGCGCCCCGCGCCGGTTATTGCCGGAACCTTTCTGCACTACCTGGTAATGCCGCTTGCCGCCTGGGGGCTGGCAAAGCTCTTTCATATGCCGTCGGAACTGGCCGCCGGTATGATTCTGGTTGGCAGCGTCGCCAGCGGTACCGCTTCAAACGTAATGATCTATCTGGCGAAGGGCGACGTGGCCCTGTCGGTGACCATCTCTTCAGTATCGGCGCTGGTCGGGGTGTTCGCTACGCCGCTGCTGACTAAGCTCTATGTAGACACCCATATTCAGGTGGATGTGGTTGGTATGCTGCTGAGTATTATCAAAATTGTGGTGGTGCCGATCGGCATTGGCCTGATTGTTCACCATACGCTCAACGGCGTGGTGAAGCGCGTGGAGCCGTATCTTCCCGCGTTTTCCATGGTCTGCATTCTGCTGATCATCAGTGCGGTAGTGGCGGGCAGCCAGGGCTTTATCGGTTCAGTGGGACTGATGGTGATCGCGGCGGTGATCCTGCATAACGCCATCGGGCTGATGGGCGGCTACTGGGGCGGAAAGCTGTTTGGCTTTGACGAATCCACCTGCCGCACGCTGGCGCTGGAGGTGGGCATGCAGAACTCGGGGCTGGCCGCTACGCTGGGCAAGCTGTACTTCTCCCCGCTGGCGGCGCTGCCTGGCGCACTCTTCTCCGTCTGGCATAACCTCTCCGGTTCGCTGCTGGCAGGATACTGGTCGGGTAAACCCGTTAAAAAGAAATTTTGAGGGAAACGAGGGATAACGCAGGTTCTGTTACCCCTCAACGCCCTTTACTGCGCGTTTTGCTGCTGCTGTTGCTGCTGCTTTTCGTCCGCTTTTTTAGCTTTTTTCTTCGCCATATGATGACCCACGGCACAACCCGCTGCCGCGCCAGCCACGCCGTGATGCTTGATATGGCCCGCCACGCCGCCTACTGCGGCACCTTTGATACAGCCTGCCGCTTCAACCTGTGACGTTGCAGACATCAGCAGGCCAAGGGTCACAACAAATACTGGAAGTTTACGCATACCCATCTCATCCTCAAAAAAATCAAAAAATACACCATCGTCAGACAGGAGAGCATAGCGCTCTTTATCAGAAAGAACAGGTGACAGAGAGAGATTCCAGAACAGTCTGGATTTGCGGTGAAGGCGCAGGCACTTTCCCGAATACCGTCGTGGCTGACCCGTCCCTACTCCTCATCCCTTTCATCATCCGGCTGCTCCAGCACGCTGTAGGCCACCGCGCAAAACAGCGAGTTAAGACGCTTCATATCGCCCAGCAGGCCCAGATGCAGCGAGCTGGTTTCAATACTCTGCACGTTTTGCTGGTGCAGGCGATCGACATGCTTATGCGAGTAGCGCCGGTTGGTGATGCGGAAGCGGTGCTTGGCGCGGCGTAGCCGTTTTGCGCTGGTCATATCCTGCGATAAAAACACCGACAGGCTCAGGCGCAGATTACTGGTAAGCTGCTCCAGCAGCGCATCCAGCTCGTTCAGCCCGTCCACGGAGAAAGGCCGACGGGCGTTAAGAGATTTGTCCGCCACGTCACCGCTCATTCGCTCCAGAATATCGCCCGCCATCTCCAGGTTAAGCGCCATCTCGATAATTTCCGCCCAGCGGCGGGAGTCGTCCTCAGGCAGATCCTCCTTCGGCATCTGGGCGAGATAGAGCTTGATGGCGGTATAGAGAACGTCCACATCGTCGTCCAGCCGACGAATTTCGCGATCCTCCCGCACCTCGCCGTGAATGACCTTAGTGAAGGTCGCCAGCATCTGGTCCAGCACATCACCCATGCGCAGCGTCTCGCGCGAGGCATTTGCCAGCGCCAGCGCGGGCGTATCGAGCGCGCTGGGATCGAGATGGCGCGGTTTCAGCCGCAGATCGCTCTCCGGCTCCTCGCGGATCAGGCGGCGGCAAAGCCTGGCCATCGGCTCGGCAAAAGGCACCATAATCAGGCAGCGGATCAGGTTGTAGAAAACGTGGAAGAATATCACCAGCTCTTCGTCGTTTACCGGCAGCTTATGCAGCCAGACGGCCAGGACATCCACAAACGGCAGGACCACCAGCGAGCCGATAAATTTAAACAGCAGGCTGCCCAGCGCCACGCGCTTGCCCGCCGCGTTGGCGGTGCTGTTATTGAGCATCGCCAGCAGCCCGCTGCCGAGGTTAGCCCCGATCACCAGGCACAGCGCCACCTTAAAGGAGATAACCCCTGTGGCGGTCAGCGTTGCGGTGATCAGCACGGCGGCCAGGCTGGAGTAGCTGACAATGGCAAACACCGCGCCAATCAGCGCATCCAGCATCACGTCCCCGGTCAGCGACGAGAAGATAACCTTCACCCCGGAGGCCTGAGTAATTGGCGTGGCGGCGGCGACGATCAGCTGTAGCGCCAGCAGGATCAGCCCCAGCCCGATGCTGGCGCGACCCAGTTGCCCGGCGCGCGTCTGTTTGCGGCCCAGAAAGAACACCACGCCGAAGAAGATAAACAGCGGGGAAAGCCAGGAGAGGTCAAAGGTCAGGATACGCGCCATCAGCGCGGTACCGACGTCGGCCCCCAGAATAATCACCAGCGCGGGCGTCAGTCCCACCAGCTCCTGCGCCACAAAGGACGTCACCAGCAGCGTGGTGGCATTACTGCTCTGTACCAGCGCGGTGACGCCAATACCCGCCATAAACGCCATCGGTTTTTTTGCCACGCTGCGGCTCAGCACGCGGCGTAAATCAGCACCGTAGACGCGCATAATGCCGGTACGCACAATATGCGTTCCCCAGATCAGCAGCGCCACGGCAGAAAGTAAATTAAGCAGGGTTAACACCGGTATCGACCTCGTTACATCACAAACATACCATCGGGGCGATTCTGTCCGCCCCGCTTACCGCCTTAAGCGTAGTCGATTTGGTGAAAAAATGTGTTTAATCAGCGTGATATCTGGTCACTATCAGGCAACTTCGCGCAGCGTGCCTGGCTCCAGCAGCAGACCGACCTGAAAGCCCGCCGGATGCAGGCTCTCTACCGAGCGGTTCAGCACGTCGACCCACAGCTCGACCTCTTTTGCCTTAACCCGGTAGCGAATAACGTTCCCCAACAGGCTGTGGCCGAGTATCTCCGCCGGAATGCCCTGCCCGGACGGACAGAAAACCACGGATTCAGGCCGTAGCGCCACCTGGCGGTGAAAGGTCTGGCCGGTCAGCCGCGCTGCCTGCTCTGCCGTCAGCAGGTTGTAGTGGCCGATAAAACCAGCGGCAAACAGATTGACGGGCTGGGTATAGAGCGCCTCGGCATTACCGGTTTGCACAATCCTGCCCTGGTCCATCAGCACGATACGGTCGGAAAGCACCAGCGCCTCCTCCTGATCGTGCGTGACGAACAGCGTGGTCAGGTTAAGCTCTTTCTGAATGCTGCGAATGCGATCGCGAAGGTGGCGGCGAATACGCGCATCCAGCGCCGAAAGCGGCTCATCCAGCAGCAGCAGTCGCGGTCGGGTCACCAGCGAACGCGCCAGCGCCACGCGCTGACACTGCCCACCGGAAAGCTGATGCGGGTAGCGCTGGGCGTAGTCGTTCATCTCCACCAGCTCCAGCACCTCCGCGACGCGCTGCGAAATCGCGGATGCCGGAAGTTTCTGCATCTTCAGGCCAAAGGCCACGTTACGCTCCACGGTCATATTGGGAAACAGCGCGTAGCTTTGAAATACCATGCCGACGGCGCGATTCTGCGGCGTCAGCGGCGCAATGTCCTGCCCGTGAAGGAAAATCTGCCCGCCATCGACCGGGGTCAGGCCCGCGATACAGCGCAGCAGCGTGGATTTACCACAGCCGCTGGGACCGAGCAGGGTAACAAACTCCCCCTCGCTGGCGGAAAAATCAATATCCTGAAAAATCATCGTCGGGCCATAGCTTTTACTCAGGCGGGTGACGTTCAGCCAGCTCATATTCAGCCTCTCTCGCGGTTCAGGACGTTCGCCAGCCAGGTGATCAGCAGGACGACCAGGAAGTAGGAAATCACTAACGCGCTGCTGAAGTGACCGCTTTCATTACGCACGTTATAGAGATAGACCTGTAGCGTTTCATAGCGGGTGCCGACCAGCAGGTTAGCAAGTACAAACTCACCTATCAGGAATGAGAAGGAGAGCAGCACGGCGATAAAGGTTCCCTTGCGCAGATTCGGCAGCACCACCAGCAGCGCGGCCTGCCAGGTAGTGGCCCCCAGCAGGTGCGCGGCGTCAATCAGCTCACGCATATTGATCGCCTGCATATTGTTGGCCAGCGCCCGGTAGATAAAGGGCAGCGCGAGGGTGAAATAACAACCGATTAAAATCCAGGGCGTACCGGTTAGCATCAGCGGCGGGTCGGAGTAGAGCTGGAGCAGGCCCACCGAGGAGACCACCGGCGGCACGGCAAACGGCATCAGGATCAGCACATTCATTATCGCGTCCAGCCGGGGAAAATAGTAAGCAATTACAAACATGGCAGGCAGCACCAGCACAAGCGAGAAGATAAGCGCCCCCAGGCAAATCAGCAGGGAGTGGCCCAGCGCGGTCATAAAGCGTGGATCGCTCCATAACTGCGCCATCCACCTGAGGGTAAAGCCCTGCGGCAGAATGGTTGCCCCCCAGGTGGTGGAGAGCGCATAGAGCAGCGTCGCCAGCAGCGGCAGCGCCAGTATCAAAAACACCAGCCACACCACCCCTTGATGATAGAGATATTCACACCGTGACATCCGTCAGCTCCTCCGGCCTGCGTACTGGTAGCTGCGGCGCAGCAGCCACTGGTGCACCAGGGTGATCGCCACCATCAGCAGCACCAGCAGCATCGCCAGCGCGCTGCCCATATTGGGATCGAGAGAGATATCGCCCGAGACCAGCGCGGCAATCCGCACCGGGACCAGGTTGACGTTACCGGTGGTCAGCGCATAAAGGGTGGCGTAAGCCCCCAGCGCATTCGCCAGCAGGATCACAAAGGTGCCGAGCAGCGCGGGCGACAGGATCGGCAGACCAATATGCCGCCAGTAGTGCCAGCGTCCTGCCCCCAGCAGCGCCGCCGACTCCTGCCACTCCTTCTTCAGCCCGTCAAAGGCCGGGTAGAGCAGCAGGATCCCCAGCGGGATCTGAAACCAGCTGTAAACCACAATCAGCCCGTCGGCCGAGTAGAGGTTAAAGGTCCGCATCAGGCCATATTTATGCATCAGCAGCGTTACGCAGCCGTTCAGCCCCAGCAAAATCACAAAGGCGAAGGCCAGAGGCACCCCGGCGAAGTTGCTGGTCATATTGGTGAATGACATCAGGAAGCGGTGCAGCCTGCCGCCGCCGAGCTGATGCAGCGAATACCCGCCCGCCAGGGCGATAAGCAGCCCCCAGACGCTCGACCAGAACGAGATATCCAGCGAGAAGCGCATCGCCTGACGATAAAAAGCGGAGGTCAGGATATCGCTGTAGTTGCCCCAGCCCCAGGCTTCATACATCTCGCTGTAGAAGCTGTGGATGGCAATCCACACCAGCGGCGCAACCTGAAAAGCAATATAGAACAGCGTGAACGGCAGCAGGCACAGCAGCGCTAACCCTTTCCCCCTCATCACTCTGCCTCCCGCCGCGCCAGCAGCTCGGGGCAGAGAGGCTTATCATGATCGACGCCCAGCAGTTCACACAGCGTGCCGCACAGCTCGGTTTGCAGCGGCGCGGCATCCATTTGCAGTGAAAAGGCCTGGCCGAAGACGAACAGCGGCACCGAGGTTTCCTCCGGCAAAATGCCGCCGTGGCTGCGATCGTCATTCATGCCATGATCGGCGGTGACCAGCACCTGATACCCCGCCTCCAGCCAGCCCGGCATCCAGTGCGACAGATAACCGTCGGCCATCCGCGCGCGGTTACGGTACTGCGGCGTGGAGAGGCCAAACTTATGTCCGGCGTCATCAATATTCATCGGATGGATCAGCAGGAAATCGGGGTTGTGGCGCAGCCGCAGGCTTTCCGCATCCTCAAACAGATGGGAATCCGGGTAGCCGTCGTCATAATAGAAGTGACCGTACTGGATGGGCAGCGCCGCATCGACGGTATGACGATCCCGGGCGGGCTGCCAGGGCGAACGGTTATACAGCTCGCTCACCCAGTGGTAGGCCGCCGCCGCCGTGGTCAGCCCGGCCTCACGCGCATAGTGGAACACGCTGCGCTCCCGGCTCAGGCGATTGACGCCATTATGCACCACGCCGCTTTTGACCGGCGTGACGCCGGTAAGAATGCACTCATACAAAGGGCGCGACAGCGAGGGAAGCTCACAGGTCAGCTGATAGAGCTGCCCGTTACCCTGCGCACATTCCGCCTGGAGATAGCCCATCGTCGCCTCAGCCACCTCATAATTCAGCCCGTCCAGCACCACCAGAATCGTTTTCATCCCGACTCCCTACTGCTTCATATTGACGATAACGTTTTCCTGCCACAGGCGCGGCAGCATTTTAGCGGCTTTGTCCCACGCTGCCGGATCGGCGATGGGGTGTGCGCTCTTATAGGCGGAGGCGGGCAGCAGTTTGGCCTGCACGTCGGCGGGCAGCGTCAGATGTTCAGCGCGGATCGGGCGGGCGTAGCCGCGTGCAAGGTTGATCTGCCCGGCGTCGGAGAAAATATATTCCCGCGCCAGCTTCGCGGCATTGGGGTGCTGCGCATACTTGTTGATGATGGTGGTGTAGCCGGAGGTGATGGATCCATCGGACGGGATAACGACCTCAAAGCGGCTCCTGTCGATGCGGTCGCGATAGTTCAGACCATTAAAGTCCCATACCACCGCCACCTGAATTTCGCCCTTCTCGATGTTGGCGATCACCGGATCGCTTACCCCCAGCCGTCCCTCTTTCGCCAGCTCACCAAAGAATGCCAGCGCAGGCTTGAGGTTGGTCTCGCTGCCGCCCAGCGCGTAGCTGGCCGCCAGCACGCCGTTGGCCGCCTGGGCCGCGACGCCCACGTCGCCGATGGTCACCACGTATTTGCCCTTTTTCAGGTCGGCCCAGCTGTGCGGCACCTCTTTCACCTGGCCCTTATTCACAATAAACGCGATGGTACCGGTGTAGGCCAGCGCCCAGTACCCCTCTTTATCCTTCGCCCACGCCGGGATCTGATCCCAGGTGCTGGGCTTATAGGGCTGCGCCAGCCCCTTCTGTACCGCGATCGAGCCAAAGGAGGCCCCTACGTCACCGATATCCGCGCTGGCGTGGCTTTTTTCTGCCGCGAACTTCGCCAGCTCCTGCGCCGACGACATATCGGTGTCGCTGTGCTTAATACCGTACTGACTGCTGAGGTCATCCCAGGTTTGCTTCCAGTTGGCCCAGCTGTCCGGCATCCCGACGCTGTTCACCTCCCCTTCACTTTTTGCCGCTTTTTCCAGCACAGCGAGATCGCCGTCCGCTGCGCGGGCGCCGGACAGGTTCAGAAGAAGGGCACTGACTAAAACAGATGCGAATAGTGGTTTCATCACTGCTGCTCCGGGTGGGTCGTTGAGGGGATTTCTGGATCATTCCAGCAAGATCCGCGCCAATCTAACCTGGCGAGATGACAGTTTTATGAAAAGCCGCGGGCATGGGCAGAGGTAAGGTCGCCAGCGCCTTACGCCCGAAACCGCCCTTAATTGAGATAGCAGCCGCGCGGGCTTTATGCGCGGCTTCCGATCCGTTTATGTGCAGCTTCGCACTAAATAGAGGCCTGATAACCCTCGCACTGTGCCCGGAAGTGGCGCCTTTTACCTGCAGGCTGAATGCATACCGTTTTCTCCCTCCGGCGGGGGCGGCTGATTAATCATCATGCCGCGTGGCCGGGAGCCGCGCGAAGCCTGCCCAGAGCTTTTTCAGCATCCGCCCATACTGATCCGACCAGATAACGCCGCTTGCAATATTGCCTGATAAAACGAAAATGGTTTCCATAATGTGAAAAAGAAGGGATCCGCCATGACCACGCCAGCAGTTATCAAACGCGGCAAAAAGCCCCGTGCCGCGCAGACGCAGCCCGCCCAGCCCGCAGGCCAGGTCCAGTCGCTCACCCGCGGCCTGAAGCTGCTGGAGTTTATCGCCGATGCCCACGGCAGCGTGGCGCTGACTGAGCTGGCGCAGCAGGCGGGATTACCCAACTCGACCACCCATCGCCTGCTGACCACAATGCAGCAGCAGGGGTTCGTGCGTCAGGTGGGCGACCTCGGCCTGTGGACCATCGGCGCGCACGCCTTTGTGGTGGGCAGCAGCTTTTTGCAGAGTCGTAACCTGCTGGCGCTGGTCCACCCGATGCTGCGCAAACTGATGGAGGATTCGGGAGAGACGGTTAATCTGGCCGTGCTGGACATTAGCGATCGCCAGGCAGTGATTATCGACCAGGTGCAGTGTACCCAGCTGATGCGCATGTCTGCCCCCATTGGCGGCAAGCTGCCGATGCATGCTTCCGGCGCGGGCAAAGCCTTTCTGGCCAACCTCTCCGAGGCGCAGGTCAGCGAGCTGCTGCACCGGCAAGGGCTGCATTACTACACGCCGCGCACCCTGATGTCGCCGCACAGTCTGAAGGAGAACCTGGCACTGGTGCGCAAGGTCGGTTTTTCCTTCGATGATGAAGAACACGCCCTGGGGCTGCGCTGCGTCGCGGCCTGCATCTACGACGAACACCGCGAACCCTTTGCCGCCATCTCCATTTCCGGCCCGGTGTCCCGCGTTACGGATGACCGCGTAACCGAGCTGGGCGCGCTGGTTATCGGCGCGGCGAAGGAGATAACCCGTGAATATGGCGGGTTGAGGTAATCTAAGGTTTCGGGCCGGTAACCCGGTACTGCGCAGTATTATGGCGGTGGTATGCCGCATGGCCAGAGACTCTGTAATCTGACCACGGTTGATAAGAGCGTTATTGTCGCTGCGCCAGTTGGTGATTCTTAACTTCTGTATGTGCTTTCACGTCTTTAACAAATTCATCACAATTAAACGGCATTTACGATCGATTCTTTTACTGTGACCCTGCCCTAAAACCTCTGCGACAAACCGCCCGTTACGGGTTTTTTTAAGCGCGGCTACCGTCCCCCCTCCCGCTCAGCCCGCCCTTCTGTCAAAAACACTCACTTATCGCTTCTGAGACCGGCAAAGGCTTGAGAAATGCTCACCGCCGCCTTTTCCCTTCAAACTTACTGAACTCATCAGAGCCGTTTTGGAAACACCCGGTACTTTCAGAATCCCACCTCAATCGTGGCTCTCCGCAGCACTTACTTCTGCGGTGCAAAACCAGCAAATCGTGCCGCCTGATGCGGTCATGGAAATATTCAGCAAACAAAATACATGCATTATAATAATATAATTAATGTTATTGTAATAAGCTGAACTTACCTTACTAACTAACAAGATATGTCACCTTGATAAATTATGTCCTTTTTATCAGTAATTTATAATTATTTGCGCGTTTTTAAACCACCTGTCAACCTAATCAATGAGAAGTAGATGGACATAGCAATCATTGGAATTTCTTGTCAATTTCCCGATTCATTAAATTACAGCGAATTGTGGAATAATGTCATAAACCATCGTGATTCTGTTACCGAAGTTTCAGGGTTACGATGGAATAGTTCAGATTTAATGATAAATTCAGATGATTATTCTGACGCCCCCCGGCCGCAATGGGGGGCATTTCTGGACCGGATTGATTGTTTCGACAACCAATTCTTTGGCATTATTCCAAAAGTTGCTGAAACTATGGACCCTCAACAGAGGATTATGCTGGAGTTAACCTGGTCCTGCCTGGAGGATGCCGGGATCCCTCCCTCCACGCTGCGGGGGAGAAAGGTTGGCGTGGTTATCGGCGTTTTCAACAACGATTATAAAGAGCTACAGGAAAACGCTGGCCGCCCTGTTGAGGCGCACCATGCCACCGGCACGGCCACCTCGATTATTGCTAACCGCATCTCTCACTTTTTTGATTTTCGCGGGCCAAGCATGCCGATCGACTCGGCCTGCTCCAGCTCGCTGAGCGCAATTCACAGCGCTATCCAGGCCATTCAGCACGGTGACTGTGACATCGCCATCAGCGGGGGGATAAACCTTATCCTCACGCCGACCCGGCACACCTCTTTTGAAAAAATGGGCATGCTGTCGCCAACCGGCGCCTGCCACTCTTTCGATGCCGAAGCCGATGGCTACGTGCGGGGGGAAGGTGCTGGCGTACTCCTGCTTAAGCCTTTAGATAAGGCGCTGGCCGACGGCGACAATATCCACGGCGTGATCAAGGGCAGCGCGATAAACCATTGCGGCTCGACCTACACCCTCACCTACCCCAGCGCCTCTGCGCAGGCCGATGTGATAGTGGCTGCCCATCTGCGCGCGGGCATTCCTGTCAATACTGTTGGCCTGATTGAAGCGCACGGCACGGGCACCCCAAAGGGCGATCCCATTGAGTTCGAGGGCCTGGTCAGGGCATTTGGCACCCTGGCGGAACAGCAGAACATCGCGCTGGAAAATGCGTTCTGTGGCCTGACGTCGGCAAAATCCAATATCGGCCACCTCGAAGCTGCCGCAGGCGTGGCGGGGGTCATCAAAGTGTTGCAGGCCTTCAAAAACCGCAGGCTGCCCCCGCTGCGCCGCTTTTCGGCGCTGAACCCCCGCATTAACGCCACCGCTACCCCGTTCTTCTTCGTGGATCGGGTGAGTGAATGGGCGCGAATCGAGCCGAACACGCCGCTGCGCGCGGGCGTCAGTTCGTTCGGCTTTGGCGGCACTAATGCCCATCTGGTGCTGGAAGAGGCGCCTGCCGATGCCGACCGCGGGCTCGCGGCAGATGAGCCTGCAGCGTATCGCAACTACCCGATCGCGCTGTCAGCAAAAACGCCGGAGGCGCTGCTGCAAAGCCAGCGGGATCTTGCGCACTGGCTCAGTGAAAATCCCGCGGTGCCGCTGGCCGATATCAGTGCCACGCTGCTGACGCGTCGCGACAGCTTCGCCTGTCGCTTTAGCTGCGTAACTCCCGATGTGCCGGGCCTGATCGCCGCGCTGGAAAGCGCTATCGCCCCCGGCCCGCTTCAGGTATCCGGGCACGCGAGGCAGGAGGTAGAGAAAGCCAGCGTCGAAGCGGACGCGCTGCTCGATGAAATCGTCGCCGTAACGGGGGAGTCGGCCGCGTTTGCGGCGCTCCTGCAACGGCTGTGCGACTGCTATCAGTGCGGGGCGGAGGTCGCCTGGGCCAGACTCTTTAAGCAGGCGCGTTTCCGCCCAGTCGGGCTGCCCGGCTATCCCTTTGCCCGCAGCCATTTTTGGATCCCCACGGCCTGCCGCGCCCCGTTACCGCGCGCCGCCCTGCCTGCCCGGCTCAGGCGCAGGGCTGATGGCGGTCGCTCCCGTTATCAGGGGCAGCTTGAGGGAGACGAGTTCTTCTTTGCCGATCACCAGATCGCCGGACAGGCTGTGCTGCCAGGCGTAATGTACCTGGAACTGGTTCGCGCCGCCCTCACCGATGCGGCCACGCTGAAAAATGACCACCGGCTGAGTTTTTCACAGGTCACCTGGCTACGACCGCTGACGTATCAGAACGCGGCGCAGGACCTGCACGTTCAGCTGGATCCGCAGGAAGCGGCGCACTGGCGCTTTCAGATCCTCGGTAGCGACGACACTCTTTACTGCCAGGGACGGGTTGCGGCAGAGGGGGCCGCGCCTGACGCATCACCACCCAGGGAGGGATTCGCGTCTGACTTCTCTCCGCGTGAAGAAAGCGCCGCGCCCGATTCACCACCACGTGCGGAGCATGATAGCGCCGATCGCCTGCTGGATGCAGAAGCCTGCTACCAGCAGCTCGATGCCCTGCAAATGCACTACGGCGAGGGATTAACCTCTCTGCGCCAGCTTGCTGTCGGCGCGCGTACCTGCATCGCCAGCCTGGCGCTGCCTGATGCCCGGGGAACGGCGGCCCCCATCAACTGGATTATTCACCCCAGCCTGGCAGATGGTGCGCTACAGGCCGCGGTGATTTGGGTCGCCGGAATGCTCGACGCCGCCCAGCCGGACGAGAGGCTGAACGGCCCGATCGTTCCCTTCGCGCTGGAGAGGCTGGAGGTGCTGCGCGCCTGTAGCGCGACGATGACGGCTACCGTTACGCTTGCGGGAGAAAATACGCCTGGCGAAGGCGTGGCCAGGGTGGATATCAGCCTGGCCGATGCGGCGAACCCGGAGCAGATCGCGCTGCGTTTCTATGGCGTTACGCTTCGCCTGTCCGGGGAGCGTGCCGCGCAGGAAAACGCGCATCGCGCCGCCGCCCCCTCTCTGTCCCCCCATGAAGCGGCGAGCCTTTACCAGCCCTGGTGGATCCCACAGGCGGCGACAGAGGCAGAAGCGCCGCTCCGCCAGGTGGTGATTATCGGTGCATCGCAGGATACTGAGCGGCTCGCCAGCCTGCTGGCGCAGGGGGAAACCCCTCCGCAGATCCAGCAAATTCAGTTTTCATCCGCGACCAACACCGGGGCTCAACAGCGCGTTGTCTCTGTGCGGCCGGGAAACAGTGAAGATTTTATCGCGGCGGTTGATGGGCTGCTGGCGCAGGGCGCCACGCTGGATCGCATCCTGTGGGCCGCCCCCACGCTTGCCGAAGAGGACTTTACTGCGCGCCTGTGCGCCGGACCGGAAAGCCTGTTTGCGCTGACCCGGGCGCTGATGCGCAAGGTGAAGAGCGTACGCATTATTCATCTTCATCTTGCCACCCCGCGCCTGCCCGATGTCGAAGCCCTCAGCGGTTTTTATCGCACCCTGCGCATTGAAAAACCGGCCTACGCGGGCCGCGTACTGTGCTGTGAGGGCGAAAACGACGCGGCACGACTGGCGGCGCTTATCAGCAATGAATTTAACGACCCTTCAAAAGAGGCCGATGTACGCTACGTGCAGGGCGTGCGCCTGGTGCGCCGCTTTGCCGCCCAGGCGCGGGCGCCTGTTGCGCACCAGAGGCGACCACACACCGACAGCGCCGCTCAGTCCAGCGTGAATCCGTCGCCCTGTGAGCCGGTCAGGCTGCGCCAGCAGGGAACCTACCTGATCACCGGTGGGCTGGGCGGGCTGGGCCTGATCTTCGCCCGCTTCCTCTGTTCGCGCTTTGATGCCACCGTCTATTTGAGCGGCCGCTCGCAGCCCGGAGAAAAACAGCAGCAGCAGCTGATCGCGCTGACCGAACAGGGGGGAGCCGCCCACTATGTCGCCTGTGATATCAGCGAGCGCGCTGACGTACAGCGGCTGATCGACAGCATTCGCCAGTCGGGCCGCGCGCTTAACGGCATTATCCACTCGGCGGGCGTGATTGAAGACAACTTCATTCTGCGCAAGAGTCAGGAGGCCTTTAAACGGGTTATCACGCCGAAGCTGATGGGAAGCTGGCTGCTGGATGCCGAAACGCAGGACTGTCCGCTCGACTTTTTTGCCCTGTTCTCCTCCGTCACCGGCGTGCTGGGCAATATCGGCCAGTGCGATTATGCCTTTGGCAACGCGTTTGAGGATTACTTCGCCAGCCATCGTAACCGGCTCCAGCAGCGGGGTGAACGCCCCGGCAAAACGCTGTCGATCAACTGGCCTTACTGGAAAGAGGGCGGTATGCGCCTCACCGACAAGGAGGAGGCCATTCTGAACCGCCATTTCGGGATTGTGCCGCTGCTGACCGATGAGGGCACCGCCATCTTCGAATATGCCCTCAACAGCCGCGCCTCGCAGATAGTGGTGATGCCAGGGGATGCCGCACGCATCGCGGAAGCGCTGAACGTGGTCGATCCCGCCCCGGTGGGTGACGCCCAGGGCCACGACGCGCCGCTGGCGGTGCAGGATGCGGTGGTGGGCTATCTTTCCGATCTGTTCGCCCGTCGGCTGCGCATCCCACCGCATTTCGAGCGCCACGGCTTCTTCCGTGACTACGGCTTCGATTCAGTGGTGGCGATAGAGCTGGTCAGCGAGCTGCAAAAAGTATTTGGCAAATCGCTGCCAATGACGCTGTTTTTCGAGCATCCCACGATGGAAGAACTGAGCCGCTTTCTGGTCGACAACTATCAGCAGGCCTGCAGCGCGCTGCTGCCTGAGACGGCTCCCCCTGCCGCTCCGACCGCTGCCGCCTTACGCCTGGCCCCACAGGACACTGCCGCAGCCGTACGGCCTGTCCAGCAGGGATCCGCATCCCAGCGCCCTGCCCCACAGAACACCGCGGCCTCCGCCGGGGCAGCGGAGACGGCGCTAAAAACGCAGCGCGGCTATGAGGGGGACATTGCCATTACCGGCCTTGCCGGACGCTACCCCGCAGCAGAAAATCTTGAGCAGTTCTGGCAAAACCTGAGCCAGGGGCGTGATTCTGTGACTGAGGTCCCTGCTGAACGCTGGGAAGAGGCACACTGGTTCCAGCCTGGGGCGGCAACGCCCGGTAAAAGCTACAGCCGCTGGGGCGGCTTCCTCTCCGACGTCGGGCGTTTTGATCCACGCTATTTCAATATCTCTCCGAAAGAAACGGAGATTATGGATCCCAACGAGTGGCTCTTTCTGGAAACCGCCGCGCAGGCCATTGAGGATTCGGGCTATACCGCTGACCGGCTGGCCTCCCCGCTGCGCGGGCAGGAAAACCGCGTCGGCGTATACGTTGGTATCATGTGGGGCGACTATCAGCTCCACGCGGTCACCAGCCCCGAGGCGGAGTGGACCACTTCGCACTCCTCTTACTGGTCGGTTGCCAATCGGGTTTCGCACTTCTTCAATTTTTCCGGCCCGAGCCTGGCGATCGATACCGCCTGCTCCTCTTCCATTACCGCCATCCATCTGGCCTGCAATGCCCTTCGCAGCGGCGAGATATCGGTTGCCATCGCGGGTGGCGTCAACCTGTCGCTGCATCCGTACAAGTACCATTTGCTCTCTAATATGCACTTCCTCTCGACGGATGGGCGCTGCCGCAGCTTTGGCGAAGGTGGCAGCGGTTATGTTCCGGGTGAAGGCGTCGGCGCGGTGGTGCTTAAACCCCTTGCGCAGGCGCAGGCGGATGGCGACGCGATCTACGGCGTGATCCGCGGTAGCGCGGTCAATCACGGCGGGAAGGCGTCCGGCTTCACCGTGCCAAATGCGAAACGTCAGGCCGATCTGGTGACGGATGCGCTGGCGTCGGCGGGCGTTGACCCGCGCCATATCAGCTACGTTGAAGCACACGGCACGGGAACGAAACTCGGCGATCCTATTGAAATCAGCGGGCTGAACAAGGCTTTCACCGTGGCGGGCGAACCTGCCGGCCGCTGCGCCATTGGCTCGGTCAAGGCCAATATCGGGCATCTGGAGGCGGCGGCCGGAATGGCGTCGCTGACCAAAGTGCTGCTGCAGTTCAGGCATAAGACGCTGGTGCCCTCTATTCAGTCGCAGGTTATCAACCCTTTTATCGACTTTCAGAGCGGCCCCTTCCACGTACAGCAGACGCTGGCCCCGTGGCCGCGTCCGGTGGTGAACTGCCTCTCAGAGAGAGGCGCTGCCGTGCCCCGCGAGCTGCCGCGCATCGCCGGAATTAGCGCCTTCGGTGCCGGTGGCAGCAACGCGCATATGATTGTGGAAGAGTACGCTGAACCCCTGCGCGCAGCGGATGAAACGGGCCAGCCTGCGCTTATCGTGCTTTCCGCCCGTCGCGAAGCGGCGCTGCTGACGATGGCCGAACGGCTTGCCACCTTTATTGAGCAGCATCCCGACCTGTCGCTACAGGACGCGGCCTGGACGCTCCAGGTTGGGCGCGTTGCGCACGAACACCGGCTGGCGCTGGTAGCGGAGAAAGCCGGGGATGCCGTCAGAGCGCTGCGCGCCTTTACGCAGCAGCACCTGTCCGGGCTGATGACGGGACATCGGGATAATGCCCGTCAGGCGACGAACACGCCGCCGCTGGCCGAGTGGATCCGCCAGGGCCGCCTTGGCGCGCTGGGTGAGGCCTGGGCGAATGGCCACGCCGTGGACTGGTACGCCCTGCACGCCGGTCATTTACGCCGACGCGTCTCGCTGCCCGGCTACGCCTTCCAGCGTCAGGATTGCTGGGCGCCTGCCGCTCCTGCAACACCCCGCGCCGCCGCGCTGCATCCCCTGATTGATAGTAATATTTCTACCCTTGCCGAACAGGCTTTTCACAAAACGCTGCGGGCAGACGAGTTCCTGCTAAATGACCACCGGCTGGGCGAAAATCGCATCCTTCCCGGTGCTGCCTGCATCGAAATGGCGCTCACCGCCAGCGAACTCGCCCTGAAAGGGAACGCGCTGCCCGCGACGGGCGATTTGCCTGTCCTCCCGCAGGTGGAGGATGTGCAATGGCTACGGCCCGTTGTGGTCGGCGGCTCGCTTGAGATCGGCATTGCCCTGCTGCCGTCGCGCGGCGGGCTTGAGTTTGACCTCTACCGCACCGATGACGAACACCGGCACACCTGCGCGCGCGGACGGCTGAGTCCCGGCACCGCATCACCGCCTCCGGCGGTCGATCTGAGTCGCTTCTTTGACAGCGGCCAGTTGCTGCAACGCAGTGAGCTGGACGCCGCATTTACCCAGCGTGGCTTCACCTTTGGTCCGGCGTTCCAGATCCTCGAACGCCTCTGGTTCAGTGCCGACGAGGCGCTGGCGGAGCTGAAATTTCCCGGTAGCCTGAACAGGGTTCCTCTGCTACAGCCGTTTATTCTGCCGCCGTCGCTGCTGGATGGCGCATTCCGCACGGTATTAGGCATCGGTGGCCTTACCGCAGCGAAAAGCGTTATTGAGGTCCCGGTTGCACTGGCGCGCTTACAGGTGTTCGGCCCGGTTAACGCCGTCTGCTATAGCTGGGCGCGCCGTCATACCGCCCAGGCGGCAGGCGCTAGCGCCACCCACTACGATATCGATCTGCTCGATAGCGCAGGCCGCGTGGTGGTGAGGATCGCACGGCTACAGACCCAGCTCGCCCCCCACCTGGGGCTTCAGGCCAGCGCGGGTGCGGCACACAGTGCCAACCTGGCAGTTAGCGCAGGCATATCGCACAGTGCCAACCGGGCAGTCAGCGCAGGCATCGCACACAGCACAGATCGCGCGGTCAGCACGGACATATCACAGAGTACAAACCAACCGCCTGGCGCGACGGCGGCTGCGGCCCCGCTGGCGAAAGCTACCGTTCTGCCTGCGGCCGCTTCGCCGCGCGAGAGCGTCCTTAACCTGCTGATCGCCAGGGTTATTGAGGTAACCAGGCTTGATGCGGGGGAAGTGGGTGCCACAACGCTGCTCGCCGATTACGGCCTGGATTCAATCATGATTCTGGCGCTGAACGAGACGCTCACGGCGACGTTCGGAGAGGTGCCGCAAACGCTGTTCTATGAATATGAAGACCTCGCCTCGCTGGCCGACTTCCTGATTGAGACCTGCGGCGATCAGGCCGCCGCCCTGCAGCCAGCGGTCACCAGGGTAGCGGTAGCGGCACCCGTGCTGTCGCTGGTTGCAGCAGAGACAGCAGAGACAGCAGAGACAGCAGAGACAGCAGAGACAGCAAGTAAACCGCTGTCGCCGCTGATAGCAATGGATGCCGCGGATAAACTGGCGCTGAACCCATTATCAGGGACGGCAGGGTCGCCTGATGACCGGCCTGTATCCTGCGATCTTCTGTCTGTCATCACCGATGACCAGCCTGGAACGCGCGATATCCTGCTCGCTGCCATGACCGCGGCGCTGGACTCTGCGGCGGCCGGCTGTACCGCCCAAACCCCGCTGCACCTGTGGCCGGTGGATACCCTCAGCCAGATCCGACTCCAGGCCGAGCTGGAGAGACATTTCTCTGGCGTCAGCGCAAACGATCTCTATCTCCACGCGACCCTGGACAGCTGGGCGGCAGAGATTGACGCCGATGACCTGGCGACCGCCAGGGCGCAGACGGCGCACTCCGCCCGCACCACTCCGACGGCCAGTGCAACTACGCTTCGATCCGCCCGCACCTCTCCGGCGGCCAGTGCAACTACGCCTCGATCCGCCCGCACCTCTCCGGCGGCCAGTGCAACTACGCCGCGCTCCGCCACGGCCTCATCGGCAACACATATGCGTTCGGCGCATAGCGCGCCCGCGTCTGCGCCGCATATGCGGCTAAGCCTGGCGGAGCTGCTGAATTCATCCCGTGCCGACACGCTGAAACGACACGCCGGGTTAAGCCCGCAGGAGACGGACGCCCGGCAGGATATCGCCGTTATCGGGCTAAGTGGCCGCTATCCGGGTGCCCGCAACCTTGAGGAGTTCTGGGCCAACCTCTGCGCCGGAAAGGACAGCATCACGGAAATCCCGCTGTCGCGCTGGGACGTCAGCGAACACTACTCCCCCGAGCGGGGAAGCAAGGATTCGGTGTACAGCAAATGGGGCGGATTTATTGACGATATCGATCAGTTCGATACCCAGTATTTCAATATTTCTCCGCGCGAAGCGGAGCTGCTGGATCCCCAGGAGCGGCTTTTCCTGCAAACCGCGTGGGAGTGCGTTTCCGATGCCTGCTATTCGCGCCAGGCGCTGAGCAGATCGCAGGTTGGCGTCTACGTTGGCGTCATGTGGGGCCAGTATCAGTTTATTGAGACCACCGCCAGACAGCACGAGTCGGGGTGGGCGATGGCGCTGCACTCTTCGGTAGCAAACCGCGTCTCCTTCTACTTCAACCTTGACGGTCCCAGCGTCGCGCTGGATTCGATGTGTTCATCATCCCTGACCGCCCTGCATATGGCCTGCCAGGCCATTCACAGCGGTGACTGCAAAATGGCGATCGCGGGTGGGGTCAATCTCATCGTCCATCCGATGAAATATTACCAGCTGGGTCAGAACCAGTTCCTCTCCAGCGACGGCCGCTGTCGGGCCTTCGGTGAAGGTGGCGATGGCTACGTGCCAGGTGAAGGTATGGGCGCCGTGCTGCTTAAGCCGCTGCAGCAGGCGCTGGAAGACGGCGACCAGATTTATGGCGTCATCAAGGCCACGGCCATTAATCACGGCGGCAAAACCAGCGGCTTCACGGTGCCGAATCAGGCCGCGCAAAGCCAGGTCGTGAGCACGGCGTTTCAGCGCGCGGGCTGGCAGCCTGACTCCCTGAGCTATATCGAAGCGCACGGTACCGGCACCTCGCTGGGCGATCCTATTGAAATCGCCGGGCTGACGAAGGCTTTCTCGCGCATTTCGGCTGAAACGCAAGGCGCGCAGCAGCCTCAGCCTGGCCAGTGCCGCATCGGATCGGTGAAAAGTAATATCGGCCACCTGGAGTCCGCTGCGGGTATTGCCGGGCTAACCAAAATCCTGCTGCAAATGCGATATCGCAGGCTGGTACCGTCGCTGCATGCCGACAGGCTTAACGAGAAAATCAACTTTACGGCCTCGCCGTTCCGCGTGGTACGCGCGCTTGAGAAGTGGGAGTCGACGCCCGATCTGCCGCGACGAGCTGGCCTGAGCGCGTTCGGGGCCGGAGGGTCAAACGCGCACGTCCTGATAGAAGAGGGGCCGCACCCTGCCCCATCCGCCAGTGCGGTTGCTGAACCCCGACTGTTCGTCCTCTCGGCGGACAGTGACGCGCGTCTGGCGCGCTATGTGGCGCGGATGATCGGCTTTCTGCGCCGCATCGTACGCGACCCTGACACCGCGCCCGACTTCGCGTCGCTGGCTTACTCATCGCTGATTGGGCGGGATACCATGACCGAACGCCTGGCGGTGGTGGCGGGAAGCGCGGTAGAGCTCCTTACGCAGCTTGAGCAGTACCGCGATCAAGGCGCGGCCACGCAGCTCTGCCGTGGACGACTGGTCGGCAGCAACGACCGGCTGGATACTATTCTGGCGGCGGCGCAGCTTGATGAACTGGTAGATAGCCTGGTTCAGGAGCGGCAGCTGACCCGGCTTGCCCGCCTGTGGACGACCACGCTGGATCTCAGCTGGGATCGCTACGCCAGGCCACTGTTTGACAGCGCCGCCGCGCCCGGCGCGGTGCGACGCGTCTCCTTCCCGCCTCTGCCGCTGATAACGCGCAGGCACTGGCTGGAACTGCCTTCCGGTCAGCCCGGTCAGGGCCGCGCCCGCGCGCTGCATCCGCTGCTTGACGAAAATATCTCGACGCTCTCACGTCAGGGATTTAGCAAGCAGTTTACCGGTCGGGAAAGCTATCTTCGCGACCATGTGATTGATACCGGCGAGCCACGGATGATACTGCCTGGCTCCGCCTGGCTTGAAATGGTGCGGGCGGCGGGCGAGCGGGCGATTGATGACGGCTGGAAGGTCGGCGCTATCCGCAATCTGATGTGGATGACGCCCGTCGAGGTAGAAAGTGCGCCCGTAAATATTGACATCGGGCTGGCGCATCAGAGCGGTGACAGCGTTCGCGTGGAGGTGCTAAACCTCACCACCCACCAGCTGGCCATAGAGGCAGAGGTGGTGTATTACCCCGACGCGCCTGACGCCGCGGACGAATGGGTCGACCTTGCCGCGCTGCGCGCCGCCGGGAAACGCGAAGATGACCAGGCCGCGTTCTACGCTGAATTCGCGCGAATGGGCTTTGCTTACGGCCCGAGCTATCGGGTAACGCGCGAGCGCTATCGCTTCGCCGACTCGGCGCTAAGCCACCTCTGCCTGCCGGAGACCGCTGCCGCCACGGCCGATGCGTTTTACCTGCACCCTTCCCTGCTGGACGGTGCGCTGCGCACCTGCCTGGCGGTCGGGCTGGAGCCGTCTGGCTACAGCCTGCCGATGGTGCCGTTTTTCCTCGGCGAACTGGCGCTGCGCCATCCGCTGGGCCGTGAGTGTTATGCCTGGGTCACCCCGGCGCAGTCGCGCCCCCAGGACGACGACCTTAACAGCAGCGTGCGTAAGTTTGATATTACGCTGATGGATACCGAGGGCCGCGTGCTGGCCCGACTGACGGACTTTGCGGCGCGTATGCTGACCGGCAGCGACAGCAACGTCAGCAACGTCGGCAACGTCAGCAACGTCGGCAACGTCAGCAACGTCAGCAACGTCGGCAACGTCAGCAACGAACACAATATTAGCAGCGATGGCAACAGCGCGAACGCCGTCCCGGCGCAGCAGGCGGTACAGTTCTATGGCTATAGCTGGGTTGAATCGCCGCTGCCCGCCGCCCGGTCAGCAGGCGGTGACGTAGACTGTGCGCTAAACGGTGACGCCGCCGTGCCACAGGTGCTTGTCCTCAGTCAGGATCCCTCGCTGGCCGGGGCCCTGCGCGGGCTGTATGGAGACAGTGCCAGGGTCATTGCCGTGACGCCAGGCAGTGAGTTTGTTCAGCATGATGCGCACCGGTTCAGCGCCGATCCGCTGTCGATCGCCAGCATGCAGACGCTGTGCGCGCAGCTCGACGCACAGCAGCTTTGGCCCACCCATATCGTTGAGGCATCCGGCGCGGATACACACTTTGATCCGTTGCCGGACGACGGTTCTGCCACACGGCTGCATAGCGGCCTGCAGACGCTTCGCTCGCTGTTTGTTGCGCTGGAGCGGGTGAAGCCGGGTCAGACGCTACGCTGCGCCAGCCTGTATGTTACCGAGCCGCACCGGGCCGAACCGCAGAATGACGCGCTGAGCGGTTATGCGCGCTCGCTGCTGACCATCAACCACCGTTTTGAGCTGTTTACGCTGCGCAGCGAAGCCCGGGATAGCGCTGCGCTGGCCGGATGCGTCTGGCAGGAGTTCGTGCAGCGGCCCACGTCGGAAGCCGGGCTGGAGCTGGCGTACTGGAGCGGCAAGCGCTACCAGCGCCAGCTCAGCGAAATAACGCCTCCGGTCGCAAACGACGATGCGCGCCTGCCATTTGTCCGTCAGGGCTGCTATCTGATCACCGGCGGCGCAGGCAAGCTGGGCCTGCTGATGGCCCGCTATCTGGCGTCACACTATCAGGCGCGCCTGGTGTTAAGCGGGCGCGCTGCCCAGCCGGGTGGAGCCGTCCAGCAGCAGCTGGCGATAATGCGCGAGCAGGGAGCGGAAGTATGCTACATCGCCGCGGATATCGCCCAGCCGGGCGGGGCTGATGCGCTGGTTGGACAGGCGAAAGCGGCATTTGGCTCGCTGAATGGCGTGCTTCACTGCGCGGGCGTCGCCAGCGCCACGCCTGTCACCGAGCTGGACGATGCGGAGTTTGCCGCGCTGATTGGCCCTAAAGTCGATGGCCTGGTCGCGCTCGATCGCGCCACGGCGCAGGAGCCACTCGCCCTGTTCGTAAACTTCTCCTCTGTCTCGGCGGTGCTGGGCGATCTCGGCTCGGGTGCCTATGCCGCAGGCAATCGTTTTATGGACAGTCATGCCGTCTGGCGTACCGCAATGGTCAGTCAGGGCCTGCGTTCCGGCCAGAGCCTTTCCGTCAACTGGCCGCTGTGGGCCAGCGGGCAGATGGATATCACCGCCGATGATGTCTCGCTATTTGAGTTTTCCGGCATGTCGGCGCTGGAGGCAGAGGCCGGTATTGATGCCCTCAGACGCGCCCTGCTTGAACAGCGCCCTGAGCTGCTGGTGATGGTCGGCGACCGCGCCAAAATCGCCCGCGCCCTGCGTATCCAGACCGATCCACGCCAGGCCGATGCGGCGAAACCACATGGAGATCGCGCGGCAGCGCCGCATAACGCGGCGGCTCACGGCGGTTCGGCGGAAGCGCAGCATAACGCGGTGGCTCACGGCGGTTCGGCGGGAGCGCAGCATAGCGCGGTGGCTCACGGCGGTTCGGCGACAGCACAGCCTGGCGCCCTCACTCAGGCTGAAAACGCGCTCAGGGCGCATATCTCGGCAATCACCAAAATGCCCGCCAGCGATATCGCCGTGGATGCCACCTTTGAGCAGTTGGGTATGGATTCAGTCATGCTGATGGAACTGCGCGCGCTGCTGGAAAAAGAGTATGAAGGGCTGTCGAAAACGGCACCCTTTGAGTTTGATACCACCTCGAAGCTTGCCGCACACCTTCACCAGCGCTACAGCGCAGGCCTGCCACCGCAAACAGCGGCGGTGCAGCCACAGGCCGCCCTGTCTGCGGTCCGAAGCGCTACCGCAACGGAAATCGCACAAAATGCCGGTAAGTATCGCGATTCCGATCCCATCCTGCGTTCACGGTTTGTGCCGACATCCTCCCTGCCCGCCAGCGTGCAGGGCGACAGCGAGGCGGTGGCGATTGTCGGCCTTGCCGGAGAATTCCCCGGTGCCGACAGCCTGGCGGCGTTCTGGGACAACATCCAGGCGGGCAAAGAGTGCCTCAGCCCCATTCCACAGGCGCGCTGGACGGTGCGGGCGGATGATAAAGGGAACCCGCGCTACGTCAATCGCGGCGGCTTCCTCGACAATGCGGATCGTTTCGATCCCGATATGTTCCGCATGACGCTTGATGAGGCCAGCCGCCTTGATCCTCAGGTGCGCGTGCTGCTGCGCTCGGCGTGGCACGCGCTGGAGGATGCGGGCTATACGCCATCGTCGCTCAGGGCGCAGCAGGTCGGCGTTTACGTCGGCGCGATGAACGAGGACTTCACCTGGATTATGTCCGGACTGTATGCGGAAACGGGCGTCTATCCCGGTGCGGGTTCCGTGGTCAGCGAGCTGGCTAACCGCATCTCGTTTTTGATGAATCTGCGCGGGCCGAGTCTTAGCATCGCGGCAACCTGTGCCTCGTCGTTGACCAGCGTGCACCTTGCGCGGCGGGCCATTCTCGGCGGCGAGTGTGATATGGCGCTGGCGGGCGGCATCAACCTCAGCCTGCACCCCAGCAAATATATGCTGCTGCAAAATATGAAAGTGCTGTCGCCGCACGGCAGCGAACGCACCTTTGACGATCGGGCCGATGGACTGATCCCCAGCGAAGGATCCGGCATGGTGGTGCTAAAAAGGCTCAGCCGTGCGCGGGAGGATGGCGACCATATCTACGGCGTGCTGCGCGGTTCGTGCATCGGCCACGCGGGAACCGGTGCCGGGCAATATATGCCCAGCCTGGCAGTGATGGAAGAGACGGCCAGCCGGGCGCTGAACGAGGCGCAAATTGATATTCGTGAGCTGACCTACATCGAAAGCCACGGTGCCGCGACCGAGCTGGGCGACCCCATTGAGCTGAAGGCGCTGGCTAATGCGCTGCGTCGGCAGACGGATGCTTTGCAGTTCTGCTCGCTGGGAACGAAAGCGAACCTCGGGCATATGGAGGCCGCATCCGGCATCTGTTCGCTGATCAAGGTGCTGTTAAGTATGCAGCATGGGCGGATAGCGCCCTGCGCAAACCTGACTAACATCAACGCGTCTTTCGAGCATCAGGGATCGCCCTTTACCTTCCCG
Organism: Erwinia sp. PPS120; assembly: GCF_047918655.1. Lineage (GTDB taxonomy): Bacteria > Pseudomonadota > Gammaproteobacteria > Enterobacterales > Enterobacteriaceae > Erwinia > Erwinia tasmaniensis_A. The sequence continues at coordinate 41,970 of NZ_JBLREF010000014.1, read as the reverse complement.
CGTGAGGCGTGCGACTGGAGCCGCAATGCGCGAGGTTCCCGCCTGGCGGGGATCAACTCCTTCGGCATGGGCGGCTCCACCGCATTTGTCGTTGTGGAGTCGCAAGAGGCCGACGCGACGCAGCCTTTCGCGGGCAGCGACAGGGATACCACGCCGCACAACTGCCTGTTGCCCATGGCAGGCAGCGACAAAGACAGGATGCCGCAGAGGGTTCAGCCGCGTATCGCGGACAGCAGCATAGATGTCACGCCCCAGATTGTGGTGCTCTCCGCGCGCCGGGCTGAACGCCTGAGCGCTTACGCCAGCGCCCTGCGGGACTTTGTGCAGCAGCAGGGCAGCAGGCTGAATCTGGCCGATCTCGCCTGGACCAGCCAGACCGGCCGCGTCGCCTTTGAAAACCGGCTGGCGGTGGTGGCATCCAGCAGCAGTGAGCTGCTGGCGAAGCTGGGATCCTTTATTGCCGACCCTGACGCCGACGGGGCTAACCGTGACATTTACAGCGGCAACGTGCGCGAGCGGAGCGAAGTCTCGCAGCTGATCGCCGGTGAGGCAGGAAAAAGCTTTGTCCGCGAGCTGGTGCAGACGCAGCAGCTCGCGCGGGTAGCGGCGCTCTGGTGCCGCGACTGTGACGTTGACTGGATGCTGCTACACCGCGATGCCCCGCGTCAGCGCGTGGCCTTCCCTGGCTATCCCTTTGCGAGCGAGCTGTGCGACCTCTATGCCGCCCTGCATCCTGACGCGCCGCGCCGGGCAGCAGCCGATGAAATGCCCGCGGCTTTGCTGCCGCTTCCGGTGTCCGGGGCGATCGATGACCCCGCGCTTCCTCAGGCATGGTTTGCTTCCCGGCTGAGCGACCGCAAAGCAGTGGCGCTAAGCAAAAAGCAGCTGAAAGCGTTCTGGACCCGCGAAACAGCAAGCTGCACGGAATCAGGCTCGCTGCTGGCCGCCCTGCGCCTTATCGCCGGGGATAGCCAGAGCGCAGCCGCCTCCCTGATCGCCCGCGAGGAGGAGCCCCGCGCAGCCGCAGCGCCGCGCCTCCCGGATGACGCTTCCCGCACGTTAGTCGGGCATTGCCTGGTAGAGCGTCAGCCGGGTAGCGATACCGTGGCGGCGCTGCAGGCCTGCACGCAGCGTCTGGAAATCAGCCTGGAAACGCTGATCGCCGCAGGCTGGGCGCTATTGATCAACCGCCATACCAAAGCCACCGCCCCGGCGTTCGGCTGGCTGCGATCCGTCGGATCGGATCGCGAACTGCCGCTAACCCTCCTGCCGGTGCGGATCCAGGCCGTTGGGCGACAGAAGATCGCCCCCTGGCTCGCGGCCACAGAGGAACAGCTTGCACAGCGCCTCGATCATGCTGGCACCGCGCCAGGACAGATTGCGCCGTGGACGCGTGGCATCGCCCCGCTTGAAAGCGCGCTAATCCTGACCGACACCGCCACGGCTACTGCCAGCGCCAGTGAGGCTCGCCTGATTGATGATCTTTTCGCCGCTCACCCCACGCTGCATCTGGCGCTGCGGGTCCAGGTTGAGGCGCACGGCCTGCATCTGCGTCTGGGTTACCGGGCGGACAATCAGCCTGCTGCACCGCTGGAGCAGCTGCTGGAGCAGCTTGAGATCCTGCTTGAAGGACTCGCCAGCCACCCTGACCGCAACCCGGCAGCGCTCACGATGCGCAGTAAACACGAAGGGCGAAAAGCCTTCTGGAACACGCTTGAACAACTTAATCCGCAGGAGCAGGCCCAATGAAAGTATTGCTTACGGGTGCGAACGGGTTCGTCGGACTCAACGTGGTGACCGCGCTGCTGGCGGCGGGTCATCAGGTGACGGCCTGGGTGCGTCCCACCTCCAATCTGACCTTCCTCAAGCCTTTCGGCATCGACCTGTTGCAGGGAGAGCTGCATGACCAGGTGGCGCTGCGTACGGCGATGGAGAGGCATGACGCCGTGATCCATACGGCAGGGAATACCAGCAGCAACCGTCGTGACTGGCCGCTGCTGGAAGCGGCGAATATTGCTGGCACCCGTGCGGTCACCGACGCGGCGCTGGAGAGTGGGATCGCACGCCTGGTCTATACCAGTACCACGTCAACCCTCGGCGCTCATAACGACCCGCTCGCCATGGCGACCGAAGAGACGCCGCTGCGCGGATTTCGCGCGCGCAATCCCTATGCCATCAGCAAACTCCGCGCCGAGACGCTGGTGCGCCGCGCCTGCGATCGCGGGCTGTCGGCGGTGATCCTCAATCCCGCCGAAGTGCTGGGCGCATTTGATTATTCCATGCAGTGGGGACGCATGGTGCTGGCGGTTTACCACAACCAGCTCCCCTTTATGCCGCCGGGCGGCGCCAGCTTCTGCTCCGCCGCCGATGTCGGTCAGGCGCACGTCAGCGCGCTGACTCGCGGTCGCAGCGGTGAGAACTACATCATTGCCGGGACCCCGGCGCGCTATACCGAACTGATCGCCAAAATCGAATCGGTCCTGCTGCGTAAGGTGGATACCCCCCAAACCCATTATTCGCGTTTCTGGCTGAAAACGCTGTTGCAGGAAAAACTCCCCTGGCTGGTGCGTGGCGAACCGGTAGTCGATGCCTATCGTCTGCGCGTATTCGGCGGGGTTTATTACTTCAGCAGCGCCAAAGCAGAGCGCGAACTGGGCTATCAGCCCACTTCCCTGCGCCGAATGGTAAGCGACTGTGCCTCCTGGTATGAGGCCAATGGCTTTATTGCATCCGGGCAACCTGAAACATCCTCCGTGAAAGAGTAACCCTCTAAGGTGTCGTATTAATGGATTTCCGTGAACTGATTGAACTTGAGCGCAAACCCTTCAGGGAGCGCGTCGAACTGAAATATAGCGCCTGGCAGAAAGAAGTCGAAAAGGGCCTGATGATAGGGCGTGAGGGTTCGGGGCCGGTCGATGCGAGGATGCAGTATAAGGATCTGCACGACGAGACTTTTCGCGACGTGCTGGTATTTGGATCGAACAGCTATCTTGGTATGGCTAACCATCCCTATGTCAAAGCGAAGGTGATTGACGCGGTAGAGAAATATGGCATCGGCACCGGGGGATCGCCCGCTTTTTCAGGCTATACCCGACAGCATAAGGCGCTGGAAAAACGCCTGGCCGCGCTGGCCGGACATCAGGATGCCGTACTGCTACCCAGCGGCTATATGGCCAACCTCTGCTGGGTGAACGGGCTGATGAATCGCAACGATATCATCATCTATGACCAGAACAGCCACGCCAGCGTGGTGAATGCCATCAGGATGACCGGCGTGCCTTTCTTCACCTTCGATCCGGAACGTCTTGATGAGTTTGAAGCGCTGCTGCCAAAAATTCGCGAGCGATCCAAACCGGGTGCGCAGATCTTCTCTACCGTCGAGGGCGTCCGCTCCACGGACGGTTCGATCATCGATCTTAAGCGCTACATCGGGATCTGTCGCGAAAACAACATCATTACCATCCTCGATGACGCGCACGGCCTGGGCACGCTTGGACGTTCCGGCAAGGGTACGCTTGAGCATCTCGATCTGCTGGGTCAGGTCGACCTGCGGATGTCTACCTGCAGTAAGTCGCTCGGCGCGCAGGGCGCCTTTGTGTCCGGCAGCAATGAGTACATCTTTATGCTGCGCAACTTCTCCTACCCCTATCTGTTCACCTCGGGTCTGGCACAGCCGACCGTAGCGGCCATTTCTGCCGCGCTGGACGTGATGGAAAATGAGCCTGATCGCATGGCGTGCCTGCATGAGAATGTCCGCTATATGCAGGATCGGCTGGAATCAAACGGCTTCAATATCATCCGCGGCGAAGCCGGGATTATCCCCATTTTCTTCAGTAAAAGCGGCGTGGCCGGGAATATCAATCGTCTGATTTATGAGCGTGGCCTGTTCGCCAACATTATGGAATACCCGATGGTCCCGCCCGATAAAGAGCGGCTGAGGCTGTCGCTGATGTCCTCCCACACACGGGAAGAGATAGACCAGGCGGTAGCGATCATCCTTGATGCCGCACGCGAATTCGATGCGATTTAAACACTGATAAAGAGGGATTGAAATGCGCAGTCAGCAGGAGCTTTTGGCCGTAGTGCTCGACATCATCAACGAAATTATGAAGACCGGCTTTACCCCCGAAACGGTGGATATGGAGTCATTCCTCGGCGGTGAGCTGGGGGTGAACTCAGTAGAGATGCTCGAAGCCTGGTATGGCATCGAGAAGCAGCTAAACATCAGAGTCAATGATGGCGAAAAGCGGGATATCTACACGCTGGGCGACCTGATTCGGGTGATTCAACAGCACCTCCCTGCGCAGGCGCAGGCCTCTGCATTCGGGTCCTGAGCTACAGGCTATTGACGGAATAACCAGGCGGCGCCTGGTTATTATTCTGGGAAAAGGTAATAAGCGACTCATGTCTTCTTCAATTTGGGTATTTCCCGGTCAGGGATCGCAGCACAAAGGGATGGGAAAGGCGCTGTTCGATCGTTTTCCCTCGCTGGTCGACGAAGCAGACAGCGTGCTCGGCTTTTCGCTGCGCGAACTCTGTCTTGACGACCCGCAGGGCGTGCTAAACGAGACCGCATTCACCCAGCCCGCGCTTTTTGCGGTTTCCGCGCTTGGGTTTCTGGCAAAGCGCGAAGCGGGCCTGATGCTGCCTGATGCCTACGCGGGCCACAGTCTGGGTGAGTTTGCCGCGCTGTTCGCCGCCGGGGCCTTTGACTTCGCCACCGGCGTGGCGCTGGTGAAGGCGCGCGGCGCGCTGATGTCAGCCGCGCCGCGCGGCGCAATGGCGGCGATCCTGGGCATCGATCGGCAGCAAGTGGCTGAACTGCTGGCTTCCTCCTCCTTTTCCGGCATTGATATCGCCAACGTAAACTGCGCACAGCAGACGGTGATTTCCGGCCTGTACGACGACATCGCTGGCTGTGAGCCGCTGTTCACCGGGGCCGGGGCGCGCTTTGTGAAGCTGAACGTCAGCGCCGCATTTCACTCCCGCTATATGCGCGATATCGAAGCGCAGTTCTGTGAGGCGGCCTCGGGCTTTACCTTTCATCCGCTCACGGCGCGCGTGATTTCCAACTACACATCCTTTCCCTATCCGCAGACTGATTATCTGCCGCTGCTGACGCGGCAGATAAGCCAGCCGGTGCGCTGGTACGAGAGCCTTTCGCGCCTGCTGGCGCAGGGTGACGTCGAGCAGAGCGAGATCGGGCCGGGTCAGGTGCTGACCCAGCTGTTCACAAAAATCAAAGCGCAGCCGATGGCGCTGCCCACCGCGCCAGATGCCAGCGCAGCGCCGGGCAGGCCGCAACTGGTGTTTATGTATAGCGGGCAGGGATCGCAGTATTACGGCATGGGTCTGGAACTTTATCAGCAAAACAGCGCGTTCCGCAGCGCCATGGAGAGGTGTGATGCCCTGTTTCGCCAGCATACCGGCAGCAGCCTGCTGGCACCGCTCTATGACCAGGCCCGGCGGCGAAATCCCCTCTCTGATGTGATGCTCTCCCATGCGGCGCTGTTCAGCATCGGTTTCAGCCTGACCCGCCTGCTTCAGGAAGAAGGGATCGAACCTGACGCCGTGCTGGGCTACAGCCTGGGCGAATACGTCGCGGCGACCGTGGCCGGAGTACTCAGCCTTGAGGATGCGATGAATATGGTGGTGTGCCAGGCGAGCCTGCTGAAAGAGCACGCGCAGGATGGCGGCATGCTAAGCGTCCTCAGCCCCGTTACGCACTTCCACCAGCACCCCGGGATTTATCAGGGAAGCGAGCTGGCCAGCATTAACTTCCAGAACAACTTTGTGGTCAGCGGCGAACGGGCAAGCCTGCTGGCGGTAAAGCAGAGCCTGAGCCAGCAGGAGATCGTCTCGCTGCTGCTGCCGGTTGAACACGCCTTTCACTCGTCGGGCGTTGACGCCATTGAGCAGGCGTTCTGCGCCTATATGCAAACGCTAACCTGCCACCCTGCCCGACTGCCGGTTTATTCGGCCATGCAGGGGACGTCCGTCGAGCACTGGGACTGCAACCGGTTCTGGCGGGTAGTACGGGAACCGGCTGATTTCTATGCTTTAGTCAACGGGATGCCCGGACGGGAGAAGGCCTTTTTCATCGATCTTGGCCCGGCGGGCACCCTGTCGACCTTTCTTAAATATGGCTTTGCCGACCGTCTTCAGCACGGCGCGGCGATCAACCAGTTCGGCAGAAACGTTGAAACGGTTTCGGCCCTGGTGAACAGCGTTAAAAGCCTGTCGGGCTGGTCAGAGAGGGAACAAGGCGCATGACTTTCGAGCAGAATCCATCCTTCGGACAGAAGACATCCTGTGCCTCTGCTGCAATGCCGCTGCTGACGATGCCGGTGTCGCCTGCGCTGCGGGCGTCCCTGGGCGCACTGGCGCATCCTGAATCTATGGCGCTGGACGCCCTGCTGATCGCCGCCTGGGGCCTGCTGTTGAGCAAGTACAGCGGCGAGGATGAGGTGATCCTGGGCTATCCCGCTGCCGGTACGACGGGGACCAGCACGCTGCGCCTGCGTCCGGAGGCAAACCGTCCGCTGGCCGAATGGCTACAGGAGATTGACGCGCAGCTGCGTCCTTATCCGCCGCGACGTGCCAGCAGCGCCGATGAGCAACCGGACCGTACCGACGGGGTCCAGGAGCCGATGCGTTACGCCTCGCGGGTCAGTATCGGGAACGGAAGCCGCGCCGAAGCACTGCACGGCCAGCCTCCGGCACCGCACAGCATCGCCGGCACTGCGCCGCTGCTTAACGACCCGCGGCCTGCACCGTACGACATCGCCCGTACTGCGCCACTACACCTTACCCTGCATACCGGGGCGCCAATGTCGCTGACGCTGCGCTATGACCGGGAGGCGTTCAGCGAAGACGGGGCGCGCATGCTTCTCGAGCGTGTGCAGCAGCTCCTCGCCAACATGATACAGAACGCCGGGCAACGGGTCGGCGAACTGTCGCTGCTGAACGCGGCAGAAACGGCGCGGGCGATCCACGACTGGAACGCAACCGGGCTGGATATCGCACAGGATCGCTCGCTGTACGCGCTGTTTGCGGCACAGGTCGCAGCCCGTAACGGGGCGACGGCGCTGGTGGCGGGCGATCTCCGTTTCAGCTATCGCCAGCTTGCCGACCGTGCCGGGCAAATTGCAGCAGGGCTTAGCCGCGCCGGCGTAGTCAGGGGCAATCGCGTGGCCCTGAGCATGGAGAAAACGCCGGAGCTGATCGCCGCAATGCTGGGGATAATCAAACTTGGCGCGGCCTATGTGCCGATAGGGCTGGACGCGCCTGCCGAACGGCGGGCGTTTATTCTGCGTGATGCGCAGATCAACTGCACGCTGACGCGCCGCGCCGACCGGGCACATTTTGCCGCTGATGACCCCCACACCCTGCTGTTTGTCGATGACTACGCTGAAGAGACGCAGGAAGAAGACGCGGTGAACATGCAGGACGCCGTTAATGCGCATACCCCGGCCTATATCATCTATACCTCAGGCACCACGGGCACCCCAAAGGGCGTGGAGGTCACCCACCGCAACCTGATTAACTTCTGCGCCTGGTGCGACAGCACCGGCATTTTCACCGCCGGCGAGGCGATCACCCAGTTCGCGCCCTATACCTTTGATGCATCAGCGGGCGAAATTTTCGGTACCCTGACGCGCGGCTGTGAGCTGCATCTGCTGTCGAATGCGCTGATCCATAATCCACCGGATCTGATGGCGTACATGGTCGCCAACGCTATTCGTTTTTCTGCCTTTCCTCCCTCCTATCTGCGTCAGCTGGATCCGGCCCGCGTGCCGCAGGGCATGACCATCCTGACCGCCGGTTCGGCCCCCACCGCCGAGCTGATCGCACAGTGGAGCGGGCGCTGCCGCTATATCAACGGCTATGGCCCGACCGAAACCACCATTATGTCCTCGGCCTGGATGCAGGGCTTTGAGCAGGGCGGGGATAACCGCCTGAGCATAGGCCGCCCGATTGCCAATACGCGCCTCTATATTGTCGACAGCATGGGCCAGCTCTGCCCGCCGGGCTTCACCGGCGAGATATGGGTCGGCGGCGAAGGCGTCTCACCGGGCTATATCAATCGCCCGGGGCTAACGGCAGAGCTGTTTATTGCCGATCCCTGGATAAGCGGCGGGAAGGTCTACCGCACCGGCGATACCGGCCGCTGGCTGGACGATGGCCGTATTGAATTCATCGGGCGTCGTGACCACCAGATCAAGCTGCGCGGGTTCCGCGTGGAACCGGGTGAAATCGAGTCGCAGATTGCCGCGCTTGCAACGGTCAGTGAGGCCGCGGTGTTGGCCCTTCCGGCCGCAGACGGGGAGATGCGCCTGGTGGCCTGGGTTGTGCCCGCAACAGCCGACGGAGAGCCTCCAATCGCCCGCTGGCGCGAAGAACTGGCGACCCGACTACCGGACTATATGATCCCGGCGGCGTTTGTCCTGATGCCCGCGCTGCCGCTGACCGCCAACGGCAAGATTGATCGTAAAGCCCTGCCCGCCCCGGGAGAGAATGACTGGGAACGCCAGGGCTATCAGGCACCCGGCGCCGGTATCGAATCGACCCTGGCGGATCTGTGGCAGGCGCTGCTTGGCATCCGTCAGGTGGGACGGCAGGATCACTTTTTCAGGCTGGGTGGCCATTCGCTGCTGGCGATGCAGCTCTCCGCCAGGCTGCGTGAGCAGAACCTGCATACCGACGTGCAAACGGTGTTTGCTTACCCGGTGCTGGCGGACCTGGCCGGACGTATCCGTCAGCAGGAGGCGTTGCCGTTGGGTGATGCCCTGCTGCCTGACCTGATTACTCCCTCAACGACGATGATAACCCCCGATCTGCTGCCGCTTATCGATCTCACCCAGCGGCAGATCGATCTGATTGTGGCCAGGACCCCGGGCGGCGTGGCCAGTATTCAGGACATCTATGCGCTGACGCCGCTACAGGAGGGCATTCTGTTCCATCACCTGCTGAATGAGCAGGGCGATCCTTATCTCCAGGTGGGCCACCTCTCATTTACCCGACGGGATACCCTGGAGCGCTATCTGGCGGCGATCCAGCGGGTGATTGACCGGCATGACATCCTGCGCAGCGCCTTTATCTGGGAGGGGCTGGAAACGCCCGCGCAGGTCGTGCTGCGCAGCGCACGGCTGCACGTCACCGAGCTGAGCGCGGTAGCCGACACCGACACCGTGGCGCAGCTCAGGTCGTTCGTCGATCCGCTGAAAAACCGCATCGACCTGTCACGGCCCCCGCTGCTGCACGTCGCGGTGGCTTACGACCCGACAGAGACCCGCTGGGAGATGCTCCTCTCCATCCACCATCTGGTGGATGACATCTTCTCACTGCAAATCCTGCTCGCCGATATTCAGGTATTTCTTCACGGCCAGGGCGACGCATTGCCGCCCGCCCGGCAGTTCCGTCAGCAGGTCGCCCAGCTGCGGCTGCACGATGATACCCGGCGTCAGCAGCTGTTTTTTGCGCAGATGCTGGCGGATTTTGATGAGCCGACGATGCCGTTTGATCTGCAAAGCGGCCACGCGAATGGACAGCGGCTGGTTGAGTTCTGCCGCGCGCTTGAGGCACCCCTGGCTGCGCGTTTGCGCGAGCGGGCGCGGCATCTGGGCGTGAGCGTCAGCAGCCTGTGCCATCTGGGCTGGGCCAGGGTGCTTGCGGCCGCCAGCAACCGCGACAGCGTGGTATTTGGAACCCTTCTTTCCGGTCGTATGCAGCTGGCGGGCGGCGAACTGATTATGGGCCCGTGCATTAATACGCTGCCGCTGCGGCTCGACCTGGGCGGCGTGGACGCCGTTAGCGCCGTCCATCAAACCCATGCGCGCCTGACCGGGCTGATGGATCATGAGCAGACGCCCCTGTCGCTTGCCCAGCAGGCCAGCGGTATCGCGGCGCCCACGCCGCTGTTTAGCACCCTGTTCAACTATCGCCATAACCGCCCCACAGAGACCAGCGTGACCGGCGCGCTCGAGCAGGAAGAGGCGATCTGGCACGGTTTTACCGAAGGCACGCACTACCCGCTGACCCTCTCCGTCGATGACGCGGGCAATGGGTTTACCGTTAACGTGCAGGCGGCAGGCGCCCTCTGTCCAGAGCGCATTTTCGGCTACTATCGACAGAGCCTGCTCAGCCTGGCAGCGGCGCTGGAAGCCGGGGCCATCGCCCCGCCTGCGGCAGCATGCGGACTGAACATTCTGCCGCCGGAGGAGCGTCAGCGGCTGCTGGAAACCTGGAATGATACGGCCGCGCCCTTCCCAACGGATGCCACCGTCCACCAGCTGTTTGAGCGGCAGGCTGCGCGCCAGCCCCAGGCCCTCGCCCTGCAAATGGGGACCTGTCGGGTCAGCTACGACGAACTAAACCAGCGGGCGAACCAGCTGGCGCACTACCTGATATCGCTGGGGGTCACGCCTGATACGCGCATTGCGGTCTGCACCGGGCGCAGTGAAGCCATGCTGGTCACGCTGCTGGCGGTGCTCAAATCGGGTGGTGCCTACGTGCCGCTCGACCCGGAATATCCTCCCGCGCGGCTAACCTTTATCCTTGAGGATGCCGCGCCCACCGTGCTGATAGTCGATGCGCGCGGCCGCGAACTTTTCGCGACGGCGCAGGCGGCGGGCGTCAGGGTGGTCGACCTGGCACAGGATGGCGATTGCTGGGCTACGCTGCCCGTCGCCTGCCCGCAGGTGAAGAGGCTGAACGCCCGCCATCTGGCCTATGTGATCTACACCTCCGGCTCGACCGGCAGGCCAAAAGGGGTGATGGTTGAGCATCGCCAGGTGGTGAATTTCCTCACCGCCATGCAGACGCTGTTTACCCTGACGCCCGCGGATCGGCTGCTTGCCGTCACCAGTATCTCCTTTGATATTGCCGCGCTGGAACTTTATCTGCCGCTGATGACCGGCGCAGCCGTTGTGCTGGCCAGCCGCGAACAGGGGATGGACCCCTGGGCGCTGCATCATCTGCTGACCACCGCCGACATCACCCTTATGCAGGCCACGCCGACCACCTGGCGTGCGCTGCTGGATACCCGCGCCGCTCCCTGCCCGCAGCTGAAAATCCTCTGCGGCGGCGAGGCGCTGCCGAGCGATCTCGCCACGCGCCTTTATGCCTGGGGGGCATCGTTGTGGAACCTCTACGGGCCGACGGAAACCGCCATCTGGTCAACCTGTAATCGGGTCCGGGCAGAGGATGTGACGCTGTTCAGCCAGCCGATTGGCCATCCGATCGCCAACACCCAGGTTTATCTTCTGGACGCGCACGGCGAGCCGGTGCCAGCCGGGGCGGTGGGCGAGCTATATATCGGCGGCGAGGGCGTGACGCGCGGCTATCATCAGCGCCCCGATCTGACGGCGGAGCGGTTTATCACCCATCCCTTTGCCCCCGGCGCGTCACTCTATCGTACCGGCGACTTCGCAAAATTTATGCCGGATGGCCGACTGGTCTACCTGGGCCGCGCCGACCACCAGCTGAAGCTGCGCGGGCATCGCATTGAGCTGGGCGAGATCGAAGCCCGCCTGCTCAGCTACCCTGGCGTGCGTGACGCCGTGGTGGTGACCCAACCCGATACCGGCGGCCAGCCGCAGCTGGTGGCCTATACGGTGCCGGCCCAGGCCGCCGGGGATCGGGCGCCGTTCAGTCGCCTGGCGCTACGCCACTGGCTACAGGCGGCGCTGCCTGACTATATGGTGCCGGCCGCCTTCGTGACGCTCGACGCCCTGCCGCTGACCCCCAACGGCAAGACGGATCGCAGCGCATTGCCGCTGCCGGATGATACCGCCTTTGCCCGACGCGCATACGAGCCACCGCAGGGCGCGATGGAAACCACCCTGGCCGCCATCTGGGAAGCGCTGCTCGGCGTGGAGCAGGTGGGAAGGCAGGATCACTTTTTTGAACTCGGCGGCTATTCGCTGCTGGCCGTGCGCCTGCTGGAACAGCTGCGCCAGCGCGGGCTGAGCATTGAGATACGCACACTTTTCGATACCCCGGTTCTGGCCGACCTCGCGGCCCGAACCGTTGAGCTGACGGAGACGCGCTTATGAAGACCCTGATCCCGGCATTTTTGACCCGCGAGCGTACTCGCTTCCTAACGTTGCATGATGAGAGCAGAAATAAACACATGAATATTAAAAGGAATAAAAAGGCATGAGCGATTTCGACCAGTTACTGCTTGCGCTTGAGGAAGCTAAGATCTCGATTTCGCTGGACGGCGACGATCTGGTTATCACGGCGGCGAAAGGCGCCCTGACCAGCGAGATAAAAAGTGCCCTGCGCGAGCATAAGCCGACGTTTATTGATGCGCTGCGCAACGGCAAACGGCTATCTAATGCCTTTGAGGTGGTAGTACCGGCCAACAAGATAACCCCGGATACCCAGGCGATCGTTCCCGGGATGCTGCCGCTGATCGACTTTACCCAGTCTGATATCGACTACGTCGTTGACCAGGTGCGCGGCGGCGTGAGCAATATTCAGGATATCTATTCGCTGGCACCGCTTCAGGAGGGGATCCTCTTCCACCATATGCTGGCCAGCAAGGGCGACCCCTACCTGCAAACCGGCAGGATGACCTTTGACAGCCGTGAAAAGGTCGACAGCTATCTGGCCGCCGTGCAGAAAGTTATCGATCGTCACGACATCCTGCGCACCGGCTTTTACTGGGAAGGCGTTTCCACCCCCTGTCAGGTGGTACAGCGGCAGGCGACGCTGCACGTCCACGAGGTCGAACTGGACCCCGCCGACGGCCCGGCTGCCGAACAGCTTGCCCGCCGCTTTGACCCGCAGCACTACCGTCTGGATCTCGCAAAGCCGCCGCTGCTGCATGCGTTTGTCGCCTGGGACGAGCGCCAGGGCTGCTGGGAGATGTACCGTCTGCTGCATCACCTCATTGACGACATTTCCTCGGTGCTGATCCTCTCCGCTGAAATTCATACCTTCCTGGCGGGACGAGGGGCGATGCTGCCCGAACCGCAGCCCTTCCGCCGCCTGATTGCTCAGGTACGCCTGGGCAAGACGCCGGAAGAGCATGAGCGCTATTTCCGCAGCACGCTGTCCGATATTGAGGAGCCAACCGCGCCCTACGGCCTGGTCAATATGCTCGACGATTCCGCCATTATCGAGGTCACGCGTAAGGTGCCGCAGCGCCTGAACGACCGCCTGCGCGCCCACGCCCGCCAGCTTGGCGTCAGCCTTGGCAGCATTTGCCATCTCGCCTGGGGCCAGGTACTGGCCTGTATCAGCGGGCAGGACGCGGTGGTCTTCGGCACCATCCTGTTTGGCCGTATGCACGCAGGGAAAGGGGCCGACCAGATAATGGGGCCGTTTATCAATACCCTGCCGCTGCGCCTGGATATGTCGGGTGCCAGCGTCGAGGAGAGCGTGCGCACCACCCACAAGCGCCTGGCGGAGCTGCTCAGCCATGAACATGCCTCGCTGGCGCTGGCGCTGCGCTGTAGCGGCATTTCTGGTGCCACCCCGCTGTTCAATACGCTGCTTAACTATCGCCATAACCGTGAGTCTGAGAGCGCCGCCCTGGACTTCGCCTCGCCGGGCGCGGATCAGTGGGATGGCTTTGAAGAGCGCACCACCTATCCCATCACCCTGTCGGTGGACGACTACGGCGATGGGCTGGGGCTGAACGTGCAGGTGGTGGAGTCGCTCGATCCCGAACGCCTGTTCGCCTATATGCAGCAGACCCTTGAGAGTATCGCCAGGGCGCTGGACGATGCGCCGCATACGCCGATTCAGCAGATCGCCATTCTGCCTGACGCCGAGCGTAAGCAGCTGCTAAACGAATGGAACAATACCGCCCGCACTTATCCACAGGTGGCATACACCCATCAGATGTTCGAGGCGCAGGTCAGGCTGACGCCGACGGCCACGGCGGTATGCTGTGAACACCAGCAGCTTAGCTATGCCGAACTGGACGCGCGGGCGAATCAGCTGGCGCACTACCTTCACCAGCAGGGCGTAAAGCCGGACGATCGCGTGGCGCTCTGTCTCGATCGCAGCATTGAAATGGTGATTGGCCTGCTGGGCATTCTTAAAGCGGGGGGCGCTTACGTTCCGCTCGATCCGGACTATCCGGTCGATCGCCTCGCCTGGATCCTGGAAGATGCGCAGCCGAAGCTGCTGCTGCTCGACCATCGCGGCCGCGACGCCACGGCGGCCCTCAACACCCGCAGTATTGCCACCTTTAGTCTGGATGCCGCCCAGCTGGCCGGGTCATCCCTGCCCGCTTCACCGCTGTCACCGGAGGCGGTGGGACTGACCGCGCGAAACCTGGCCTATGTGATCTACACCTCCGGCTCAACCGGTAAGCCAAAAGGGGTGGAGAACGAACATCGCGGGCTGATCAACCGACTGCAATGGATGCAGGAGGCCTATCAGCTCGACAGTCGCGATGCGGTATTGCAAAAAACCACCTTCAGCTTTGACGTCTCGGTATGGGAGTTTTTCTGGCCGCTCTCGACAGGTGCAACGCTGGTGATGGCACCGCCGGGCGCGCATCGGGACACTCAGGCGCTGGCGCAGGTGATTCAGGCGAACCGTATCACCACCATCCACTTTGTCCCCTCAATGCTGAACCTGTTTCTGCACAGCGGGGATGCCGCCGCCTGCGGCTCCCTGCGTCAGATTATGTGCAGCGGTGAAGCGCTGAGCACCGCCAGCGTGCAGCTCTGCCACAGCGTACTGCCGGACACGCAGCTGCATAATCTCTATGGACCTACCGAGGCGGCCATCGACGTCACCGCCTGGACCTGCCCGCGGGATATGCCTTCGTCTGCCAGCGTGCCGATCGGTCGTCCCATCGCCAACCTGCGCATCTACCTGCTCGACGGGCACCAGCGTCCGGTGCCGCAGGGGGCGACGGGTGAGTTGTATATTGGCGGCGTCGGGGTGGCGCGGGGTTATCTCAACCGCCCTGATCTGACCGCGGAACGCTTCCTGCGGGACCCTTTCTCGCCGCAGGCTGACGCGCGGATGTACCGCACTGGCGACCTGGCGCGCTATATCGCCGATGGCGATATTGAGTACCTGGGACGCAACGACAACCAGGTCAAAATTCGTGGGTTCCGCATCGAGCTGGGGGAGATTGACGCCGCGCTGTTGAATCAGCCTGGTATTCGTGAAGCGGTGGTCATGGCTCGCGATGATGTGCAGGGCCAGCTGCGCCTGGTGGCCTATGTGGTGCCGGGCACGGATGGCGAAGCCGGGGACCTCAGCACGCCGGTGCGCATCGCCCGGTGGCGTACCGCGCTTGCCGCGCAGCTGCCGGACTATATGGTGCCTGCGGCGTTCGTCCTGCTGGACGCGCTGCCGCTGACCGCCAACGGCAAGCTGGATCGCAAGGCGCTACCGCTGCCGGATGATGCCGCATTCAGCCGCCACACTTTCGAAGCCCCGGAAGGCGACGTCGAAATCGCCATGGCTGAGCTGTGGCAAACGCTGTTGGGCGTTACGCGCGTGGGCCGTCATGACAATTTCTTCGAGCTGGGCGGCCACTCACTGCTGGCGGTACAGCTGATGGAGCTTCTGCGTCAGCGCGATTTGAGTACCGAGATCCGCGCCCTGTTCGAGAGCCCAACGCTGGCCGAGCTTTCTGCCCGCACCATTGAACTCGATGAGATGAGACTATGAGTCATCTGGATCCCCTGTTAACCGCCCTGGACGAGGCCAGCATCGCGCTGAGCCTCGAGGGTGAGTCACTGGTTATCAAAGCCCCGAAGGGGGCGTTAACCCCGGCGATCAAAGATGCACTGCGGGAGCACAAGGCGCTTCTGGTCGCCCTGCTGCGCGAGGGAAAACCGCTCTCCACGCGGGAGGGAAGCCAGGGTCCCGGCGTCCCGGCTAACCGCATCACGGCGGAGATGACCCGGCTTTCCCCAGAGAAGCTGCCGCTGATTGATCTTACCCAGCAGGATATTGACCATCTGCTTGCCCAGGTGCCGGGCGGTCTGGCCAACGTGCAGGATATTTACGCGCTGACGTCGCTCCAGGAAGGCATTCTCTTTTTGCACCAGATGAACGAGACGGGCGACCCCTATTTGCAGTTTGCCAAAGTGTCGCTGACCGACCGTGCCGTGCTGACGCAGTACGTTGAGGCCGTTCAACGGACCGTAGATCGGCATGATATCCTGCGCACGGCGTTTTTCTGGACGGGGCTGTCGACGCCCGCGCAGGTCGTTCTGCGGCAGGCCAGGGTGCGGATCACCGAAGTGGTGCTCGATCCTGCCGACGGGCCGATTATGGATCAGCTGGTCAGCCGGTACGATCCGTCGCACTTCCGGGTCGATCTCACCCAGGCCCCGCTGCTGAATCTCTTTACCGCGCAGGATCCGCAGACTGGCCGCTTTGAAATGCTGATGATGCAGCACCATCTGATCGATGACATCACCTCGATGCAGATCATGATCCAGGAGATCGCCGCCTTTATGCTGGGCCGGGACGCCCTGCTTCCGCCGCCGCAGCCGTTTCGCCGTTTAATTGCTAAGGTGCGCAGCAGCGTCTCTGTCGCAGAGCAGACGCGTTTTTTCAGTGAGATGCTGGGGGATATCGACGCTCCAACCCTGCCTTTTGGCCTGACCAGCGCCGGAGTGGATCACGCCAGCGTGGTCGCGCAGCGTGAGGACGTTGACCCGGCGGTGGCTGCGCGCCTGCGCACGCACGCCCGCCGTCTTGGCGTCAGTATGGGCAGCATCTGCCACCTCGCATGGGGACAGGTGATGGCGCGGTCAGCCGACAGCGACAGCGTGGTGTTTGGCACCGTGCTGCTGGGGCGGTTGCAGGCGGGTGAAGGCGCCGATCAAATTATGGGGCCGTTTATTAATACGCTGCCCATTCGCCTTGATCTGGGGGATATCCCGGTTGAGGAGAGCGTACGCGCAACGCACCGCCGTCTGGCCGCCCTGCTTAACCATGAGCATGCGTCCCTCGGCCTGGCGCAGCGATGCAGCGGAATTGCACCGCCCACGCCGCTGTTCACTACCCTGTTTAACTATCGTCACAACCGCCAGCGGGAGAGTGAAAACGCGACGCCTGCTGGTGAGCGCGATGCGGTGGAGTGGAAAGGTTTTGAGGAGCGCACCGATTATCCGCTGACGGTTTCCGTCGATGACTTTGGCGAGCTGGTGCGTCTGGAGGTCCTTGCCGCGGCACCGCTTCCGGCAGCGCGCCTGGCGAGCTATCTTCAGCAGGCGCTGAGCAGCCTGGCCGATGCGCTGGATAGCGCCCCCGCCCAACCGATGCACGCGCTGAACATCGTGCCTGCCCGCGAGCGTCGCAGGCTGCTGGTCGGATGGAATCAGACGGCCAGGCCCTGGCCTGCCAATGAGACGGTCCACCAGCTGTTCGCGCAGCAGGTGGCGCGCACGCCAGACGCCCCTGCGGTTTTTGAAGGCGAGATCGCGCTAAGCTATCGCCAGCTGGATCGGCAGGCTAACCTCCTGGCACAGGCGATCATCGCGCAGGGCGTAGTGCCGGGCGACTTCGTGGCGATCCTGCTACCGCGCAGCCGGGCGCTGCTGGCAGCATTGCTGGCGGTCCTGAAAGCGGGGGCCACCTGTGCGCCGCTGGACCCCCAGGCGCCGGGCGAGCGCCTGCGCTGGATGGCGGCAGACTGCGCCGCCCGATTACTGATCGCTGACGCGCAGCAGGCAAAGGTGGAGGCGATTGCCCTGCCGGTTCTCTACGCCGACGGCCCGGAAGTGGCCCGCGCCAGCGATGCGCCGCCGGTTGTGGCGTGTTCCGCGACGGCCCCGGCCTGTATTATGTATACCTCCGGCTCTACCGGCCTGCCGAAAGGCGTGCTGGTGCCACATCGCGCCATCACACGGCTGGTGATCAATAACGGCTTTGCCGATTTTGGGCCAGGCGATCGCATGGCGCTGGCCGCTAATCCGGCCTTCGATGCGAGTACGCTGGAAATCTGGGCACCGCTGCTCAACGGCGGCAGCTGCGTGGTGATCGACAGCGATACGCTGCTCTCGCCGCCCGCGCTGGTTCGCACGCTGAAGCAGTACCGCGTGAATCAGATGTGGCTGACCGTGGGCCTGTTTAACCAGATTTGGCGCGATCTGGCTCCGGTGATGCCACAGCTGGAGAATCTTTTTGTCGGCGGTGACGCGCTGGATCCGGGCATCATCGCCCAGGTGCTGCGCGGGGCGAGACCCGCCCGGCTGATTAATGGTTATGGTCCGACCGAAACCACCACTTTTGCCACCACCTTTCCCATTCAGCAGCCGGCTGCCGGTGCCGCCAGCATTCCCATCGGACGTCCGATCGGCAATACCCGCGTCTACGTGCTGGACAGCCACCGCCATCCCGTGCCGCTGGGCGCGGTCGGTGAGCTGTACATTGGCGGCGACGGCGTCGCGCTGGGGTATCTGCATCAGGAGGCGCTGACCGCCGGGCGCTTCATCGTCGATCCCTTTGTCGCCGATCCCCAGGCACGACTCTACCGCACCGGCGATCTGGTGCGCTACCGGGAGGACGGCAACCTGCTGTTTGTCGGGCGTAACGACCAGCAGGTTAAACTGCGGGGCTTTCGCATTGAGCTGGGTGAGATAGAGGCGCAGCTGGCTGACCACCCCGACGTAGAGAAAGCGCTGGTGCTGGCGGTGGATCATCACGGCAGCAAGCGTCTGATCGCCTGGGTGGTTGCGCCGGAGCGGCCGGATGCAGAAACCGAATTACAGGCCTGGCTCGCCGAACGTCTACCTGATTATATGGTGCCGGCACGTATCCTGACGCTGGATCGATTCCCGCTGACCGCCAACGGTAAAGTCGACCGCAAAGCGCTGCCCGCCGCTGACATTCGCGACAGAATACAGCGTGCGCCGCGCAACGAGCGCGAAGAGGTGCTCTGCGCGCTGTTTGCCGAACTGCTTGAGCAGCCGCAGATTGGGATTGATGATGATTTCTTTGCGCTGGGCGGCCACTCTATTCTCGCCACCGGCCTGATTGGTCGTATTCGCGCCAGGCTCGGCGTGGAGCTGTCGGTACGAGTGCTGTTTGAGCACCCGACGGTGGCGCGCCTTGCCGGACAGCTCAACGCCCAGGCTCAGGTTCGTCCGCCGGTGCGTCGGCTGGATCCGCGTCCCGATCCGCTCCCGGCCTCCTATGGCCAGCAGCTGATGTGGGTCGGGCAAAATACCCGTGGCGATAACGCGTCGCTGAATACGCCGATTGTTGTCGCGCTGGAGGGCGAGCTGGATCTGCCTGCGCTCAGGGCCGCGCTCGGTGACCTGGTGGAGCGTCATGAAACGCTGCGCACCCGCTTTGCGGCGGTGCAGGGCCAGCCGGTGCAGCTCGTCGTCCCCTTTGCCGACATCAGTCTCGCCATTCCCTGTACCGACGTTGCGCCAGAGCAGGCAAAACAGGCGGTATTTGACGCCATCACTTCGGTGTTTGATCTGGCGGTGGATTTGCCGTTCCGCCCTTCCGTGCTGCGCCTTGGGCCGCAGTCCCATATTCTGGTACTGCTGCATCACCATATTGCCTGCGACGCCTTTTCACTGGCACCGCTGACGCGGGATCTCACCCTCGCCTATCAGGCGCGGCTGGCCGGTAAGGCGCCGGCATTCCCGCCGCTTCCCGTACAGTATGCCGACTACGCGGTCTGGCAGCGCAGGCTGCTTGGCGATCCCGATGATGCCGCCAGCCTCTTTTCGCAGCAGCTGAGCTGGTGGAAGCATACCCTTAGCGGCCTGCCCGCCACGCTGAATTTACCGCTGGATCACCCCCGCCCGGACAAACCGAGCTATCGCGGCAACATGCTGCCGCTGTCGGTTACGCCGGCGCTGCATCAGCGTCTGGCCGGGCTGGCGCGCGAGCGTAATATGACGCTGTCGATGGTATTGCAGGCCGCGCTGGGCATCTGGTACAGCCTGCTGGGCGCGGGCGACGATATCCCGCTGGGCGCGATTTCAGCCGGGCGCAGCGATGAAGCGCTTAACGATCTGGTGGGCTGCTTCCTGACCCAGTGGGTGATGCGCGTCGATACCTCGGGTGACCCGGAGGTCAACGAGGTGCTTGATCGGGTGCGCACCCAGGCACTGACCGCGTATGACTACCAGGATATTCCCTATCTGAAACTGGTCAGCGAGCTGCTGCCCGTGCGCTCACCGTCGCATTATCCACTCTTCCAGACCATGCTGATCCTCCAGAATACGCCGCCAGCCCTGTTCAATGTGCCCGGACTGAAGGCCAGCGTGCTGCCTGCGCACAGCGGTAACGCCAAGTGGGATATCTACTACACGCTGTTTGAAAACCTCTCCCCGACGGGTGAGGCGCTCGGCATGGAGGGGATTATGGAGTACGCAACCGACCTCTTCACCCGTGAGACGGCGGAGCGCATGGCGGCCGGTTTTCTTGCCACGCTTGCCGCCGTCGCCGACGCCCCATCCAGCCCCATTTCACGGCTGGCGGTCGCGGGCCGCGCAACGCCCCTTCCTTCGACGGCAGCGGGTCTGACACCGGTTTTATCCCCCTTCAATCAACAGGTAAGTGAACATGACTGAGCAATCACCGGCTGTGGCGGAGGATATCAGCGCCATCCCGCTGGCGCAGCTTAACCCGGCGCGCAGGGATCGTTTCGCCAGTGATACCGTACTACCGGTTTTCGCGCGTTTACGCCGCGAAGATCCGGTGCATTTCACCGCCGAAAGTGAATTCGGGCCTTACTGGTCGCTGACGCTGTGGGACGACATTCGGGCGGTGGGCACCAACCACCGCGACTTTACGTCCACGCATAATATCGATCTCAAATCGCTTGAAGAGAAGCACAAGCTTGATGCCGCGCTAAAAGCGCTGGGCCATGAGCGGCGAAAAAGCATCGGCTTTATCACCATGGATCCGCCGGAGCATACCCGGCATCGCAAGGCGGTGGCACCCGGCATGGGGCCTTCAATGCTGGCGACCATGGAGCCGCTGCTGCGCGAGCGGGCGGGCGGCATCCTGGATGCGCTGCCGGTGGGCGAGCCTTTTGACTGGGTGGATCGGGTGTCCAAGGAGCTGACGGCAACGGCGCTGGCGACGCTGTTCGATTTCCCGTTTGAGGATCGCCGCAAATTAACGTTCTGGTCAGATATGCTGATGGCCGAGCCGGGGCACGGCCCGGTTAAGAGCTGGGAGCACAAGGCCGAAGAGACCATTAAGTGCTATCACGCCTTTGAGGCGCTGTGGGAGCAGCGCCGTCATGCGCCGCCCGGGAATGACCTGATCTCGATGCTCGCCCATCATCCGGAGACGCGCGACATGTCGCTGGAGCAGTTTCGCGGCACCCTTGTTCTGCTGATTATCGGCGGCAACGACACCACCCGAAACACCCTCTCCGCCAGTCTGTACTGGCTGAATAAGTATCCCCAGGAGCTGGCGAAGCTGAGGGCCAACCCCAGGCTTATGCTGCCGATGATTTCGGAAACCCTGCGTTTTCAGACGCCGATTTCATTTATGAGCCGCGTGGCAACGCGGGATGTAGAGATACGCGGCAAAACGATCCGCGAGGGTGACCGCGTGGTGATGTGGTATCTGTCCGGCAACCGCGACGCCTCGGCCATCGACGATCCCGATACGTTTTGCATTGACCGGGAGCGGATTCGCCGACATCTCTCCTTTGGCGTGGGGGTACACGCCTGCGTCGGCAGCCGGGTTGCCGAGATGCAGCTAACGGTTATCTGGCAGGAGATCCTCAGGCGCTTCAGGCGTATTGAGGTCCTGAGCGAGCCTGCGCGTAACTACTCCAACTTTCTGCACGGCTTTGAGAGTCTGCCGGTGATTATCCATGAATAAGCCTGAAAGTGACCCTGTAAATCTGGCCGCAGAGGTTACGGTCACCACCATCAAGGTAAGTCGTGATCCCTTTATTAATAACAGCTATATGGTACGGGATCCGCGCACGGGAAAGGCGTTACTGATTGATCCGGCCTGGGATATGGCGGCCTATGAACGGGCGCTGGAGGCGGCCAGCGCAGAGCTTGCGGGGATCCTGATCACCCATGCCCATCCCGATCATACCGATCTGGCCGCGCCGCTGGCGGAACGGTATCGCTGCCCGGTGTGGATCTCACATCAGGAAGCGGAGTCGTCGGGGTTCCGCGTTCCCACTATGCGCACTTTCGGAGAGTGCGCCTGGGAAGCAGGGGGTATTCCGATCCGCCCCATTATCACGCCGGGCCATACGCCCGGCAGCACCTGCTACTGGATCGGTCAGGCGCTTTTTACCGGCGATACGCTGTTTATTGAGGGGTGTGGACTATGCCCCGATCGCGCCGCCGCAGAGAGCATGTATTCGAGCCTGGAACGGCTTAAGAGGCTCCTGCCCGGCGGGGTGCGCATTTATCCGGGGCACAGCTACGTGCAGCCACCGGGTTTGACCTTTGAAAAGGTGTTTGATTTTAACCTCTACTTATCGTTTAGCAGCGCGGAGGTGTTCGCCAATTTTCGCCTCCGCCCGGGACAGTCAAAGGCGGCCTGGATGGCCTTTTCATAGCAGAGGACGGGCAACAAACAATGCGTAGCGGTATTACGCGTGGTTATTCAGGGGATACTTTTAAGGGGTTTTGATCGTGAACATACGTGGGCAAAATGCGGTAAAAATGGCTTCAGGCCGAGGTAATAGCGGCGCGCCGGGGAGTACGCCGACCACGGGAAACGCGCTGGCGGCAGGGAGTGCGGCGACAGCAAGAAACCCGGTGACGGCAGGGAGTGCGGCGACAGCAAGAAACCCGGTGACGGCAGCAGGTCGGGCGGCGGCGACTGAGTCTGCCCCGCTCCGGCTGCATTTTTGCGATCTTAACGTAGGCCAGGTGTTTCACAGCGCCGAGTATTACGTCGGCGCAGATGAAATCATCGAATTTTCAAAAAAATACGATCCTCAACCCTTTCATATGGACGACGAGCTGGCGAGGGATTCTATTTTTAATGGCCTGGCCGCCAGCGGATGGCATACCGTGGGAATTACCATGAATCTGCTGGTAAAAAGTCTTCCGCTGGCGAACGGCATTATCGGGACCGGGGTCGAAAAAATTAGCTGGCCCAGGCCGACGCGGCCCGGCGATATTTTGCGTATTAAAGCTAAAATCACCGAGATTGCGCCCTGCCCGTTGCGGCTGGACAGGGCACGGGTGAAAATTCACATCTGCACCTTCGGGCAGGACAACCGCCTGCGTCAGGATCTGATGGGGAACCTGCTGATCCTGAAATAGCCCTTCGGTCGCAGAGATGCGGCGGGTTAATCTCAGCAAATCAGCCCGCGCGATCATCGTGCCGCCGCCGCAAGGCGGTGGAGGCATCTTAGCGCTATCAGCTCACAGAATAACCGGCGAAGCTACTCGTCTGCGGTCGCGTATTTGATGACCCGTGTGTTCTGCCAGTCCGTTCGGTTAAACCACAGGATGGTCATCACCGCCATAAACAGGTTGGTGAGCGGAAAGGCCCACCACAGCCCGGCGATACCCAGCGCGGTATTGTGCGACAGTACCCACGCCAGCGGGATTTGAACCAGCCACTGCGAGATCATTGCCAGCGTCATAGTGGTCATGGTACGCCCTGCCGCCCGGAAGGTACCGCAGAGCGCCATTTGCAGGCCAATCAACCCGTAGCTGGGGGCAATGGTATGCAGGAACTGCGAGCCATAATGGATGATGCTCTGCTGACCGGGCGTAAAGAACGCGATGAGAGAAGGCGCAAAGACAAATGCCAGCAGGCCGACGGCGCTCAGTCCGCAAAACGAAATGATCGCGCTCAGGCGTCCGATGGCGCGGGCGCGCTCAAACTGCCCGGCCCCAATGTTCTGCCCAACCAGCGCAGAGGTGGCTATCGACATGCCAATCGCCGGGACGATAACCAGCGCATTAATATTGTTAACCACCCCGTAGGATGCGGTCACCACCGTGCCCAGCAGCGTCACCATAAACATCATCACGTTGGCGCTCAGCGCATAGGTCACCAGCTCAATGGATGATGGCAGCCCGAGGCGAAACGCGCGGCTGATGGTTTCCAGCCGGGGCTTCATCGCCCGCAGGTGAATGGTGATCCCCACCCGGCCATAGCGTGCAAAGAGCAGCCCCACCCCCATCGCAAGGCACTGGTTGATCAGCGTCGCGATACCCGCCCCGGTCACGCCAAAAGCGGGGATAATGCCCCAGCCGAAGATAAACAGCGGCGCGATAACCGCATTAAGGATCAGCGTGCCGAGGGTGATTAACAGCGGGATACGCACTTCCCCTGCTCCGCGCATCAGCGATTGCAGCATTGAAAAACCAAAGGTAAAGACCAGGCCGCCCAGGGTGATGCGCAAAAAGCTGAGCGCTGCAGCCATCACATCCGCCTCGGTTCCCAGCCGGTGCAGGATCCACGGGGCCAGCAGCTCGCCTGCCAGCGAGACGGGAAGTGCAAACAGCCACGCCAGCAGCAGCACCTGAGCGGCAATCTCATCGGCGAGGCGTTGCAGCCCGGCGCCGATGCACTGGGCCACCAGCGTAGACCCGGCCACGCTCAGGCCAATTCCCATCGCAAAAGCCAGAAAGAAGATCGGCTGACTGACCGAGATCGCCGCCACGGCCTTATCGCCCAGGCGCCCAACCCAGAACGCGTCCACCGTGATATACCCGGACTGTAAAAGATTAGATAAAATAACCGGTATGGCGATTTTCAGCAGGGAGCGCAGTATCGATCCTTCCAGCAGAGTATTCGGTGCATTGTCAGTGACGGCGGAAGCCAAGAGTCAATTCCTCAACCTGTAATTAGTAGCGAATCGCCCCGCACGCTGGCGAGCGGAGCAGCAGTAAACCTCAAGAATATTGAAGTATTTTTGATAAATTGCCACTACTGAATGCGTTATTGATCCTAAATGCATTTATGAGGCCGCTGTCACATTAGCCCAGATAGCGTCGGCATGTGCCCCTTTGATATCTGCTGCACGAAAACTTGCACAAGATCATAAAGAGGTCGATTGGTTATCGCTTCCGATTGCACGTGGCGAACTTTCCTACAACAATAGTCATCACCAAATGTTACCGGTAACAAACAGGCCGGGCATTATGCTTTTTCCTCAGGGGAGCCGGGCAATGAACCTTCTCAACAGCACGCTAAACCGCGTTACCCAGCGTATTATTAAACGCTCTGCCGCCACCCGCAGCCGCTACCTCGCCCGTATCGACGCTGCGCGCGACCATACCGTTCACCGATCCATGCTCACCTGCGGCAACCTGGCCCACGGGTTTGCGGCCTGCCAGCCGGATGATAAGGCGGCGCTGAAGAATATGGTTCACAGCGATATCGCCATCATTACCGCCTATAACGATATGCTCTCCGCCCACCAGCCCTACGAGCACTACCCGGAGAAAATCCGGCGTGCGCTGCGCGAGGTGGGGGCGGTTGGCCAGGTCGCTGGCGGCGTACCGGCGATGTGCGACGGCGTGACCCAGGGCCAGGACGGGATGGAGCTGTCGCTGATGAGCCGCGATATCATCGCGATGTCTGCCGCGGTAGGCCTCTCTCATAATATGTTCGACGGGGCGCTGTTCCTCGGTATCTGCGACAAAATTGTCCCCGGCCTGGTGATGGCCGCACTCTCCTTTGGCCATCTTCCGGCGGTGTTCATTCCCTCTGGCCCGATGAACAGCGGCCTGCCCAATAAGGAGAAAGTCCGCATTCGCCAGCTCTATGTGGAAGGTAAGGTCGATCGCCGCGCCCTGCTTGACGCCGAAGCGGCTTCCTATCATGGTATCGGCACCTGTACCTTTTATGGCACCGCCAACGCCAACCAGATGGTGATGGAGATGATGGGGCTGCATCTGCCCGGCGCCTCTTTTGTGCATCCTGATACGCCACTGCGCGAGGCGCTGACCGATGCCGCTGCCCGCCAGGTTACCCGTCTGACCAGCAGCGCGGGCAGCTATATGCCCGTTGGCAGGCTGGTGGATGAGAAAGTCATCGTTAACGGCATTGTTGGACTGCTGGCAACCGGCGGCTCGACAAATCTGACCATGCATCTGGTTGCCATGGCGCAGGCCGCAGGCATACTGATTAACTGGGACGACTTCTCCGGGCTGTCAGAAGCGGTGCCATTGCTGTGTCGGATTTACCCTAACGGCCCGGCGGATATTAACCAGTTCCACGCGGCGGGTGGCGTCGCGCTGGTTGTTCGCGAGCTGCTTGACCATGGGCTGCTGCATAACGAGGTCAATACCGTGGCCGGTTACGGTCTTGAACGCTATACCCAGGAGCCATGGCTCGAAAAGGGTCAGCTGGCATGGCGCGACGGTCCGACGGCATCGCTGGACGATAAGGTGATTGCCCGCGTGGCAGGACCGTTTGAACAGCACGGCGGGACAAAGGTGATGTCGGGGAATCTGGGCCGCGCGGTGATGAAAACCTCCGCCGTCCCGGCAGACCATCAGCTGATTGAAGCTCCCGCCGTGGTGTTTAACAGTCAGCACGATATCCAGCCCGCGTTCGAGGCGGGCGAGCTGAATAAGGACTGCGTGGTGGTGGTGCGCTTTCAGGGTCCGCAGGCCAACGGTATGCCGGAGCTGCACAAGCTGATGCCACCGCTGGGCGTGCTGCTGGATCGCGGATTTAGCGTGGCGCTGGTGACCGATGGACGTCTTTCCGGCGCATCGGGTAAGGTACCTTCCGCCATTCACGTTACGCCGGAAGCCTTTACTGGCGGTATGCTGGCGAAAGTGCGCAATGGCGATCGCATCCGGGTGGATGGCCGCACGGGCGAGCTAACGCTGCTGGTGAGTGACGCGGCGCTGGCCGCACGTGACGCCGATCAGCCCGATCTCAGCACAGAACATACTGGCTGTGGCCGCGAGCTGTTTGGCGCGCTGCGCAGCCAGCTTTCCGGGGCCGAACAGGGCGCCTGCTGCATCAAATTTTAAGGGAACCATCAGATGAAAAACTGGAAAACGAGTGCTGAAACTATCCTGACCGCCGGTCCGGTCGTACCGGTGATTGTCCTGAACAGGCTGGAGCATGCGGTGCCGATGGCCCGGGCGCTGGTCGCGGGTGGCGTGCGCGTGCTGGAGGTAACCCTGCGCACCGCCTGCGCCCTGGAGGCGATTCGCGCCATCGCCCGGGAAGTGCCTGAGGCGATCGTTGGGGCCGGAACCGTCATCAATCCGCAACAGCTGCGCCAGGTGACGGAGGCGGGCGCGCAGTTCGCCATCAGTCCCGGCCTGACCCCGGCGCTGCTCGACACCGCCTGCGCCGGAACGATCCCTCTGATCCCGGGGATCAGCACCGTTTCAGAGCTGATGCTGGGCATGGATCATGGCCTGCGTGAGTTTAAATTTTTCCCGGCCGAGGCTAACGGCGGCGTTAAGGCGCTCCAGGCCATCGCCGGTCCCTTCCCACAGGTGCGTTTCTGCCCCACCGGGGGGATCTCTCCTGCCAACTTCCGCGACTATCTGGCGCTGAAAAGCGTGCTCTGTATCGGCGGATCCTGGCTGGTGCCCGCCAGCGCACTGGAGGCGGGCGATTACGCGCGGATTACCACGCTGGCGCGTGAGGCGGTTGGCGCAGCGTAGCGCTGACAGAAGCGCTGCCGACGGCGATAGGCGTAGACATCCTCTATATGGCCTTCGCGGATGCGCTGCTGTAGGCCGCGCTAAACAGCTCGCTGTGCATCTCATCAAACAGCGCGGCGATGGCCGGATCGGCGCAGAGATAGTGACGAAACTCCTCCGGGAAAATATCCTCCGGCGACACGCTATACCAGGGCTCGTGACTCAGCTCATCTTCCGGGTAGCGGGCCGCCGGGATATCGCGGAAGTTCACCTCCGTCATCGCGCTGATCTCGTCATAATCGTAAAACACCACCCGGCCATGGCGGGTGACGCCAAAGTTCTTATACAGCAGGTCGCCAGGAAAAATATTGGCCGCCGCCAGCTGCCTGACCGCATTCCCATACTCCTCAATGGCCTCGCGCCGCTGCTGCCCGCTGGCCTGCTCCAGCCAGAGGTTAAGCGGCGTCATCCGTCGTTCCAGATAAAGGTGGCTGATAATCAGCCTGTCGCCGTCAATGCGTAGCTTCCCGGCGATCGCCTGCATTTCAGTCAGCAGCTCATCGCTTATTCGCGCGCGCTCAATGGCGAAGTGTTCAAACTCCTGCGTGTCGGCCATCCTGCCTACCCGATCGTGCTCCTTCACCAGCTGGTAGCACTGCCGCACCCGCTCCGGGGTCACCTCCTTCTGCGGGGCAAACCGATCCTTAATCACTTTGAACACCCGATCGTAGCCCGGCAGGGTAAATACCAGCATCACCAGCCCTCTGACGCCGGGCGCAATCATAAACCTGTCCTGGGTGGTGGCGATCGCAGTGAGATATTCGCGATAGCACTCCGTTTTGCCATGCTTCTGACAGCCGATAGCCATATACAGCTCGGCGGTAGTTTTCTCCGGCAGGATCTCCCGCAGCCACGCCACCAGCGCCGCAGGCAGCGGGGCATAGACCATAAAGTAAGCGCGGGCGAAGCCAAAGACGATGCTGGCTTCACGCTTGCGGGTCAGGCAGGTGTCAATCAGCAGCTCCCCCGCCTCGCTGCGATGCAGCGGCAGGAGGAAGGCATACACGCCGGAGGGCAGATGCAGTTTGCCTATCAGCCAGGCGGCTTTGTTGCGGTAGAAAAGCTCCTGAAAAACCTGCAACCGCCCTGACGCCAGCTCCTGCGCCGGGAAATTTTCATGCAGATGCGCGACGACATAAGCAATGTCCCGCGTCCTGTCCTGCCAGGGCAGACGCAGGGGTAGCTCGCTCAGCACGCCTTCCAGCAGCGACGTCCAGCCGTTTTCAGCGCAAAATTCTTTTGCCAGCGGACGCGGGATCGCGCGGAAGCGCCCCTCGGGCTGGGAGCTGAAAATAAACAGCCGCTCGGGCGTCAGAAGCTGATGGCCATACAGACGGCAGTAAACCGAATTGAAGAAGCTTTCGGCGATCTCAAAACGCGGGTAGTCGGCCAGCATATCGGTGTACAGCGCCTTTACCCGCAGCAGAAAACCACCGTCAAAGGCCTGCTGGCCGGTGATGCAGCGCAGTTGCTCAACCACCAGCCCGACGTGGCGATCGTACAGATGAATACGCGCTTTCATCGCCGCCTGCACGGCCATCCAGTCAGCCTGCTCGAAACGGTGCTGAGCGCCCGCCGTGATATCCAGAAAGCGTCCATACTGCGCATCGAACCCCTGAAGAATGGTTTGAGCGACCAGCGTTTCCAGGTGTGCCATAGCTCCCCCTCTACCCCGTCTGACCGGCTGCTTTGGGTCAGCCGCTCAGGCGCGATGACGTTTGCAATGCGTCACGTCTGCGGCGCTGAGATATCAGGTGCGGGTATGCCTGAAATCCATCACCACTGCGGCCGCTAAGACACGTCTGGCGCAGATACGCCTGAAGCGCCCGCTGTCTCAGTCAGAACTGCTGCTCTTCGGTTGAGCCAGTCAGCGCGGTCACGGAGGAGACGCCCCCCTGAATAATGGTGGTGACGCTGTCGAAGTAGCCGGTGCCCACCTCCTGCTGGTGCGAGGAGAAGCTGTAGCCCTGCTCGCGCGCGGAAAATTCCGGCTGCTGCACTTTTTCAACGTAGTGGCGCATCCCCTCGCCCTGCGCGTAAGCCTGCGCCAGGTCGAACATGTTGAACCACATGCTGTGGATGCCTGCCAGGGTAATAAACTGGAAGCGATAGCCCATCTCCGCCAGCGACTGCTGGAAATGCGCGATGGTGCAGTCATCAAGATTTTTCTTCCAGTTAAACGAGGGCGAACAGTTATAGGCCAGCAGTTTTCCGGGGAAGCGCGCATGGATGGCCTCCGCAAAGCGCTTCGCCGCCGCCAGGTCGGGCGTGGAGGTTTCGCACCACAGCACGTCAGCATAGGGCGCGTAGGCCAGCCCACGGCTGATCGCCTGATCCACTCCGGCCCGCGTACGGAAGAATCCTTCCGGCGTGCGCTCGCCGGTAATAAATTCGCCGTCGTACGGGTCACAGTCAGAGGTGATCAGGTCGGCGGCGTCGGCATCGGTACGCGCTATCAGCACCGTCGGCACGCCCATCACGTCGGCTGCCAGCCTGGCCGCCACCAGCTTCTGGATCGCTTCCTGGGTTGGCACTAATACTTTACCGCCCATATGGCCGCACTTCTTTGCGGAGGCGAGCTGATCTTCAAAATGGACGCCGCCGGCACCGGCCTGGATCATCGCTTTCATCAGCTCAAATGCGTTGAGCACGCCGCCAAATCCCGCCTCGGCGTCGGCCACGATGGGCAGGTAGTAATCGACGTAGCGCGGATCCTCCGGCGCTATTTCGCTGGCCCACTGGATCTGGTCAGCGCGCTGAAAGGTATTATTGATTCGTTCGACCACGTTCGGCACCGAGTTGGCCGGGTAGAGGGACTGGTCGGGATACATGCTGCCAGCGAGGTTAGCATCCGCTGCCACCTGCCACCCGGAGAGATAGACAGCCTCAATGCCCGCTTTCGCCTGCTGGAGCGCCTGCCCGCCGGTGAGCGCGCCCAGGCTGTTGATGTAGCCCTTCTTCGCGCCGCCGTTCAGCAGCGACCAGAGTTTTTCCGCGCCGAGCTGTGCCAGCGTACAGGCCGGGACGATCGATCCCCGCAGTTTTACCACCTCCTCTGCGCTATACGGGCGGGTAATGCCCTCCCAGCGTGCGGTTTGCCAGCTCTGTTCTATCTGCTCAGTCTGTTGGGTACGAGAAGTCATAGCGGGTGCCTCTTTTTGATTAAAGGGGGAGATCAGTGAAGTAAGCGATAACCCGGCAGCGTCAGGAATTCGATCAATCCGGATTCAGTGGTTATGTGTTCCATCAGGTCGGCCGCTTCGCTAAAGCGCCCCTGACAGTAGCGCTGGTCCCCCAGCTCCTCCTGAATGACGCGCATCTCTTCTGCCAGCATCTGGCGGAACAGCGCAGCGGTGACCACCTCGCCGCTTTGCAGCGTTTTGCCATGGCGGATCCACTGCCAGATTGAGGTACGGGAGATTTCAGCCGTCGCGGCATCTTCCATCAGGCCGTAAACCGGCACGCAGCCGTTACCCGAGATCCAGGCCTCGATGTATTGCACTGCCACGCGGATGTTGGCGCGCATCCCCGCTTCCGTGCGCTCACCGGCACAGGGTTCCAGCAGCTGTTCCGCGGTAATCGGGGGATCGTCCTCGCGCAGCACGTCGAGCTGGTTTTGCCTGTCGCCCAGCGCGTCGCTGAAGAGCGTCATAACGGCGTCCGCCAGTCCCGGATGGGCGATCCAGGTACCATCGTGTCCGTTAGCCGCCTCACGTGCTTTGTCAGCCCGCACGCGGTTAAGTACCCACTGATTGCGTTCGGCATCTTTGCTGGGGATAAACGCCGCCATGCCGCCCATCGCAAAAGCGCCGCGTCGGTGGCAGATTTTAATCAGCAGGCGGGAGTAGGCATCAAGAAACCCTTTATCCATCGTCACCAGCTGGCGGTCGGGCAGGACGCGATCCGGGTGGTTTTTCAGGGTTTTGATGTAGCTGAAGATGTAATCCCAGCGGCCGCAGTTGAGACCGACGATATGGTCGCGAAGATGAAACAGGATTTCGTCCATCTGAAATACGGCGGGCAGCGTTTCAATCAGCAGCGTGACCCTGATGGTGCCGCGCGGCAGGCTGAAACGATCTTCAGCGTAGCTAAAGACGCGATGCCACCATGCGGCCTCCTGCCAGCTCTGGGTTTTTGGCAGGTAGAAGTAGGGCCCGCTGCCTTTCGCCAGCAGGGCCTCAACGTTATGGAAGAAGTAGAGCGCAAAGTCGAACAGGCTGGCGGGGATCGGCTCGCCCTGCCAGGTGACGTGCTTTTCCGGCAGATGCAGGCCACGGACGCGGCATACCAGCACCGCCGGATCGGGCTTGAGCTGATAGATTTTGCCCGCCTCATTGCTGTAGCTGATGGTGCCGTTGACTGCATCACGCAGATTGATTTGTCCCTCTATCACTTTTTCCCAGCTGGGCGCCAGCGAGTCCTCAAAATCTGCCATAAAGACGTCAACGTTGGCGTTTAACGCATTGATGATCATTTTGCGTTCAACGGGCCCGGTAATTTCCACCCGGCGACGCTGAAGATCGGTTGGAATCGGGCGGATTTTCCAGTCGCCATTTTTAATGGAATCGGTTTCCAAAAGAAAGCCTGGAAGTTCACCGTCGTCATAACGCGCCTGCGTTCGTTCTCTTTCTTCCAGTAACGCCTTCCGCTGGGGGCTGAATTGCGCCACCAGCGCGCTAAGAAAGTCGATGGCCTCATCGGTAAGAATCTCTTTTTCGGCCCTGCCAAAAGTGCGCTGGAACGCCAGTTCCCGGCTGATAACCTGTTGTGTCATTGCTCCACTCCCGTCATCTAAGCTGTTTGCCTGCGTCCCGACGCGGGCCTGTTTTGCCGCTGTGTATTTATTGACCGGCTGTTCCAAATATAATCATTCGATTTCTTAAATCAAAAACTATTTCCATTTTTAATGAGCGAGTGTTGTAACTTTATGATTTTCGGATTAATAAAGTTTATTTATGAAAGGAAGGGGTTTTCATATAAGGGGATTGCGTCCTGGGGGCGTCAGGGTCAATGCGTTCGGGCCGGGGATGAGTAGAAAAAAGCAGGGGAAAGGGCTCTGAAGTTGGCCGGGGTGTCCGGTGCTGCGAAGGTCCGGGGGGTCGCCTGCGGTTAGGGCCCGGTGCTGCAAAGGCCGGGGGGCTGCAAAGTTCGGGGGTATCGCCTACGGGAGGGGCCTTTTACAATATGCTCGCTGTAGGTTGAAGCGGTTCAGGATATTCCTTTTGCAATGTACTGGCTGTAATTTAAGCCATTGATAGTTTCTTTGTTGTTTGATGTGGCTAAGCGGATTAGCCAAAAACAGTGGGTATGATCGAGGCAGCCCCTGACATGGGGGTAAACGGCGTTTGAAGCCCAGTTAAACGGAAACGTATGATAAAAACCTGGCCATAGGATTTTTAGTCCGTAAAGTCGTGGCATGGTCAGTCAGATTTACGTTGATCTGATTAACGGGTTTATTAACATAAAATATGCCGAAAACCGCATGACTACTGGCATCAGCGGAAAGAGTAAACAAAACTCTCGTTATCTTTACTCGCTCAATCTGCTCAAAAAATGCACTTAGCGTACGATCTCGCACGGTTGGGCTTTAAACCCCGATTACGTTATCCCCCTTAAACTACCCATTAAGAAAAAAAGTGGTTTTATGTGGCGGGAAGAACGGGTTGATATTGGCCTCGGGCATCACGGAGACAAAACAACAACGGGCGCGATTTGCTATGCCAGTATGCAGGACACCTACTGGTTCGCGGTGCCCGCGTTATTGCGCCAGGGCGACCGGTCAGGAGACGGTGAGCCGCCACACCCTTAGGAACCGATACATATCATAGAAGCCCAGATGAATAGCGGACAAGTGCCGAACCGCAGCAGCACGGGCAGTCAGCGAAGAAGGTATCCCGGTCTGAGCCTCTCCCGCTTCCTGCCCTGATGTACCCGACGAAGAACCCGATGGATGACTATCAGGCCAGGAACATACACCGCAGTGGTCTGGGTATCCTGCCGTTATGTAATCAGTTTCATCTCGACGTTGATACAGTCTCGACAAAGGTCAATGCGTACACGCTCAGGCTGGTCAATCCGCGGAACCCTTACGGCATACCATCCCCCTGTGCGGGGCCGGGAACGCAGAAGCAGATGTCCTTTGTCAGCCGGAGATTCCTGTCCCCCTGCGAATGATCAGGGACGGGATTTGTGCAGCGGTGCCGCATGATGAGTCCATTCAGTAAGGAGCGGGGCGATGTCTGCTTCACACTCACCGGTTCCACCTGTTTCAGACGTACGTTTATCTATCATTTCCTGCATCACCGGATAGTGGCCGCAAAGCTCAAATGACCCCGCACCACCCGTTTCGCCAAAGATATCGCGCCAGATAAAGTAAAAGACCAGCGTCGGCTTATTGGCAATACGTGCAGCCGGATAGCGATAGCGCGTTTCTTCAAATGCAGCGTCAGTGACCCTGTCTGCCAGGGTATCAAGCAGCGCCAGGATGCCGCTGCCGTGATCGAAGGCCAGTTTTACCCGCTGCAGAATGTTTTCGGGCAGTAAATCCCGGCAGGCTTCGCGCAGTAACCATTTTTCGGTCGGCCGCTGGCTGCTTTTCTGGATCAGACCTGACGCGGGCAGGTTAACAGCATATTCCACCAGCAGCGGATCGAGGAAAGGTACACGGGCTTCAACGCTACAGGCCATAGTGGCGCGATCCAAACGTCGGCACTCTGTCTTGTGGAGATGACCCAGTAATTGTTTGAGCTGGCCGGAAAGACGGGCGGGTGGAACGCGCCGCAGCAGCCCGTAGCCCGCGAATATTTCATCTGCGCCTTCGCCCGATAATATTACCTTTATCCCCTCCTCTGCCGCAGCCTGGGCCAGTTGCATTGTCATCAGCCCCTCAAGCACCATCACTGAATTGTATGACTCTGTGACCTGAACTGCACACCGGAGCTGCGCCAAAGCCTGTGTCACGGTAAAACTACACTCGACAAGCCTTATACCGAGGTGACTGGCAACCTGACGCGCGGCGATGGTGTCCGGTGAACCCGGCATACCGATGGTAAAGGCCACCAGATCCTGCCGGTGACGTGCCGCCAGGGCAGCAATAATACTTGAATCCAGTCCGCCGGACAGAAATACGCCGAATTTCACCTGGGGATCGGCCTGCATGTGTTTTTCCACCGACGCTTCGAGCAGCGCGCGCACGAGGCGTGTATCGGGCACAGAGCGGCGCATGCTTATGTTAATATCAAACCAGGGACGGATCCCCTCAGACGTTGCCATCCAGCCCGGCGGGAGTTCTTTAATCAGTGCAGCATCTTCGCTGAGCGCCTGCAGTGCCTTAATTTCAGAAGCAAAGAACCAGGCCCCATCCCGTTGAAGATAGTAAAGCGGTTTTATGCCAAATCTGTCCCTGGCGGCAAGAAAGTCCTGTCTGTGCTGGTCATAAATAAAAAAAGCGAACATGCCATCCAGCCGGGGAAGTAGCTCAGCACCATACTGATGATAAAGATGAGCAATGACTTCTACATCAGACCCTGAGCTGAAAATGACGTCATTTTCCAGGTCTGCGCGTAACGCGGCATGATTGTATATCTGGCCGTTACACACCAGGTGTACCGTGCCGTTTGCGATGTGGAATGGCTGTGAACCACCATCTATATCCATGATACTCAGGCGATTTATGCCAAAAGAGCAGCGTTCAGTCACCGTTGCATGTGTTTCATCCGGTCCCCTGTGCTGGATTTTACTTAACATAAGTTCAACCTTGCCCGCGTCACTGGTTCCGTACAGTGCTGCAATTCCACACATGTCATGCTCCTGATGGTAATGATTTCAGTCTGGCCAGGCGGCAACGCCTCCCGTCGTGGGTCAACGGAGCCGCTGCTTCAACTGAGTGAAACAGGGGGGAATTCCGTTCCATGAGTAATATTGATGGCCATTCTAAGTATCTGAAAGGCTGGCGAGGAACGGGTTGGTAAGATAACTGCTCAGCCTCAGAAAGCGGTGCGGCCTCACGGAGGAAATAGTGTCAGTGTAGTGGCACGCTGAATTCAACACCACCCGCCAGGCGATACTCAGGGTTTAAGTGGCAATGGAGGATGCTAATGTTCAGCCATAATCTGCTCTTACAGGGCTTGTGTGACTGAAAACCGAACAGGTACCCGGAGGTCTATATTGCCTGTGGCCGTAAGCGTTCTGACCGCTTTGGCGCAGTGGACGGCAGTAAACAACCATGGCGCTTGTGCAAAGCAGATCCGAATAGTGCGGAGTGCAAATAGCGTATTTGAGACCATTCCATACAAAATTGGGACGAAACTGGAGTGCCCGCCAGAAGACTGTAGGTTTTATTGAAAGTGACGCAGAAACCTGCGGAAAACTGTCGGGTTTTGCTCAAAGCACTGTTGTAGGGTTTTCCTCACAGCACTACAGGAGCCTGAGAGGTGGATAATCCCTGCGGTTGACGGGCATTCCGCAGCGCTGCGGCGGAGACGGAGGGCCGGGCGAGGGCAGCAGGGATGCTGCTCTCAGGGAGCGGCGGGCAGGGATTATCCACCGGCACAGCAGATATCGCAGCCCCTACAGCCCATTACTCAAGCGTTGGATTCATATGACGTAAATCGTACGGGGTTATCTGGTAAACGTAATAATTCAGCCAGTTCAAAAACAACAGATTCCCATGGCTGCGCCAGCTGAACCGCGGTGGCAGCGTCGGATCATCCTGCGGGAAATAATTATAAGGGACTTCCGGGTTCAGGCCCGCCTCGTAATCGCGGTGGAACTCACCTGCCAGCGTTAGCGCATCGTATTCGGGATGACCGGTGACAAAAGCCAGACGCTTATCCTTACTGGCAAACAGATAGGCCCCGGTCTGCTCAGACTCGGCGAAAATATCCAGATCGGTGTAATCACGCAGCAGCTGGGTGGGGAAATCTGCATAGCGCGAATGCGGGGCCAGAAAAGTATCATCAAACCCCCGCGTCAGCAGCGCGTGCGGATGCAAAATTTGGTGCTCATAAACGCCTGACAGCTTGGTTTCCCGCGTTTGCTTAGGAATGCCATAGAGAATATTCAGCGCCGCCTGAACCGCCCAGCAGACAAATAGCGTTGAGGTCACATGCTCTTTAGCCCAGTGCAGAACCCGCTGGATCTGCGGCCAGTACGCCACATCATTAAAATCGACCAGCCCCAGCGGAGCGCCCGTCACGATCAAACCATCAAAGTTATCGTGCTGTATATCTTCAAAATTACAGTAGAAGTTATTCAGATGCTCCATTGGCGTATTGCGCGACTCGCGGCTGTCGATGCGCAACAGTTGAATATCGATCTGCAAAGGAGAATTGGAAAGCAGACGCAAAAATTGATTTTCCGTCTCAATCTTCTTCGGCATCAGGTTCAGCACCAGTACCTTCAGCGGACGGATTTCCTGAATACTGGCACGCGATGAGGTCATGACAAAAACATTCTCATTGCGCAGAAAATTCACCGCGGGTAATTCATCGGGTACCCTGATTGGCATAACCTACTTCCTCAACTCACCATTTATACGTTTAGACATCCAGACAGCCAAAGATAACGTGATGGCCAGCGAAAGTCGAGTGCTCATCCGGAAGTTGAGAATCTTTCATCTCCCTCAGTTAAAAAGCTCAACAAAGGGCAATATCACCGGCGCCTCCGTGCTGGCGTGTCGGTAAAGCAGCCAGGTCCGGCTCTTAAGAGGTTCTCCCGCCACCTCAATCGGCATCCTGCACAGGGTATCGGGCAGCGGACGGTAGCTGGAAACAATCGCATAGCCCAGCCCCTGTTCCACCATTGCCAGGCAGACTTCCAGCTTATCCACCCGCATGGTTACGCGGGGTGCCTGCGAATAGCTCGCATTCCACCATCGCTCTATCAGCCCGGTGGTATGACCGCCATGGTTAATTTTTATTTGCGGCAGCCGCGGAAGCTGCGTGAGATCGACCGGCCCCCGACTAATCAGATAGAAATCATCTTCATCGACCAGCCGCCTGCCCTCTTTCCAGCCGTAGTCGTCTTTAACCAGCGCCAGATGGATCTCTCCACGCTGTAGCTTCAGAAAGATCTCTTCACTCAGGCCGCTCTCCAGCCTGACGCTGATATCGGGGTGACGTTCGCTAAACATGGATAGCAACGCTGGCAGGCGCCAGGCGGCAAAATTACTCGATGAGCCAATACGCAGCTCTCCCTGCTGAGGGCCGTCCAGCCTTTGCAGCGTGTTCCTGAGCTGCTGAAACTGGCTGATGACGGTTTCGGCATGTTGGGCCAGATAGCGCCCCTGAGCCGTAAAGGTCAAACCCCGCCCGCTCTGTTCAAAAAGTCGGATATTGAGTTTTCGCTCGATCTGTTTGAGACGATAGCTCAGTGCGGGCTGCGAGGTAAAAAGTTCCCCGGCTGCCCGGGTGATATTTTTATACTGCCAGACGGTACGAATAATTAACCAGTCTTTCTCATTCATGATGCTTCCCCCCCGCTGACTTCTGCCCCCCATAAAATAATTTTTGGCCTGGAGACGCAAGTGATAAAAAAGCTCAATTGGGAATTGACTGTAAAAAAGCCTATATCTGTATAACTGTCTGGTTTTACAGAATTTACATGCACCTGATTGGGGAAAAAACATGTCTGAACGCACCATTAGCGCGCAGAAGGATAAAATTATTAATGCCGTCGACGCGGCTGGCGATACGCTGCACAGCCTGGCCCTGAGTCTGCATAAGAATCCGGAACTGAGCTTTCAGGAGCACCGCTCCGCTGGCGAACTTATCGCTCCCCTGCGTGAAGCGGGATTCACCATTGAAACCGGGACGGCCGGGCTGGAAACGGCCTTTCGGGCCAGCTGGCAAAAGGGCGTTGGCGGCCCTACTATCGCTTTACTCGCCGAATATGATGCGCTGCCGGAGCTGGGCCATGCCTGTGGTCATAACCTGATCGGTACCGCCTCGGTAGCGGCCGCGCTGGCGCTCAAAGCTGCTGACGTCGACTTTACGGGCCGCATTGAGGTAATTGGCACGCCTGCGGAGGAAGACGGAGGCGGCAAAATTATCATGGTGGAAAAAGGCGTTTTTGAAGGTATTGATGCGGTGATGATGTTTCACCCGCGTGAAAAAAACATGGTGGTGCGCGGTGCGCTGGCCTGTTACGACGCGACCTTTAAGTTCTTTGGTAAGGCGGCTCACGCTGCCTCGGCACCGCAGCTGGGCATTAGCGCGCTGGATGCGGTGATCCACAGCTTTAACGGTATTAACGCACTGCGTCAGTTCTTTACCGATGATGTTCGCGTGCACGGTGTTATCACCCACGGCGGCAGCGCAGCAAATATTGTTCCCGCCTATGCTGAAGCAAAATTTATCCTGCGCGCCGCAACGGTCGGCGGGCTGGCAGAGGTGCGTCGTAAAGTCTATGCCGCGGTGACCGGCGCCGCTGAAATGACCGGTGCGCGGGTAGAAATTGAGGAAGGGCTGGTATATGCCGAGCGCAATAATAATCTGGCGCTGGCAGCCAGCTTCACCCGTAATCTTGCGCTGCTGGGCGTGGAGAGTAACGATCCGCCCGCGGGCGGCGGCGTGGGCTCGTCGGATATTGGCAACGTGAGTCAGGTCACTGCGGCAATCCACCCCTATTTGCGCATCGGCGATGTTACGCCGCATACGCCGGAATTTGCCGTCGCTGCGGGATCCCCGGCTGGCCTGGCGACGATGATAACCGCAGCCAAAGCGCTGGCCATGACGACATTCGATCTTTGTCATGATGCAGATACGCTACGAGCGGTAAGAGATGAATTTACGCAATGGCAGTCACAAACGAATGCGGCAGGAGAAAAGTCATGATCAAATCCCGAATAGTCATGCTGGCCGCACTGGCCCTGAGTTGTTCGTCCGCTATGGCAGCAGGTGAAACACTTCGCGTCGGCGCAGATCTCACCTACCCGCCTTTTCAGTTCCGCGATGTCAACGGCAAGCCAACCGGCTTTGAAATCGATATTACCAATGCCGTATGCAAAGCCGTAGAGGTGAAGTGCGAATACGTGGTTAGCAGCTTTGATGCTGAGATCCCCTCGCTGCTGGCGAAGAAGGTTGATTTTATCTCACCGCTGGGTGCTACCGTGAAGCGGAAAAAATCGATCGACTTCAGTGATTTCATCTTCCACATCCCCTCTCAGCTGGTTGCCCGTAAAGGGGTGAATCTGCTGCCTACCCCAGAATCGCTTAAAGGCAAAAACATTGCCGTACAGCAGGGTTCGATTCAGGAGATGTATGCGAATAAATACTGGGCACCAGCCGGTGTCGTGGTCAAGACCTATCCTGACCAGGATGTGATTTATCAGGATTTAGCGGCGGGCAGGCTCGACGGGTCGCTTGCGCCAGCCGTAGCGGTGACCTTTGGGTTTTTGCAAAAGCCGGAAGGGAAGGATTTTACCCTGACCGGGCCGGAAGTGCGTGATGACGTGCTCTTTAGCAGAGGTTCCGCTTACGGCGTTCGCAAGGGCGATGAGAAAACCCTGACCCTGCTCAATCAGGGGCTGGCGAAGATTGTGGCTGATGGAACGTGGGAGAAGATCAAGCAGCACTATTTTGGCGATATCGAGATGAAGGTGACGCCAGTTAAGGCATCCGATGCCGCTCAATAAGCCGGAGAACGCCGCATTTCCTCTCCATTCTGATGCCGATACGGACGTACTGCTACCGCTGATGGAGGGGCTGCTGGATGCTTTTGAGCCTCTGCATCGGCTGTCCGGCAGCGTTGATGCGGAGCGTGCAGCGGATAGTCTTATAGAACAGCTTTCCGCACTCGGTCTTACGCCCCGTCGTGAAATCTGTCCGTTATTGCTGAGCGATCCCGTTCTGGGCACGCTGGAACTGCCCGACTTTCCGCACTGGCAGGCGAGCGCTAAAACGCGCTCCTTTTCTGCTCATTGCCCTGAAGGGATCGCTGGCCCTCTTTATTATGACAGCCGATCGCAGGAGACCCTTCCCGACAGCGAGCTTGCTGCCTGGCAGAATACCGTTCGGGGCAGGATCGTAGTCGCCGATCGCGGCCTGGAGGACTATGTGCAACAGCTATGTCGCGCCGGGGCACTTGGGCTGGTGCATATCTGGGGTTCGGCAGAAGAAGCACTGCATGAAGAGACCGTTGGCCCCATCTGGGGAACGCCTGTTCCCGACGATGGTATACGCTACCCTTCCCTGCCGGTAGTCTGTATCAATCAAAGACAGGGCCGATCGTTACTGGAAAATCTTGATCGGCAGGCCCACCCTGTTACCGCACGGTTAGTGACCCGGCTTAATGTACATGTTGTCGACTGTAGCCTGCCTGTTGTCGATATACCCGGTGAGATCGACGAATTTGTGCTGCTTTCCTCTCACTATGACTCATGGCATCAGGGTCTGACGGATAATGCGACGGGTAACGCACTCTGCCTGGCAATGGCCGCCTGGTTTCATCGTTCACCCCAGATGAAAAGAGGCCTGCGTATTGCCTGGTGGCCGGGCCATTCTAATGCCCGCTATGGCGGATCGACCTGGTATGCCGATCGCTATCGCGAGGAGTTACAGCAGAAGTGCATCGCACATATCAATGTCGACTCTCCCG
Source organism: Erwinia sp. PPS120 (assembly GCF_047918655.1). Taxonomy (GTDB): domain Bacteria; phylum Pseudomonadota; class Gammaproteobacteria; order Enterobacterales; family Enterobacteriaceae; genus Erwinia; species Erwinia tasmaniensis_A. The sequence continues at coordinate 787 of NZ_JBLREF010000014.1, read as the reverse complement.
GCTGTAAAGATGCGACGGAGGTGGTGGTGAATGCCAGCGGAGCTGAATCATTCGACTTTCTCAATCAGGCGATTATTCACGAAACCGGCACAGCGGCACGGCGTATCACTCCATTGGGTAAAGGGGGCGATCAGTCGTTCTGGGGATGTGGTATTCCTTTGCATTTCGCCTTTCGCGTGGAGCCGGGCATTCGTACCAGCCACTCTCCGGGAAGCGGTGGAGGATGGTGGTGGCATACCGAAGCCGACACGCGTGATAAAGTGGACACTTGCCTGCTGTTGAGGGACTGCCGGATCCATACGCGCTGGCTTGCACAGCTGTTATATAAAGTGTGCCTGCCGCTGGATCCCGGTGGCTATCTGGAGCGGCTTACAGAGGAACTGGATCGGCTTCAGTCTGCTTTGGATCCGCAGTTTGATCTTTCACCGGTGAGAGACGCGTTGCTGGCTTTGCAGCAGCAGGTAAAGGATTTGGGCCGCTGGCAGGATTGCGGGGCACGGCAAGAGGAGATAAAGCAGGCGATTGCGCTGTGGCACCGCGTCCGCTACAGCTCAACCGATGATTTCCATTACGATTATAGCTACCACGGCGGTGCCTTTCCCGGCCTGCAGCTTCTTCGCGATCGTTTTCACCACAACACTTCAGCCGCCACATTTTTGATGCTGGCCACCCAGTTTACCCGACAGCGCAGCAGGGCGCTGAGCCTGCTCATGCAGAGTGCCCATGTGCTCCGTGTTTGCAGTGGCCCTGATTACTCACAGTAAGAATTTCCCGGTCCCAAAACGCA
>NZ_JBLREF010000013.1:0-140480 GCF_047918655.1 Erwinia sp. PPS120 | reverse complement strand
AGTATGAAGCATGAGAGTTACCTCGTGTTTTGTATAAGGATTCGACACCCATATCAAAACCGGTAACTCTCAACCTTTCAAGGCCATATGTCAGATCAAGTCGCGACTAATAAACATTAAGTAATCATGCGCTGCCCCCACCGGCTTACAGCGATGCCGAACTGGTGGAAATTTGGGATCGAATTACCCGCTCTTTTCGTCTCAGGAACGGTGCGTTCTGAACAAAATATCCGCCCCGTATGATGGTTTTTTATGATTTAGCAACGAACACCAGGCCTTAGTATATTGTCAGCAGTCTAAGGGTGGAGCTAAGCTCCACCTTTTTTTGCCTTCGTCAGCCTTCCCTGCTCTTTCTGACCCGCTCGGCGTAAAAGGCCAGCGTCTTTTGTAGCGTATCAAGGGTGACCGGCTTGGAGAGACAGTTATCCATCCCCGCCTCCATACAGCGCTGCTTCTCCTCCGCCAGGGCATTCGCCGTGACGCCCACGACCGGGAAGGTCAGCCCCAGCTGACGCAGGCGCTGCGTCAGACGGTAACCGTCCATGTTCGGCATATTCACATCGGTCAGTACGATATCTATCTCGTTGCGGCTCAGCACGTTCAGAGCATCGACGCCATCCTGCGCCGTTTTCACCCGGTACCCCAGCGATCCCAGCTGATCGGAGAGCAGCATCCGGTTAATGGGGTGATCGTCTACCACCAGAATCAGGATATCTTCGTTACCAATGCCCGACTCGTTAGCCTCCGGCAGGGAGGTTTGCGCATCCGGCAGCTCGACTTCAACACGATAGATGCGCCCCAGCAGCACCGGCAGTTCATGAGGCGTGGTGGTGCCATAGACCCAGCGGCCAGCGGAAAGCTCCTGGGGACCATCGTTATGGCTGCCGTCAAAGCGGATGATACCGCGCGCGCCGGTCTGGGTCTGGAAGTCGTAGTCAGTTACCACCACATCATCGCTGCCGCAGTTCCCCTCCTCCAGACGCCGGACGTCAAGCCCGTGCTCGCGCAGCAGCTTCTCTAAAAAGACCGCCAGCGCCTCGTTGCGAACTTCAAGCCAGCAGCGTTTGCCCAGCAGCCCCTCATTATAGACAGGCGACATCACCTGGCTTTTATACAGCGGGATGCGTACCACAAACTGGCTGCCCATGCCGGGTTCGGAATCGACTTCAATATCGCCGTCCATCATATTGATCAGCTTTTCACAGATGGCCAGCCCCAGACCGGTTCCCTGGAAATGGCGCTGTACGCCGCTTCCCACCTGGAAAAACGGATCGAACAGGCGGGTGATCTCTTTCGCCGGGATCCCCACACCGGTGTCACGGACCCGGAAGGCCAGATAGCCGTCTTTCACATAGGCGTGAAGCACAATGCCGCCGGTATGAGTGAATTTGATGGCGTTATTAAGCAGATTAGAGATGACCTGCTGCAGGCGGAGCGGGTCGCCATCCAGCGATACCGGCACGTCGCTGTCAATAAAGACCCATAGCGTCAGGCGCTTTTTGACCACCATCGCCAGGTAGTTAGAGGCGATATGGGTTATCACCTCACGGGGTGAGAATTCGCGCGGCTCAATGCGTAGCTGCTCGGACTCAATTTTCGAGAAGTCGAGAATATCGCTGATGATTTTCAGCAGCAGGCTGGAGGAGTTGTTCATCGCGGTCACCAGCGACTCCACCCCCTGCGGCAGGCTGCGGGTTTGCAGCAGGTCGAGGTTGCCGATAATGCCATAGAGCGGCGTGCGCAGCTCATGGCTGACGGTCGCCAGGAACATTGATTTCGACTGGCTGGCCTGCTCGGCCGCCTGCGCCATCTCCTGCAGCGACTCTTCCATCTTCACGCGAGCGCTGACGTCAACCAGCACGCATATCGCCACATTTTCATTACGGTAACGAGAGTGGACGAAGCTGATTTGAAGGTTGGTATTGCTGCCGGTCAGCACATCAACAAAATTGACCTGCTGGCCGCAGATTATTTCAATCAGCCGCTGGCGATCTTCCTGCGTCAGCATGCTGAGATAATTGTGGGCCAGCTCATTGCTAAGGATGTTAGTGCCATCGCTGGTGCGCAGGATGCAGATGCCAACCGGCGCGGAGGCGACGATTTTCCGGTTGAACTGCTCGTGCTCTTCCAGACGGTGAGCGTTATCTTCGGCCGGCAGAAACATCCGGCGTTCAAACAGCCAGGCCAGGGTAAACAGGAGGATGGCCCCGATCACGTTCAGCAGGATGGCATTGATAATCAGAATTTTCAGCTTTTCGACCATCTCGTTGGTCTGCACCGAATAGACCACGCTCAGCGAGGAAGGCGTCAGCTGCTTCTTCATCACCAGCTGTTTATAACCGTTGATATAGCCGAACCAGCTGCTGTCATCCGGTAAATCGTCCAGAGAAATCCGGTGCGCGGAGGGGGAAGAGGACATCACGCGCTGGTTGTTCTGATCGAGGAGCGTGGCGCTGACAGGGAAACTGCCCGGCGTCACAAAGTCTTCGACGCGGATTGTTTGCTCAATGCCCAGCAGCGCAGCCATTTTATTGGCAACGTAAACGGGCGTGACCATATAGTAATAGCCCACGCCAGGCTGGCTGGACGGCGCTATCCAGAAAAGGCTGCTTTTGCGCTCCTCATCATTGCCGTTGCGGTATTTCAGGATCCGCTCGTGCAGGGTTTTCAGTGCGCGATCGCGGTCTGCTGAGACATTACCAACTCCGAAATCTGCCAGGCAAAGGCTCTCTCCGCCAATAAAGAAGACGCGATTAAGCTCGTAAGCGGAGGAGAAATTCTCTTTCCAGTAGTGCAGGAAGTAGCTCAGGGATTCAAGCGAGCTGCGCCAGGTATTGCTCATGCCGCTACAATCGGAGTCAGAGTAGAGCGGAAAGAACTGCGGTAGCGTGGTTTTGCCCGGAAACACCCCATTGAGCACATCAAGGCCGTTGGCCGAGGCGTTCAGCCGATTCTCGGCGATAAATTTAAGCTCACGCGTGACGTCTGCCGAATGGCGGACATACCACTGCGCCTGCTCAACGTTAGCATTGAACTCCTGGCGAACCTGGGACTCTTTCTCGTGCAGGACGTTAATGATGTAAAAGGTGGTCAGCAGCGCTCCCAGGGTCCAGAGCATAAGCGCCAGCGCCCTAAACAGGTAACGGGAGATCTTTAACGTGGTTCTGAACGAGACAAGATATTTCAAGCGAAACCTATAGTGGCGGCTGCAGCATGGTGTGAATTTTTATGCCGCTACAGTACCGTCAGAACAGGAAAAAAGCCAGATCGCGCCGGTTATAAGCGCCAGAAAATCGGCGGTTTTGCGCACAAATTGTCAGGCTGGTGCGCAAAAAATAAAACGTCACGGACGGGTTCCAGCAAACAGCTACGTTCTCTTGCAGAGTCTGGATATGCCCTTAACCCAATGCACCATCGGTTATGTAGAAATGCTGGCGAATTAATGCGGTTTATCGTTACCGCGGTTGCGCAGGCTGGTCGATTAAATTCTATTTCGTTACGGAAAGGTTTATACTCCCTCTCTGAATTAATCATTATAACAATAACGTCTAAATAAATTTTCCTTAGCATTTCTTATCAATCCACGACTGGGCTAGCTATAAATCTCCATAACAGGGATAACCAGAAAAAGGGGAGCACATGGTTTATTTTATCAACAATAAAATAATCTTTAACCCAGAGGATAATTCTCTTTCGCTAATAAACAGTCCTGAAAGTCGGGTGGCGATTTCTAACCCGGCACGTCGGGTTTTACAGTTGTTGATTGATCAGTTGGGCACCGTCGTCCTGCGTGAAACTTTTTTTAAGAAGGTGTGGGATGATTACGGCCTGAGCGCCAGCAATAACAACCTGAACCACTGCGTGAGTAAGCTAAGAAAAGTGATGGTCACCCTGGGCTATCAGGATGAATTTATTGTCACCGTACCCAGAGTGGGTTTTATCATTCATAAAGGGACAATAATTATCTGCCAGCAGCAGCCGGTGGCGCAAAATAATTCAGACGAATTTTCTTCCGCCATAAGTACAACTACCAGCACAAATACAGCCCTCTTCGGCTCAGAGGATCGCGCCGCAGCTGCGACGCCTGCTCCACCTGCAGCGGAGCGCACCGCGATGGATGATCATGCGCCCCCGCTCCGCGCGTCCGCAGCAGTCACGCCGGTGGCTAAAGGTGAAGGTGATGCCATCAGACCTCCGCAGGCGAAACGTCAGCCTGCGAAGGAGCATGTTGCGACTCCTGATGTCGCTGACCACCACGTCTGCAATAGCACTGTGGTGGGGGAAAAGCCCGCAGATAATCCTGCCGGCCAAGGGTTTACGCCTGCGGACCAGACTGCTGGAATTTCGGTGATGCCGGGTGATAATATGCGCAAGCGCTTAACGCAGTCTGTACCATACAGACCCAAAGCGTCAGGCATGGATACTTACAGAATATATTATTTAATCAACATCTTAATTTTTGCTTTGCTGCTAGTATGGAACATGAGTCTGTGGGCAGGAAAAGACGATCTCAAAGCCGTGCTCAGAGTGGCAACACTCAACGGCTGTACTCTTTATAGCACCGCGCCACTTCGGCCTGGCTACCGGGGTGAATTTATTGAGCGTGCTGCGGACTTTATTAAACATAAAAAAATCGTTTGTCACCCCGGCAATGTTTTATTATTTCAGAGCGAGAAAATGACCTCAATGATAAATACCGGCTCGGCGCGGGAATTTATGGCACAATGTAATATAGATACTCACCAGAAGATAACGCTTTGCCTGAGTTATTATTACAATGACAGGACCATAAATGTTCAGCCATAAGACAGTGCCCTCTTCCAGGTTACTTATTATTTCAGCACTTTTAATACTTAATATTTCTGCAACAGCATGTGTGATTTACCTTAATAAAGCCCATAGTGTTCAGAGAGGATTCCCGATCAACATTTCCTGTAGGGGAAATATGATTGTCGAAGCCAGGTATGATAAGCTGGAGGCAAAAATGGTTAGCTCGCTATCATTCACCTTTCTGAATAACAATAAAATCCTTATTTCACTGAGCGGTGTGAGCTATTTACGCGGTGAGAATAATAGCCTGATCCGACGGGATATTGTCCTTAGAAATGTTTACTATAACTATGTCCATGAGAGTAAAGACTCTGCGGTATACTCTCTCACCAGCAGCCGTATCAACAGAGATGCCATCGACAATATTGATGCTAAAACGGCTAAGCTGCTACTGCTGAACAGCTTTTTTATATCCGGCCATACCGATACCCTGCTGCTGAGAAAGTATGATGACAATACTATGCTGATTGAGACGACTCAGTCGCCGGTAGCCCTCTGTGTGTTCAGCCCCCTGCGCTGAGCTATAGATAATGGAGGTAAAGACGAAATCCGCAGGCCTCCGCGTAGCGGGCCAGGGTGCTGAAACTGGCCTGCGCCGGACGTTTCTCAAGCCGGTTAATGGCGGGCGGAGTGATCCCCAGGCGTCTGGCAAGCTCCGTTTTACTTATCCCCGCGTCCTCACGCAGCGCGATTAGCAGGGCCAGGATCTGCGTTTCCCCCTCGCGGTGGCGCTCTGCCCCTATGCCACAGGGTTCTTCCAGCGCACGCGCGCGCATTTTCTGCTTATTAATCATGTATTTCCCTGCCGGTTCAGTAGTAGTTGATTTTAACGATCACTGACGCATCAAAGCGTCCCAGTTTAATCGCCTGACCGGGTATGGCGCTGACCGTGGCGGTGAACTGCTTAGTTATTTCATTTACATTGTTGAGACTGGCAAAATCGTCATAGTGATTGAAGGTAATGGCTTCTTTTTTATCGTTATAAAGCATCAACTTAGTGCCGTTTGCCAGATTAATGGCTTTGCTGTCCCACAGCGGGCTGGCGGTGGAAAACTCAGCCTGGAGGGAAAAATTATCCATACACCCCTGTTTGACGGCTTTAATCGCGAAAGGCAGTGATACGCCAGCAGACCGGGATAGCTGGGTGCTTTGCAGCATACCGAAGTCGACAATCTGTGACTCCGGATAAACCTTCAGATCCGAACCGCAGGCCAGAAAGCGGATCCCCTGGAGTCCGGAGAGATTGTATTTGAGGTTTTTCGCACCAGGCGATTTATTGATCCCCCGGCTGCCATCAAGCTGGAAAACCGTAAACTGGTCGGCACCCTGATAGTATCCGCCAGACGGTGGATTGCCGCTGACCTTGATATACAAACGAAAGGTGACGTTTACCGTAACGTTTTGTCCCCTGACGATCGGCGGGCTATTGGTGCTGAGGCGCTGCTCGTTTTGCTCCAGATCCTGACCGTTATAGCTCACGCCCAGCAGCAGCCCCTGGCCGACAGACTCGGATTTCGGATTAAAATAGAAATGAACAATATCGGTAATGGATCCCAGCACGTTATCGCAGTATGCCGTCACGCTAATGTCGTTTGATTCCCAGATTTTCGTCCCCGGCGGCACGTTAGCCGGGATAGCCAGTTTTCCAACCGGAATTGGCGGTTTGTTAACAATGCCGGTGCCTTTTTCTACGCAGTCCAGCGCCAGTGCCTGATATGACACCAGCATAAGCCCCAAAAGCAGGGCCAGCTGGTGCGCTACGCGTTTAATAATCTCTGACATATGCATCCCACCCCTCCTGAGTAATCAAATTGTGCAGATGAAAATTTATCGTTTCTGCGGGTCCTGATTTTTCGTTACCCGCTGGCAGAGAGTGGTGTCGCAGTGATACGGGTTAACCTGTAGGCCACCGTAGTCATCCATATAACCAATGCTGTACTGATGACTGACACAGCCGCTGCCCGTTAATGTTTTCGTGGCGAATGGTGCCAGCATCAGGCTGTCGAAGCCCGGCACGTTGCCCTTATTATCTTTTCCGAGGTAGCCGAGGGTAATGTAGAACGGCGTGGGGTTGACCAGCCTGAGCCCGTTCTCAATGCGACTTACCTGCAGCTGCTCCTGCCAGTGGTCCCGAACCTGCTTTAGCAGCTGAGTGGGACGATAAAACAGCTTTACCCGGCTCTGGATAGCCACCTGCATAACGTTGGGCAAGTCGCTTTTGGGCGGGACTTCGCGCACGTTAAAGTAAAACAGCGACTCGCGATCCGCAGGCAGCGCGGCGGTGGCCGGTAGCTGTAGCACGCGAATCTGGCTCTTCTGTCCGGCATCAATGCGCTGCATCGGCGGCAGTGCCACCAGCGGTGAAGTGATTTTTTCTCCCTGTGCATTTTCCAGCCAGACCTGGGCCAGATAGGGCAACTCCTTGCTCTGGTTTTCCACCATAACGCTGATTGATTTATCACTGGCATTGTAGATAATTCGCGTGCGGTCCAGATTCAGTGCCCCCATAGCGGGCGCTGCGAGGCTGGCGGCTAAGAGGCAAAAGGCACTGCAGAGTGTTTGATTATATTTCACGCTTTTTCCTTAACTGATTTTGCGTTATTGCGTTTTTACACAGGGCAGCAGGAGCTGTGTCCCCGGTTCTGTCCGCTGCCTGGGGACCTGGATCCTGCACTGCTGCCCGTCTCCCCACTGTACCGTCAGGGATTTTTCACCCGATATCCCGGAAAGCCAGACCAGTCCGCCGTCGCCGATCAGGCCCGCTTCCAGGCCGGAGCTGTTATCCATTACCGTGGCACCCAGCGGTGGATAACTGCCGTCAGACCTACGGATCACCGCCAGCATGCGCTCCCCTTTGACTGCCCGAACCTGGCGCAGCCCGATGGCCCCTTCCGTCAGCGTCTTACTTACCACTGTGTTATAAACCTCCACGTCATCCGGCAGATGGTTGACATCAATGCGTATATCAGCGGTCTGGTAGCTGGATAAGCCATTCACCACGGCAATGCCGTAACGGTTAGTGACCGATGCCCCGCTGCTGACGGGAATACCCGGCACCCCCGTCGCGATCATCATTCGCGGTTCGCTTCCGGCGCTGCTCTGATGCAGGGCGGCCCCGGCGGCGGTCGCCGTGAACGATCCGTACCAGTTAGCATTGAGCGAGCGATAGTCATCATCTTTCACGCTGCCGTTCAGACCCAGCTGGCCCCAGGGCGACATATGCTGATAGTTGGCGCGGAAAACGCCTCTGCCCTGTTGCAGATCGGGACTGCTGCCACCGACGCCGACGCGCCAGCTGTTATTAGGATCCTGGCTGTTGTACCAGGAGGCCGTCTGCGAGAAACCATTTCGCCGATCCTGCTGCGCGTCGTAGTTCACCTGCTGCCCGGCAGAGACTGGCAGGCTGAGTGAGAGAAACATCTGGTTCTCATCCGTTGTTTGATAGCGCAGCTTGCTGGCCGACAGGGTGGCGGACACGCCTCTCAGGGACCCGATATCAAAAATTTTGCTCACCGACAGGCTGTAGTTATTGCCCGAACTGGCGTTCCAGTAGACGTTATGCGTAGCCGAGAGAAAGAGCGTGATCGCGGGCCAGGGCAGGTACTGATTGGCGCTGAGGGTGTAGGTCTGCTTATCATCCCGGGAGTAGCCGCTGCCGTTAACCTTGTCGAGATATTGCCCGAGAGACATAAACGTTCGGTCTGCATAACGGTAACCAGCAAAAGTGACCTGGCTACCGGTACGTTCAAAGCGTTTGGAGTAGTTCACGCGATAGCTCATGCCGGTCTCTTTACCGGCCCGGGGCAAAGTGGCCGATGAACGGGTGGCATCCACCGAGACGGCGCCAAAATCTTCCAGATTCTGACCAATCCCCATTGCCAGCGCCTGATAGCTGCCGGTGGTGGCGATTAGGCCGCCATAAAGCGACAGGTTATTTAATGCCCCCCACGACATTTCGCCACTAAAAAAACCGGGCTGTATCACGTGATTACTGCTGCCGCTGGCGGGTTTACCCATGGCGCTTTTATAGCGAATCTGGCCTTTACGGGTGAGAAAAGGCAGGCTGGCGGTCGTCACCTGATAGCGCGTAACGCTGCCGTCCTCCCCGGTAATTTCAACGTCCAGCGTGCCCTGTACCGCCTCGGTAAGGTCCTGAATGACAAAGGGTCCAGGCGAAACGTTGGTCTGGTAAATGATGCGGCCATTCTGGCTGATGCTAACCTTCGCGTTAGTTTTGGCAATTCCCGTGACCTGGGGCGCATAGCCGCGCAGTGTGGGCGGCAGCATCCGCGTGTCGCTGTTAAGCGTGACGCCGGCAAAGCGAAATGATTCAAAAATATCCGAACTGAAGTTAGTCTGACCGGCGGTCAGCCTGGCCCCCAGCGCCGGAAGCGCGCGATAAAGGTAAGTCTGGTTCCAGCTCAGTTTGCCGCGTGATGCCGCGTCGGATGGGCGCGACGCCTGGTACTGATAGTCCGCCCTTGCGCGCCAGGGTCCGACGTTGAATCCCGCCGTACCATAGCTGCTGATGCTGGATGAGCTTGCACCGCGGTGCGGCTGGTAGGTGCTGGCGAAAAGGTTATAGTCGAGTAATGCGCCATTTACCCCTTCATCCCACTGTGAAGGTGGCACCCAGTTTTCATCATGAAAGGTTAGCCAGGCCTGCGGTATAATAATATTGAGGGTTTGTTTCTCACGATCGTAGCGCGTAGTGACCTCTTTTTGCTGATCCAGCGAGGAGCACTGTCCCTGATGCCAGAGCGTCAGGCGCGCAGCGGCCTCTGGGGTCAGGTCAAAACGTTGAACCAGATCGGGCGGCAAACAGACCCGACTGTTTTTGTCTTCCCCCTCAGGGATAAAGTTAACCAGCAGGCGATCGCTGACCATTCGACCATTCAACAACAGATCCACCAGGTATTCCCCTGGCGCGATATAGTTAGCTGTCTGAAAGCGCGATAAATCAATATTCTTCCGATCGCTGGAATCGACAAAATTAAGATTAAATTCTACAGCCCTGGCGCAAAAAGTCGGCAGGCTCCCGGTAAGATAAATAACAAGCCCTGCCACTATTCTGGCTATTGTTGATGTTCGTCCTGGTGCAAACAACATAATAGAGTCGCTTCTTATAATTCTCTGAAAACCCGGTGTAGCTCGTGGATAAAATGATGAAATAAAGGGGAGTTCCCTCCCCTTAAAAGAAGCTATTTATAGTTCAGGGCGTAGGTCGCCTGCGATACGAGGGTACCTGTGGACACGGGCTGGCTATTGGCTTCCACCCGCGCGGCGAACATAAGCTCGTTGTTGCCGTTGGCCAGTGGAATTTCGGCGGAAGTATCACCGACCTTCAGCAGGGAGCCATTGGCATCGATCAGGCGGATACCCGCCCCCTGAGCGCTACCGGTGTTTGCCAGCAGGTCAGTCTTGCTGCCGTCCGGTGTACCGGTAAAGGTCACCGCCACCTTAGACATCGCGGGATACTGTACGCTACCCGCCGTCTGCGCACTCAGGCTGCAATCCTGCAGGTGAATAACGTAGTTAACGTTTTGCGAATATTTATTGCCGGTTTCCAGCACCTTATTAGCAATTTGTCCCATATCAACATTAATGTCTTCATCACCGGCCGCAATTGAGCAGGGCGCATTAATTACCGTGCCGGTGAAATGAATACGACCTGAACCCTGGTCAGTACCGGTCGGTGCAGTGACCGCGGGATCATCAGCGAAAGATGAAGCGGACATGGCAGTGGATAGCACAATAATGGCGGTTTTGATCCTGACGTTGAGCATAATTAGTCCTTGAGTTAGTGACGGTAGCCTTGAGCGATATTATTCGCTGTACCGAAGAGAGAACCCCTCTCTTGCCAGATCAATATACTGATATTTCATATTTAACGGAATAATAACTTGAAGAGTTAAAATATTAAGTTTTTTATTCTGACATGTACTTTAAATTAACTATTACTGATGGAAAATTAACTCCTGCGTTAAATGAATTAACATTAAATCGCTTCATTCGACCGCACCGTGCGTCAACTGAACCTGAAATTAAGCTTTATTTCACAAAATATTTACACATTCAGGCATTGCCCTCCGCTTTGTCGGCACGGGAAAAGGGTTTCTCCCTTTACAACGGTGGCTGGGACAGGCGATAGCCTGTGTACCTTGTCTTCATGGCGTTAATAGAAGGTCGCAGTAAGCCTTCATTGATGACGCATTAAACGTAATCACCTTGCCCGGTAACCGTAAATAAAAAAAAGCCGGTTCAACTGAACCGGCTTTTCCGTATGACGCTTTACAATGCGGTGAGGCGTTATTCCTCGTCGTCACCTTCTGGCGCATCATCTTCGCTGTCCACTTCCGGAGCAATATCATCATCCCCTTCCGCGGCGCTGCCGTCGATGGCGTCCAGCTCTTCTTCAGCAACCGGCTCGGCTACGCGCTGCAATCCAACCACGTTCTCATCTTCAGCGGTACGGATCAGGATAACACCCTGGGTGTTACGCCCGACCACGCTTACTTCAGAAACGCGCGTACGCACCAGCGTACCGGCATCGGTAATCATCATGATCTGATCGCTATCGACAACCTGTACCGCACCAATCACCGGTCCGTTACGCTCGGTAACTTTGATGGAGATAACCCCCTGCGTCGCACGGGACTTGGTCGGATATTCGCTGTTGGCAGTACGCTTACCGTAGCCGTTCTGCGTGACCGTCATGATTGCGCCGTCGTCACGCGGCACAATCAGTGATACCACGCGATCGCCTTCCGACAGTTTAATCCCGCGCACGCCCGAAGCCGTACGGCCCATCGCCCGCACCGCATTCTCAGCAAAGCGCACGACTTTACCGGCGGCGGAGAAGAGCATGGCTTCATCGCTACCGTTCGTCAGCGCTACGCCAATCAGCTCGTCATCATCACGCAGATTGACCGCAATGATACCGGCGCTGCGTGGGCGGCTGAATTCCGTTAGCGCCGTTTTCTTCACGGTACCGCTGGCGGTGGCCATAAAGATATTCCAGCCTTCGGCGTACTCGCGCACCGGCAGAATGGCGGTGATACGTTCATTCGCTTCCAGCGGCAGCAGGTTGACGATTGGACGTCCACGCGCGCCACGGCTGGCTTCCGGCAGCTGATAGACCTTCATCCAGTAGAGACGGCCCCGGCTGGAGAAGCACAGGATAGTGTCATGGGTGTTGGCCACCAGCAGGCGATCGATAAAGTCTTCTTCTTTTATACGTGCGGCCGACTTGCCCTTACCACCGCGACGCTGCGCTTCATAGTCGGTCAGCGGCTGATACTTCACATAGCCCTGGTGGGACAGGGTGACCACCACGTCTTCCTGGTTGATCAGGTCTTCAATATTGATGTCGGCGCTGTTTTCAGTGATTTCAGTGCGGCGCTTGTCACCGAACTGATCGCGGATCAGCTCCAGCTCCTCGCGGATCACTTCCATCAGGCGCTCTGAGCTTTCCAGAATACGCAGCAGTTCGGCGATCTGCATCAGCAGCTCTTTGTACTCGTCCAGCAGCTTCTCATGCTCAAGGCCGGTCAGCTTCTGCAGACGCAGATCCAGAATTGCCTGTGCCTGCTGCTCGGTCAGGTAGTACTGGCCGTCGCGAATACCGAACTCATCTTCCAGCCACTCGGGACGGGCAGCGTTATCGCCAGCCCGCTCCAGCATTGCCGAGACGTTACCCAGATCCCATGGACGCGCCACCAGGCCCGCTTTCGCTTCAGCCGGTGAAGAGGCCTGACGGATTAGCTCAATGATCGGATCGATATTCGCCAGCGCAATGGCCAGCGCTTCAAGAATGTGCGCACGGTCGCGGGCTTTACGCAGCTCAAAAATAGTGCGGCGCGTCACCACTTCACGGCGGTGGCGAACGAAGGCTTCCAGAATGTCCTTCAGCGGCATAATTTTTGGCTGGCCCTGATGTAGCGCCACCATATTAATACCGAAGGAGGTCTGTAGCTGGGTCAGCGAGTAGAGATTGTTCAGCACGACTTCGCCCACAGCGTCACGCTTCACCTCAATGACGATACGCATACCGTCCTTATCGGATTCGTCACGCAGCGCGCTGATGCCTTCCAGGCGCTTCTCTTTCACCAGCTCCGCGATCTTCTCGATCAGGCGAGCTTTGTTCACCTGATAAGGAATTTCGTGAATGATGATGGTCTCGCGGTTGGTTTTCGCATCCACTTCCACTTCGCCACGGGCGCGGATGTAAATTTTGCCGCGTCCGGTGCGATAGGCTTCTTCAATGCCACGACGACCGTTAATGATCGCGGCAGTAGGGAAGTCCGGGCCGGGAATATGCGTCATCAGGCCTTCAACGCTGATGTTTTCATCATCAATATAGGCCAGACAGCCGTTGATCACTTCGGTCAGGTTGTGCGGCGGAATGTTCGTTGCCATCCCCACCGCGATACCGGACGCGCCGTTAATCAGCAGGTTAGGGATTTTGGTCGGCATGACGGCCGGGATCTGCTCGGTGCCGTCATAGTTTGGCACGAAGTCGACGGTCTCTTTTTCCAGATCCGACAGCAGCTCATGGGCAATTTTAGACATGCGCACTTCGGTATAACGCATTGCAGCGGCGGAGTCGCCATCTACGGAACCAAAGTTACCCTGTCCGTCGACCAGCATATAGCGGAGTGAAAACGGCTGCGCCATACGCACAATGGTGTCGTAAACGGCGCTGTCACCGTGAGGGTGATATTTACCAATAACGTCGCCGACGACACGGGCAGATTTTTTATAGGCTTTATTCCAGTCATTACCCAGCACGTTCATGGCGTAGAGCACACGACGGTGTACTGGTTTCAGGCCATCGCGAACGTCTGGCAAGGCACGGCCAACGATGACCGACATGGCATAATCAAGGTAAGAGTTCTTTAATTCTTCCTCGATATTAACCGGTGTGATTTCTCTGGCTAGATCGCTCATGGAGCCGCTATCCCTCTACGTTATACCCGGATTCTAAGGTGCGAAAGTATATCACCTTTAGCCCTGGTGGTGAACGGAAAGCGTCGATTTGGACGCTTTAACGCCGCCCATTCCTGATTCTCCGTGAAACGGGCTGCTGTCGCCTCCGACCGGCCACGGCAGGCAGGGCCAAGGCGTGATGCGTTGACTATTTCATCTGCCGGGTAAACGGACCGGGTGGGCGCAGGCAACTCCGCTGCAACTTGCGGGATGAAGGGTATATACTTGCGGCAAACATTGAAGGGAGGGACCAGGTAATGAAGGCAGAACAGAACACCGCCACGGCGAATGTGGATCAGAAAGAAATTGCCAAATTTGAAGCGGTAGCGTCGCGCTGGTGGGACCTGGAGGGAGAATTCAAACCTCTACACCGCATTAACCCGCTGCGTCTCGGCTATATTGCTCAGCACAGCGACGGCCTGTTCGGTAAGAAGGTACTGGACGTGGGCTGCGGCGGCGGCATCCTGGCAGAAAGCATGGCGCGCGAGGGTGCGGAGGTGACCGGGCTGGATATGGGCGCGGAACCACTGGCGATCGCCCGTCTGCATGCGCTGGAAAGCGGCGTTAAGGTGGATTACGTTCAGCAGACTGTGGAAGAGCACGCTGATGAGTTCGCCGGGCAGTATGACGTGGTGACCTGCATGGAGATGCTGGAGCATGTACCCGACCCGCGCTCGGTGGTTCACGCCTGCGCGAAGCTGGTCAAACCCGGCGGCGAAGTTTTTTTCTCTACGCTAAACCGTAACAGCAAGTCCTGGCTGATGGCGATTGTGGGTGCCGAGTACGTTCTGCGTATGGTGCCGCGCGGCACCCATGACATTAAGAAATTTATTCGCCCGGCCGAACTGCTGAACTGGGTCGATGAAACGCCGCTGCGCGAGCGTCATATCATTGGGCTGCACTATAATCCGCTGACCAACAGCTTTAAGCTCGCTCCCGGCGTTGACGTTAACTATATGGTGCATACGCACTGCCTTGCAGGTTAATACCTCCTGCGCTCAGCCACGCCATGCATGGCGACTGGCGACTGGCGACTGGCGACTGGCGACTGGCGACTGGCGGCATTTATAATGCCGCCGTTGACCAGAGGCAATAGCATTGTTTGCCAAAACGGACCGGTTAAAAACCTGTTTTTTTACCGCCAGGGCCGCGACGAACAAAAATCAGACTGGCGCGAGCGAGCGGTTTTCACTCAAAGTTACCTCTGTCATTTCTCAACTGAACAGGAAACCCGCTTCCGATCAAATAACAAAAAAAAAGATCAATCTGTTGACATAGCGGCACGCCTTGATAAACGAGGACTTAGGAAAAATACCCCCCTCTGAACAGTAAAATGGCGGTAAAATCAAGCCTTGTTAAGCGCGGATAAATATCTAAAATACTCACCATATTGATACAAATACTTCCCCAACCCCCTATATATAGTGTTTATCCACAGAGTTACTCACATCTGAAGATGCTGTGTATAACCGGGGGATACTTTCGACTTACGGACAGGATAACTACGCGACATGAATCAGAGTCTGCTTGTCACCAAACGCGACGGCCGCAAAGAACGCATCAATCTTGATAAAATCCACCGCGTGCTTGACTGGGCTGCCGAAGGGTTGCAAAACGTCTCCGTTTCGCAGGTTGAACTGCGCTGCCACATCCAGTTCTATGAAGGGATCAGGACCTCTGATATTCATGAAACGATTATCAAGTCTGCGGCGGATCTGATCTCCCGCGATGCGCCCGACTATCAGTATATGGCCGCGCGCCTGGCAATTTTCCACCTGCGTAAGAAAGCGTACGGCCAGTTTGAGCCGCCAACGCTTTATGACCAGGTGAAGCGCATGGTCGATCTCGGCAAGTATGACCGCCACCTGCTGGAAGACTACAGCCTGGAAGAGTTCGGGCAGATGGACGGTTTTATCGACCACTGGCGCGATATGAATTTCTCCTATGCCGCGGTGAAGCAGCTGGAAGGCAAATATCTGGTGCAGAACCGCGTCAGCGGTGACATCTACGAAAGCGCGCAGTTCCTTTATATCCTGGTCGCCGCCTGCCTGTTCTCCGGCTACCCGCGCGAGACGCGCCTGGACTACGTTAAGCGCTTCTACGACGCCATCTCGACCTTCAAAATTTCACTACCGACGCCGATTATGTCCGGCGTACGTACGCCGACCCGTCAGTTCAGCTCCTGCGTACTGATCGAATGCGGCGACAGCCTGGATTCCATCAATGCCACCTCCAGCGCGATTGTGAAATATGTCTCTCAGCGCGCCGGTATCGGCATCAACGCCGGCCGTATTCGCGCCCTGGGCAGCCCGATCCGCGGGGGAGAAGCCTTCCATACCGGCTGTATTCCTTTCTATAAGCACTTCCAGACCGCCGTTAAGTCCTGCTCGCAGGGCGGCGTTCGCGGCGGCGCGGCCACCCTCTTCTATCCTATGTGGCATCTGGAAGTGGAAAGCCTGCTGGTGCTGAAAAACAACCGGGGCGTAGAGGGTAACCGCGTACGTCATATGGACTATGGTGTACAGATCAATAAGCTGATGTACCAGCGCCTGCTGAAGGGCGAGGATATCACCCTGTTCAGCCCGTCCGACGTGCCTGGCCTGTACGATGCCTTTTTCGCCAGTCAGGACGAATTCGAGCGGCTGTATACCAAATATGAGCAGGATGACAGCATTCGTAAGCAGAAGATTAAGGCCGTCGAGCTGTTTTCGCTGATGATGCAGGAGCGTGCCTCAACGGGCCGTATCTATATTCAGAACGTTGACCACTGCAATACTCACAGCCCGTTCGATCCCAGCATTGCGCCGGTACGTCAGTCTAATCTCTGCCTGGAGATCGCCCTGCCGACCAGGCCAATGAGGGACGTTAATGACGAAGATGGCGAAATCGCCCTCTGTACGCTCTCTGCCTTTAACCTGGGCGCGATTGAGAGCCTGGACGATTTGGAAGAGCTGGCCACGCTGGCGGTGCGCGCGCTGGACGCCCTGCTGGACTATCAGGACTACCCGATCCCGGCGGCAAAACGGGGCGCGATGGGCCGCCGTACGCTGGGTATTGGCGTCATCAACTACGCTTACTATCTGGCTAAGCACGGCGTACGCTACTCCGACGGCAGCGCCAACAACCTGACGCACAAAACCTTTGAAGCTATTCAGTACTACCTGCTTAAGGCGTCAAACAATCTGGCAAAAGAGCAAGGTGCCTGCCCGTGGTTTAATGAAACCACCTACTCTCAGGGCATTTTGCCGATCGATACCTACAAAAAAGATCTGGATGCGATCGGTAACGAGCCGCTGCACCTGGACTGGGAAACCCTGCGCGAAGAGATCAAAACCCACGGTCTGCGTAACTCCACGCTCTCTGCCCTGATGCCGTCTGAAACCTCATCGCAGATTTCTAACGCCACCAACGGTATTGAGCCGCCGCGCGGACATATCAGCATTAAAGCGTCCAAAGATGGCATTTTGCGTCAGGTGGTGCCGGAGTATGAGCGCCTGAAAGACAGCTACGAGCTGCTGTGGGATATGCCGAACAACGACGGTTATTTGCAGCTGGTCGGCCTGATGCAGAAGTTTATCGACCAGGCAATTTCGTCCAACACCAACTACGACCCTACGCGCTTTGCTAATGGTCGCGTACCGATGAAGCAGCTGCTGAAAGATCTGCTGACCGCCTACAAATTTGGTGTGAAGACGCTTTATTATCAAAACACCCGCGACGGTGCGGAAGATGCGCAGGACGATCTGGCCCCTTCCATTCAGGATGACGGCTGCGAGAGCGGTGCCTGCAAGATTTAATCGTTAACCCTGGGGCAGGGCAGCCTGTCCCCCCCTCTTCTCTTCTCACGGGCTGGTTTTATCGGCCCGCGTACGATGGACAGATGCTAATGGCTTACACTACGTTCTCGCAGAATAAAAACAATCAGCTGGATGAACCGATGTTTTTCGGCCAGCCGGTTAACGTCGCCCGCTATGACCAGCAGAAATATGACATTTTTGAAAAGCTGATTGAAAAACAGCTCAGCTTCTTCTGGCGTCCTGAAGAGGTCGACGTATCGCGTGATCGCATTGACTATCAGGGGCTGCCGGATCACGAAAAGCATATCTTCATCAGCAACCTGAAGTATCAGACGCTGCTGGATTCAATCCAGGGAAGAAGCCCTAACGTGGCGCTTCTGCCGCTGATCTCCATTCCTGAACTGGAGACGTGGATCGAGACCTGGGCGTTTTCCGAAACGATCCACTCTCGCTCATATACCCACATTATCCGTAACATTGTTAACGATCCGGCCATTGTGTTTGATGACATCGTGACCAATGAGCAGATCCTGTCGCGCGCGAAGGATATTTCCTCGTACTACGACGATCTGATTGAAATGACCAACTACTGGCATCTGCTGGGCGAAGGGACTCACCAGGTTAACGGTAAGTCGATCACCGTCAGCCTGCGGGCGCTGAAAAAGCAGCTCTATATCTGCCTGATGAGCGTTAACGCGCTGGAAGCCATTCGCTTTTACGTCAGCTTTGCCTGTTCTTTCGCCTTCGCCGAGCGCGAACTGATGGAAGGCAACGCCAAAATCATCCGCCTGATCGCCCGTGACGAAGCGCTGCATCTGACCGGCACGCAGCATATGCTCAACCTGCTGCGCAGCGGTGAAGACGATCCTGAGATGGCTGATATCGCGCGCGAATGCCGTCAGGAGTGCTATGACCTGTTTGTGCTGGCTGCCCAGCAGGAAAAAGAGTGGGCAGAATATCTGTTCCGCGACGGTTCCATGATCGGTCTTAACAAAGATATCCTGTGGCAGTATATTGAGTACATCACCAATATCCGCATGCAGGCGGTCGGTCTGGATCTGCCATTTAAGACCCGTTCAAACCCCATCCCCTGGATTAACTCCTGGCTGGTATCGGACAACGTGCAGGTGGCACCACAGGAAGTGGAAGTCAGCTCTTACCTCGTCGGTCAGATCGACTCTGAAGTCGGCGCAAACGACTTCGACGACTTCCAGCTGTAAAATGGCGGGAACGATCATTACGCTGCGTACCTCAGGTACGCAGCTGCACTGCCAGGATGAGCATCGCTCGCTGCTGGACGCGCTGGAGTTTCATCAAATCCGCGTGGAATATCAGTGCCGGGAAGGCTACTGTGGCTCCTGCCGCACCCGGCTGCTGAAAGGTGAAGTGTGCTATGCTGCCACGCCGCTGGCATTTGTTCAGGAAGGCGAGATCCTCCCCTGCTGCTGCCTTGCCAAAGGCGATATCGAAATCGAGATATAAACCGGCTGTTGCGACCCAGGCCGCCAGAGCCGGTTATTATCAGGCTTCGCGTCAGGCTTTTAGCGTCCCGACCACGTCAATCCAGCCGTGTCCCGTAGTCACCTCCGTGCCGTTCATCCAGCGGCGCAGCATATTCAGCGCCATCATCGCCGCCACGTCCTGCCGGGCTTTGAGCCCGTGTCGGTTAACGTTGAATTTTACCGTCTGGCCCCAGCTTCCTTCCGGCGTGTGTAGCGCAAAAGCCAGTATGCCCTCTTCCATCCCTCCGACCACCAGGGCGAGATCGGCCCCCGTACCACGGGCAAGCTGGCTACCGCGCGCGACAATATCGGACAGGGTTTCACTGCGCGCAGGCAGAACGTTCCCTGCCATCAGTGGCGCAGCCGCGGAGGCCAGCTGCCACTGCAGCAGCCCGGCGGTAAACTGTTCGCTTACCGCCAGACGTAAATTCTGCTCCTTCAGACGGCGGGACACCTGTTCCGGCAGAATTTCAGTCCCCTCGAATATCACACTCTCGCCGACAATGTCGCGAACCTGCTGCCAGAACTGCTCCATTTCGGCCAGTTTCGAGGCCGGGCCGTTCAGCTTAAGCTCAATGATCGGCATGGACGCGCGATAGCCCATCACCACGCCTTCCGGCAGCGGCAGCGGCTCGATCTCCGAGGCCAGGTCGCTCTCACCGCGTCCAAAGGTGGTCATACGCAGGCAGACCGGCGGTTCCGGTAGGGAAAATCGCGCTTTCAGACGGGGCAGGATCTGCTGTTCCACCATCACCTTGTATTCGGAGGGCACGCCGGGCGTAAAGAAGATCCAGCAGCGGTTTAGCTGCATGGCGAAGCCGCAGGCAGTGCCGACCGGGTTATCCAGCATTTCCGCCCCGGCAGGAATTTCAGCCTGCTTGCGGTTGCTGTCCGCCATTTTACGCCCCCGCCCGGCAAAGAAGGCTTCCATTTTTGCCAGCCACGCCTCCTGCATCACCAGCGGCACGCCCGCCGCTTTTGCCGCTGCCTGGGCGCTGAGATCGTCGCTGGTCGGCCCCAGTCCGCCGTTAACAATCAGCACATCGGCGACCTTGCTGCGTTCGGTCAGCACGGTAACCAGCTCGTTGATATCGTCGCCAACGGTCTGGCGGCTGGTCATGGGCAGGCCGTTCTGAAACAGCACCTCTGCCAGCCAGGCCGCGTTGCTGTCTACAATCTGGCCGTGCAGCACTTCATCGCCCGTTGACAGCATCTCCACTCTAATCATTATCTTTTCCGCTTTTGGGTAGGGTGAATTAACTGTATGAAGCAACGGGGAAAATTACAACGTCGAATTTAAGCGCATTGCGTCCTCTGAATTCCACGTTATGCGCGATAAATCGCGCCGCTACAAATTTAGCACCTCCGATGGCGCGCAATACTGTACATTCAGCTCACGCACATAATCTAAAAACACCTGCAGCGGTGTCGGGATCAGACGGCGAGTGTTGTAATAGAGCCACAGGCCGGAGAAGCTTTGCCACCACTCCGGCAAAATCGGTTGCAGGTTGCCGTTACTCAGCGCCGGCTTGATCCAATCCTCAAACAGATATACTACGCCGCAGCCGGCAATCGCCGCTTCTACCGTCAGCTCCATCGTCGCGCCGATGCTGCATAACAACGGGCCTTTTGGCTGCAAACTTACGGTTTCCTCGCCACGGGTAAATTCCCATTCCGCTATCACGCCCGTTGCATAGCGTCCGTGCAAGCACCGATGCTGCATCAGGTCGCGCGGATGTTGCGGCGTGCCAAACTGCGCCAGATAAGCAGGAGCCGCCGCTAAGGCAAAGCGCTGTCTACGCGGGCCTATCGGCAGCGCCACCATATCCTGTTCCAGATGATCGTCGTAACGAATCCCGGCATCGCAGCTATCGCGGAACACATCCTGCACATTACTTTCCGCCACCACTTCCAGCTGAATATCGGGAAAGCGTTGCAGGAATCCCGGCACAATCGCCGGTAACACAATTCGCGCGGCGCTCACCGGTACATTTAAACGTAAGGTACCGCCCGGGGTGTCGCGGAAATTATTCAGTGCATCAAGGGCAGCATCCACTTCGTCCATCGCCGGTAGCAACCGTGACATCAGCGCCCTGCCAGCTTCGGTTAATGCCACGGTACGCGTGGTGCGATTAAACAGCCGTACGCCAAGCTGCTCTTCTGCGCGGCGCACCGCATCACTAATGCGTGATGGATTGCTGCCGGTCATGCGCGCCGCTTCGCGAAAGCCGCCTGCTTTTGCCACCGCCACTACCGTGTGTAGCAATGCAATATCCAGTGCCATTGTTCGCCACCTCGTACACTGTGTCCCGATTTACCTGGATAGTTGCATAGTGATGGAACGATTACAATTCCACCACACACTGACGAAGGAGCTTTCCATGTCTCATCCAGCATTGACTTACCCCCTTGGCCAACGCACCGTTGCACGACTCGGTTATGGCGCTATGCAGTTAGCGGGGCCGGGCGTATTTGGTCCTCCGGCAGACGAGGCGCGTGCTTTACAGGTGCTGCGCGAGGCCATTGCCGCGGGCATTAATCACATTGATACCAGCGATTTTTATGGTCCGCACATTACCAACCAGCTGATTAAAAAAGCGCTGCATCCTTACGCCAACGATCTGGTGATCGTGACTAAAGTGGGTGCGCGCCGCGACGAGAAAGGCGGCTGGTTACCCGCGTTTACCCCGGAAGCGCTGACGCAAGCGGTTGAAGATAACCTGCGCAATCTCGGACTTGATGTGATGGAAGTAGTGAATCTGCGCTCGATGCTGGATGTGCATCGGCCGAAGGAGGGTTCGCTGGAGCCTCAGGTTGAGGCAATGATCAAACTGAAAGAGCGCGGTCTGATTCGTCACATCGGGCTAAGCAACGTTACCGCTAAACAGGTAGCCGACGCACAGGCGATGACGCCGATCGCCTGCGTACAGAACCTCTACAATCTGGCTAATCGGCAGGATGATACGCTGCTCGACCAGCTGGCAGCGCAAGGGATCCCCTACGTGCCGTTCTTCCCGCTCGGCGGTTTTTCTCCGTTGCAGTCAGATCAGCTAACCGACGTAGCCAAAGGGCTCAACGCCACGCCGTTACAGGTGGCGCTGGCGTGGCTGCTGCAACGTTCGCCAAACATTTTGCTGATTCCGGGTACCTCATCACCGGAACACCTGAAGCAGAACCTGGCGAGCAAAGAGTTAAAACTCACGCCTGAAGTGATGGAACGCTTAAACAGCATCGGGCGATCATAAAAATCGCATATCATAGCGGCGCGATGTGTTACGCAGTGTCTGGATGGACAACGTGCTGCTATTAACCGGATTGCCCCCGTCCGTTCTGGCCCAAAGCGCTGTTCTCCAGACTGGAGATGAGGCCTGCCCTGTCGACAACAAGCAGTTTTAGCCGCCTTCGCGACGCCGAACTTTTTTATCTTCCGGGTAATCACGAACAACAGTCCTCGCTGGATACTGAACGGTAACCTTCCAGGCCATGAATAGCGGGGTTTCACCCCTCACGTATCCCTGTTGTTACTGAAAGCTTCATATACTTCCTTCAGCAATCCCGAAAGATCGGGATCACTCCTGTCAGCGATTTCATCAGAACGTGCCTTAAACAGACCATCGCTTCCAGTAATCCACCCGGCCCTCTCGATATCAAGTCTGAGATACTCCTCCCTGTGACTGCTGCTGACAGCCCCTCGCAGACTAAACAGCAGCCGCAGGGTCGCTTCTTCATAATATACATATCAGCACTTGGGAAAAACCTGTCCCACTGCAAAGCCTCGCCTCCCCGGGCCAGAGGGCCGGAACAGAGTGGCTTTATAATGGGTGTTGTAACTAAAATTTTGAGTCGCTGGAAGTCATGTCGCGGCAAGTCATTCGAACACGCTCGTAAGCGGCCCTCACGGCCCGCCTGCGCCAAAGGCTTATTGGGAACTACTCCGACCGCGTAATGAAGCACCTACGCTACTTTTAGCGGGTTTAGCTTTGCAGGGAGGGGGGGTGGAATGGTGAAACCTATCAAACCGGAACCGGCTACGCCGGGCTATCGGCGCCAGTTACCAGCAGAGTTATAGTTAATACCCGCTGTCTTTTCAACGCCGCGATGCGGCATTGAAAAGACAGGCTGCGCACTGCTCGCCAGTCCGGTAAGGGCATGATATAAACGTTTGTGTTTATAAACACTTTTGTGGATATCGTTATGCAGTAGAGCGACTACATTGACAGTGTATACGGAACAGCCAGGGGAAACCTTGCGCGATTTCTGAAAGATAATCCTGATATTCTGCCCCAGGAACTCAGCCGTTGGCTGAAGGCCGAACTAAAAATCAGACCTGAAACCGGCGAGATATACAAACCCGTTTCACGCCGTGTCAGGATACCGTCAGCCGTTGCTGCCGGTGCCGGAGTGTTCCTCTCTGACGACCTGCGTGAGCGTGTTGCGTCGCTGGCCACTTCACAGATCGTAACGCCCGATACTATGCTGAACTCCCTGGTAGAGCGGGAGGAGCTGTGTCGTAAACTATCTCCTCCAGCCGTTTTTGGCGCAGTCGTGCCGGAGCAGCTGATTGCCAGTACGGTCAGTCGCCATTTTACTATGCTGTCTGAAATCAGTGAGACGAACGTCTGGCATAGGGTTCTGGAAGCACTGGTCAGTGAACTGACCGAATTTGATCTGCTGTCATTTCATACCGGCAACATTGCTGAAAGTCGCCGGCTGAACATTCCCCGCACCGCGTATTACTGGTATGGGGGAGTAGTGGCAAAGCGGGTGGCCATGATGCTGGGTTGTTTCGATGTGTACCTGTGGAATGAAATGATGCGGCCGGCCAGTGACGTGGTTTTTGTTGGCGATGCGAGCAACGTGGTGGCCTGTTACTTCATCTATCAGCAGATGTGTCGTCTGCTGAAATCAGTGCGGCTGAACTGGCGTAAGCAGCAGGGAGCATGGGGAAGTCGGGCTGAACTGGATGAGGCGTCGCACCTATACACAACGACTGGCGGAGGGGATAATGGAGAACGGTATTTTTATCGGTAGTGACGAACAAAACTTTTACCGGCTGCACAGTTATGCAGAAAAGCATTATGCCTGGGCCATGTGCTGAGACAGACAAGAAAGGTAAAGCAAGATATTATTTTGAGGTGGCTTTTGATATCCCGGAAATAAACTGTAACAGGAGGCCTTTTTTACTATGTTTGATATTATTTGTACATTTGGTGGTAGCGATAAGTTTTACTCTATTCTCGATTTTCAAAAATTACCTGACAGCGACATTGAAAAATTACGATATTCTTTGGTATGCCCTGATTGCCGTAAACAGGCATTTTACAGGAAGAAAAGTGTTGATGGAAAAAAGGCCTGCTTTGGGTCCCGATACTGTACCTGTAGGGAACCCACACCTTCATCCCAACGACAAAGGGAGGTCGGGAATGCGACTGAAGTTAAACAGATTATTGCCGAGTCTGATACGATAGAAATCAGTTACGATTCTGACAGAACTTCTTCAGCAGGAAACGAAGCGTCTGGCATCAGCGGTGTTTCGGATATAACCCAGACTAGTAACAAAAAAGTGCACTCCATAAAGTCAGAACAAAAGCGAGTCCCAAAAGTCTCACTTGAAAAAATACTGCATAGCTTAATCAGAGGGACAGGGTTAGCGACGTCTGACACAATTATCCCGATAGGTAAATATAAATATAAAGCCAAAAATTTATTTGTGAAATTTCCCGATGCAGAACCGATGACTAAAAATGCACATAGATTTTATTGGGGAACTCTATATAACTCAAATAATGATATTGAATGGTTTAATCCTGCTGAGTGCAGAGATGTAGGAATACCGTTAGGCAGTCTGCGTGAGATCATTCTTGAAAAATTCAATATATCAGATACTGAAAGTCTCGAAGGAGCAGCAATCATTTTTTCTGGCCGTTGTCATTGGAATAAAGATAAAACAAAAAAGATAATAAAAATATGTGACAGTGAGCGTATCTTTATTTCTTTACCCGATTAAATAAGGAAGATCATCGTGTCAGTCAAAAAAATAATAATTGCTTTATTTTATATGACTGCCAACCTCCTTTGCGGTTGAAACATGCCGGAATTATGTATGCCTATCCGGGAATGTAAAGGAAGAAGGACACGCAGTGACGCTGACAGAAAAATAGCGCCATCTGGCGTGGTGCTCCCTGGTGGCGCTTGCGCTGGCCAGACTGAACGAAGATGTGTAGTCATCGGCGCAGGAAACAGCGCTTACAATTAGCGTTGATAAATTGCTGAGCCAGAAAAAACGGTAATGGATTTGGCCCCACGGGAAAGCGCTACATATAGATCATTTGCACTCATGCAACCTGCATCAAGTATGATGGCATGATAGCATTCTAGTCCTTTAAGGAGTAAGGTTGAGCCAATAGCCCTTGATGGGATTGGTTGATCGCCATGACATCTGCGCTGTACACGTATTATCCCCGCACATTCTGAAATGCTTTTTTCAGGGCTGCTCACTGCGAGGGACATAGTGTCTTTCAGAGCACGACAGGCACCCTGACAGTACACTTTCACACCCGGTTTGTGTTGCAGTGAGCAGAGCGCGGTGAATATGGTCTGACGTGATGGTGCCCAGGACAGATTCAGGAACTCCACTTCAACTGCGGTAGGGACGTCCTGTTCCGTCCGGCAAGAAGTGTAGAAATATGGCTTATTGTCATGGGAATCTCAACGTTTGTCATCATCTCACCTGCTGCGTGGAGCAGCACACTTAACTGTGTTCCATTCACTGCAGCATCAAGGGACGCAGCCATGCGGAGTACATCCCTGAGCTCAACCGGTTCAACAACATCGAGGCCATTAAGCTTAGGCGCGAACGCATGTCGTGCGGACGGTCTTCTCGAGTCTCCTGGAACAAGCACTGAGCCGCCTCCATCATGGCGTATCAGCCTGTAAAAATCCTGCTGTTGCATCTGTATATCGGTTAATGCAACTCCGCTCAGGTGACGGTAAGTTACATGCGCTGGACTGGAGTCAAGACTGATATTTTGGCCCTTGAGAAGAGCTTCCCGGTTTTCGAGCAGCCAGTTCCCCAAAGCATGAGTTCCGGCATTGTTCCAGCGCCATGGAGTCTGAAGCGTATTCAGTAGAGGGAAACAGGTCATTACCTCGCGCTCCCAATCGGTCATAGCGCCGCTGAAACTAAAAATGCACTGCATGGGATCACCGAAAACTATAGTAGGGAGTATTTCTGCCAACGTATTAACAAGCTCATGCTGAAGCATGATGCATGATGCAATCCTGGTATTCATCAACCAACAGGCGAGAATAAGATGCCCGGATGATATCACTGATATTGCCTGAGCGTATTAATGCCAGTACTCCTTGGCGCAAGGCGTTGTAGCAGGGGTCAGTTTGGATATCCAAACTGACCCCTGCTACGTTCATCATCCAGCTGGCAATGAATTGTTGCCTGCTGAACAATTTTATCTGTTGGCTGCTTAAATAACCAACAACGCCACTTTTGATGACTTGTTGCCGTTAATGCGACAGAGTCTTTAAAATGGCGGGGTTACCCCGCCAAACAATTTACTCACTGTTGCTAGATGTATGAAAGAACGGCTGAAGATGGCATTTTTTTAAACACTCTATAGTCGTACGGGCAGCTCCTGACAGTAAGGAACTGGACGGCGCAATTACCGCTATACGTCTTGAACAAGGCGGTTCTAGAGGAGCGGCCCTGATCTTATCATCTTGCAATGGCAAAATACTGCTCGGCAATATTGAACAGCACCCGCCTGCAGTAACGAGTTCGATGATGGCTGAAACATCACCCATAAAAGTTTTATGGGCTGGTAGTTTCTGATGTACAGAATGAGTTTGCAAAAATTCCTGACCCGCATGGATATAAGCCAGATATCGTTTTGTATCGCCTTTTCTTAGCGGCTCATGACTATCATTCACACCTGTGACCAGTCGATAATCGTCATACCAATGGAGATACTCAACGTAATCATGAGAATGAGGTTCAAGTTGAGTAATGATGATATCTGAACGGTTCCTTTTTAACGCATCAAGCGCATCATCCGTGGTGGGGCACTGGAGCCATTCAGTTTGCACTCCTGGCGCTAATCGCCAAATCAAATCGATAATTCTTTTCATCAGAATCGGGCTCAGTGATAATGTATGGATAATCTTTACACAGCCCACAATCTCATTTTTTTTATAGTTTCTATAATGTCGATTATATTAGATATTTTTTTTACTATAGTCGCCCCTTCTGTTGTAGGCTGGCAACCGCGCCGATTACGCAGGAATATTTTCTTGCCAAAATACTTTTCAACCTCACTGACCGCGTAACTAATGTTGGACTGGCTGCAATTAAGCACTGCTGCCGTTTCAGAAAATGAGTGTAACTCTGCTATAGCACGAACTATTTCAAGAAAAAAAATTTTCACTGAGTTCACCGTTTTTTAAAGTGTTTAATGCATTTTTTTGGATAGGCTATACGTATGCATACTTGTCAGATGCATATAACAAATTATTATCGCTATGCTTTATCTATAAATTAGATATAGCTGTTTGAATGGAAAGTTCCCTGCCAATCAGATAGTTCATCGACAGGGCAAAAATTAACTACTAAGATGCTCTGTTCTCAGTCCAATCAAACTCAAGTTGTTTAGCCGTTCTCAAAGCAAGATCTCTGTTTTTGAGCCGTTCGATCAAATGTAAACTCATATCTATTCCTGCTGAAATGCCTGCCGAAGAAACAGTAGCTCCTTCATCTACCCAACGAAGCCCTTCTTTAACAGAAAGTTCGGGAAACATTGCGCGCAGATCAGCAATATCTTCCCAGTGTGTAGTGGCTGATTTCCCCTCTAAAACTCCAGCCGCCGCAAGTAAGAATGCTCCAGTACATACTGATGCAGTGATTTTCGTGTTTAACGACTGCTTAGCTATCCATTCAATCACGTTTTTTTTATTGAGTTCAGCACTAACGACTCCACCTGGAATAATCAGACAATCAATCTCAGGATGATTTTCCAGTGAGAAATCAGGATCAATTTTAAGTCCTGCCCTGGCATGAATTGGTTTTAACGTCTCACCCACTGTAAAAACATTAAATAGCGGGTTTTCACCCTGGTTAACTCTTGAAGCACAGGTGAAAACTTCGTACGGGCCTGTAAAGTCGAGCACTTCAACATTATCAAAAATAAAAATACCAACCTGCATAGTCATAACTAGACTCCTTTGATAGTACTAATAATAAGGTGATGAAACTTGTTTTTTTGAATAAAGCGCTAGCTAAATAGCTGTTCCTAATACCGCTACACTTGCTATTTATGGGCGTGCAACAGTCGTGTTAGGGCAAAACATGGCATGAGCTGATGTAGCGCGGCCCAGACATAAGAACAGCACAATCCCTTGTCCTGCAAGGGCTAGCCCAAAGTGGAGCACTATTCCGCACAGCTATTTAGTTCTAATATATATCTATGAATACAGCGTTGTCAGGATTTTTTTAGCAAGGGTTACCCATATTTTTTCACCCGCAGTGTTGGTTAACATAACAAGCGACAAGCCTGCTTGAGGATCTACCCAATAATAGCTGCCATAGAGACCAAACCAGCTCCAGCTGCCTATACCTTCACTTCGTTGAGCCTTTTTGGGGTCTGTAAGCACCAAGCAACCTAATCCGTGGCCCCATCCCGCGTTCCTATCCCCGATACTTATTTCACCGGTCGAATTTCCCAATAAACGTGCTGTAGATTTAGCGCTGAGTATAGAGCCACCGCCTTGACGTAGACATTCAAGCAAGCAGTGGTAATCTTCTGCGGTTCCAACTAATCCAGCTCCTGCGGAATACCAGGCATTGGGTGTTATTGCACGTTCTGGAGATAATCGGGCGCAACCACTTCCGACCGCGAGGATTTCATGAGCAGCCATCCGTCGCCCTGACTGCAGATAGGGAGTTGCCAGTAATGAAGTATCATAAATTTCAAAGGTTGTATTATGCATCCCTAGCGGATCCGTAACCTCCCGTTTGATAATATTAGGTAAGGTGTCACCCTCCAACTGGCCGATCACCCAACCCAGCACGTCGGTTGCAAGAGAGTATTGCCAATGGCTACCGGGTTCAAACTGTAATGGCATGGCCTTAAGACGGTGAAGATTTTCTTCCAAGTTATGTGCCGGCAGATCCAAACCATCTGAAACTCCTGCTTGTTCATAAAGGTTCCCGGGAGGTTGTTCAAATCCATAGCTAAGTCCAGCGGTATGGGTAAGCAAATGGCGGATCGAAATTGGCGGAATTACGCCATTTATTAATGCAGGTTTAAAAAATGGCAGTATTGAACTAACTAATGTATCAAGTGACAGCTTCCCTTTCTCGATTAGTCTCATCGTCGCAACCGAGGTCACCAGCTTGGTTAAAGAGGCCAAACGAAACTGGACGCCTTTTGACATTAAGCGTGATTGTTCACGATCCATCCAGCCTGCTGCATTATGGTAGACACGGTTCCCTTGCTGAGATATCAGGATCTCTCCCCCAACAGGCAACTCTTGCTGCACAGCCTCTCGCCAGACATGATCCAACTGTTCCAGTATCTGAGGAGAAATTGTGCGAGTAGCATTCATAACCATCGCAGCTCACCTTTTACTGCCTGGCAGAAGATTTTGCTGTAATCCTGGGCGGAGTGACGCACAGGATTGGTTAATGAGCAGCCATCAGCAAAGGCCATCTCTCCCACTAAAGTGGCTTGATGATCATCAATACCCACTTCTGCAAGAGTGTGAGGAATATCCAGTGACTGACGTAATTCAAGGATCCATTCCATTACACCTTCAAAACCCGGCCTCCTGAGTTCGAGCATGCGAGCCAGATAGTCCATGGCCGCGTCTATTGTTGCCCGGTTTGCCTTTAGCACATAGGGCAGTATGATGGCATTCAATAAACCATGATGGCCGTCATAAAGTGCACCCAGACTTTGCGCTATCGCATGAACCCCACCTAAGCCTCTCTGAAAAGAGACTGCGCCGAGCGCCGATGCAACCAGCATTTCCTGACGGGCCTCTAGATCCTGACCATTCTTAAAAGCCCGAAGCAGGTTCGCTTTAATCATTTGTATGCCTTTGACCGCAACCGCCTCAGACATGGGATGATAGACGGGTGAACACCAAGATTCGAGGCAGTGAGTTAATGCATCCGCACCAGTGGCAGCCGTTAATTGCGGTGACATTCCTGCAGTCAGTTCGCCATCGAGAATCGCTACACGTGGCATCATCGCTGGATGAAAAATAGTTCGTTTTACTGGCACGGAACTGTCCGTGATCACCGCAGCACGTCCCACTTCAGAGCCTGTACCCGCGGTAGTTGGAATGGCTATAAGAGGTGCAATTCCGGCGACGTTAACGCAGTCAGCTCTGCCCTTAATATCTTCAAACGTCCACAGAGGATGTTGTTGACCGGACATCAATGCTACTGCTTTAGCGGCATCTAGCACTGAGCCGCCTCCAAGCGCAATTACCCCGTCATGGAGGCCTGAATGATAAATTTCCAATCCATGAGCAACGTTTTCACCCGTAGGATTACTTTTCACATTATCAAACAATCCGAATTGCCCTAATTTTTCCTGACAATCTTTCAGAATATTCTTAACCATGTCAGTGCCACTTATACCTGAGTCAGTGATCAATAAAGGATGCCTTATGCCTGACTTATGGCAAATATCGGGAAGTTCTTTGATGCACCCTATTCCGGCCCGAACTTTAGTTGGATAATCCCAGTTGCTCTGCGTCATAGTATTTACCTGTTAGTAGCTAACGGTTGAATGTATAAAAGGAAGCAACATCAAAAGTAGTTTCCCACCAAAAATCA
The DNA here is from genome assembly GCF_047918655.1 of Erwinia sp. PPS120. GTDB lineage: Bacteria > Pseudomonadota > Gammaproteobacteria > Enterobacterales > Enterobacteriaceae > Erwinia > Erwinia tasmaniensis_A. Next base: position 109,509 of record NZ_JBLREF010000013.1, on the reverse strand, counting down.
TCATGACTATACCCGTAATTAGATCGACACTTCTTTTTGCAGCCCTATAGCGTTCCTGAATCCAGCGAATTGAAAATAAAGTTGCGAGCAAGGTAAACCAACTCATCGCCAGCACCGCAATAATCATTACACCTGCAACACGTACCCACTCAGCTAAATCTGGGGCGGTCACGGTTGTAAAAACACTGGTATAAAATGCCAACGCTTTTGGATTTGTTAAATTGGTTAATAGCCCAAACCGATAAGCACGCCCTATACTCTCAACACCTAATGAAGCAATATCCCGTGATTTCGGTTGACTGCCCGCACTTTTTAGAGTTTTAAACCCAATCCAGCATAAGTAAAGACCTCCAATAAATTGCAGCGCAGGTTGAAGCCAAGGTAAAGTCTGAAAAATAAGCCCTAATCCCGTGGCAGCCAGAATGGCCCAAATTATACTGCCACTTGCCACACCTATTCCGGTGAAAAGACCATACACTCTCGACATACTCACCGAGATCTGGGTGATTACCACAAAATTAGGTCCGGGGCTAATAATTAATACCAAAAAGGCGCCCGCCAGCGTTAATAATAACGAGGTTACGTTCATATACACTCTCTTAATTTATATAGTTTAAAAAACGAAATAACTTTATTTCAGTTCCGGTATAATAATCTTTCCTCGGCTATTGTAAGAACACTGATGCATGATTTTACGGCCTGACGTGTCTCTAAAACAGCATCGCAGTGGTTATCTGTTGTTGTTACATAGTGGTTATAAAATGTCGATCCCTCAACTATTGGGCCAAAAGCCCATATACGAGGTTGTTCGACGTCATCTTCATTAACTACCCTCCCTAATTTATCTGTATCTATTCCATCGTGTGGATATTCTCCAGCAGGACTAATAAGCCCCTGTTGTAGGAGTGAAATTAACATGGGAGAGCGAGTGCGAATTAATCCACTCGATATCACTCTCGCCGAAAGAATGGCATCCACATCCAAAGTGATTTCCTGAGGATTTGTGACACTGTATAATCTGTTTCCCTCTTCAGCCACATACATAGGAGGTAATATATGCAAAATTCCGGATTTTATTAACGCAAGAAGTTCGTTATAACGCTCAATGTGTGGCCCACCCACGAGTCTGTTCCCTACTGCAGCGTATCGCTCATAAAACAGATGTCTAGATGTGGTATTTAAACCGTCATGATTTACAGCTTCACGTAAAACATGTCGTCCTCTGCGCCATACTTCCAGGGCCGCCTTAACTGGGCTGTAATTCACACCACGCAAACTTTCGATAAGGTCCGCTCGTATCCATCGACAAAATTCCTCTTCATATTCCCTAATATCTACTTGCCATGGTTTCCAGTTGAGGTATTGGTCTGGGTCGAAGGGACCATACTCTTTTGCTAATACCGAAAAGAGATATTCACCTGTTCTGGTGGCAAGCTTGTCATAAATATTCTTTGCTATTGCCATGGAGTGATTACGCGCGCATGCCAGATAATAGGTGGCCTTCATCTCTTTTTTAATAAGAGGTAAAATATGCTCGACAAAATCAAGGGGTGATAATCCATTTTTTTCACGTAACTTTTTAACTGCCGCTGATGTTAAAAATAGAAGAGGTAATGTCTCCTGTTCGTCTCTCTGCTGCCACTGTGGTCGTGCATGAAAAGGTAATCCTGAAGGTGAAAACATATAAATTTGAGGCTCTTTGCCCGATGGATGATAAATCAACTCTCCAGCTTGGGGCTGATATTCTCCACCTCTGCCCTCAGTCAGACGAGAAAGCGCATCCAGTGCAGTGAGCCCAAGCCCCGATATGGCCACTTTCTTAATGGGTTTGAACCGGGCTTCCGTTCCCGGCCATACGCCGGCATGAACCGGTGACACAAAAGATGCAGGTACGACACTTTCATGTCCCGTGTGCCCTAGCGTCAAAAATATTGCATTTACTTCTACGTTTTCATCTGACTGGCAGTGGAGTAAATATGTCGTTCTGGTACTTATGGGCGTACACGTCATTACACGTGTTTTATGGTAAAAAAGACGTAAACCTATCGGAGCCATTGTCATCAATAGTTGATAGCAGTCCCGCAGATAACGGCCCAAAAGACGACGAGGGAGAAAATCCCCTGCCGCAACTACCCTCCCAGAGCAGGCTGGATAACCTCGCTCATCAAGACGAACGGTCTGCGAATGACACCATTCGAGGAACGTTGGTCCTAATCGACCGTTATCAAGCTCGCTCCATGAAAATGCGGATAGCTGCCCCGCAACCGTATTAAGCATTAAGTAATCAGGCTGCCATTCACCATGTATTCCGCATCCTGGGACACCATCATCAAATAAATGAAGCTCTACTACCTTTTTGGGTGATTCCCTAAGTGCCAAGATTATGCTTTCAAGAATGAGTAATCCTCTCGGCCCTAAGCCCACAATAGCGATTCGTGAAGGTTTCAGCATATTTACCATCTCCCCGACTCAAAGAAGAAATTCGGTATTTCAATCGCTCGGCCCAACTTACGTGCTTGCTGATATACGCGCTGCCCTACGGCTAGGTCGAGAACACCCAGTCCGAAGGGAGAAAAGATTGTGGCTTTATGCGGATCTAACTGCACTCTGCCCAAAATGAATTCAGCTAGCGTTCCGTTAATAAATTGGCGATGGCCACATAACTGTTCTGCTAAATGTGGCGATGTATTCGCTTTCAGGCAGTGGTCAATATCATCAAGAAGATTGTTACTGCTGGTAATAATCTCAGGTGATAAGTCACGTAGAGAGATATTTAATACAACCTGATGGGGCTTGAAGAAATATTTATGGATATATGGCGCCCCTGCGGTTGTTGCCAGGACAACCACATCGGATGAAAGAGCTTCTTCAAGAGAGCTAACAGAGGTCGTGAGTTGATGATACGTTTGCGCATATTCCGCAAAAGCCTCTACCGAAGGTTGATCCCTGTCATGCAGCACGGTTTTTTCAATATTCCACTTATCATGGCGAAAAAGATCGAGGATGTTTCGTGCGATAAAGCCTGCGCCGATAAAGCCCATACTAATGACGTTTCGCGACGGTAGCAATTTGCAGGCGGCCAATACAGCCGATGCTGCCGTCCGCATTGCGCTAATACGTGACCCTTCAAGGCAAGCATAGGCATATCCGGTATCAGGATTATTTAAAAGGAGTACGGCAGATGCGCGCTGTAATCCTTGTTTTATATTATCTGGATAGCTGGATATCCACTTGATTCCGTTACTTCCATTCTCACCCGATAAGCTTGCGGGCAACGCAATAATCCGATTCGCAGGATTTTCAGGGAAACGTAGAAAATAGCTGTCTGGGTTAACGGTCTTGCCGTTGAAGTGTGACAGGTAGGCATTTTCTACGTCATCAATACAGGCCAAGGGATCTTCGTTAAGAAGAGACGTAACCGTTCGGCCGTCAATAACGTGGAATGGCATAGATGACGCTTCTTCAAGATAGACTGTTGGTTTTGCAGTTGCTTCAACCCACTTAAGCCCTCCGTCTAATGTTTCACTCGGATAACGCTCTGACACCCAACCGTCATGATAAACTGTATCAAGATAGCGCTCTCCCCAGTCTGGTGATAGTGCTACCACAACGGCCCCTGGTGGTATACGATCACGCCAGTGATAGAGACCCGCGATTACCGTGCCGGTAGATCCTCCTACCAACATACCGTGGTTACGGGCGAGGTAGCGACACATTGCCACTGTTGCACTCTCATCAATGAGTTCTAAGGCATGAATGCCTTTCTGCTGGAAGATCGGCGGGGTTTGGCTTGTCCCCAGTCCGGGAATAAAACGTCGGCCAGCGGGAGTCCCAAAGGTCACCGACCCTGCACTATCCACAGCAATTATTTTAGTTTCGGGGTGGTGCTCCTGAAAATAGTCCACACATCCCATCAGCGTGCCAGTTGTACCCGCCCCCACAAAAAGATAATCAATATGTGCGAACTGACTACCGACGGAGTGCGCGGTTCGGGCAGCGTGAACTCGCGGGTTGGCTTTGTTTTCGTATTGGTTAAGCCAGACATAGCGAGGGTCTTCAGCCAATTTTGTACGAATATAGCTAATACGGGAGCCCAGGAATCCGCCGTTATCGTCGGGCTGGCGAATCATCACCACCTCGGCTCCGTAACACTTCATGACCTGTAAATTGTGATCTGCTATATTCGGGTCTACAACACAGGTGAATTTCAGGCCTTTTTCAGCACAGATCATTGATAATGCGACACCAAGATTGCCGGAAGAGGATTCGATTAATACGGTATCTGGGTTGATCAACCCACGCTTTTCTAGATCCTCGACCAGCCCGATGGCCGTTTTTAATTTGATGGAACCAGCAGGATTCAGTGACTCTAATTTCAAATAGAAATCCGGGCCGACATCTTTTACGGAAAGAAAAACCTGATCATGTACAATATCTGAAATATGACTGTGCATATTAATTTTCCTCACGCGAGCCAGGCAATGATTTCATGATTTTCTCAGCCCTCAATGCCATAAGTGAAAATGACTGGCTGTCGCTGATACCGTGGCTTCTCTCTGAAAGTCCGTTAACATAAATATTCACTCCTTTTGTTTCACGGAGGGCAACCCGATAATTACGCTCAATAAGTAATCCACCGTCCTGATCCTGTGCCAACCAGGGTTGCAGCTGAGTCAACAACGCCGGAATGCGCGCCTGCTGGTACCCCGTTGCCAGCACAATCACATCCACTTCGATAATCTCTTCTTTACCGCTAAAAATATCGGCCAGGGTAATTTTGTAGCCGTTATCAGATTGGCGAACGTCAACGACTTCAGAATAAGGTCTGATAAGTAACCTCTCACGTCCGCAAATCCGATCCTCATAAACAAATGAAAACAGTGTCTGACTCTCATCAGGATCGATTCCCGCATAATTGGTGGCATTACTCCATTCCAGAAATTTTCTGCGGGAAACATTATCCAACTGATGAAAATAGTCCACATGCTCAGGTGAGAACACCCGATTAGGGAAGTGTCCAAGCTGAGTCAGACGGAAGCCTGGTGATCTGTGCACGGAGTGGAGTGTGATATCCTCGCGTCTTTTAAGAAGTTCAATGACCGATTCACTCGCGCTCTGGCCGGAACCTAGTACCAGCCAGCGTGCGGGTAACGCTTCACCAAAACGTTTTAAACAGCTCAGAAAATGGGAGGTGTGAAATACGCGCTCACCCAAATAGGGGAGAAATTTATCAGGGATGTGTGGCTGGCTTCCCGAGGACAGTACGATATTTTTGGTTAAGTAGGTGTCGTGTTCAGTCACCACCTTTAAACCATGCAGCTCACCGCCCTCAACAACCGGTAGTATCTCTTTGGCGGGAGTTGAGAAAAGCGTATTTTTATCCACTTGGCTGGACACCCAACGAATGTAATCAGACCATTCATGTCGACTGGCTGGTCTGCTAAGCAGCCCAAAATCAAACATGCGGTTTTTGTCTTTTAAATACATTGCGAATGAAAAACGGCTACGTGGATTACGTGGTGTTACTAAATCACGAAATACGCTGTGATTAATATCTGTGCCACTTAATAATAATTCCCCATGCCAAACGGTATCGTCAGATTTTTCCAGATGCAGCATTTTAATATCCTGCGGGGATGAATTATTCTCCTTGGCATCTTCCTGTACACACGCCAGGGCTATTCCTGCGGGGCCAAAACCAACATTAACAACATCATAATTACTTTTGTTATCACAAAAAGAATCGCGGTCATGCAGGTATGTATGATCCATAATATTTCCTGAGATTTAATGGAGTTTAGATGGCAATAACGTTAAAACCATTTTCCGTAAGTTCCCACACCTTATGTACTGAGTGCCGGCTTTCACCGTAGATGAAAGATATTTTACCTAACACTGTTTCAAAATCTTTTTCACAGAGTAAATATAGATAATTAGTTTTATTACTTTCGGCTAGTTGAGCAATAATCTGAAAGGCAGCTATGCATTCCATATAATATGTTTCAGGCTCATCGCCATAATGCTGCCGGCAGTACTTGCCAAATAAATCTGATAATGGAGTTGTAACTGCAGGAATACCCACTATATAAACGTCAGGGCTTTTATGAGGCTTAACCCCTAAGCTGGGAGAGGCAGCATCATCTGTCAGGATCAGCGGATTATTTTTCGCTTTATTAGCGCAGGCAAGGATTTTTTCCCTGCTTTTCCCCAGGCGTCCTGCAAAAATCTCAGCATCACATTCTCCACCCGGTACGATAACGGAAAGTCCCCGTCTTGACGCTTCATCACAAACTGCTCTGGCAAGGGCCATCCCATGAGCACTATCGTCCGCGCCCACATCTAACTTCGACCACGAACGGCTGATAACGAAATCGATCAGTTTCATAGCCAACTGTTTGTCTGGTGGACACAAACGAAAGGCACCATTCGCAGGCTCACACAGAGCATCCATCGTAGCGGCTGGCGTGATTAGTAGGATGCCCGCCCGACGGTAATGTTGCGCTGTACTTAGCGCTGCATCCGATGAAAAGTGCCCTACAACAACATCAACTTCATTTTTAATAAAGTAGCGTGCCACTGTCAGCGCTGTTTCCTCTGATGCCCCGTCATCCCGAAAGAGGAACTCAATCTTTGATAAGCCTGGAAGTTTGCTTCGCGCTACGGCAAGAGCACGCATGAAGGTTCTGGCGTGACGTGTCACCTGCGGTTCAAAGAGCGCGGTAATGCCGACTTTTAAGGTTTTCATCAGCGATCCACCCGGATTAGCTTTGATAAAGTTGATGACCCCTCTTGACGTTCTGGCGACAGTTCGTGCCAGAAATGTCGGGTAGGTTTGCGTTTGCATTTCAAAAAGCGGCTGATCTCATCTGAAGCAATATCAGCGAGCGCAGGAGCAAGCTTAAAACCAATCCCGCTGAGTCCCGAGGCTATGTAACATGGGCTACTGTTTGAGGTAAATCCCAGTATTGGTCGTCCATCCCGACTGTAGCTGTCATAACCAGCCAGTACATCCAGAACCCGTGTCTCACTACACGCACCAGTGATATCTCGCAAACGCCGCAACGCATCCTCTTCATGCTCTTGATTAGGAGCGGATAATTCCGTAATGCGCGATGCATGCGTGCGTGGCTGGCAGCCAACCTGTACAACATCTCTGCCTGTCGGGATTGCATAGGCCAGAGCAGGTGCATCAATAACCGGAATGTGGGGTAAATCTGCACCATACAGCCGCGCCAGTGGAATCGTCCTGACTTCCATCTCCTGTGAACATAAATGATGGCTCCAGGCACCAGCCGCGATGACTACTACCCTGCAGGAAAAGGTGGCTTGGGCAGTATGTATTCGGCATTTATCCTCTTTTTCCATATCGATAGCTTCAACTTTAGCGTGCTCAAGTAACATTCCCTGATGCATCACTATGTTTGCCATCAGCCGCGCTGCCATCCGCACATCTCCGATACCCGCGTTTGGCTCATATAAGTTCACCCGATCATTTCGATGTGCGACACACAATGACATTTCGTCAACTTCACCTGCTGACAGACTCCGCATAGTGTATTCAGCGCAATTGTATTTGCTCAGCGCATATTCAACCTGAGCAACCTGCGTGGGCGCAGCACGATACAACATTCCTGTTCGCAGAATTGCACTGCTGAACACTTCACCAAAATGAGCGTTACACTGTACATTCAGGGCATGGGAAGCCAGTGCCATAATCATCGGGTCGGGATCATAGCAACGCACCAGACCTCCTGATAAAGCGGACGCGCCCTGACCTGCAACCGTTCCGGCCTCCAGTAGTACAGTTTCAACATTACGCTCGCAAAGCGATGCGGCGAGGGTGGCTCCCACCACCCCACCGCCAATGACGCAAACTTCACAGCCGATGGTCATAGGCTCCCTCGTTATATGCTGTAATCAGCCGGTGAGCCATCCACTAACCAGCAAAGAATGGCGTTTTCATACAAACGAAACTGGGCAATCAGCCGATGGCTCAAATCCGGGATCAAAGCTTGCCCTGCGACGGCAATAAACGCTGCCAGATGCGTGACCGGTTCACCCTGCCCCAGCCTGACACGACACAGAGCGAACGCGTCAAGAATGGTTGCTGCCAGCGCTTTCATAGAAAAATTGCTGGCATCTCCCGCGGAAAGCCACTTCTGACGCAGCCCATTAAGGAGCCCTGCGTCGGGTCCGGTTAATTCCCGACTCCAGCTCCAGTTCATTGTTTCCGCTTCTACTTCATGGAAGATACGGGGAACCAGGTCCTCGAATATTGCCTGATGCCATGATTCAAATTCGTCACTACGAAAATCCCCCTCCTCCTCTTCCGGCGCAATGCTGGCCAGATACAGGCGTGCGCTGTCACTGCCTACTTTCTCCACTAGTTCGCGTGCCCAGATAGCATGATTCCGGCTGGTAGACAGGTTCAGACCGTCCAGCTTAAGAAACTGGTTGGGAATAAAGCTCTGGCGGACGTTAATTTCGGGACACTGTTCAAGCAGGACTGGGTAAGCAATGGCGTGACTGAACAGGCAATCAAAGCCTAAAAAATGGACAATTTCACCGTCCCCGGAATACCAGAAGCGTGAGAAAAGATCAGCTTCATTGCGTTGTGCTGCATATTCTCGAAAGGCAGCGATATAACCCGCCATGCCCATAAACCAAGTGTGAACACGGCAGCTACCATCTTCTTCGAGGTCTAATCCTGCCTCTTCAGGACGGGTAATTCCCCAAGGTTTGAGCTGGTTAATGGCAGTATCCAGCCAGCTATCCATTGGGTGACGTTTTTCATACTTTGAATGAACGTTTTGTAGTAACGGGGCAAAGCGTTCAAGGTGTAAAAAAGCGCGCTTTACGGGGTTAAATTTGGGAAGTTTACGACACAACTTACAGTGAAAATCCTTCATTAGATTAGCATCTGGGGCATGGGCACAACCTTCACACTGGCTGGCGTCTGAATCAACACCACAGTAGTTGCATAAACCACGGCCAAAAGCTTCGTAGCCCCACACCTTGCAACTCTCACAGTAGGGCTCTGAAGATTCGTGAAACTGAATCGCGCCTCGTTCCTGAACAAACTTGAACAATTCGCTAACCGCGTCCTTGAAAAATGTATTCTTGTAAGGTGACATCCAGTTATCAATGGAGATCTTCATCGCCGCTAATGACTGTTTTATTTTCTCTGTGTTGCTTTGCGCTAGCACGGTCGGTTCTATACCGGTTTCAATGCCTTTACGTTGCATGTAGGACTGGTAATCGTCTGAGTAAGAAATCAAAACACACTCATGTCCGCGCTGACGCTGAACTCGGGTAAAAACATCAGCAGATAAAAATGGTCCGGCGATGTGGCCAATATGCAAATCGCCATTTGGAGTAGGTGGTGTGACAGTGACAATATATTTAGACATCCAAACACCCCGTACTGTCGTTATGTTGATCAATAAAGTTATTAACGTAATTCATATCCCACCACACCACATAAAAATGAAAGTCTTCGCTTGAGTCATTAATGATGTAATGATTAGTGTGTTTCGGAATGGCTGCTATATCGCCGGTGGCGAATGCATAGCGGTCATCACCGACAATTAATGTTGCTTCTCCTTTTATAGCAATAAATATTTCTTGATCTATTTGGGTATGTGGCTCACTTTCCGTTCCTGGTCGGACTACGCACCACCCGCCAGCAAATGGCATGGGGTAATTATCCCATGGAAGTAATCTTCTCCCATCTAATCCATATTCATGGATCAGCCCATCAAAATTAGATTTACGAAAAACCTCAAATTTATTCATAAGCCCCTCACATTTAAAAAACAGAAATGATATTGGAGCAAAATAGAAAGAATGTTTATCTAAATTTCTGATACATAGAGAGATTGATATCGAACTTTTAGTTGCTAAGACTTTATGTTTAACCAGTTTTTTCTCTGCTGGTTACGTATTAGCTTTCCTTTTGAATGAAAAAGGCAGCGAATATTGCTGTTATTTTCATTGTCGGCAGATGAATGCACCTCCAGATAATATTTATTTAAACAGTGCTGTTTACCCCTAAGTATCAGAATAGTTGTCACCCCCTCTGAAAAAGACACCTGAGGGCGATGGAGTGACAAATGAAACGTATTTCACCGGAGCGCAAAGCTGCAACACTGGCAAAACTGCTGCCCCTTACAACATGACCATCGCGGCTGTTGCACAGATGGAGGGAATAGGTGACCCCGGGGCAGCGGCACCGTGGAGAAGATAATGCCCTGCTGAAGCAGCGTGATGACCTGTACCGGACGGCACAGAAAGCCCATCCTGAGCGGTGGTCAGGGAGAACGAGAAATTGGCAGCCGGAAGGCCCGGTAACACTGAATCCGGAACGGGAAAAACATGCCGATTAAATTAAGCAGGGGTGCCAACTACCTTGACACTTACCGCTTACCTAAAACACCACAATCGTTTCCGCTTTGAATCTGTGGTGAAAGGAAGCGTTTTTCGCGCTAGAGGGTGATTCAAACCTGCTAGGGAGCAGCAGCTGAACGCGGATAATTTGCAGTAAATTTATGTTAAACAGGGTTATTGTGAAGATTTTTCAGGGGGGATTTGAGTGCGTGAAATTTGCTAATGTAGAAATCCAGGTCATTGCCAATGATTTTACGCATGAGTGCCAGGTAGGTACGGGGAGCCTGGAAAGTTGCTATTCAACATTACGAGGGGGTTATCATAGGGAAATGGATCGTATTAATGCCGATTTTGATAGAAGTGTAGTCCTCGTTCGTCAGTGAATCAGCTACTTTTGTCTAAAGAGTCTACCTTGCGAATTTTGAGTGTAATTGACTTGAATCGATTTTGGGCATTAACTGTAACGAAACCGATCACCACATCATAAGCTATCCTTATTGCTGCAACTTGAGCAGAATGGAAGTGAGGGCAATGAACACAGAATAGTGACATAAATCACCTTTAAGAAAAAAATTTATATATTATTGAAAAGGTAAACTTTATGCTGTGTTCTTTAATCAAATGATAATTAACACGAGGCTATAAGTTGTTACAGGAGGCGATATGCAGTTCAGAAAAATTGCCAGCTATGATTATGAAGAATGGAAAATTCTTTGGGATGGATATTTATCTTTTTACAAAACCAGCGTGGACGAGAGCGTTTCAATTGAAACCTTCCGAAGATTGATTTCTGAAAATGAACCAATGTACGGTCTATTGGCTGAGAATGCAGGTGCCATTATTGGTTTAGTGCATTTTGTTTTCCACAGGAGCACCTGTACTAAAGGAAATTACTGCTACTTACAAGACCTTTTTGTCAGTCCGGAAGCACGTAAGCAGGGTGTCGGCCGTACATTAATCGAAAAGGTCTATGATAATGCAAATGAAAACGGATGCTCGCGAGTGTATTGGCTCACTCAGGAAAATAATTATCAGGCACGAACAGTGTACGATAGAGTTGCTGAGAGGACTGATTCCATACAGTATCGCAAGTTTTTTAGCTAAAATCGTTGGGCCTTGGCAACCTATATGTAAATTTTAATTGCATACAGAATGGCCCGCTTAATTGAACGATGTGATGTTAACCTTTATCCACAGAGATTTTCATTCATAAACATAAGATTAATGCCTGATAAGAAAAATGCTTGTTGAAGGCATTGGAGAGAGTATGGGCAGTCATATGCCTGATGAGTTTTCATTCGGCCATGACTAGGGGTTTGAGGGGCAATGTTGCAAAGTTATTGATGAGTTAGCCTTTCGTGTTATTGAAAGGTCTTATCTTTCAAAGACTCTGCTCACCAGACGCATCTCATCCAGGGGATGCCCAAAATAAAATGATTCTGCCTGACCTTTCCGTAGCGCACGCATCACTTCAATCCCTTTGATTGTGGCGTAAGCCGTCTTCATTGATTTGAAGCCCAGCGTGGCGTTGATTATCCGTTTCAGTTTGCCATGATCGCACTCGATTATATTATTCCGGTACTTTATCTGCCGGTGATGCACATGCTGCGGACATTTACCTTCCCGCTTCAGCAGTGCCAGCGCCCGCCCATACGTCGGGGCTTTATCTGTGTTGATCAACCGTGGAATTTGCCGGCGCTTCGTATTGTTCAGAAGTTTACCCATAAAGCGATATGCGGCTTTGGTGTTACGACGTGAAGACAGGTAAAAGTCAATGGTGCAGCCCCTGCTGTCGACGGCGCGGTACAGATAAGCCCAGCGTCCGTTGACCTTCACGTAGGTTTCATCGGGATGCCATGAGCCAAAACCGGAAGGCTCACGCCAGTACCAGCGCAGCCGCTTTTCCATCTCAGGTGCATAACGCTGAACCCAGCGATAAATCGTGGTGTGATCGACATTTACTCCTCGCTCAGCCAGCATCTCCTGCAGCTCACGATAACTGATGCCATATTTGCAGTACCAGCGGACGGCCCACAGGATAATATGACGCTCAAAATGCCGACCTTTGAATGGGTTCGTGTGCTGCTCCTTCAACTAAACAGTGGCATCAGTTTACCATCGCCAGATCTTTGCAACAGTGCCCGAAAAACTCCTATATCGTCACCCTGGTAGAGCGCCATTCCCGCTTTGTTATGCTCGCCAAAATCAGGGACAACAAGACCATAACGGTTATATCAGCGCTCATCAAACAAGCACGGGAATTGCCTGTTGAGCTTTATAAAACATTAACATGGGATCGTGGCACTGAAATGACCAGCCACACCCGATTTACTGTAGCGACAGACATTCAGATTTATTTCGGTGATCCTCAATCTCCCTGGCAACGTGGCTCAAATGAAAATACGAACAGATTGCTCAGACAATATTTTCCAAAAGGAACTGACTTATCGGTTCACAGCCAGCAAAGACTTAACAGTGTTGCCAGACAGCTCAACGAAAGGCCGAGAAAAACGCCAGACTATGAATCACCCGCAGAGCGGTTCAATAAGTGTGTTGCGTCAATTGGTTGAACTCACAATGGAAACGTGACGGCAAAGCGAAACAATCTTATTTCATACATCATCGCGACAATAAGACGCTATTTTTTGCGGCTATAGGACGCGCTCCTTTTGACAAGGAAGCTGGCAGAGAGGGATTCGTGATAGTCACTGCGGCCGGTGATAAAGGTCTGGTAGGCATACATGACCGGATGCCGCTTGTACTCAACGCCACCGCGGCTTTGGAATGGGTCAGTTCAGAAACGTCGGCAGACAGGGCCACTGAACTTATGCACGAGAGCGCTCTCCCCTGTGAAGATTTTGACTGGTACCCAGTATCTGAAAAAATTGGCAATGTCAGAAACCAGGGAAAAGGTGTGATTGAGAAGATATAGGTTGTGTCATTCATAAATTAAACTGTTTCCTCCCGGACGTCTTTCGACAATATCTTTAGCTTATGAGCCATCCGACTCTGCTCTGATACAGCATTAATTTATTTATAAGCTTTGACTAAATTATTCAACTGGTCCAGAACCTCCATTACTCCCGCTTTCGCATAGCGCTACCCACGCCATAAGCCGCTTCCTTGAAATTTTAACCCCGCCGCCGCTCAGATCGGGCAGCCTGTACCATGCTACCGGCCGCTGGAAACCGGCCAGCCTGCTGCCTGCCCAGTCGGCAATCTCTGCCAGCGTGGCGGCCTCTGTTGCTACCAGCGCGACCGGACGATGACCATATTCAGCGTCCTCGCGCGGCACAATAAAAACCTGTGAAATAGCGGGATGCGCCAGCAAAATCTGCTCGATCTGCTCGGGCTGGATACCTTCCCCGGCAGAGAAAAACTGATTATCCATGCGTCCGCACACCCGAAGCTCCCCTGCCCGCCACTCGCCTCTGTCGCGGGTAGAGAACCAGCCCTCCTCGTCCGTCAGCGGGATCAGGCCACCGTTTCGCCAGTAGCCGCAGCCCAGCGCCGCCGACCGAATCTGGATCTGGCCGTCATTAATGCGGATGCGCTGCCCGTTAAGCGGCAGGCCCACGCCCTCTTTCCCATCTGCCCGCTTAGCGGCCAAGGTGGAGGCGGTTTCCGTCAGGCCATATCCGCACCAGCAGGCGATGCCGCGCGCTTCCGCCTCCGAGGTTAACGAGGCTGGTATTGCCGCTCCACCCAGCAGCACGGTATGCAGCGTTTCCGGCAGCGAGGGCAGCTGCAACACCCGCCAGAGCTGCGTAGGCACCAGCGAGGCGAAAGTGGCGTTTTCCAGCGCCCGGGACAGGGGGAGTTCGCCCGGTAGCACCAGCCCGGCCCCCCTCAGCAGCCAGCGCCAGAGAATGCCCTGCCCGGAAACGTGAAACAGCGGCAGGGAGAGCAGCCAGCTCTCTTCGGCGGTAAACCCCAGCCGCTCACACACGCCCGACGCACTGGCCAGATGCGCGCTGAACCTGTGTGCCACCGCCTTCGGGGTGCCGCCGGAGCCTGAGGTAAAGGTCAGAGTGGCGATGTGGGCGGGATCCCACGGATGGGGGATAACGCCCGCCTGCTCCGCCAGGGTCAGCGTACGGGGCGCAGTATCGGCGTCGCAATCGGGGGGCGAAGAATGGGGCACCGTATCGGCTCCGCCGTCGGCGCGTAAAGAACGGAGCCGGGTATTTCCCTCCGGCTCCGAACGCAATAATGGCGTCAGGGGGGAGCCGATTTCTTCCTCAGCCGTCAGGATAAACTCTGCATCAAGGCCGCAGAGCATCGCCGTCAGCTGGGCAGCAGGGAGTCGGGGGTTGACCGGTATCAGCCGCGCGCCGCATTTGAGCAGCGCCAGATACGCCAGCAGGCTCGTTTCACCGTTCGCTCCCCGGAGCACCACGGCACTGCCGCAGCGTACCCCCTGCTGGCTGAACCCAACGGCCAGACGCTCAATCCTTCCGGCCAGCGTATGCCAGTCGTAGCCCTGTTCACCGCAGCAGAGCGCAACTCGCTGCGGATAACGTCGCGCCCAGCATAGCCAGGGCCAGTCAGTTAGCTCTGTCACATGCTCTCCAGCTCACTCTGCGAGACAGCGGGCGGCATATTCAGCTCTGCCATATGCTCTCCAGCTCACCCTGCGAGACAACGGGCAGCGCACTGCCGGGCCAGCAGCGGATAAGCTGCTGCTGCATTAGCGCAAGCGTATCCAGCCCGGGCAGCGCATCCGGCGTCAGCCAGCGGGCGATACGCGCCAGCTGCGTCAGGCCCAGGCTCGACTCCAGCGAGGAGCCGATCACCGCGACCAGCCCCGCCCGCTGTGCAAGCTCTGCGCGCTGGCTAACGGCGTGCAGGCTGCCGGTCAGGGTGGGTTTGATGATGACTGCGCGAAAATGAGGCTCAGCCTTCAGGGTGAAACCCGGCTCGCGCGCGCTTTCATCCCAGCCCAGGGCGATGCCCGTCTCCAGGGCAAAGCGGCGAGACTCTGCCGCCGTACGGCACGGCTCCTCAATAAACGCGATACGAGAACGGTATTCGCTGGCGACGAAGTGGGCAAAGCGGGCGGCTTTATCGGGCGACCAGCTGCGGTTGGCATCCAGCCGCAGCGTCAGCCCCGGCACCGCTTCCAGCAGCAGATTGACCATTACGCCATCGCGCACCGGTTCGTACAGCCCCACCTTCATCTTGGCGACCGTAGCGCGCTGTTTCCGCAGCCTGTCGATAAGCTCATCGGGATCGCCATTGCAGAGAAGGGCGCTGTCGTAATTCCCCTCTCCCGGGAGCTCGCCGGATAATTCCGCCTGGGCGCAGCTCAGACCAAAGGCAACCGACGGCAGCCGACTTTCGCTGTCCGGCTCGCCCCGACACCAGCGAGACAGCCACGCGATGGCGTCCTGCCGCGCCTCGTCCAGCGACTCAGCGCTGAATCCGACCAGCGGTGCGATCTCTCCCCATCCTTCGCGATCGTCTTCCTCAAGCCTGACCAGCAGGCCGGATCGGGTTTTGATGCGTCGGTCCCGCAGAACCGTGCCCGCCTCAAGGGGGATCGCATAATGAAATAACGCAGCGCGGCGCATCAGGGATTCCGCGTAAATTTACTGAAGTCGGGCTGGCGCTTCTGATTGAACGCGTTACGCCCCTCCTGCCCCTCTTCCGTCATATAGAACAGCATGGTGGCATTGCCGGCCAGCTCCTGTAATCCGGCCTGACCGTCGCAGTCGGCGTTAAGCGCCGCCTTCAGACAGCGCAGCGCCATCGGGCTGTTCTGCAACATCTCGCGACACCAGCTTACCGTCTCCTGTTCCAGCGCGGCCAGCGGGACCACCGCATTGACCAGCCCCATCTCCAGCGCCTGCTGCGCACTGTACATCCGGCACAGGAACCAGATCTCCCGCGCCTTTTTTTGCCCGACGATACGCGCCATATAGGCAGCGCCCCACCCGCCGTCAAAGGAGCCGACTTTAGGCCCGGTCTGACCGAACTGAGCATTATCAGCCGCGATGGTCAGGTCACACAGCATATGCAACACGTGCCCGCCGCCCACCGCGTAGCCCGCCACCATCGCCACCACGGGTTTAGGACAGGTGCGGATCTGCCGCTGGAAGTCGAGCACGTTAAGATGATGCACGCCCGATTCATCACGATAGCCGCCGTAGTCGCCGCGAATTTTCTGATCCCCACCCGCGCAAAACGCCTCATTCCCCTCACCGGTGAGGATAATCACCCCCACCCGCTCATCATGACGGGCGTTGTCTAACGCCTTAATCATCTCCTTAACCGTTTGAGGCCGAAAGGCATTGCGCACCTCCGGACGGTTGAGGGTGATTTTTGCAATACCCTCCGGTGATTTGTGAAAGCGGATATCGCCATAGCCTGCGCTACAGTCCAGCCATTCAACCGGTGCCGATAACATTTCTGGATCAGGATAGATCATAATTGTTCCTTAGTCGGGAAGACGCTGCGCCAGACGGCGGGCAAACGCCTGCGGATTAGCCCGATGGGCGTTATGGCCCGCTGCGGGAAGGGTCTCATACGGAATATCAGCCTGTTCGGCCAGCGCGCTGAAACGGCGATCCTGTTCCCCACAGAGATACTGTAGCGGGCAGGTGAGCTGCGCGATGTCGGGGCGTAAATCGGGCTGTACGGCAAGGGATGTGGCCATCAGCATCTCCGCCAGCGCCTGTGGGTGATTGTTGCGGCGCAGGGCGATCAGCGCCTGCCGCTCTGGTTCCCGGAGGTCGGCAAAAACAGGCTGGCGATACCAGCCGTCAAGGGTTCGCTCCAGCGGCTGCTGGCGGAACCTTTTTGCCCAGGCCCGATCGTTTTCTCGTCGCTGCTGCCGCTCTTCATCGGTGGTCAGCCCGACATGCCCGCCCTCGACGGTCAGCCCCAGCAGATCGCTGCCGCCGTGACGGCAGGCGTGGTATAACGCCACCCGCCCCCCGAGCGAATAGCCGATCAGCCAGTAGCGTTTCACCCGATGAAAGCGCAGCGTGGCGGTGAGACGTTCAGAGAGCTGTTCGAAACCGGCTACCCGCTGCGCGCGGGAGCCGCCGTGTGCGGGCAGGTCAATACTGAGCTGGGGGCTGTCAGGAAAGTAGTGCTGCACGCTTAGCCATTCTGCCCCGCTGCCGAGAAAACCATGCAGCCAGACCAGCACCGGCCTGTCGCTAACGTGCTTACCGCGCCACTGCGCGTGAAGGATCATCGTGTGTCCTTACCGGCGTCAGCCAGAAACTGCGCCGCAGCCTGTTCCTCTACCCGCAGCTCTATCAGGGCGGCACCGCTCTGCCATCCCTTGTCTACCGCTGCCAGCAGCGCCGACCAGCTGCCAGGCTGATAACAGGCGAGGCCGAACAGAGCCGCGGCGCCGGAAAAATTAACCTGCTGCGGCAGGGAAAAAAAGCGTTCACGCCCGGCTTTCGGCGTGGGCAGCATCGAGAAAATCTGTCCACCGTTGTTATTCACCACGATCAGCACCAGCGGCGCACTGCCCTGGCGCAACAGCGCGAGACTGTTGATGTCGTAAAGCGCGGAGAGGTCGCCCACGACGGCCAGCAGCGGCTTACCGCTGCCGCGCTGAACGCCGGCGGCGGTCGCGATCAGACCATCAATGCCGCTGGCGCCACGGTTAGCAAACACCGGATAGCCCGCTGGCAGCTGCGCCAGGGCATCCACCAGCCGGATAGTCAGGCTGTTACCGAGGAACAGGCTGCCCTTTTCAGGCAGCAGCGCAGGCAACCGGTACGCCAGCTGCGCCTCGCCGAAATGGTCGAGCGCCCGGTGCAGATTTTCCCGCGTTTGCGTCACCCGCGCGTTTAGCCCGCTGTACCAGGGGCGCCGCGACGTAAGAAGATCGGTATCGTGCCGCAGATCGGGCATCAGGGATGAACCTGCGTCCTGCCGGAGGTGGGGCGTCAGGGCAGAGTTGCCCGTCAGCTCTGACGCTGGTGCGACAGCCGGATGGGCCGCCAGCCAGGGGAGAATGTCAGCGGCAATGCGCACGCCGCGATGGTGGGCGGGGTCGCGCCTGCCCGGCATCGACTCAATCAGCCAGAAGGCATCCGGATGAATACCGGCCAGCCAGCGGCTAAGCTGTTTACTGGTCAGGTGACTGCCGAACTGCACCACCACCTCAGCCGCTGACAGGATTTCATGCGTTTCCGGGTGCCGCAGCCAGACTTCCGCGCTGGCAAGCGGCTGTCCGCACTGTGACTGAACGTCGGCCAGCAGGGGCCAGCCTAACGCGCTGGCCCATGCCGCCAGCGCGATGCCCTCCTCCGGCGTGATTTTCCCGGCGATCGCCACGCCGCGCTTTTGCCGCAGGATGGGCCACTCCGGCTGAACGGGTATCGCTAATCGCGCGGGCGTGCTGAGCCAGGGCTGGTCGCTATGCCACCAGTCGCCCAGCGCGTCGTGCCAGTCGCGAAATGCATCAGGATCGCCGCCATACAGCGGTTCGGCAAATGGGCAGTTGAGGTGTACCGCGCCCCAGCGATGTTCATCAAGCAGCGCGTCCACCGCCGAAACCAGCCAGCGGGCGGGAATATCCGGCGTGGGTCGCGGAAGGTTACATGCGGCGGCGACCTGGCCGGCAAACAGTCCCGGCTGCGCAATAGCCTGGTTGGCTCCGCAGTCGATCAGCTCCGGAGGACGGTCGGCAGTGAGGATAACCAGCCTTTCACCGGTAAGCCGTGCTTCAATAATTGCCGGATAAAGGTTTGCAACGGCTGTCCCCGAGGTCACGATTACCGCCACCGGCTGACGCAGCGCTTTTGCCAGGCCGAGGGCAAGGTGCCCGAGGCCCCGCTCGTCGAAATGAGTGTGACAAATCAGAGTGGCATGCGCCGCAGCCTCGAGCGTCAGGGGGGCGGATCGCGATCCGGGAGCGATGCAAATATGACGTACGCCGTGGCGCGTAAGGGCTTCAAGGATAATGCCCGCCCAGCGGCGGTTGAAGGTGCTGTGTGACATAACCCGCTCCGAAATCAAGCCAGGCTTGCAGTATAAAAGCAGCAGGCCGCGACTATTTTGATTTGAGGCAGGATCCCGCCGTTAAATCGACATTAAGCAGGGAAGCCAGTCCCGCCGCCTTATGGTTAAGCTCCTGCCACTCACTTTGCGCTTCAGACCCGGCGACAATTCCCGCCCCGGCATACAGACGCACGAGATTTCCCTCTACCCCGGCTGAACGCAGTGCGACGGCAAATTCGCTCAGCTCCGCGGAAAGATAGCCTACCGACCCCGCATACCAGCCGCGCGTGAAAGGTTCATTTGCGGCAATAAACGATCTGGCAGGCTGACGGGGCAGCCCGGCAACGGCCGCGGTAGGTTGCAGGCGCGACAGGCACTGGAGATCGTCCGCACGCGCCAGGCTGGCGTGAATTCTGCGCCGAAGATGCTGAACGTGCCGCAGGCGCAGGGTTTCAACCGGCAACACATCCAGCCCGGCGGTGACCGATTGCAGGCGCAGACAAATATCTTCCACCACCATGCCGTTTTCACGCAGATTTTTATCATCCCGCAACAGCTGGCGCGCCAGCCTGTCGGCCTGGGCGCTATCCGCTGAACTGGCGCAGGTTCCCGCCAGCGCCTCGGTTGAGAGCCGTAATGCACGGCGGTGATAGAGGCACTCCGGGCTGGATCCTGTAAAGGCGCGGCCCGGCTCAGGCGCCAGCAAAAAGTGGTAGCAGTGCTGGTTGCTATCCCGGCTGGCGGCCAGCAGCGAGGCAACCGACACCGTGCGGGTAAACCAGAGGTCGGTGGCACGGGCCAGCACCACTTTATCCAGATCCCCACGCTGAATTGAGGCCAGCGCGCGTTCGACTAGCCGGTTCCAGTCATGGTAATCCGGCAGATGCGTCAGTTCGCTCAACTGGTCGGGTAACGCCATTATGTCGCGAGCAGGAAGCAGTCTGTCGATAAAGGCGATCGCCCGCTGCGCATCGGCCAGCAGTGAGACGGCGTCATGCAGAAAAATGCTCAGGGTTAACCCCTGCAATAGCAGGCGGGGAAGAAACAGAAAACTGTGGGTAAGCCCGAATTCATTGGCGCCCACCAGCTTCCAGCCAGGGGGCAATGTCTCAAGCAGTTGACGGGCATCCTCTGCCGACCCGGCATGCATCACCTCACCGCAGGCGGTCAGCGTCTCGCCTTCACTGCGCGGCTGCCAGTAGAACTGCGGCCAGACGACCTGTGCGGCCAGCCAGCGAAGTCCGTCACTGTCGGCAGGCAGCTGAGTATCCAGCCTGGCGTAGCCGGGGCGGCTATCGGTGATATTAAGCAGCTGCTGGCGCAGACGCTGGAGCGCGGCAAAAATTAACACGGCGGTCTTTCCGGGCTGCGAAGAATGCCGCTATTTTACGCGTGAATACTTTGGCTATTTTGATCCAGACCCGTTTCAGACGCGCAATCAGATTTTTTGCGCATAAAAAAACGGGCGCCTTTTCAGACGCCCGTTCAGTCAATCAGTTACTCTTAGCGACGAGCCAGCAGTAAACCTACAACCAGACCCAGTGCGGCGCCGACGCCGACACCCTGCCATGGCTTGTCATGAACGTACTCATCAGCGCGGTCAACAGCCTGCTTAGCACGAGCATAATAGGAATCTGCCGCATCGCTGGCGCGGGATTTCACCTCTTTGAGAGATTTTTCCGCTTTCGCTTTCAGCTCAACATATTTCTGATCGGCCGTGTCGCCTGACGAGTTCAGAACATCTTCCAGCGTTTGAGTTAACAGCGCCAGGTCGTCGTCTACACGGGTATCTTGTGGTTCATTATTTTTAGTAGCCATAACATCTCCTTGTGCGAATTAATTTTCTTCACTAACTATAGACACTTTAAGAACTTCTGCCGCTTAAATGGACCAGGAATTGACTGATAAAATGCCCGATCCGGTGAATAATGCGCCAGACGAAAAAAACCGGGATTAAACGGATTACACTGCTTTGATTAGATTAATCTGATAAATTTCGCAGCAGTGAATTTTCAAACCGCTACGCTGTCGTACCCCTCTGTGACCTTGCTCACAACTCGGGTAAAGCAGGCTGCGTTTCGTTCGGGTCGTGACGCAGCTGATGTGCATCAGTGCGCGACAGGCTCTACACACTCCGTTCAGCAAAGGAAATGATTTCTGGCATGAATCGAAGAATGTTTATGAAAGCGTCAATGGCTTTCGCTACGGTAAGCGGGATGTCCGGTTTATCAACGTTATTTGCTCAGGCCGCCTGGGCAGACACCGATATTGCCGACGGCACGGCGAAGCGATTTGACTTCGACGTGCTGAAAAAGATGGCCGCCAGTCTGGCCAGACAGCCCTGGAGCGGCGCGCCAGCGCCTCTGCCGGAAACGCTGGCCACGCTGACGCCGCAGGCCTATAACGAAATCCAGTATGACGCCAATCACTCGCTGTGGAATGCCACCCCCGATCGAGAGCTGGACGTTCAGTTCTTCCACGTGGGGATGGGATTTAAGCGCCGCCTGCGCATGTTTTCCGTTGATGCCGCCAGCCGTGAAGCGCGTGAAATCCACTTCCGGCCTGAGCTGTTTAACTACAACAACGCGAAGGTGGATACCCATCAGCTTGAGGGCAAAACCGATCTGGGCTTTGCCGGCTTCCGCGCCTTCAAAAAACCCGAACTGGCCAGTAAAGATATTGTTTCCTTCCTCGGCGCCAGCTATTTTCGCGCCGTTGATGAGACTTATCAGTACGGCCTGTCTGCGCGCGGCGTGGCCATTGACACCTTTAGCAGCAAAGAAGAGTTTCCGGACTTCACCGCCTTCTGGTTTGAAACGCCGGCCGCGGGCGACACCACCTTTACCGTTTATACCCTTCTCGATGGGGCAAGCTGTACCGGTGCCTTCAAGTTTATTATCCACTGCGAAGATAAGCGCGTGGTGATGGAGGTGGAAAACCACCTTTATGCCCGTAAGGATATTGACCAGCTCGGTATTGCACCGATGACCACCATGTTCAGCTGCGGCAATAATGAGCGTCGCATGTGCGATACCATTCACCCGCAAATCCATGACTCCGATCGTCTGGCAATGTGGACCGGCACCGGAGAGTGGATCTGCCGCCCGCTGAACAATCCGCAGCGCCTGACCTATAACGCCTACCAGGATGAAAATCCGCGCGGCTTCGGCATGTTGCAGCTGGATCATGATTTTCAGGACTATCAGGATGTGATCGGCTGGTACAACAAGCGCCCCAGCCTGTGGGTGGAGCCGGTTGGCAAGTGGGGCAAGGGGGCCATCAATCTGATGGAGATCCCTACCACGGGGGAAACGCTGGATAATATCGTTTGCTTCTGGCGTCCTGCCGAGGCCATTAAGGCAGGCAGCGAGCACAGCTTTAGCTATAAGCTTTACTGGAGCGGTCTGCCGCCGGTCCGCAGCGGCCTGTCGCGCGTAAACGCCACGCGCACCGGCATGGGCGGCTTCCCGGAGGGCTGGGCACCGGGCGAGCATTACCCGGATGTCTGGGCGCGTCGTTTCGCGGTGGACTTTGTCGGTGGCGATCTTAAAGCCGCTGCGCCAAAGGGGATTGAACCGGTAATAAACGTGACGTCAGGCACCATCAAACAGGTGGAAATCCTCTACGTTGAGCCGATTGATGGCTACCGTATCCTGTTTGACTGGTACCCCAACAGCGACTCTACCGAGCCGGTCAACCTGCGCCTGTTCCTGCGTACGAAGGATGAGACGCTGAGTGAAACCTGGCTTTATCAGTACTTCCCGCCGCCGCCCGATAAGCGCCGGTATGTGGATGACCGACAGATGACCGCGGGCTGACATCAGGAGGGCGAGGTTTACTCGCCCTTTTGATTCACCGCTTTACGTCTCCGTTTACCTTTCCATATCAATATGCGGAATAGCGTCTTCCAGGTAAGTGTCGCTCACCGGCGTAAACCCGAAACCGGCATAAAAGCGTTGCAGATGAGCCTGCGCAGAGAGGAAGATTTTGTGCTGCGGCCAGTGCTGTTCGCAGCAATCGACGGCCTGCTCCATCAGCCGGTTACCCAGGCTTAATCCACGCGCTTCACTGGCAACGATAACCCGGCCAATTTTCACCGGTTCACTGTCCGTTTGCGGAGCCAGCAGGCGGGCACAGGCGACCAGCTTGTTATCCATCATCCCCAGCAGATGGCGATTTTCACCCAGCAAATCAATGCCATCCGCATCCTGATAGGGACAGTTTTGCTCAACCACAAATACCGCGCTGCGCAGGGCTAATAGCTGGTAGAGCTGCGCCGTGTTCAGTTCAGTGTGATGCAGATCGTGCCACTCTGGTTTCATGCATTTTCTCCGTTTCAGCCAGTGGCATCTACTTTAGCTGTAATCGCCTGCGGAAACGACTCTGCCGTATGCGTCCTGCTGCGGGGGCGGTGACCTTTTTAAGCAGCGTTACGTAGTCCATTAACAGGCCGGGCGTCCATGTCATCCCCTCCGCACGGCTGCGTACCAGCCCCAGCAGCCAGAACTGCGGGTCAAACAGAAGTGCGAATCCCCGCATACCCCGATCGCTTAATATCCCCTCCATCGCCACATCCAGCGCCTGCATAACGCTGGTTGAACAGTTGCGCGACGTCAGGTTATAGGTGGTATCTGACGAGTAAATTTTCCAGTAGTTTCGCAGCGCCTCTGCATTGTAACGCGGTAAATGGATGCGATGGTCAGGCAGGCACCAGTCATCAATTTCCTGCTGGAGCGAGGGCAGAAAACAGCCTGACACATCGTACTCTTCCCCTGCGCGCAGTACGGCGCGGAAGTTCGTGAAGTTGCGATCGATATCCTTCACCGGATAGTGGCTGATGTAAATCTCCTGCTCCAGAGAGAGCGCAGCATGACCGGCTGAGATAATGCCGTGCTGATCCACCGCGGCAAGATAGCGATCGATAATTAATCGCCGGTCGGTAACCTCAGCCGATCCGACCGGTGTCCACACCAGCACCTTGAGCGGAGCCGCTGGATCGCAGTCAGGAAACGGGGGATGGGAATAGGCCGTGCCGTGCGGGCGGCGCAGTCCGCGCGAGGTGTACATCGGCAGGGTCGTAACCGAGGCGTTTTCCGGCAGCCGCCAGACCTGCAGCGCCATCGCCATGGTTGCCGCTCCCCAGGCCAGCAGGACCAGCGCGAAGCAGAGCGGAACGGTGATATGATGATGAAACGGCCAGTTGCTGAAGATCACGCCGCTCAGACCGATCTCCGTC
Organism: Erwinia sp. PPS120; assembly: GCF_047918655.1. Lineage (GTDB taxonomy): Bacteria > Pseudomonadota > Gammaproteobacteria > Enterobacterales > Enterobacteriaceae > Erwinia > Erwinia tasmaniensis_A. The sequence goes on along the minus strand of NZ_JBLREF010000013.1, from coordinate 84,917 downwards.
AGCCCCAGCATCACCTTCCTGCGCCAGAGTCGGCAGCGCATCAGCGAGGTAGAAATCAGCCGGAACAGGCCGTCCAGCAGGAATGCCACCCCGAACAGCAGCGAGGCGGTGACATTGTTATCGGCGGGATCGCTGAAGATCAGAAAGGCGATCAGCAGAAAGGCCCAGCCCTTCGCCATCCCCGGCCAGTCAATGCGTAAATCGGCCACCCGCGCCTTAATACACTCCCCGACCCCGGCAACAATCAGCAGTAAGGCCAGCATATTGAGCGGCACCGACAGTAACCCATCCTGAGCAATATCAATGATGATAGCGATCCCCAGACCAAAGCAGGTCAGGGCGACTCCGACCAGCGTCAGCCAGCGCGCTTTCAGCAGCTGTGCGCCCATCAGCAAAAATAACAATCTGAGCAAAGGATCTCTCCGGCCTGAGTAGTCTGTGACAGACATCCACTATTGTATTCGGTTAAGACGATACGCCCGGGAAAGCGTTCAGTCGTTCGGCGGCTAAAGTACGTCTGTTTACTAACCGTTAGCAATAGCAGGCAACATACGCCCGTTTGCTTAGTTTTTGCTTAATGCATTAGGTGTACAGAGGGGAAACAGGAAGCAAAAAAAACGGGCTCCCAGGGGAGCCCGTTTTATCAGCAGGGTGAGAATTACATTAAAGGCTGCGCCATCTGCACCAGCGAAATCAGCGGCTGAGGATAGACACCCAGCAGCAGTACGAGGATGGCAGAAATCAACACCACGACCCCGCCTGCGGTGAATGCCCAGTTTGCTGGCGTATCACGCTGCAACAGCTCCGGCGGATTCAGGTAGAGGCTGACGGTCACGCGCAGATAGTAGTAGAGGCCGATGGCACTCCCGACGACCACTGCGCCGGTCAGCCACCACAGATGCGCCCCCACGCCCACCGCGATAATATAAAACTTACCGATAAAGCCCAGCGTCATTGGGATCCCGGCCAGTGACAGCATCATCACCGTCATCACCGCCGACAGAATCGGACGATGCCAGAACAGACCACGATAGGAATAGAGTGAATCCGCATCCGGCCCACGGTAAGGGCTGGACATCAGGCTGACCACGCCAAAAGCACCCAGACTGCTGAACAGGTAGCCTGCCAGGTAGACCCCGACCGCTTCCAGCGACAGCTGGTGAGTCTGAATAGCGATCAACGCCACCAGCAGATATCCCAGATGCGCGATAGAGGAATAGCCGAGCAGACGCTTGATATTGGTCTGCGAAATGGCCATCAGGTTACCGAACAGGATTGAGGCAACGGCAATGAGCGCCAGCACCAAACGTACCGCTTCGCTGTCCGCTACCGGCGCATCAAGGAACAAACGCATCACCACGCCAAAGATAGCAATCTTGCTGGCGGTTGCCAGGAAAGCCGATACCGGTGCGGGTGCACCCTGATAAACATCTGGCGTCCACAGGTGGAAAGGCACCAGTGACAGCTTGAAGCCCAGACCGACGATCATCATGCCCAGCCCTGCCAGCAGCAGTGGCTGATGCAGCAGACCGTCGTTCAGGCTTTGGCCCAGCGCCACAAAGCTCAGGTTGCCGGAATCGGCATAGACAAGCGCCATCCCAAACAGCAGGAAGGAGGAGGCCACCGCTGACATAATGGTGTATTTGATACTGGCTTCCAGCGAACGCTTTTGCTGGAAGGCGTAGCCCACCAGACCAAACAGCGGCAGGGAGATCAGCTCAATGCCGATAAACAGCGACGCAAGATGGTTCGCGCTGGCCAGAACGATACCGCCTGCCGCTGCGATCAGCACCAGCAGGTAGAACTCTTCGCGGTTATCGGGATAGGTCGCCAGCCACGGGTAGGCAAAGGTGCAGGTCGCCAGGCTGGCAAGGATCACCAGTCCGCTATAGAGCATCGAATAGCCATCCACGCGCAGCAGCGGCGTGACGTCCATCGCGCCGACGTGCCCCACAAAAAAGAGCGAGAACAGGGCAACGTTAAGACCTGCCACCGCCAGCGTGGCATTGGCGAAGTGGTTGCGCCGCCACGCAATGGAGAGCATTACCACGACCACCGTCAATCCGACGATCAGCAACGGCAGTAGCGCGATCAATTGTTGAGGAGTTATTGTCATGGCGAGTTACGGCCTTGTAGTTAAAATTGAAGCGGTATACCACTGCTGAATGTTACTCATAGCGGCATGAGAGGTATCCAGAATCGGCTGTGGGTAAACGCCCAGCAGCACCAGCAGGACCACCAGCACCATAATCATCAGAAACTCTCTGGGCGACATTCCGCGCAGCGGCGTTTCAGACCTGGGTGCGCCGTAGTAAGCACGCTGCATCATAACCAGTGAATAAACGGACGCGAACACCAGTCCAAAGGTCGCGATAACGATAATCACCGGCACGGACCTGAAGCTGCCGGTCAGGATCATAAACTCACCCACAAAGTTACCGGTCCCCGGCATCCCCAGGTTGGCAACGGCGAAGAACAGCGACAGTCCCGGCAGCCATTTAATGCGTGACCACAGGCCGCCCATCTGGCGCATATCACGGGTATGCAGCCGCTCATACAGCTGACCGCAGAGGATAAACAGCGCGGCAGCAGAGAGACCGTGAGCAATCATCTGCACCACCGCCCCCTGGAACGCGAGCTGACTGCCGGTATAGATTGCAATCAGCACGAAGCCCATATGCGAAATGGAGGTGTAGGCAATCAGGCGCTTGATGTCGTACTGTGAGAAAGCCATCCACGCGCCGTAGAAGATACCGATGATCCCGAGCCACATGGCGATCGGGGCAAATTCCGCAGAGGCGTGTGGAAACAGCGGCAGCGCGAAGCGCAGCAGACCATAGGCCGCCGTCTTCAGCAGAATACCCGCCAGATCCACCGAACCCGCCGTGGGTGCCTGACTGTGCGCGTCCGGCAGCCAGCCATGCAGCGGCACCACCGGCATTTTTACCGCAAAGGCAATGAAGAAGCCGAGCATCAGCGCATATTCAACGGTGTGCGACATCGGCGTTTTCAGCAGGTCTTCGTAGTTGAAGGTCCAGATGCCCGTCGCGTTGTAGTGCACAAAGACCAGCGCCAGAATGGCAATCAGCATCACCAGACCGCTGGCCTGGGTATAAATAAAGAACTTGGTTGCGGCGGTAATACGGGTTTTACCGTCAGATGCCTTATGACCCCAGAGTGCGATCAGGAAGTACATCGGCACCAGCATCATTTCCCAGAAAAAGAAGAACAGGAACATGTCGATGGCAAGGAACACGCCTATCACGCCGCCGAGTATCCACAGCAGGTTCAGGTAGAAGAAGCCCTGCCACTTTTCAATCTCATTCCATGAACAAAGCACAGCCATCACGCCAAGCAGGCCGGTCAGTACCACCATTAACAGCGACAGACCGTCCAGCGCCAGATGCACATTAATGCCGAAGCGCGGGATCCAGGAGACGAGGAATTCCGATTGCCACTGCGGCAGGCCCGCAGCCTGCGTCAGCGAATAGCCTCCCTGCATCCAGAGCTGCAGCGAGAGTACCAGCGTCAGTCCCATCGAGATCAGCGCTATCCAGCGCGGCAGTTTGCTGCTTATGCGCTCAAGCTGCCAGCATAGCAGGCCACCGATAAACGGGATGAGTATAAGCCAGGGTAATAACATGGCGTTTTGTTTCCCTTTTCTGAACCTGCATGGGCTATCTTGCTTGCCATTTTCGCCCCCGGCAGTGCTCGCACTCCTCACATACAAAAGTATGCTGTGGTGCTGCGCGCTGGCGGTGACAAAACTGACTGCGCCGATGACGCCCAACCTTCAGGTAATTTTCAATATCTTCAAATCAAAGGGCGAGGTACGAGCCCTCCCCCGCCACTAACCTTTAAACCACCATCAGCAGCGCCAGCACCACAACGGCACCGATGCTCATGGAAGCGACATACCAGCGCAGATAGCCGTTTTCACTGACTACCAGCCCTTTATTCGCCACGCGGGAGAACAAAGCGGGCAGATTCATCAGCGTATTCAGCGGATCGCGTGACAAAATTCTGGCGACAAACAGGTAAGGTTTGACGAAGACTTTGTCATAGAGCCAGTCGAAGCCCCAGGCGGCAAACCACCATGTGCTGAAGAAGCGGCCCGGCACGCTGTTGGCAATGCGGGTGACCAGCGTCCGGTTGCCCAGCCACAGCGCCGCGGCCAGCAGAATACCGACAATCGCTACCACGCCAGAGGTGATTTCAAGCGTCAGCACGCGACCATGCGCCAGCGCGGTGGTTTCTGGCAGCACGCCCCTGAGCGGAGGCACTATCATCGCGCCAATAAAGGTCGAAAGGAGCAGCAGCACGATCAGCGGCAGATGGTGCGTAATGCCTTTGCCCGCATGCGCGTGAATTTTCTCTTTCCCGTGGAAGGTGATAAAGATCATCCTGAAGGTGTAGAGCGAGGTCATAAATGCCCCGACCAGACCGGCCGCCATCAGGTTGATATGCCCATTAGCCAGCGCACCGGCCAGGATTTCATCCTTACTGAAGAAGCCCGCGGTGATCAGCGGCAACGCCGACAGCGCCGCACCGCCCACGAGGAAGCAGACGTAAACCAGCGGAATGCTTTTACGCAGGCCACCCATTTTGAAGATATTCTGCTCGTGGTGGCAGGCCAGAATCACCGAACCCGAAGAGAGGAACAGCAGGGCTTTGAAGAACGCATGGGTCATCAGATGGAAGATAGCGGCGTCCCAGGCCTGTACGCCAAGCGCCAGGAACATATAGCCAATCTGACTCATGGTTGAGTAGGCCAGCACGCGTTTAATATCCGTCTGTACCAGTGCGGCAAAGCCCGCCAGCACCAGAGTCACCGCGCCAATAATCCCCACCAGATGCAGGACTTCCGGCGTCAGCAGGAACAGGCCGTGCGTGCGCGCAATAAGATAAACCCCGGCGGTTACCATGGTCGCCGCGTGGATCAGCGCAGAAACCGGGGTTGGACCCGCCATCGCATCCGCCAGCCACGTTTGCAGCGGCAGCTGAGCCGATTTACCGACCGCGCCGCCGAGCAGCATAAGCGTGGCCCACTGCAGCATGTGATTATCTGCGGCAAAGTGCGCCGGTGCCAGCTCGACCATTTCCCGGAAGTTCAGGGTGCCCAGCTCGTTGTAGAAAATAAACAGCGCGAAGGCCAGGAACACGTCACCCACACGGGTAATGATAAAGGCCTTCATCGCCGCCGCGCCGTTTTTCGGATCGGTATAGTAGAAGCCGATCAGCAGATAGGAGCAAAGGCCCACGCCTTCCCAGCCCAGATACATCAGCATCAGGTTGTCGGCCAGAACCAGAACCACCATGCTGGCGATAAACAGGTTGGTATAGGCGAAAAAGCGCGAATAGCCCTCTTCTCCCCGCATATACCAGGAGGCAAACATATGGATCAAAAAGCCCACGCCGGTTACCACCGACAGCATGGTCAGCGACAGGCCGTCCAGCGTCAGGTTAACGTTAATGGTGAAGTTGCCCACCTGCATCCAGGTCCACAGCGCCTGATTAAAGACCGCCTGGCCGTGACTGAAAAAATCGATTCCGACATAGACTGTGACCAGCGCCGCCAGACCGACGGACCCCATGCCTACCGTCGCCGCCAGGTTTTCCGACCAGCGGCCCCGGGAAAAGGCCAGCAGCAAAAAGCCGATAAGCGGAAAGAGAACAGTTAAATAGAGAAGATTCATCCGCGCATCTCGCTCACTTTATCAATGTTGAGGTTCTGACTGCGGCGATGAAGCTGAAGCAGCAGCGCCAGACCGATACTTGCCTCGGCCGCGGCCAGGCTGATGGCCAGGATATACATCACCTGGCCGTCCGCCTGTCCCCAATATGCCCCCGCCACGACAAACGCCAGCGCAGCGGCGTTAATCATGATTTCCAGACTGATTAACATAAACAGCAGGTTGCGGCGAATGACCACGCCGGTCAGCCCAAGGACAAATAAAATCGCGGCCAGAATCAGGCCATGTTGCAAAGGGATCATGCGTGTTCCTCCTTCCTGGCTTTTTCAGCGTCTTCCGGACGGTTACTCAGCACTTCACCCGCACGTTTTTCGCGACCAATGTGATAAGCCACCACCAGACCCGCCAGTAACAGCATCGAGGCAAGTTCAACCGCCAGAACGTAAGGGCCAAACAGGCTGATACCCACCGCTTTTGCGTCGATCATCGAACCCGCAATACCGCGATCCTGAACGGACAGGATGGCGTAAATCATTACCACCAGCAGCACCAGTGACAGCAGTCCGGGACCTATCCAGGCGCCAGGCTGCAGCCACTGACGCTCCTGCGCCTGTACGCTGTCGCCCAGATTGAGCATCATCACCACGAAGACGAACAGCACCATAATGGCGCCCGCATAGACGATAATTTCCAGCGCCCCGGCAAAATAGGCACCCAGCGAGAAGAATACGCCGGCAATCGCCAGCAGTGAGATGATCAGATACAGCAGCGCGTGCACCGGGTTGCTATGGGTAATAACGCGTAGCGTGGTGAGTACGGCCACCAGTCCGCAAAGATAAAACGCAAATTCCATGCCTGGCTCCTTAAGGTAACAAGCCCTTGACGTCGACAGGTTTGGCTTCATTTTCAGCCTGACCTTTGTCTTTCCCGTCGATTGCCATACCCGCCATCCGGTAAAAATTATATTCCGGGTATTTGCCCGGACCGGAAATCAGCAGATCCTCTTTTTCATAAACCAGATCCTGACGCCTGAACTCACCCAGCTCAAAGTCCGGGGTAAGCTGAATCGCCGTGGTCGGGCAGGCCTCTTCACACAGGCCGCAGAATATGCAGCGTGAGAAGTTGATGCGAAAAAACTCGGGATACCAGCGGCCATCCTGCATTTCGGCTTTTTGCAGAGAAATACAGCCTACCGGACAGGCAACCGCGCACAGGTTGCAGGCTACGCAGCGCTCCTGACCGTCGGGATCGCGCGTCAGCACGATGCGACCACGATAGCGCGGCGGCAGATACACCGGCTCTTCCGGGTACATCATGGTTTCACGCTTCGCGAACGCGTTCATGCCAATCAGAAATATACTGCGAACCGTGGTGCCAAAACCCACCACAATATCTTTTAATGTCATTGTCTTACCCCTTACTGCGCGTTGTACAGAATCACTGCGGCGGTGGCCAGCAGGTTCAACAGCGTCAACGGCAGACAAACTTTCCAGCCGAACGACATCACCTGGTCATAGCGCGGGCGCGGTAACGCAGCACGAATCAGTATGAACATCATCATGAAGAACGCCGTTTTGATCGCAAACCAGAAGATCGGTGGCAGCCACGGACCATTCCAGCCGCCGAAAAACAGCGTCACCATCAGCGAGGAGACGGTAACAATCCCGACGTATTCACCCACAAAGAACAGGCCAAACTTCATCCCGGCGTATTCAATATGATAACCGTCGGCCAGTTCCTGCTCCGCTTCCGGCTGGTCAAAGGGGTGACGGTGACAGACCGCGACGCCCGCAATGGCAAAGGTCAGAAAGCCGAAGAACTGCGGAATGATATTCCACAGATGCTGCTGGCTGTTGACAATGTCGACCATATTGAACGAACCCGCCTGTGCCACCACGCCCATCAGCGACAGGCCGAGGAACACTTCGTAACTCAGGGTCTGCGCCGAGGCGCGCATCGCCCCCAGCAGGGAGTATTTGTTGTTACTGGACCATCCGGCAAACAGCACCGCATACACGGCCAGCCCGGCCATCATCAGGAAGAACAGCAGCCCAATATTGAGGTCCGCCCCCATCCAGGTTGAGGTCACAGGAACAATAGCCATCGCCAGCAGCAGCGAGGTAAAGGCGATCATCGGCGCCAGCGTGAAAATCACCCGGTCGGTAAAGGGCGGCGTCCAGTCCTCTTTAAAGAACATTTTGATCATGTCCGCTACCAGCTGTAGCGAACCGCCCCAGCCGACCCGGTTAGGTCCGTAGCGGTTCTGGAACAGGCCGAGCAGACGGCGTTCGCCGAAGCTCATAAATGCCCCACAGCCGACCACGACAAACAGGATCACGAGGGCCTTAACCACGGCAATCAGTACGTCAATAACTTCCGGTGTCAGCCAGCTCATTGTGCCGCCTCCTGCAGATTGTCAATATTGGCACCCAGCAGGAAAGGAGGAATGCCCGGCAGGCCAATCGGCAGCCCTACCTGCCCCGCCTGTAACGTTACGGAGAAACGTACCGGCAGACGCAGGGTTTCACCGGCACAGTTAAACTCGACGGTGGCCCCCGCATTCACACCAAGCGTTGCCGCATCGGCCGGGTTAACCATGGCATACAGTGCGGGCATACGCTGCTGAATCACCGCTGAACGCTGCGTCATCTCTTCGCTGCCAAACAGGTGGAAATAAGGCGCCACGCGCCAGCGGCCAGGCTGACCAGCAAAGGCAGCGGGTACTACGTCAAACCAGTCCATCTGCGCCTCACCGGCCTCAAACAGGCGCACGCCCGGGTCGCCATTGCGCAGCTTTCCGCCCACTTCAGCCTGGAATTTATTCCATGCCTGCGGGGAGTTCCAGCCCGGCGCCCATGCAAAGGGGATCTGCGAACGCGCGGCTGAGGGCTGGTTGTTACCCTCCATGGAGAAGGCAAACATGGTGTCCTTATCCTGCGGCTGACGCGGCTCATGTACGCTGATGTTAGCGCGCATGGCGGTACGGCCGCTGGAGCGCGCAGGGGAGCGCGCCAGTTTCTGTCCGCGAATACGGAAGCTGGCATCCGGCGCGGCGTCTTTAATTGCGGCCAGCTGCGGCAGCGCCTGAACGCAGGCGTCGATCACATGGTCAAGCTGGGTCCAGTCCACTTCACGGCTGCGGATAGTGCTCTGCAGTGAGTGCAGCCAGCGCCAGCTTTCAAGCATCTGCACGCTGTCGTTGTAATAGGCCGGATCGTAAACCTGGAAGAAGCGCTGTGCGCGGCCTTCCTGATTGATTACGGTGCCATCGCTCTCCGCAAAGCTGGCGGTGGAGAGGATCAGCCCCGCCCTGTCACTGGTCGCCGTGCGCTGGTGATCGACCACAATCACGTTGGCCGCATTGCTTAACGCCGCGTCCACGCTGGCCTTAGGAGCATGGCGATAGAGATCGTTTTCCATAACGATAACCGCATCCGCCGCGCCGCCTGCCATTTCATCCAGCGCCGCTTCGAGCGGTTGCCCGCCGATCAGGCCCAGACCGACGCTGTTAGCCGCACCGGAAAGCAGGGTAATACCAACGTCGGCACCGCGGCCCTTGAGCGCTTTTGCCACGTTGGCGGCCGCCTGAATAACGGCTTCGCTGCCCGCGTTAACGCCTGAGATAATCAGCGGCTTTCTTGCCCCGGCCAGCGCCTGGACGATAACATCAATTTTTCCGCTCAGCGCCCTGTCGATATCGCTGACCGCTGGCGCCGTTTCATCCAGCGCGTGAGCAATGGCAAAGCCCAGACGAGCCTGGTCTTCCACCGGCGCGCAGTAGCTCCACGCCGCGATGTCATCCATGCGGGTGCGATCGACGTTAGTGACAAAAAGCGGATGTTTGGCGTGCTGTCCAATGTTCATAATGGCCGCAATCTGCCAGTCCGCCACTTTCTGCGCGGCGGCCATCTCACGCGCTTTGCCCTTCACCGCCTGACGTACCGACAGCGCCACCCGGGCACCGGTCTGGGTCAGGTCCTCACCCAGCACCAGCACGGCGTCATAGCTTTCAATTTCACGCAGGGCAGGCGTGTGAATGCCGCCATCGCGTAGAATATTCAGCATCAGCTCAAGCCGCGCCTGTTCAGCGGCCGGGATGCCGGTAAAGAAGTTTTCAGCACCAACCAGCTCGCGCAGAGCGAAATTGCTTTCAACGCTGGCGCGCGGAGAGCCAATACCGATCACTTTCTTCGCCTGACGCAGTACGTCCGCCGCGCCCTGCATTGCCTGTTCGGCGTTGAGGGCGATCCAGTCATTACCGCGACGCTGCATGGGCTGACGTGGCCGGTCTTTCAGGTTCACATAGCCATAGCCAAAGCGCCCGCGATCGCACAGGAAGTACTGGTTTACGGTGCCGTTGTAGCGGTTTTCGATGCGCCTGAGTTCGCCGTAGCGCTCGCCCGGGCTGGTGTTACAGCCCACGCTGCACTGCTGGCAGATGCTTGGGGCATACTGCATATCCCATTTGCGGTTATAGCGCTCGGAGTGCGTTTTGTCGGTAAAGACGCCGGTCGGGCAGATCTCTACCAGGTTGCCGGAGAATTCGCTCTCCAGCGTGCCATCTTCCGGACGACCGAAATAGACGTTGTCATGCGCGCCGTACACGCCAAGATCGGTACCGTCCGCATAATCTTTGTAGTAGCGAACGCAGCGATAACAGGCGATACAGCGGTTCATTTCGTGCGAGATAAACGGACCGAGATCCTGATTGCGGTGGGTACGCTTGGTGAACCGATAGCGACGGAAGCTGTGGCCGGTCATCACGGTCATGTCCTGCAGGTGGCAGTTGCCGCCCTCTTCACAAACCGGACAGTCGTGCGGGTGGTTGGTCATCAGCCACTCCACCACGCTTTCGCGAAACTCTTTCGCTTCACCATCATCAATGGAGATGAACGTGCCGTCTGAGGCCGGGGTCATGCAGGACATGACCAGGCGACCACGGGTGTCTTCGGCATTTTGATATTGCTTGACCGCGCACTGGCGGCAGGCTCCCACGCTTCCCAGCGCAGGGTGCCAGCAAAAATAAGGAATATCGAGGCCGAGCGAGAGGCAAGCCTGTAGCAGGTTGTCCGCTCCATCAACGTCATATTCTTTACCGTCTACATGTATTGTAGCCATAGTGAACATGCTTCCGTAAGGCTCATACGAGCGTTAAACACAATTCTCTTTGCCCTTCATCTTTCCGGCCACAGCGGTGTTGACTGCGTTCTTTTACCCCAGTCACTTACTTATGTAAGCTCCCGGGGATGCGTTCTCTTGTCGCCTTGCTGCGACCGGAAAGCTATTGGGCAAATTTGCGGCGATTTATCGCACTAAATATTCATTTACCAGCGGGCTTTCAGCAGGTTGGCCTGGATGCCCGCAATCGCGTGGGCGTTACTGAACACCTGCGGGGCAATACCTGCCTCGAACTCTTCGCGGAAATATTTGATCGCGCTTTGCAGCGGCTCGACGGCACCCGGCGCATGCGCACAGAAGGTTTTCCCCGGTCCGAGCTGACGGCAAAGTTGCAGCAGCGTTTCGATATCGCCCGGCTGCCCCTCTTTTCGCTCCAGCGCGCGCAAAATTTTGACGCTCCACGGCAGGCCGTCACGGCATGGCGTACACCAGCCGCAGGATTCGCGGGCAAAGAACTCTTCCAGATTGCGCACCAGCGACACCATGTTGATCTCATGGTCCACCGCCATCGCCAGCGCCGTACCCAGACGGCTGCCCGCTTTACCGATGCTGGCAAACTCCATCGGCAGGTCGAGGTGCGATTCCGTCAGAAAGTCAGTCCCCGCCCCGCCCGGCTGCCAGGCCTTGAATTTCAGGCCGTCGCGCATGCCGCCAGCGTAATCTTCCAGGATTTCGCGCGCGGTGGTGCCAAACGGCAGCTCCCAGACGCCAGGGTTTTTAACCCGGCCCGAGAAGCCCATCATCTTGGTACCGGTGTCGTCACTTGAAGAGATGCTTTTGTACCACTCCACGCCGTTGGCGAGGATAGCAGGCACGTTAGACAGGGTTTCCACGTTATTAACGCAGGTAGGTTTGCCCCATACGCCCGCGGAGGCCGGGAAAGGCGGCTTGGAACGCGGGTTCGCGCGACGTCCTTCCAGGGAGTTAATCAGCGCCGTTTCTTCACCGCAAATGTAGCGCCCCGCGCCGGTATGAACGATGAGCTCAAAGTCGAAACCGGTGCCGAGAATATTTTTACCCAGGTAACCCGCTTCGGTCGCTTCCGCAATGGCCCGGCGGAGGTTTACTGCCGCTTCAATATATTCGCCGCGCAGGAAGATGTAGCCACGGTAAGCTTTCAGCGCAAAGGCGCTGATCAGCATACCTTCCACCAGCTGATGCGGCAGCTGCTCCATCAGCAGGCGGTCTTTATAGGTACCGGGCTCCATTTCATCCGCATTACACAGCAGATAGCGGATATTCATCGACTCATCTTTTGGCATCAGGCTCCACTTCAGTCCGGTGGAGAAGCCCGCGCCGCCGCGACCTTTCAGGCCGGATTCTTTCACCGCCGCGACGATTTCGTCCTGAGACAGCGTCTTCAGCGCTTTGTCGGCACCGGCGTAGCCGTTTTTGCTGCGATACTCATCAAAGAAAATGGGCTGTTTATCGTCGCGCAGCCGCCAGGTCAGCGGATGCGTTTCCGCCGTACGAACGATCTCTCTGACTGTCATGGATACTGCTCCAGCAGGTTGACGATATTTTCCGGCGTCAGGTGAACGTGCGTATCCTCGTCCACCATCATCGTCGGCCCCTTGTCACAGTTGCCCAGGCAGCACGTGGGCAGCAGCGTGAATCGGCCATCCGCCGTGGTCTGACCCGGCTTAATGTGCAGATTCTGTTCCAGCGCCGCCTGGATGCCCTGGAAACCGGTGATATGGCACACCACGCTGTCGCAGTAGCGGATCACATGGCGGCCCACCGGCTGGCGGAAGATCTGGCTGTAGAATGTCGCCACGCCTTCAACGTCGCTGGCCGGAATGCCCAGCACCTCAGCGATGGCATGGATAGCGCCGTCCGGCACCCATCCGCGCTGTTTCTGCACGATTTTCAGCGCCTCAATCGAGGCCGCACGCGCGTCTTCGTAATGATGCTTCTCATGCTCAATGGCATCACGCTCTGCCGCGCTCAGCACAAAAGCGTCGTGGTCATCGATCGTTTCGATCGCAATTCTTTCCTGATGCATAGTTAGCGGTCCACGTCTGACATAACAAAATCGATACTACCGAGGTATACGATCAAATCGGATACCAGGCTGCCGTTGATCACCGAAGGGATCTGTTGCAGATGCGGGAAGCTCGGCGTTCGCACGCGGGTGCGGTAGCTCATGGTGCTGCCGTCGCTGGTCAGGTAGTAGCTGTTAATCCCTTTCGTCGCCTCAATCATCTGGAAGGATTCGTTGGCTGGCATCACCGGCCCCCATGAAACCTGCAGGAAGTGAGTGATCAGGGTCTCGATATGCTGCAGGGTGCGCTCTTTCGGCGGCGGCGTGGTCAGCGGATGGTCTGCCTTGAACGGCCCCTCCGGCATGTTGTTCAGGCACTGTTCAAGAATACGCAGGCTCTGGCGCATCTCTTCCATTTTCAACATAACGCGGGTATAGGCACAGCTCACGCCATCGCCAATCGGTATTTCAAAGTCGAAATTTTCATAGCCAGAGTAGGGACGCCATTTACGCACGTCAAAGTCCAGCCCGGTAGCGCGCAGCCCGGCACCGGTTGTTCCCCAGGCCAGCGCCTCTTCCATCCCGTAGGCAGAGACACCTTTAGCACGACCAATCAGCACGCTGTTTTTCAGCGCCGTCTGCTCATAGGCCTTCAGGCGTTTCGGCAGCCAGTTAAGGAATTCCCGCAGCAGGCGATCCCAGCCTTTCGGCAAATCGTGCGCCACACCGCCAATACGGAACCAGGCAGGATGCATACGGAAACCGGTTATCGCTTCCACAACGTCATAAATTTTCTGGCGGTCGGTAAAGGCAAAGAACACCGGTGACATCGCGCCGACGTCCTGAATAAAAGTAGAAATATAGAGCAGATGGCTGTTTATGCGGAACAGCTCTGAAAGCATCACGCGGATCACGTCAACGCGTTCGGGAACCTTGATGCCCGCCAGCTTTTCAACCGCCAGCACGTAAGGCATTTCGTTAACGCAGCCGCCGAGGTATTCGATACGGTCAGTGTAGGGAATGTAGCTGTGCCACGACTGACGTTCGCCCATTTTTTCTGCGCCACGGTGGTGGTAACCCACATCCGGTACGCAGTCGACGATCTCCTCGCCGTCCAGCTGCAGCACAATACGGAAAGCCCCGTGCGCTGAAGGGTGGTTAGGACCGAGGTTGAGGAACATAAAGTCCTCGTTGGCGGTGCTGCGCTTCATGCCCCACTCTTCCGGCTTGAAGGTCATCTGCTCCATTGCCAGATCTTCGGTCTGCTTCGTCAGCTCAAAGGGGTCAAATTCGGTGGCGCGTGCCGGATAATCTTTACGCAGCGGATGCCCCTCCCAGGACTGCGGCATCATGATGCGCGTCAGGTGGGGATGCCCATCGAAAGTGATACCGAACATTTCCCAGGTTTCACGCTCGTACCAGTTGGCGTTAGGGAAAATTTTGGTCAGGGTCGGGACGTGCAGATCTTTCTCTGACAGTGCCACCTTGAGCATAATATCGCGATTACGCTCAATGGAGATGAAGTGGTAGAACACGGAAAAATCTGCGGCAGGCAGGCCTGCGCGATGGGTGCGCAGACGCTCATCCATGCCGTGCAGATCATAGAGCATCACGTAAGGCTGTGGCAGCTTGCGCAGGAATTCCGTGATTTCCAGCAGTTGCTCCCGCTTCACCCAGACCACCGGCACGCCGGTGCGGGTAGGCTGAACGGTGAAAGCATCGGGCCCAAAACGGTTACGCAGCTCGCCAATCACCGGGTCATCCAGGTGATCGCGGGTTTGCCATGCTGGCTGAGCGAGATCTTGCGTGGTCAAATCAGTCATAAGTTATTCACCATGTGGGCCTGCGTGCAGGCGCTCATTATTGGCGTCAGGACGGGCCTTGCGCTGGTTGTGGTTTTTATGCGCCGGGTTTTTCAGGCCACGTCCATAAACTGCAGTGCCCTTTGCGGGCATTCTCTAAATTTCGTCAGGCGTACGCAGCGTGGTGACGGCAATACGCTCGCCCTGCTTACGTTCACGCTCGGACTGCATATTGGCGCGATAAACGCCCTGGTCGCCAACCACCCAGGAGAGTGGACGACGCTCTTTGCCGATCGATTCCTGTAACAGCAGCAGCGCCTGCATATACGCCTCCGGGCGCGGTGGGCAGCCGGGGATATACACATCAACGGGCAGGAATTTATCCACGCCCTGCACCACAGAATAGATGTCGTACATGCCACCGGAGTTAGCACAGGCACCCATCGAAATCACCCACTTAGGTTCCAGCATCTGGTCGTACAGACGCTGAACAACCGGCGCCATTTTTGTGAAGCAGGTACCGGCAACCACCATAAAGTCCGCCTGACGCGGCGAGGCACGAATAACTTCCGAACCAAATCGCGCCACGTCATGCACGGCCGTAAATGACGTGGTCATCTCTACGTAACAACACGAAAGGCCAAAGTTGAACGGCCACAGAGAATTTTTGCGCCCCCAGTTCACCATGTCATGCAGCGCGTGTTCGAGCTTGCCCATGTAGACGCTTTGGTGAACGTGCTTTTCCAGGGGATCGCTGACGATTTCCTGTTTCTGCAGGGGGTAACGGTCATTCTCACCGTTCGGGTCGGCGCGGGTGAGCGTATAGTCCATTTTAATGCCTCGCTGTTACTGCGTATGACGATTGGAATGCGAAATGGTGGTTGGCTTGACCACGATGCGGCGCGGTGCAGGAGCCCAATCCAGTGCACGTATCCGCACCAGATAAACCAGACCAGCAAGCAGTACCAAAATGAAAATCGTAGCTTCCACAAAGCCGGTCCATCCGCTTTCGCGAATGGCGGTCGACCATGCGTATAAATAGAGGGCTTCAACGTCAAAGATGACGAAGAACATGGCCACCAGATAGAACTTGGCAGACATGCGCAGCTTAGCGGTACCCACGGGCGCGGCACCGGACTCAAAAGGGGTATTTGTATAGCGTCCGCGTGCTTTCCCGCCCAGAAACCAGGCCCCGGCTAACATTGCGCAGCACAGACCGACGGAGACAATGAGAAATACAGCGAATGCCCAGTGGTGGGCAACAATTCCATTAGTAGTTGACATGCTTTCTGCTTCACTCACACAGTGATGTCCGGCGTACTGCTCTGTATCGGCAGCTGACCCACCACATCGATTCAAGGGAAAAAATAAAAAACCTTATAAATTTTACGGTCTTTTTTGATAAGACAGCAGTTTTATGGGGTTTTTTACTCCTTTCTATAACCTTTTGTCAACTTTGACAAAAGTATCCACACGTTAATTTACACCCGCAGCATTTTATTAACATATCATGCGCAGAAAGTGAGCTAAATCGAGTCAGTCTCATCCTGTGAACAAAGTGTAGCGGGTATTCCCCTGCATGGATCGAGGTTTTAACACCCTCTATTCTCGCAGGAATTGTCGTCTTTTCCTGCCCCTCATCAGGGTTATTTTTTTGATCCAGGACACAGTTTTATCTTTTATGAAGAAAATCCAGTCACCTTACGGGCCCCTGGGCCACGCGGGCTGGCGCTAGTTGAGAAGAGGAATCATTTAAAAAACTTTAACCAGTGACATTTCAGGGTCTTAAATCGGAGCCGTGAGGCGTGGAGAACAGCAGAAAGTTTAATGCGGATAATTGGGTAGAAACAGGCAGAAAATTACACTAAAAAAAAGCCTTCCCGCTTTACATCGCAGGAAGGCTTTGTTTATCTCAGTTTTCTATTATTTATCTATAATAAATAAAAGCTTGAGAATAAATTATTAACTTAAGATTATTCAGCGTCGTCGGTAAGCTCGCTGCTATCCTGCACAGCCAGAGCGAGGTTATAAGGGTCGTTACTGGACTCCATCGCATTAAATATAGCCAGCGCCAGCTCATTATCGCTTTCCGGGTTACGGCAGAGTAAGTACTCGGTATCCGGCAGTACCGGCAGACCCTCAGCCGCGCCCATTACCCGCAGTTCCGGACTCATCATCTCAACCGGGCGTGCAGTAACACCCAGTCCGGCCTTAACCGCAGCGCGAACAGCCGCCAGCGTGGAAGCCACGTACGAAATGCGCCACGGTATACCCGCCTCATTAAGGTGGTCGATAGCCATATCACGATACGGGCTTGGCTCATCCAGCAGCACCAGCGGGATCGCTTCTCCACGCTGAAAAATATAGTCTGCTGCGCAGTACCATAATGTTGGAGAAGTACGTAGTACCTGCCAGGTGAAGTTCATTGGACTGGAAGTGGTCACGACCAGATCAACCTCGCCCTGATTTAACATCTCCATCATAAAGGGATTACGCTTCACCCGCACATCTATAGCCAGCTTAGGGTAAACCGAAGTCACACGGTTCAGCAGAAACGGCAGGATGGTATCGGAGGTATCGTCGGATGCACCAATAGTCAGGACGCCCTGAATATTGCTGTACATCAGAGAAGTACAGGCCTCGTCATTAAAGCGCAAAATTTTACGCGCATAGCCCAGTAGCTGGATACCATGCTCAGTCAGTAATTTATTGCGCCCGTGTCTGGCGAACAGCTCTTTGCCTACCAGCTGCTCAAGACGCTGCATCTGTTGGCTCACTGCCGACTGCGTTCTGCATACCGCGGCGGCGGCTGCCGCAAAGGTATTCAGATCGGCAACGGCAACAAACGTTCTCAATAGATCAAGGTCAAGATTGAGGATGGGACGATTTGTACTAGTCATTTTTTTTCTTCACTTTATAAGTTTTTATTAACAGCTATCCTGGTGTTTTTCCTTCAATATCAATTTGATACTAAGGGAATCTGGCGGTAATGCACTTGAAATCAGCCGTACATTACTTTTTATCGCAGACCTTAAAACCCTGCCGGTACAAAACCTGAAATACGTTTTCAGGTAATAGCCTTAACAGGTTCTTCGATCTGATACATCACAAACGCATAAGGCCCTGACCCATAAGGATCAGAAAGCCGGGCGGTTAAGGGGGTCAGCGTACGTTGAGATACAATTATTCGGGCTGCGTACCCGGCATTGTAAAGCAATCATCAAAAAGTTGATGGATTAAAAGTTGCCATATTCTCACGCTACTATTAAGAAACCCTTAAGCTTGCAGGCGGCAAAAACGCTGACTATGCCGCCTGAAACACCTGCATATTCGGTGCAAAGTCCGCTGAACATTATCCTGACATACTGCCGATTAATTTTTAAGCCCAAAAGCGATTATTCTTATCAGTAAAATAAGATTTTATTGGCCAACCCTTATCACATCAGCATTCCGCCATAAAAATTTACCATTTCTTACAGGCTTAGTCCTGGAGTATCACACCGGGTACTGACAATCGCACTTCAGACAGTCAGGAACCCATTATGCCATGCTGATTAAACTTTATACACCCAGTAAAGTTTTTTTTGACAATAACCCCATGCATCAATACACCATACTTAACCAAATATTGACAAAAAAGTCCTGCCTCATATGAATAAACTCGCTGACTTTCTCCCCGTTTAACCCGTTGATTGCGGCATATTGACCAATCTGCGGGATTTAATTTTTATGATATTAATTAATCACTAAGCGAACTTACTTTCCTTAGATCCTGCACAGCCCGTTTGATTCATATGGATTTGTTGAATACAGGGGGCTAAAGCCGTCCTGCACCCTTCAAAAGTGACGGTGACAGGAGTACATTGTGCAGGTTTTAATTTTCCACGGCAGGAATGCGGCTCTGAGAGTTTAAGGCGAGAAAAATGAACCCAATTAATAAGTCCGATAAGCTGGATAACGTG
Organism: Erwinia sp. PPS120; assembly: GCF_047918655.1. GTDB lineage: Bacteria > Pseudomonadota > Gammaproteobacteria > Enterobacterales > Enterobacteriaceae > Erwinia > Erwinia tasmaniensis_A. The sequence goes on along the minus strand of NZ_JBLREF010000013.1, from coordinate 66,298 downwards.
TGTTATGACATTCGTGGTCCGGTACTGAAAGAAGCAAAACGTCTGGAAGAAGAAGGTAATAAGGTCCTTAAGCTGAACATCGGCAACCCGGCACCCTTTGGTTTCGAGGCGCCTGACGAAATCCTTGTCGATGTCATCCGTAATCTGCCCAGCGCACAGGGCTACTGCGATTCAAAAGGCCTTTACTCTGCACGTAAGGCGATTGTGCAGCACTATCAGGCACGAGATATGCGTGACATGACCGTTGAAGATGTCTACATCGGCAATGGCGTTTCTGAGCTTATCGTGCAGTCAATGCAGGCGCTGTTGAACAGCGGTGACGAAATGCTGGTGCCTGCGCCCGATTATCCGCTATGGACCGCAGCGGTCTCGCTCTCCAGCGGTAAAGCGGTGCACTATCTCTGTGATGAATCGGCCGGCTGGTTCCCCGACCTTGATGATATCCGCAGCAAAATTACTCCGCGTACCCGGGGCATCGTCATTATTAACCCTAATAATCCGACCGGCGCGGTTTATAGCAAAGAACTGCTGATGGAAGTCGTTGAGCTGGCGCGTCAGCACGAGCTCATTATTTTCGCCGATGAGATCTACGACAAAATTCTTTACGATGCCGCGCAGCATCATTCGATTGCCGCCCTGGCGCCGGACCTGCTTACGGTCACCTTTAACGGCCTGTCCAAAACCTACCGCGTGGCGGGCTTCCGCCAGGGCTGGATGGTGCTTAATGGACCCAAAAAGCATGCTAAAGGCTATATCGAAGGGCTTGAGATGCTTGCGTCAATGCGTCTTTGTGCCAATGTCCCGGCCCAGCATGCCATTCAGACTGCTCTGGGTGGATATCAGAGCATTAGCGAATTTATCGCACCGGGAGGCAGATTGTATGAGCAGCGCCAGCGCGCCTGGGAGCTGATCAATGATATTCCGGGCGTCAGCTGCGTGAAGCCAGACGGCGCGTTGTATATGTTTCCGCGCATTGATGCCAAAAAGTTTAATCTGCACGACGATCAGAAAATGGTGCTGGATTTCCTGTTACAACAAAAAGTTTTACTGGTTCAGGGGAGCGCATTTAACTGGCCCTGGCCGGACCACGTGCGTATCGTTACCCTGCCCCACGTAAACGATCTGGAGATGGCGATCGGTAAATTTGGCCGCTTCCTGGAGGGATACCGCCAGTAAGCCAGTGCTGGGATCAGTTGGGCGGGCTAACGCCGGAAGGGCCTCTCCATTCATCCGTCGGATGCAGTTGGAAGGGTTTCAGGATGCTTTCAGCCCGACGGCAGGGGCTGTCTCCGGCTCCCGCACCATACACCCCCTGTGCCAGCCAGGCTGCCCGTCCCATACAGCCCGGCTGCCACAGGGTGTATACTTGCCGCGAGGGCCGGACAGTCTGGCTCCTTTGTCAACGCACAGGAAACCGTCCGATGAACCAGAGCCATTTTTTTGCCCATCTCTCACGTCTTAAGCTGATTAACCGCTGGCCACTCATGCGTAACGTACGTACTGAGAACGTGTCTGAACACAGCCTGCAGGTTGCGATGGTGGCCCATGCGCTGGCGGTGATCAAAAATCAAAAATTCAACGGTAGTCTGAACGCCGAGCGTATCGCACTGATGGCGATGTACCACGACGCCAGCGAAGTACTCACCGGCGATCTGCCGACACCGGTAAAGTACTACAACGCGCAGATCGCTCGCGAATACAAAAAGATCGAGAAGATTGCCCAGCTGAAGCTGATTGATATGCTGCCGGAAGAGCTGCAAGCCGCCTACCGCCCACTGCTTGATGAACACCAGCACAGTGAAGAGGAAACGGCGATCGTCAAGCAGGCCGATGCGCTGTGCGCTTATCTCAAATGTCTGGAAGAGCTTTCAGCGGGGAATCACGAATTCCAGCTGGCTAAGGCGCGGCTGGAAAAAACACTGACTGCCCGTCACAGTCCGGAGATGGACTACTTTGTGGCGGTCTTTGTGCCCAGCTTCAGCCTCTCTCTGGATGAGATAAGCCAGGAGTCTCTGTAATAAAGCCTGACGAATAAAGCCTGACGAGTAGGTATGGGTGCGGCGGCTTGGTGCTAAAAAGGAAACAGAACCGGCACCATCACTACGCTAACCACCATAATCAGCAGGGTAAAAGGGACGCCCACCATCACAAAATCACTGAATTTGTAGCCTCCCGGCCCCAGCACCAGCGTGTTGACCGGTGAAGAGACCGGCGTCATAAAGGCAGCCGAAGCCGCTACCGCCACAATCAGGGTAAAGGGATAAGGCGAGACCCCCATCTGATGAGCGGCCGCTACCCCTATCGGCGCCATAAGCACCGCCGTGGCGGTATTAGAGATAAATAAACCGATGGTTGCACAGAGCACGAACAGGCAAAGCAGCATCATATGCGGGCTGCGCCCCCCCGCGATGCCCATCAGCCCGTTTACGATAAGCGTTACCCCACCCGTTTTTTGCAGGGCCAGCGCAAATGGCATCATCCCAACAATCAAAATGATGCTGGGCCAGTGAATGGCCCGGTAGGCGCTCTCCATATCAAGGCAGCGAAATTTTCCCATCAGCAGGCAGGCAATCAGCGCCGCTATGGCGTTAGGGATCTCGTCGGTGAGCATCATCGCCACCATCAGCGCCAGAGAAAAAATCGCATGGGGCGCCTGACTGTGAGCGGGTGCAACGTCGTCAATCTCAGCGGGCAGGTTGAGCATAACAACATCATGCGTTTGCTGCTGCAACAGCCGGATCTTCTTCCAGTCCCCAATCACCAGCAGGATGTCCCCCTGCTCCAGCGGTAAATCAATCACGGAATCTTCATATAGCTGACCCCGGCGACGCAATCCCACCACGCTGGTGTCATAGCGTGTACGGAACGTGATTTCACGCAGCGTTTTTCCCGCCAGCGACGAGTCCGGCACGATCAGTACCTCTGCCAGCCCCACGTCCTGCGCGCGATCGGAGAAATAATCTCCCCGCAGGATCTTTGGCTCAAGCCGCTGTTCGCGTAAAAACTCGCGTAAGTCGGTGTCCGTAGCGGAGATATCAACCAGCAAAATATCCTGCGCCCGAAACTCAGTGGTACCGCTCACCGGAACCATCACCCGACGAAACTTGCGCCAGCGTTCCAGCCCGACCACGTTAATACCGTAACGCTCCCGAAGCTTCAGGTCATCCACCCGCAGGCCAATCAGCGGCGAACCCGGCCAGACTGCCAGCCTTCTGGCGCGCCCGCTCAGCTTATAGTCGCGGATGAGGTCCTGCCAGCTGCGACGGGGGTGCCGCAAAGCTTCACTCTCACTCTGCGAGGTCACCAGCCAGAAGCGCGCGATCATCATATAGCCGATGCCCAGCACCAGCGTGACCAGCCCGATGGGGGTGACGTCAAAGAAGCCGAAGCCTTTTAGCCCCTCTCTGACCAGCTCGCTGTTAACCACCAGGTTCGGTGGCGTTGCGACCAGCGTCAGCATGCCGCTAATCAGGCCGGCAAAACTCAGCGGCATCATCAGGCGGCCAGGCGATCGCTTCATCTTCGCCGCAACGCTAAGCACCACGGGGATAAAGATAGCCACTACGCCGGTCGAACTCATGATTGCGCCCAGTCCGGCCACCGTGAGCATCAGCAGCACCAGCATGCGCGTTTCGCTGCTTCCGGCCATTTTTATCAGCCAGTCGCCCATTGTAATCGCTACCCCAGTGCGCACCAGGCCAGCGCCAATGACAAAGAGCGCGGCAATGAGTATCACGTTAGGATCGCTGAACCCGAGGGTCGCTTCCTGTAGCGTCAGCGTACCGCTGAGGACAAAGGCAACGATGACCAGCAATGCGACGACATCCATACGCAATCTGCCGCTGGCGAATAACAGCACCGCCACCAGTAATAAACCAATTACCCAGATAAGCTCTTTAGTCACGACAACCCTCTGTACGCCAACGGGAAGGGTATAAATTGTGGCATAAAAAAACCCCGCATAAGCGGGGTTAAATCATCTCTTAGTGTTTTCTGTGCACATCAATCGTTCCGTCAGGATTCTTATGCACGATCAGCTCTGTAAGGGAGCTGAGCTGCATATCGACATCTTCCAGCCTCGGCGCGCCTGCAGGCGGATTGACGGCAACCACATGGCAACCCGCCGCCAGTCCTGAAAGAATACCGGCGGCGGCATCTTCAACCACGACGCACTCTTCCGGCTCCAGATCGAGCAGTTGAGCCCCCAATAAGTATGCATCCGGCTCCGGCTTGCCATTCTGCACCCGCTCGGCGGTGACCAGCACTTCCGGTTCGGGCAGCCCCGCCGCCTTGCGCCGTGCCGACGCCACCGGCAATGAGCCTGAGGTCACAATAGCCCAGGGAATGTCCAGCTCCTCCAGCGTAGCCAGAAGCTGCATGGCACCCGGCAGGGCGGTGATCCCGTCGGTATCCTCAGCCTCACTCTTCTCCAGAGCAAAAAATTCCTGCTGAATCGCCTCGTCTGATGCCCCTGCCATAAAATGGCGCAGTGAGGTGATTGCCTGCTTGCCGTGAATAAAATCCAGCACGTCATGCGCTGCAATACCGTGACGTGATGCCCAGCCTGTCCAGGCGCGTTCGACAACCGGAAGTGAATCCACCAGCGTGCCATCCAGATCAAACAGAAAACCTTTACACTTCACTACGCTCTTCCTTACCCAACTCAGGCGTTGATGATTTGCGCGATCTCATTCGCACTCAAATGGTACTGCCTTGGACAAGTGTGCCACACAGACAGCATCCGTTGGTACTTTTCCCACATCGGCGTCTGGGCATTAAAACCGTGAAGGCTGGAATCGAAGTGCGTATAACGCCCCTCCACATGTACCATAAATCGCACATAGCCAAGCAATTGCGCTTCTGTGGCCGCGTCAAAGCCATGAAACATCAGTCGGCGCGCTTCAATAACGCTGGGATCTTTCAGATTAGTCCAGGACACGTGCAGTGCGTGATGCATCTCCATAATATCGTTCAGCGTTCGGCACTCTGCTTCGCAGAGCGCACCGAACTCACGATCGAGCTCGCGCATTTGCAAACCATAGCCGCGCTCAATGATGGTCTGCTGACGGCGATAGCACTCAGCATTATCCGGATCGAGCATGCTCATGATTTTATACTGATTAGCGAGGATCAAGCGTTGGGGGGCGGTCATTTCCATTATGAACTCCTGCATAGGGGTAAAGAAACTGAAATCGGAAGCGCATGACTCAGGATCGCATAACCCGCGTACAGGTGGTATGGCAAGGTGACGGTTCTTTGATTCAGGCCGGGTTTTTCATGGCTTCAGGGCGTAAACCCCGCCTTAACATCAAAGATCGTCCAGAAAGGTCTTATCGAGCTGTCTGAATGCCCGCTTCAGCACGTCAGCCAGCGACTGATAGGTCGGTTTACCCTCAACGGGGGCAATAGCCTGCCCGGCTGCCTGCAACTTTTCACGAACCTCATGGAACCAGCTAAGCAACGCGGGTGGCAGTGGCGTAACAGAGCGCTTGCCCAGCCACCACAGACCCTGCATCGGCAGGCTACAGGCAAACAGCGCGGTTGCAATAGCTGGCCCCAGCTGCCCCCCAAGGGCAATCTGCCAGGTCAGAGAAAAGATGGCCAGCGGCGGCATAAAGCAAATGGCGAAACGCGTCGCGCGGGTGACTCTGTTCTCAGGAAACATTGGCGCAAGGCGCTTATCGACTGGCCACGTCTTCATATAATGCTGCCCGTGCTGGAACAGTTTTATCCAACCGACGCTACCTGATTCATTAGCCATAGCTGACCTCAATTCTGGAGAGATAAAATTAATAACATGCTTAAACAACTTTACACGACATTTTTCAAAAAATTTTGTCTTTAAACGGCGCTCTGGTTATCCTGTGCGCATTTGTTGACTACCTGTTGCAGGGTTGCTGCCGCATGACAGGCATTAGTGCATTTGAGCGGCAACAATCAAAAAATCGCGTAAATTTTCTGAGATTTTTTTGCTTTCGGACAAAATTTTCCAGGAGCATATTGTTCATCATTAATGTCCTGCTTTCATGCGTCACGCTGATAGTCCGGATCGCGTTTTTTTCGCCACTTTTAACTAATAGGACCTTCCATGTCGAGTAAGTTAGTTCTGGTTCTGAACTGCGGCAGTTCTTCGCTTAAGTTTGCCATCATCGATCCTGCAAGCGGTGAAGAGTATCTCTCCGGTTTAGCCGAATGTTTTCACCTGCCCGAAGCCCGTATCAAGTGGAAGATGGAAGAGGGCAAACAGGAAGCCACTCTGGGGGCAGGCGCCGCGCATAGCGAAGCCCTCAACTTCATCGTTAAAACTATTCTGGCACAAAAAACCGCCCTGTCTGCACAAATTACTGCAATCGGCCATCGCATTGTACACGGTGGTGAAAAACTCACGCACTCGGTCATTATCGATCGGGACGTGATTCAGGGTATTAAAGATGCCTCTTCCTTTGCCCCGCTGCATAACCCGGCGCACCTGATCGGCATTGAGGAAGCGATGAAAAACTTTCCGCACCTCTCTGATAAGAATGTCGCGGTTTTCGATACCGCTTTCCATCAGACAATGTCTGAAGAGTCCTATCTTTATGCCCTGCCCTACTCACTCTATAAAGAGCACGGCATCCGACGCTACGGCGCGCACGGCACCAGCCACTATTACGTTACTCAGGAAGCAGCCAAAACGCTGAACAAGCCGGTCGACGAGCTGAATATTATCACCTGTCACCTGGGTAACGGTGGCTCCGTCTCCGCCATTCGTAACGGTAAGTGCGTGGATACCTCCATGGGCCTGACGCCGCTCGAAGGCCTGGTGATGGGCACCCGCTCCGGTGATATTGACCCCGCCATCATCTTCTTCCTGTACGATACCCTGGGTATGAGCGTTGACGCGATCAATAAGATGCTGACCAAAGAGTCGGGCCTGCTTGGCCTGACGGGCGTGACCAGCGACTGTCGCTATGTAGAAGATAACTACGAGGCAAAAGAAGATGCCAAACGGGCGATGGATGTTTACTGTCACCGTCTCGCCAAGTACATCGGTTCCTATACCGCGCTGATGGAAGGACGGCTGGATGCGGTGATCTTCACCGGCGGCATTGGCGAAAATGCCGCGATGGTGCGCGAGCTGTCGCTGGCGAAGCTGGGCCTTCTGGGCTTTGAAGTCGATCACGAGCGCAATCTGGCTGCGCGTTTTGGTAAATCCGGCTTTATCAGTAAAGAGGGCACCCGGCCTGCACTGGTTATTCCAACCAATGAAGAACTGGTCATCGCGCGTGATGCCAGCCGCCTTACCGCTTAAGCACGTCTCCCGCCAGCGCAGGCTGGCGGCATTAATTTTGACACTAACAACTACATACCCGGTATAACGGGAGCAGTGGCAGAGAGAGGTCTCCGCGTGCCAACCCTGGCGCAATTACCGCCTGCCGCCGTTATAAAAGGTTAACAAGAGAGGTTTATCGTGTCTCGCACCATTATGTTGATTCCAACCGGCACCAGCGTCGGCCTCACCAGTATCAGTCTCGGCGTCATTCGCGCCATGGAACGTAAAGGCGTCCGTCTCAGCGTGTTCAAACCTATCGCTCAGCCGCGCACCGGCGGCGATGTTCCTGACCAGACGACCCTTATTATCCGTAAAAACTCCTCCATCCCGGCGGCCGAACCGCTACAGATGAGCCGCGTCGAATCGCTGCTGGGTTCAAACCAGCAGGATGTGCTGATGGAAGAGATCATCAAGCGCTATCACGAAAATACGAAAGATGCCGAAGTGGTGCTGGTTGAAGGGCTGGTCCCTACCCGCAAGCATCAGTTTGCCTCCGCGCTGAACTATGAAATTGCTAAGACGCTGAATGCCGAAATCGTTTTTGTTATGTCGCTGGGCAACGATTCGCCAGCGCAGTTGAAAGAGCGCATTGAACTGACGCAAAGCAGCTTTGGCGGCAGCAAAAATAAAAACATCACCGGCGTTATCATCAACAAGCTGAATGCCCCGGTTGACGATCAGGGGCGTACCCGCCCCGATCTCTCTGAAATTTTCGATGATTCCACTAAGGCCAGCGTCGCCAATGTCGATCCAAAGCAGCTGTTTGCCAACAGCCCCCTGCCGGTACTGGGCTGCGTCCCATGGAGTTTCGACCTGATCGCGACGCGCGCAATTGATATGTGCCGTCATCTGAATGCTGATGTGATCAATGAAGGTGATATCCAGACCCGACGCGTCAAATCGGTAACCTTCTGCGCGCGCAGCCTGCCGCATATGCTGGAACACTTCCGTCCTGGCTCTCTGCTGGTCACCTCAGCAGACCGACCTGACGTGCTGGTTGCTGCCTGTCTGGCTGCGATGAACGGCGTGGAGATTGGTGCCGTCCTGTTGACCGGTGGCTATCAGATTGACGAGCCGATCCGTAAACTTTGCGAACGTGCTTTTGCCACCGGCCTGCCGGTGTTTATGGTGAAAACCAATACCTGGCAGACCTCACTCAGCCTGCAAAGTTTTAATCTTGAAGTGCCCAGCGACGATACCCAGCGTATAGAGCGCGTTCAGGAGTACGTCGCCAGCCACATTGATGCCGAATGGATTGACTCGCTGACGGCAACCTCCGAACGTAGCCGCCGCCTCTCGCCGCCGGCTTTCCGCTATCAGCTCACCGAGCTGGCGCGCGAGGCAGGCAAACGCATTGTTCTGCCGGAAGGCGACGAACCGCGCACGGTTAAAGCGGCAGCTATTTGCGCCGCACGTGGCATTGCGACCTGTATCCTGCTGGGTAATCCGGATGAGATCCAGCGCGTGGCAGCCGTTCAGGGCGTTGAACTGGGCAAGGGTATTGAGATTGTTGACCCGGATGCCGTGCGGGAGAACTACGTACCGCGTCTGGTCGAACTACGTAAAAGCAAAGGCATGACCGAAGTCGTCGCTCAGGAGCAGCTGGAAGACAACGTGATGCTTGGTACTATGATGCTGGAGCGTGGAGAAGTTGACGGCCTGGTTTCGGGTGCGGTTCACACTACGGCGAATACCATTCGTCCGCCGCTACAGTTGATCAAGACCGCACCGAATAGCTCGCTGGTGTCATCGATCTTCTTCATGCTGTTGCCTGAACAGGTACTGGTGTATGGCGACTGTGCGATCAACCCGGATCCCAACCCGGAACAATTGGCAGAAATCGCCATTCAGTCCGCTGATTCCGCCACGGCCTTTGGCATTGAGCCTCGCGTGGCGATGATCTCCTACTCGACCGGTAATTCCGGCGCGGGCAGCGACGTTGAGAAAGTGCGCGAAGCAACGCGCATCGCTAAGGCGAAACGTCCCGATCTGATTATTGATGGTCCGTTACAGTATGATGCGGCAATCATGGCTGACGTGGCGAAATCCAAAGCGCCTGATTCTCCGGTCGCCGGCCGGGCAACCGTGTTCATCTTCCCGGATCTGAACACCGGTAACACGACCTATAAAGCCGTGCAGCGCTCGGCCGACCTGATTTCAATCGGACCAATGCTTCAGGGGATGCGTAAGCCGGTCAACGATTTGTCACGTGGCGCGCTGGTTGACGACATCGTTTATACCATTGCGTTGACGGCGATCCAGTCAAAGCAGGCTGAAGGCTAATCGGGTCTGAGTGTTCAATGACGGGTCGTTTTCGATCCGTCTTTTTTTAAAAGACGTGCTTAGCCGTTGAGCGGATTTTTAGCGGCAAAAGGTCGATCCTGGTCCCAAACTCCCCCTAAGAACATTCCACAATCCTATATTTTCACCTGAGACATTCATCTCCTTAAAGTCTTTTACTCATCCAGCCTTCCATTAACTCAATAATTACCAACAAGAATTTAATTTTTTATTTTTTTTCTGGTAGAAACAACCGATTGCGACCAGGCTTATCACCAGCAGGGCGTATTAGATAAAGTCATTAATAACGATGTTTGATTATGGCATCGAATAACTATCCGACTAAGGGAGACTTCGCAATGAGTGATACTCATATCCATCCGGTTTACAGTGAATTAAACACGGGTATACCGCTTAAGCGTATTTCGTGGAGCGCCGTTTTTGCAGGCGTTATCATTTCCATCGTTATTTATTTGCTACTCACTATTTTAGGTACGGCAATTGGTGCTACGACAATTGACCCGCTTAAAGAACAAAATCCGGTGGACGGTCTTGGTAAAGGCGCGTTGATCTGGACCGGCCTTTCAATGCTTATTTCTATCGCTGCGGGCGCGTTTATTACCGGTCGCCTGGCCCAGCGTGAAGGCGCGCTGCACGGCGTACTGATGTGGGCCGTGAATACGCTGATTTGCGTCTGGCTGGTGGTATCGGTATTAAGCAGCGCGGTAAGCGGTACGGCCAGCGTCATTGGATCCGGATTTAGCTTACTGGGTAATGGTATTTCTGCCGTTGCGCCTTCTGTCACTCAGGCAGCAAAGGATAAACTCCAGGAAAATAATATCGATCTTAACAATATCCAGAATGAGCTTGAAACCACGCTGCGTCAGACCGGTAAACCCGAGCTGCAGCCGGAGAATCTCAAGCAGGATGCCAACAACGAGAAAAATCACGCACAGAACCAGGCTGAAAATACCGCGACGCATCAGCAGTCAGCGGATACTGATTTAGCCAACTGGTTCCAGGGCGTTATTCAGCGCAATCAGTCAACGCTTCAGGCTGCTGACCTTGATGCACTGAAAAACATTATTAAAGCGCGTACAGGCAAAAGCGATCAGGAAGTCGATCAGATCGTTGCCCAGACGCAGCAGAGTTATCAGCAGGCGTATCAGAAATATGAAGAATTAAAGAAACAGGCTGAACAGAAAGCGCGTGAAGCCGGTGATAAAGCAGCCTCTGCTACTGCTAAAGCCAGCTGGGTGACACTTATCATTCTGCTGATTGAAGCCGTAATCGCAGGCTTCCTGGGCAAGGCCGGTCGTAAAAGCCAGCCGCATCAGGTGAATCAGGTAAATGTACATTAATTAATATCGTTATCCGCATTACCCGAAGGGCCAGCCAGCGAGCTGGCCCTTTTTGCATTTGAAGCAGGCTGAGGGAATTATGGCGCGATAAGGTAGTAAGGATCGCCTACGGGTAGGGTCAGGCGCGGGAAGGTTGTAGGGGTCGCCTACGGGTGACGGGCATTCCGCAGCGCTGCGGCGCAGACGGAGGGCCAGGCGAGGGCAGCAGGGATGCTGCTCTCAGGGAGCGGCGGGCAGGACGCCCGCTCGCGACCGGGCCGTCCGGCCTGGAGTCGGAGCCAAAGGCACCACGCGGAGCGTGGCGTGAGGACGCCCGGCGAACGCTGGGATTGTCCACCGGCTTCGCAGGTATTGCAGCCCAAACAACTAACCGGCAAACGCTGGGATTGCCCGCCGAAACAGCGGGTATGCAACTTGCGCGTCCAGGAGTTAAGCCCGGTCAACGCCGGGATTGTCCACCGACACAGCGTCTACCGCTATGCCTGTGCCTGCGACAGGGTACGTCCCTGCTCGTTATTACGGCTCAACCAAAGTGACAAAGCTTTTAAAGAATCATCAGTAAACTCGTCGCAGCGGGCGGTTATCTCTTCCGGCGTCATCCAGAAAACTTCATCGACTTCCTCTTCCTGCATCGCAAAAGGCCCATGCGATACGCAGCTGAACAGTCCTCCCCAAACCCGGCAGTGCTGATCCTCAAAGTAAAACAGACCATGCTCGGCGAAAGGAACAGCGGCAATACCCAGCTCCTCTTCGGCTTCGCGTCTGGCCGACTCAAGCATCTCCTCCCCGCTCTGCACCACCCCACCGGCAGTTGCATCAAGCATACCCGGCATAAAATCTTTGCTCTCGGTACGACGCTGCACCAGAATTTTTCCCATCCCATCGTGTACCACAATATAGGTTGCGCGATGGCGCAAACACTGTGCCCGCATCTGCGCACGGCTGGACTGTGCAATAACCTCGTTATCTTCGTTAACGATATCTACCCATTCCGTGCCGCGATCTTGCTCGACCATCCGTAACCCTTATTCGTTCTGGCGCTTTGCGCTCGTTGATTCGTGCCCGCGCAGTTTGCCACGAGCGACCAAAAATTAATAATCCTTCGATGTCCTTAACCGGCGTTTTTTAATGATTGTGACAGCCAGATCACCGTGAAGCGCCAGACGATTAATCATCACAGCCACATCCGTATCCACAATTGACCATTCCCCAAACAGATTCTGCTGACCTGCTACCAGTAAACGTCCGACGCCTGAAAAAAGCCTGTTGGCCGACATTAACGTTACGTTAGGGTAATTCATTCCCGGCTCCGGAAAAGATCGCGTGTGCATTCTGTTTACCCATTTTTTTACTGGAAGGCAATCGTGATCGGTGGGAATACCACGCAGAAAAAAAGAGAAATTCAAACCTGTGACGCTCTCTGCTCAAAAAGGATGTGCTTTACTGCACCCTGTGTCAGATTCACCTAAGCTAATAGCAGGCTGTTAGATGATTAACACCACTCTAAAAGGACACTCAGCATGCACATTTTACTGACGGGCGGTACCGGCCTGATTGGCAGCCATCTTATCCCCCGCCTGTTACAGCGCGGCGACAGCGTCAGCGTGGTCACCCGTGATGTGGCCAGTGCACGCAGCAAGCTGGACGGGCGGGTAAACCTGTGGTCAGGGCTGGAGCAGCAGCGCGATCTTAACGCCGTTGACGCCGTTATCAATCTGGCGGGCGAACCCATCGCCGATAAGCGCTGGAGCGACACGCAGAAGCAGCGGCTGTGTGAAAGCCGCTGGCAGATAACCGAGCGCCTTACCGCCCTGATACATGCCAGCAGTACACCTCCCTCGGTATTTATCTCCGGTTCCGCCACCGGCTACTACGGTGATGCTGGCGATGTGGTACTGACCGAAGATGATCCCGGCCACGACGAATTTACACATCAGCTCTGCTCGCGCTGGGAGTCGCTGGCGCTGGCGGCAGAGAGTGACCAGACGCGCGTCTGCCTGCTACGTACCGGCGTGGTACTGGCGAAAGAGGGCGGCGCCCTGAGCAAAATGAAGCTGCCCTTTAAGCTGGGTATTGGCGGGCCGATCGGCACCGGTAAGCAGTATATGCCGTGGATCCACCTTGAGGATATGCTAAGCGCTATTCTCTGGCTGCTGGATAGCAGCAGCCTGCGCGGCCCGTTCAATATGGTTGCGCCCTACGCGGTACGCAACGAACAGTTTGCCGCTACCCTGGGAGAAGCAATGCACCGCCCGGCCTTTATGCGTACCCCGGCCAGCGCGATAAAGCTGATGATGGGGGAGTCATCGGTATTGGTACTCGGTGGTCAGCACGTGCTACCGAAGCGGCTGGAGGAGTCGGGATTTGATTTCCGCTGGTATCAGCTGGATGAGGCACTTAAGAATGTGGTCTGAACCACAGGGACCACGACCTGAACGGTAACACCGTATCAGCCGACATACGCACACATACTGGCCCCAGGCGTCAGGATGCCTGTTTTCGTCGCTATGCGATAACTGCGCCGCATTCCGTATCATCCCGGAGCGCGGCGCGGAGGATCCTGTTAACTTTCAGCTAAAACCCTTACCTCAGAGCCAAACCCGTCTACTTCAGCACCCCGGAGAGAAACTGCTGCAGGCGCGGGCTTTTGGGATTATTGAACAGCTCGTCCGGTGGCCCCTCCTCCTCTATTTTTCCCTGATGCAGAAAAATCACATGGCTTGAGACGTGACGGGCGAACTCCATTTCGTGGGTGACAACCACCATGGTTTTGCCCTCCTCCGCCAGCTTCTGCATAATCCGCAGCACCTCGCCCACCAGCTCCGGGTCGAGCGCCGAAGTCGGCTCATCGAACAGTAGCACCTCTGGCTCCATCGCCAGCGCACGCGCAATGGACACGCGCTGCTGCTGACCGCCCGACAGGTGGACCGGATATTTTGCCCGGGCGCGCTCGTCAATCCCCACCTTCTCCAGATAACGGATGGCGCGATCGTGCGCGTCGGCTTTGCTCAGCCCGAGAACCTGCATCGGCGCTTCCATCACGTTTTGCAGCACCGTCATGTGACTCCACAGGTTAAAGTGCTGAAACACCATGGTCAGACTAGTGCGCAGCGCCCGCAGCTGCTCCTTATTGGACACTTTAAGCTGACCGTCGGTATCGCGCACCAGGTTAATGGTCTGGTTATTAACAGAAAGCGTCCCTTCGCTGGGTTTCTCCAGAAAATTAATACAGCGCAGGAAGGTACTTTTTCCCGACCCCGATGAACCGATAATACTGATCACATCACCGGCGTCAGCCCGCAGTGATACGCCCTTCAGCACCTCATGCTCACCGTAGCGCTTATGCAGTTCAGTTACGTTTAATTTATTTTCAGCCATAATTTTGCTCAATGAGTCGATGAGGGTTTAACGTGCGCCAGCCAGCGTTTCTCCGCCATGCGGAACAGACTAATCAACACATACGAGATAATCAGGTAGAGGATGGCGGCAATGCCAAACGCCACGAACGGCTGATAGGTCGCTGAGTTAATATCCCGCGCCACCTTCAGCAGGTCCGGTACGGTAGCGGTAAAAGCCAGCGCCGTGGAGTGGAGCATCAGGATCACTTCATTACTGTAGGCCGGCAGCGCGGTGCGCAGTGCGGAGGGCAGAATAATGCAGCGATAAAGTTTAAAAGGAGAAAAACCGTAAGCGCGGGCCGCTTCAATTTCACCATAAGGGACAGCACGGATCGCACCGGCGAAAATCTCGGTGGTATAGGCACAGGTGTTCAGGGTGAGTGCCAGCAGCGTACAGTTCAGCCCGCTGCGGAAGAACGCGTTAAGCAATTCGTTGCCCTTCACCACTTCCAGCGTGTACATACCGGAATAGAAGATCAGCAGTTGAACATAGAGCGGCGTGCCACGAAAAATATAGGTAAACAACCAGACCGGAAAACGCACCGCCCTGATGGGGGAAACACGGGCAATGGCCAGCAGTACGGCCAGGCATCCGCCCAGCACAACGGAAATAATCAGCAGCCACAGCGTGATCGCCACGCCGGAAAAGCGATAACCGTCCGTCCACAACAGGGCTTTCCAGTATTCCTGAATAATATCGATCATAAGTCAGCCCTTTTTACACCCACCGAATACCGGCGTTCCAGCCACCACAACACACCGTTAGAGAGCGTGGTAAATATCAGATAGATAATGCCGGCGACGATGGCAAACCAAAACGGCTGCCAGGTGCTTTTTCCCGCCAGCTGCGTTGCCTTAACCACATCTTCCAGCCCCAGTAATGAAACCAGTGCCGTTGCTTTCAGGATTACCTGCCAGTTATTACCGATACCGGGCAGCGCATAACGCATCATCGCCGGAAACAAAATGCGGCGGAAAGTTTGTGAAGAGGAGAAGCCGAACGCCGTCGCTGCTTCCACCTGCCCTTTTGGCACCGCCATCCAGGCCCCGCGAAAGGTCTCGGTAAAGTAAGCGCCATAAATGAAACCGAGCGTGATAATACCGGCCACCATCGGGTCGATATCAAACTGGCTAAGCCCCAGCAGGTCGGTAAGCTGGTTAAGGGCAATTTGCAGGCCGTAAAAAATCAGCAGCATCAGAACCAGATCGGGCACACCGCGAATGAGAGTGGTGTAGCCTTCAAAGATTATCCGCAGTGGACGATTAGAGGAGAGTTTGGCACCCGCGCCAACCAAACCGAGGATGACTGAAAGCAGCACCGAGCTGAGAGCCAGCTCAAGCGTAACCAGCGCGCCCCTGAAAATGACATCAGAATATCCATACAGCATAAGCATGTCCTGTCTTAAAATTCACTACGCGTTTTACCGACAGCAGGCCGGTAAAACAGGGGCCGCCATTTTCGGCAAGCCCCCCTGACAGGTTTTCTTAACCGCCGTACACGTCAAAGTCGAAATATTTTTTAGCCAGCTTGTCGTAGGTGCCATCTTTGCGCATCGATTCAAAAGCTTTGTCGATGGCCGCTTTCAGATCGGTTTCATCTTTGCGCATGCCGATACCGGTCCCCACGCCAAAGATCTTCTCATCCTTCACCGCCGGACCGGCAAAAGCAAAGTTTTTACCCGCAGGCTGTTTCAGGAACCCTTCGCTGGCGGCAACCTCATCCTGGAAAGCCGCATCAATTCGACCCGCCGTCAGATCCTGATACACCTGGTCCTGGTTAGCATAAGGCGTGATGGTTACCCCTTTTGGACGCCACTCCTGGTTTGCATAGGTTTCCTGGGTGGTCCCCTGAAGCAATCCGATGGTTTTGCCCTTCAGCGAGTCCACGGTTGGCAACAGTCTGGAGCCTTTTGGCGCAATCAGACGGGCATTGGCCGCAAACAATTTTTCAGAGAAGGCGATCTCCTGCTGACGTTTTTCGGTAATCGAGAGTGAAGAGATAATGGCATCAATCTTCTTCGCCTTAAGCGAGGGGATCAGCGCGTCAAAATCGCTCTCTACATACGTACATTTGGTCTCCATACGTTTGCAGATCTCGTTAGCGAGATCGATATCAAAACCGACCAGCTGCCCCTGGGCATTCTTTGATTCAAAAGGGGCATAGGTAGGATCGGTACCAATCCGCAGCGTCTTCGGTGCGGCAGCCAATGCGCTACCTGTGGAAGAGAGAGCCAGCAGCAGAGAAAGAGCCAGGACCTGCTTTTTCATAGATTACCCTCAGGATGAACTTTTATTATGGCGTTACGATCTGTACGCGCCGTTATGGCCAATTTTATTTGCAGGTTTCATGCCACTTTTACATGGGTGTGCCCCATGGATGCGCAACCCGGTCGCAACGCCCTGTAGCAGCGTAAGCGCCCGGATTCTGAGGAAATATATAGCAGATTTGTTGAGACGGAGCGGCGACAATGTTGCATTTTGGTGCATCAGATGCACGAAATGCGATTCAGCGCCCGCTATTGCACCACTATCGGGCAGCGACGCGGAAGTTATGCACCCTGCCAGCGCGTGAACAGATCCTTATCAAGTTCGATATCAAACTGATCGATTACCCGGTTTACCGTCTGATCGACAATATCCATAATCTGCTGTGGGCGGTGATAGAAGGCAGGAACGGGGGGCATGATGATTGCGCCTAACTCGGCTGCGCTGGTCATCATACGCAGGTGCCCAAGGTGCAGCGGCGTTTCCCGTACGCAAAGTACCAGCCGACGACGCTCCTTCAGCACCACATCTGCCGCGCGGGTCAGCAGCCCGTCGGTATAGCTGTGAACGATACCCGAAAGGGTTTTCATTGAGCACGGCAGGATAGCCATCCCTTCGGTCTTGAACGAACCGGAGGAGATGCTGGCAGCAATATCGCGCGCATCGTGAACCACATCGGCCATCGCCTGAACCTCGCGCAGCGAATAATCGCTCTCCAGCGCCAGGGTTTGTCGCGCCGCCTGACTCATTACCAGGTGCGTTTCCACCCCGCTGACCTGCTGCAATATTTGCAGCGTGCGAACGCCATAAATCACGCCGCTGGCGCCTGAAATGCCAATAATGAGTCGTTTCATGGTTAACCTGCTTTATTGATTGAAAGGCCAGCTTACGCCCGCCAAAAAAACAAATGGGCTGGAATCGCTTCCAGCCCATCAACTCTGTTGCACTGTCGCTAAGGGTATTAGCCTTCGTTGTGCATTTCCAGGTTTTCTACTTCATTCTGACGCGCCATCGCTTTGGCATCGTCATTGCGTAACGACTGGAGATACTCAAGATAACGCTGATCGACATCTTTGGTCACGTAGATACCGTTAAAGACCGAGCACTCAAACTGAACGATATCCGGGTTTTCTTCGCGCACGGCTTCAATCAGGTCATCCAGATCCTGGAACACCAGCGCATCCGCACCAATCAGCTGGCGGATCTCTTCCACTTCACGTCCGTGCGCAATCAGTTCCGTCGCGCTGGGCATATCAATGCCATAGACGTTAGGGAAACGCACTTCCGGAGCCGCTGAGGCAAGGTAGACTTTTTTCGCGCCTGCCTCACGGGCCATCTCGATAATCTGCTCAGAAGTGGTTCCACGTACGATGGAGTCATCAACCAGCAGGACGTTCTTGCCGCGAAACTCCGCGCGGTTAGCGTTCAGCTTACGGCGCACGGCGCTGCGGCGCTGGTGCTGGCCCGGCATGATAAAGGTGCGGCCAACATAGCGATTTTTAACAAACCCCTGACGATACGGCTTGTCGAGGATACGGGCGATCTCCAGCGCGATATCGCAGGAGGTTTCCGGAATGGGGATCACCACATCAATATCCAGATCTTCCCACTCACGGGCAATTTTCGCGCCCAGTTTGGTGCCCATACGCACCCGCGCACTGTAGACGGAAATTTTATCCAGGAACGAGTCCGGGCGGGCAAAATAGACGTACTCAAACAGGCAGGGATTGAATTTCGGGTTTTCCGCGCACTGGCGCGTGAAAAGCTGCCCCTTCTCGGTCACATAGACCGCTTCGCCCGGCGCAACATCGCGCAGGAATTCAAAGCCCAGAGTATCCAGCGCCACGCTTTCAGAGGCCACCATATATTCACAGCGACCGTCCTGCATGCCGCGCTTGCCGATAACCAGCGGGCGAATGCCGTTAGGATCGCGGAAAGCGACCAGGCCATGGCCAATAATCATTGCCACGCAGGCATAAGCGCCGCGAACGTGCTGATGCACGGCCGCAACCGCCGAAAATATATTCTCTGCTTCCAGCGGATAGTGCTGAAAACGATCCAGCTCCTGCGCAAAGATATTCAGCAGGATTTCAGAATCGGAGGTGGTATTCACATGACGACGACCACTTTCAAACAGCGCGCGGCGCAGTTCGTGGGCATTGGTCAGGTTACCATTATGCGCAAGTGTGATGCCGAAAGGCGAGTTGACGTAGAAGGGCTGCGCTTCAGAAGCACTTGAGCTTCCGGCAGTGGGATAGCGTACGTGGCCAATCCCCATATTCCCCTGCAAACGCTGCATATGGCGGGCTTCAAATACATCGCTAACCAGGCCATTTGCTTTACGCAGGCGGAAGCAATTGAGTGCATCGATGGTGACAATACCAGCGGCATCCTGCCCACGGTGCTGTAGCACCGTTAACGCGTCATAAATCGACTGGTTGACCGGCATAAAACCGGCGATTCCGACAATACCGCACATAGGGTCATTTCCTCATAAGCCGCAACCCCGGCTCAATTACCGGGGCAAAAAACTCGACGTGCTTTTCAGATAGTCAAAAAACCACCTGATGATGTAGCTGAACTGGGGGACCAGCTGGGACTGTTGCCAGTCCGGGCTTTTAGAAAAGCCGGTGAATGTATCAAGGAAGAACAGCATTGCCGATACGATCAGCACGCCGCGCAACGCCCCGAAACAGACGCCGAGTACCCGGTCAGTACCCGACAGCCCGGTTTTTTCAACCAGTGAACCAATAACGTAGTTGACGATGGCCCCGACTAACAGCGTGGCAACGAACAACACCGCAATAGCGATCCCATTTCTGACCAGTTCATCGTTGAATCCAGTGAGCCAGACGGCCAGGAAGGCGTAATAATGACTGGCGACAAAAAATGCGCATCCCCAGGTGACGAGGGATAAAGCTTCCCGAACGAACCCGCGGATCAGGCTGACCAGTGCCGAAAAACCGACAACCGCAATAATGACGTAATCTATCCAGACCATGAACTCTTCCAGCGACTGTGCCCCTGCCTCAGATCCCGCCTCTTGTTGCCTGTGAGAAACGTGCTTCACTATGCAGAAAAAGAGGACGTAACCGGAGTTCGGGGCGAATTCTAACAGAAAAAGAAAACGTTTGCGTACGGTTTTCCTTTGCCAGTTTAATTAAAATGTTGCGTAAAAATAATACGCACTTATGTCGTCTCTCATCCGCTCATGAGGATGCTGCACTCTGTTGAAGTAATCATTTGATTCATAATAAATAATGGGGCAACTGGAAGTGATAATGTAAGGGACTCAGGCGCGCGATTAACTGCTTTGTAAGGCTGAGGCTTTTATATTAACAGGTACAGACTAACAGTCCGCGGCGCTGAACAACCCTGCGCAATTCACAGGAGCCCTCAATGTTTCCTGTACCCTAATACCCACGTTGCTAACACTGTTCTTTCATCGCGAATACCAACGCGCTTAAGCTATTCCTTCATACCACGAGCATTTAAGCTGACCCGCAGCCCCCGGGATTATCCCTGATCCGGAGGTCTGCGAGGCGGGTTATCAGTGCGCGCTGTACGGCTTAACGACGCCGCCCAGACCCGAAATTCCCTGTAGCTCACCCACGGCGGCCTGCATTTTCGCTTTGGAGGCGTCGGGGCCGACATAAAGGCGGGTGATTTGCCCCTGGACCGGCGTTGACGGCTGAGTAAAGGCCCGATAGCCGGACAGACGCAGTTTCGCAACGATCTCATTCACCTTAGCCGCATTTTTCAGGGCGCCCAGCTGTACCACCCAGGCCTGGCCCGACGGCGCGGCTTCCGGCTGCGCTTTCTGGCGCGACTCCGCTACCCTGGTGGATTCATCCTCTGCGGCGGGCCGCGGCTTTTCAATCGGCTTAGGTGCGGGCTTTTCAGCCGGTTTCGGTTTTTCCACCGGTTTGGTTTTTTCGACAGGCTTCGGCTTTTCCACCGGTTTTGGCTGCGCTGCAGGTTCAGATGGCTGGACCGAAGGCGGCGCGACCACATCCGGCTCATTTACCGACTGCGGCGCCGTTGAACCGCTCTCAGCCTGTGAGCTGTTCTCACTGGTGCTGCCCATGGTCGCGGCACCTTCTGGCGGCTGGGCAGGCAGCGGCTGCGTCACCGACGGAACCATATCGGTTTCCTGCTGATCGCCCGGTTTTGGCACCAGCGGGATAGCCGCAAACTCTTCTTTATAGTGCTTCTTTTTACCGTCCAGCAGCCCTGGCAGCACGATCACCCCCAGCGCCACAATGATGATGGTTCCGACTAAACGGTTCTGAAACTTACTTGCCACTGCCGTTCTCCGCTTCTATCGTTTCCATTACCTGCGCAACGGTATGGAATGAGCCACATACCAGTACAATATCCTGCTTCGCTGCCTGCTTCAGTGCCTGGCGATAAGCGTCAGCCACGCTGAAAAACGCCTGCGCTCCTGGCAGATATGCCATCAGCTGTTCAGCCGTGGCACCACGCGGCCCATCAAGAGGCGCGCAGTACCAGTTATCAATCACCGGGCTGAGGCAGGCCAGCGTACCGGCAATGTCTTTGTCGTGCAGCATACCGACCACTGCGTGGATCCTGCCAACGTCAGGCAGCTCACCTAACCGTTCGGCGAGATAAGCCGCCGCATGAGGATTATGCGCTACGTCAAGGATCACCCGTGGCCCCTGCGCGACGGTCTGAAAGCGCCCCGGCAACACGGCCTTAGCCACCCATTCGCGCAGGGTAGCCTCATCCACTTTCAGCGGCGATGCACGCAGCGCAGCCAGCGCCGTCGCCGCATTGGGTAAAGGCACCTGCGGCAGCGGCAGCCCGCTCAGCGTTCCCTGTGCATCGCTGAACGACCAGCAGTGGGCCTGGGCGGTATATGACCAGTCATGACCCCGCCGGAATAAATGCGCCCCCAGTGAATCAGCCACTTCTGCGATAGTGTCCGGCATATCGGGCTCGCCCACGATGGCGGGTTTGCCGGCACGGAACACGCCCGCCTTTTCACGACCAATACTTTCCCGATCCGGCCCAAGCCAGTCGGTATGGTCGAGCGCGATGCTGGTGATCACGGCCACATCCGAATCGACAATATTGGTCGCATCAAGACGGCCACCCAGCCCGACCTCAAGGATCACCACGTCAAGTGCCGCACGTTTAAACAGCCACAGGGCGGAAAGCGTGCCGTACTCAAACCAGGTCAGCGAGGTTTCACCGCGCCCTGCCTCGATATCGACAAAGGATGCAATGTGCTCAGATTCGCCCAGCTCTTCGCCCTGAATGCGTACGCGCTCGGTATAGCGGACCAGATGGGGCGAACTGAAGACGCCGACGCGATAGCCGGCTGCTATCAGCAGCGTTTCCAGCATACGGCAGGTTGTGCCTTTGCCATTGGTTCCCGCGACGGTGAAAACAAAGGGGGCGGGGGTAAGCAGGTCGAGCGAGGTAGCCACGCGCTGAACGCGTGCCAGCCCGAGTTCGATAGCCTGAGAATGTAAATTCTCAAGATAATGAAGCCACGTGGCCAGGGGCGACGTGGCTTGAGGAAGATTATCCATGTGTCCCGTTCACAACGTTACGGTGCATTAGGGAAAGGGCTTGCGCCCTTTCGGAAATCAATCAGGCCTCGTGGCTCTGAGGTGCATCTTCTACCACCTCTTGCGGAGCATCTTCATGCGGCTCTGGCAGATTCATCATCTTGGCCAGAATCGTCGCCAGCTTAAAGCGCATCACCGGGCGGCGCACGATCATATCAATCGCGCCTTTTTCGATTAAGAACTCGCTGCGCTGGAAGCCAGGCGGCAGCTTCTCGCGAACGGTTTGTTCAATAACGCGCGGGCCGGCAAAACCGATCAGCGCTTTTGGTTCAGCAATATTCAGATCGCCCAGCATGGCGAAACTGGCAGAGACGCCACCCATGGTCGGGTCGGTCAGCACGGAGATATAAGGAAGCCCGCGCGCCTGCATTTTTGCCAGCGCGGCGCTGGTTTTCGCCATTTGCATCAGCGACATCAGCGCTTCCTGCATACGGGCACCGCCTGATGCGGAAAAGCAGATCATCGGGCAGTTGTCTTCCAACGCCTGCTCAACCGCACGTACGAAACGCGCGCCGACCACCGAGCCCATCGATCCCCCCATAAAGGAGAACTCAAAGGCAGCAGCGACCACCGGCATATCGTACAGCGTGCCTTTCATGACGATCAGAGCATCTTTTTCACCGGTATCTTTCTGAGCCGCTGAAAGACGATCTTTGTACTTTTTAGAATCCCTGAACTTGAGCAAATCTTTCGGCTCCAGCTCGCTGCCCAGCTCAACCATCGAGCCTTCATCCAACACGCTGTGCAGACGATCGCGACCATGCATACGCATGTGGTGATCGCATTTCGGGCAAACTTCAAGATTACGTTCCAGCTCGGCGCGGTAGAGAACCTGGCCGCAGCTGTCACACTTGGTCCAGACACCTTCCGGAATACTGGATTTGCGCGTTGGGGAGATTGTGCTCTTATTGAGAATTCGTTCAATCCAGCTCATTGATGACCTTTCTGTTTGAACCTGGCTAAACCAGTTTTCTTTTTCCACGCCGCCGCGGCAGCGCAGACCGTAAATGTCGCTCATTAAACCATAACCGCCCGACGCTGTGGATAAAAATCTGGCCGTCGGGCGCGAGTTTAATCCGTTACGACTGCGATTTAGGCGGCTTTGCTGCACGCCGGTGACGCAGAACCTCGATGACGCCTGGCAGAATAGAGACCAGGATTATCGCCACAATCAGATAATGAATATTCTTCTGCACCGCTGGCAGGTTACCAAAGAAGTAGCCCGCATAGGAAAACAGCAGCACCCAAAGCAGTCCGCCCGTCACATTAAACAGCGCGAAGTGGCGGTAGGACATTTTACCCATGCCGGCCACAAAGGGGGCAAAAGTACGAACAATTGGAACAAAGCGCGCAAGAATAATCGTTTTCCCGCCGTGGCGCTCGTAAAACTGATGCGTTTTATCCAGATAGCTGCGACGGAAGATTTTCGACGAAGGGTTACTGAACAGCCTGTCGCCAAATAAACGCCCGATGGTGTAGTTCACCGCGTCTCCCAGAATGGCGGCAATGCACAACAGCAGTGCCATCATATGCACATTCAGCGCACTGTCAGGTATTGCCGCCAGCGCGCCCGCCACGAACAACAGCGAGTCGCCCGGCAGGAATGGCGTAACCACCAGGCCGGTTTCACAAAACAGGATAAGGAACAGAATGGCGTAGATCCAGATGCCGTACTGCGCAACCATAGCCTGTAGATGAACATCAATGTGCAGAATAAAATCAATCAGGGTGTGAATCATTTCCATACTTGTTTCCCTAATACTTCGGACCAGGATTAATCCACGAGGAACAGCGGTCCCATCGGCGGACGAGGTAAATCATAGCGTTCGGGATAATCGACCGCCACCAGGTAGAGCCCTTCCGCCCTGCCGGTTGCGGCAGCCAGCTTGCGATCTTTTGCCGCCAGCAGTTCTGCCATCCAGCTTTCCGGCTGATTCCCACAGCCTACTTCCATCAGGCTGCCGACGATGTTGCGTACCATATGATGCACAAAGGCGTTCGCCTTGATATCTACCACCACGTAGGCTCCGTAGCGGCTGACGGTGAGGTGCATCAGGTTGCGCCAGGGCGTACGCGACTGGCACTGTACCGCGCGAAATGACGTGAAGTCATTCTCACCCAGCAGGCACTGGCCGGCACGCTGCATTTTTTCAACATCCAGAGGATGATAAAAGTGGGTCACGCCGCCGTGCAGGATCGCCGGGCGCAGACGCCGGTTATAGATAACATAGCGATAGCGGCGCGCCGTGGCGCTGAAGCGGGCGTGAAAATCATCCGGCACCGCTTTGACCCAGCGAACGGCAATGTCAGGCGGCAGGTTAGCATTCACGCCCAGCGTCCAGGCCGCATCCTTGCGCACCGACGTGGTTTCAAAATGTACCACCTGGCCGGTGCCGTGAACGCCCGCATCGGTGCGGCCCGCGCAGAAAACGCTGACCGGATGATTCGCCACCGCCGCCAGCGCTTTTTCCAGCTTTTCCTGGACGCTTCTCACTTCCTGCTGCCGCTGCCAGCCATAATAGCGGCTACCGTCATATTCAATGCCGAGCGCCACTTTATGTGACGGCTGCGGCAGTCCCGCGTCTGACATCAGTACAGATACTCCTGCACCAGCTTCTCGGCGGTTTTAATCGCCATCAGCGCACCACCAAAACGCACGTTGTCTGACACGGACCAGAACTGCACCATTTCAGGTATGCCGTAATCATTACGTACGCATCCCAGATTGAGCTGAGCACTCCCGGAGGCATCGCCGACCTGGGTGGGGTAATCGTCCTCGTCAGACAGCAGGATATCCTCCGCCTGCGCAAGCGCGTCTCGTGCTTCCTCAGCCGACATGGGCCGCAGATTTTCGATATGGACTACCTGTGCGTTGCCGTAAAAAACCGGCGCCTGAACCGTGGAAACGGTGATCGGCAGGCCTTCATCCTGAAGGACTTTCCGCACCTGATCGACCAGACGACGCTCCTGCACTACGCTGCCCTCGGCATCAGGCAGCAGCGGCAGCATGTTGAATGCCAGCTGGCGATCGAAAAACGTTTCCTCCGTCGGCAGGCCGTTGAGCAGGCGGGCGCTTTCTCCCGCCAGCGAATCTACGGCGGCTTTGCCGTGCGCCGAGGCGGCAATCAGGCTGGTGACCTGTAAACGACCAAGGCCAGCAACATCAAGCAGCGGTTTGATTGCGCACAGCAGCTGACTGGTGACGCTATCGGCAACGCTGATGATATTGCGGTTGCGGTAGTCGGCCAGCACCTGCGGGTTGACGTCCGGCACCACCAGCGGTACGTCCGGCTCAAGCGCGAACAGATCGCTGGAGTCAATCACCAGGCAGCCGCTGTTCGCCGCCTCATCCGCATAACGTGCCGAGGCCTCACGACCGGCGACGAAAAAGGCCAGCTGCACCTGCGACCAGTCAAATTCATTCGCATCCGTGACCAGCAGTGATTTGCCCTCGTAGCGCAGCGTTTCGCCCGCGCTGCGCTCGCTTGCCAGCGCATACAGCTCACCAACCGGGAACTGACGTTCAGCCAGTAATTCCAGTAAAGCTCTCCCTACTGCGCCTGTCGCGCCCAGTAGCGCGATATTCCAGCCGTCAGACATGTTGGTTTACTCCAGAAATGACATAAAAAATTAAGGGCGGTGCAGTACCGCCCGGAGAAGCATTCTATTCCGTCCGGCCAGCGTTCAGCCTGCGGAAAGCGGATGAAAAACCGCATTAAAACCCAGTTTTTTCAGCAAAAGCGCCGTCTCTTCCACATCGCAGCTTACCCGCAGTGAAGACCACTCACGACGCTCAGGATAATTTTTGCGTAGCCGGTCAAACTCTCCCGGTATAGCCGCCACCTTCCGCAGCGGCGCATCATCGCGGCGCACATCATACACCAGATGCACCACTCTTTTTAGCGTTGCCTGATCCAGCCTGCCGTTAAGGGTAATATGGGTAAATTCAGGCGCGGGCAGCAGCGTATCCAGCGCCACCTGCTGCGGCTGGCCGAGCCAGGCCGTCCAGGCTTCAAAGACCTGGGTGGTGCCGCGCGCTTTACCTTCCAGGGTGTATCCGGCTATATGCGCGGTGGCAATATCAACTTTTTCCAGCAGCGGCAGGGAAAGTTCGGGTTCGGGTTCCCACACGTCCAGCACCACGCTGAGATCGCTGCGCTGATGCAAAACCTTAAGCAGTGCGGCGTTATCCACCACCGGACCGCGGCAGGCGTTGATCAGGATACTGCCGGGCTTTAGCGCCAGCAGCAAGGCCTCGTCGGCCAGGTGCAGCGTTTTGTACTCACCCTGCTTATTGAGCGGCGTATGGAAGGTGATAATGTCTGCCTGGGCGACCAGCGCATCGAGCGGCAGGAAAGCCTCCGGGTCGCCACGATCGGCACGCGGCGGGTCGCATAGCAGGGTACGAATGCCCAGCGCCTCAAGACGTGCCTGGAGGCGGCGGCCAACGTTACCCACGCCGACGATACCCACCGTGCGGTCTGCCAGCTGAAAGCCGTCGCGTTCGGCCAACAGCAGCAGCGAAGAGAAGACATACTCGACCACGGCAATAGCGTTACAGCCAGGGGCAGCCGAAAAGGTAATCCCCTGCTCTTTCAGAAAAGCCTCATCAATGTGATCGGTGCCAGCGGTGGCGGTCCCCACAAATTTTACCGGCTTGCCGCTCAGCAGTTCGGCATTCACTTTCGTAACCGAACGCACCATCAGTCCATCCGCATCGTCAAGCTCTGCCTGAGGGACGGGGCGCCCCGGCACCGCCACGACATGGCCGGTGCGACTGAAGAGCTCCCGGGCATAAGGCATATTTTCATCAACGAGGATTTTCACAATCGGTTTCCTGCATAAGCCAGTGAGGGCAGTCATTCTGCCACAAACCCGCTAAAGGGATAAGCCTTCGGTGCGGCGGCCCTTTGCGGTAAAGGCCGTCAGATTATCAGTATCTGTCCTGTCTCTGTGAAGGTTACACTGTTCACCATGATAAAATGATCCGGGACTGCCTGTGAATTTCCTGTTCCCCCTGCTGGCCGTATTGATCTGGTCGGTTAACGCCATTGTCAGCAAAGTTTCTGCCGGTGCAATCGATCCCGCCGCCATCTCTTTTTACCGCTGGCTGCTGGCCCTGCTGGTGCTCACGCCGTTTGTATTACCCGGCGCCTGGCGCAATCGTCAGCAGATTAAGCCGCAGTGGTGGAAGCTGCTGGTTCTTGGACTGCTGGGCATGGTGCTGTATCAAAGCCTGGCCTATTACGCTGCGCACAGCGTTAGCGCACTGTTTATGGGGATACTGAACGCGCTAATCCCCCTGCTTACCGTGCTGATTGGAATTGTACTGCTGCGCCTGGCACCCACAATGGGGATCGTCATCGGTAGCCTGCTCTCGTTTGGCGGGCTGGTGTGGCTGGTCAGCGAGGGGCATCCTCACCGGCTGCTGGCGCAGGGGATGGGTAAAGGTGAGCTGATGATGTTCGCGGCCTCCTCCTCGTACGCCCTTTACGGCGTACTGACGAAGCGCTGGGCGATAGCCCTGCCGGGCTGGCAAAGCCTGTACGTACAGGTATTGTTCGGGGTGCTGATGCTGCTGCCCAATTTTCTGCTGGCGCAGGACGTCTCCTTAACTGTACATAATATCCCGCTGGTGCTGTTTGCCGGGATCCCGGCCTCAATTGTGGCACCTTTCCTGTGGATCCAGGGCATGGTGCGTATGGGTGCCAGTACGGCCTCTGTTTTTATGAATCTGGCCCCTATTTTTACCGCCATTATTGCCGTGCTTTTTCTGCACGAACAGTTACATAGCTATCACTATATTGGCGGCGGGATAACCCTGCTGGGGGTGATTCTGGCACAGCGGCTGCGCACACCGCTGATGTTCAGGAAGGCACGGGCAGATGGGAATAACCCGCCCCCGCCCTGACGGTGCGTGTCTGCTTGCCGCTGGCAGACACACCCCATACTTCGCGGTGCTGAAAATAATTGCCCTGTCAGCCCCTCACCTCTACCTATCGCAGGGCGGGATTGTTATCATGGTGAATCAACCTTTCCGGCGCGCCCCGGACACAGACCTTTAGTGAAGGATTTTTGCCATGCAACCTCTCAGTGGCCCCGGTGCGCCGATACCCGGCGATCGCTCGGCGATCGATGCCAGAACGGATGCCAGTCGCACTGGCCCGGGCGATCAGCCACTGTCCCCCGCCCAGCGCACTACGCTTGAAAGACTGATTGTAAAAATCATGTCGCTCAGCGCGCTGAAATCGCCTGAGCTGTGGGCGGGAATGCGCCATGAAGTCGGAGTAAAGAATGATGCAGGGCTGCTGGCGCGCCACTTTCCCGCGGCAGAACAGTTTCTTAATGCACGTCTGTCGCAGGTGCAAAACACTCACGCCACGCGCCAGCTGTTTCAACAGCTTACCGACCTGCTGCCCGCAGGTAACAATCGCCAGGCCGTCAGCGACTTTATTCGTCAGCAATTTGGTCATACCGTACTCAGCTCGCTGAATCCCGATCAGCTGCGCCAGGTGCTGACTATGTTGCAAAATGGGCAGATGGCCATTCCTCAGCCGCAGCAAAACCGCATTACCGATCGGTCGCTGCTGCCTGCGGAACACCATACGCTTAACCAACAGATTGCCCGACTGGCGGCGGCGACCGGCGAGCAGCCCGTTAAGCTGTGGGCATCGGTACTCAAAGTCGTCAATCTGCACAGCGGCGATCCGATCCCTTCGCGTCTCTTTCCGCTGCTGACCCAGTATTTGCAGGTTAGCCAAACGCTGAGTCAACACGCCGCGCCAACGCTGCCGGTGCTGCTGGCCTCGCTGAAAGTGCCCTCTGACCATGCAGAACAGCGGCTGCTGGAAGATGCCAGTCAGCAGCGCTTCCAGCTACCGCCTCAGGCAGTCTTAACGCCTTACCAGGCGCAGGATCTGATGAATCTGCTGTTTGCGCGTCGAGCCGAACGGCTGAGAGAACAGCCGCTGGCGGACAGTGAGATCCATCCCCAGCCGATTGCGGCACCGCTGTTTGGCTATGTGCCGCAGGTACTGCAACCGATCGTCAATCGTCCGGTATTCACGGCCTTCGCGGTACTGGTGCTGGTTGGCTTTCTGCTGTGGGTCCTTCTCTGAGTTAACCGCTGACCGTTAGCAGCCGCAGTCCCGCGCCCGGGACTGCGTGGGCCAGCGCCCTGCCTCCTCCCCCTGTACCAGCGGATGACCGTCGCGCAGCCAGAAATCCAGTCCGCCAATTAACTCTTTTACCCGCAAACCCGCTGACGCCAGCTTCCAGGCCCCTTTGGTTGAACCATTGCAACCAATCCCATCACAATAGGTCACATAGACTTTGTCACGATCCAGCGGTAGCAATGATTCATGCGTCATCGTCCGGTGCGGGAAACTTATCGCACCGCAGATATGCCCGGCCAGATATTGTTCGGTGGATCGTACATCAAGCACAATAATTTCCCGGATCCCATTGGCTAAATCCTGGGCGAGATCCCAGGCGTCGGTATAATGGGAAAGCTTTTCATGCAGCCAGCGTGCACCTTGAGAGGCAGAGGGCGGCGGGAATTGCAGAACGGCAGATCCAGACATAGTGACTTCCTTTATTGAAGGTATCAGGTAATGATACGGGGATATGGCCTTAATACTGATACCCATTTATTGTATCTGGGGACATTCTCGAAAGTCATGTTCCCCTCGTTAAGGCTGGCGTATCTGGTTGTTCCCTCTTCGCTTGTCGATCCGCTTTGCCGACTGCGCAGCCTGATGGACGGTCACAGCGCGCAATTGATGCAGGCCGTCACCGCCGAATTTATTTGTAGCGGTCATTTGCAGGCGCATCTGCGATTAATGCGCAGGCTTTACGCCAGCCGCCGCAATCTGCTGCTGGATGAGATCCAGTATAGACTGGGCGAAAAGCTGCAGATCATGAGCCGGGGTAACGGGTTACAGCTGGCCGTAACCCTGACAGGCGGGGAAGAAGAAAAATTAACGCAGCAGGCGCGCGCCGATGGGCTATTGCTACCGCGTCTGTCGCCTCTTTATGCCTCAGCGTCGCCGCCACAGGGCTGGCTACTCGGTTTCTCCGCCCTGACGCGGGCGGAGATTATTCATGCCGTCGATAAGCTGGCGCGGCTGCGCTACTGACGGCCGACGGACATAACTACGGCAATACCCAGCAGCGCGCAGGCAGCGCCAGCGAGATAAACCGAGCCGTAGCCCAGAGATGTTGCGAGGATCCCGGTTAACGGCCCGCTGGCACCGTAGGCGATATCCTGAAAGGCGGAGAAACCGCCCAGCGCCGTGCCGCGCACCTGGGGAGCGACGCGCCTCACCACTTCCACCCCCATCGCCGGGAATACCAGCGAACAGCCACAGCCGGTCAGCGCAGCGCCCGCCAGCGCCATCGTTCCGCTACTGGCGAATCCCAGGATCAGCAGCCCAATGGCTTCAATCAACAGCGAAAACAGCGCCACGCGCACGCCGCCGAAGCGATCCGGCAATCCGCCAAACAGGACGCGGACCAGAACAAAAGCCAGGCCAAACGCGGTAAGCGCCAGCCCGGCATTGCCCCAGTGCCGACTGGTGAAATAGAGCGAGGTAAAGGTGCCAATAACGGCAAACCCCGTTCCCTGGAGCGCCAGCGCGCAGCCCGGCGACAGAATTTGCCCTATCACTTTCCTCAGCGGCGGACGCTCGCCCCCGTGCGTGGGCACAGGTTTAACCCAGACGTTAAACAGCAGAGCGACCAGCGGCAGAAAAATCGTTGCAAGGCCCATCGCCATAAAGCCCCACTGGCTGTGAAGCCATAATCCCAGCGGCGCACCGGCCGCTAGCGCGCCGTAGATTGCCATACCGTTCCATGACATCACCTGCCCCGAACGCTTTGGCCCGACCAGACCCATGCCCCAGGTGAGATTCCCGGTCAGCAACTGGCTTTCGCCAAAGCCCAGCAGCAGCCTGCCCACCACCAGCAGCGCAAACTTTGCCATCACCGGCACCGGCAGTAGCGCCGCCAGGACGTAGGCGACGCCAACCAGCGCACAGGCCAGCATACCCTGTAGCGTCGATCGCTTTGCGCCACGCTGATCGGCCAGCCTGCCCGCGTAGCCGCGCGTCAGCAGCGTGGCGAAAAACTGAATGCCGACGGCTACGCCGACCATCACGTTATTCAGCCCGAGCTGCTGATGAACAAATAAGGGAATTACCGGCAGCGCCAGCCCGGCGGTAAGGTAAGTTAAGAATACAGCGAATGAAATGCTGCCCAGCGAAACCGTTGCGCTGGCAGGGGATGTGATAGTAACCGCAGACATAGTGTCACGTCTCTCCTTGTTGATAACGTAAGGGTGCGTCAACCACGCGCACCCGTGTTGCCAATGCCGAAGCAGTGGAACGGATGCGTTGGTTAACGTTAAACGCTTACGCAACATCGTGACGACGTTGAAGGCGTTAACTTAAATAAAAAGCGTCTGACTGGCAATAAAAAAAGGGAGAGCCTTTACGGACTCTCCCTTTTTCCAACCTCCGGTGATTACAGCTTGCGCATCACCAGCGTGGCGTTGGTGCCACCAAAGCCGAAGCTGTTAGACATCACGGTCTTCAGGCTCTGCTCGGTCGGTTTGGTCACGATATTCAGCCCCTCAGCAGCGGGATCCAGCTCGTCAATGTTGATGCTTGGCGCAATAAATCCGTGCTCCAGCATCAGCAGCGAGTAGATTGCTTCCTGAACGCCTGCCGCACCCAGTGAGTGACCGGTCATCGCTTTTGTCGCAGACATCGCAGGCATCGCATCGCTGAACACTTCACGGATTGCGCCCAGCTCTTTCACGTCACCCACTGGCGTGGACGTACCGTGCGTATTCAGATAGTCGATTGGGGTATCCACGCCCTGCATCGCCAGTCGCATACAGCGCATTGCGCCTTCGCCAGATGGCGCAACCATGTCCGCGCCATCGGAGGTTGCGCCGTAGCCAACCACTTCTGCATAGATATGAGCGCCACGTGCCAGCGCATGCTCCAGCTCTTCAACCACGACCATGCCGCCGCCGCCTGCAATAACAAAACCATCGCGGCTGGTGTCGTAAGTACGGGATGCCAGCTCAGGCGTTTCGTTGTAACGGGTTGAGAGCGCGCCCATCGCGTCGAATTCGCAGGACATTTCCCAGCACAGCTCTTCGCCGCCGCCGGCAAATACCACATCCTGTTTGCCGAGCTGGATCTGCTCAACGGCATTACCGATACAGTGCGCAGAGGTCGCACAGGCCGAGCTGATGGAGTAGTTGACGCCGTGAATTTTGAACGGGGTTGCCAGGCAGGCGGAAACGCCGGAGGCCATCGCCTTGGTAACCATATAAGGACCCACGCCGCGCAGGCCTTTAGCGCGCATGCCGTCAACGCTGGCTGCCTGGTTGTAAGGTGAACCGCCGCCGGAACCGGCAACCAGCCCCACCCGCGGGTTGTTCTGGTACTGTTCGTTGGTCAGGCCAGAGTCTTTGACCGCTTCCAGCATAGAGATATAAGCATAAATGGACGCGTCACTCATAAAACGCAGACTTTTGCGATCGATGAGGCTGGCGATTTCGTCTTTAGAGAGTTTGACGTTACCCCAGATGTGACTACGCATGCCGGAATCTTTTAGCTCCTGAGAGAAGGTAATGCCGGAGCGACCTTCACGCAGGGACGTCAGAACTTCCTCCTGGTTATTACCAATGCTGGAGACGATTCCCAGGCCTGTAATCACTGCACGTTTCATTCAATACCTCATAACTTCTATAGTAGGATTCGAGGAGCACTTTAGCTTACAGTTGTACGCCGAACAAGTCCGATCAGCATTTTACTTTTGTAAATTTGCGCGAGCTGGCTCACACCGTTACAATCGCGGCACTGCCTGATAACTGAGCTTTTGCCGTGAAAAATGCCCCCATCGAGCACGCCGAACTGAGCTGGAATGAAGAAGGTACACCTGTATCCCGAGCATTTGGCGATGTCTATTTTTCTAACGAAAGCGGCCTTGAAGAAACCCGTCACGTTTTCCTTGGCGGCAACCGCATACCCGACCGTTTTGAACACCATCCCAGAGCACTGTTTATTACCGCGGAAACGGGGTTTGGCACCGGACTGAACTTTTTAGCCCTCTGGCAGGCGTTCGATCAATTCAGGCAGCAACATCCGGACTCAAGATTACAGCGTTTACACTTTGTCAGCTGTGAGAAATATCCGCTTAATCTGGCCGATCTGACCAGTGCGCAGGCCCGCTGGCCGACGCTGGCGAAGTATGCCGCCGCGCTGCAGGCGCAGTGGCCCGTTGCCCTGCCCGGCTGCCACCGCCTGCTGCTGGACGAGGGCCGCGTTACGCTCGATCTGTGGTTTGGCGATATTAATCAGCTGATCCACACTTTTGATGACAGCCTGATGCAGCAGGTTGATGCCTGGTTTCTGGATGGTTTTGCGCCATCGAAAAACCCGGATATGTGGACGCCGGAGCTGTTCGCCTGCATGGCAAAGCTGGCGCGTCAGGGCTGTACGCTGGCGACCTTTACCGCCGCGGGTTTTGTCCGACGCGGGCTGGCCGATGCCGGTTTTGAAACTGGAAAGCGTAAGGGTTTTGGCCCCAAGCGCGAGATGATCTGCGGTGAGATGACGGCGCCCTCCCCCGTGGGTAAACAGCAGCCCTGGTACGCCCGCCCGGCGGCAGAAGGCGACGACATTGCGCTGATTGGCGGCGGCGTAGCCAGCGCCCTGCTCGCCCTGGCGCTGCTGCGACGCGGCAAAAACGTCACGCTATACAGCGCCGCTGCGCAGCCCGCCGCAGGTGCTTCCGGCAACCGTCAGGGCGCGCTCTACCCGCTGCTTAATCATCACGACCCGGCGCTGGCGACCTTTTTCCCCACCGCCTTCACCTTTGCCCGACGCCTTTATGACGCACTTGCGCTGACGTTCGATCACGACTGGTGCGGCGTCACGCAGCTGGCCTGGGATGAGAAGAGTGCGGAAAAAATCGCTAAAATGCTGACCCTGGCGCTGCCGGAAGAGATAGCCCGCAGAGTTGAGACTCAGGAGGCCGAAGCGCTATGCGGGGTTGAGACAGGATGCGGTGGCATAACCTATCCGCTGGGCGGCTGGCTTTCCCCCGCTCAGCTTACGGCGCAGCTGCTTGAACGGGCAAAACAGCGCGGACTCAGGCTACACTGGAATCACCGTCTGAGCGCGCTGACCGCGCATGATGGCCGCTGGACGCTCGATTTTTCCGACCTGCCGAGCCAGCAAGCTCCGACCGTCGTGCTGGCGACCGGATACGAACTCGCCGCTTTTCCGCAAAGTGATAGACTGCCCGCCTACCCGGTCGGCGGCCAGGTGAGCCATATCCCCACCACGCCCACGCTGGCGCAGCTAAAGCAGGTGCTGTGCTACGATGGTTATCTCACCCCGGCTAATCCGCAAAATCAGCATCACTGCATCGGTGCCAGCTACCATCGCGCCGACAGCTCAACGGCCTACCGCGAGGCCGATCAGCAGGAAAATCGCCAGCGGCTGATCCGCTGCCTCCCCCATCTGGCATGGCCTGAGGAAGTGGATGTGAGCGCAGGCCTGGCCCGAAGCAGCGTGCGCTGCGCCACCCGCGACCATATGCCGATGAGCGGCCCGCTGCCGGACTATGCGCGTACGCTCGCAGAGTACGCCACTCTGGCGCAGCATAAGGACCAGGCAGCAAATGCCCCGCTGCATAACGGCCTGTTCGTGCTGGGTGCGTTGGGATCGCGGGGATTATGCAGCGGCCCGCTCGCCGCCGAGGTGCTGGCCGCCGAACTATGCGGCGAACCGATCCCGCTGGATCGCGATACGCTGGCCGCGATGCATCCCAACCGTTACTGGGTCAGGAAGCTTCTGAAGGGAAAAGCGGTGAAATCGTTCGCCTAAAACGAATTCTGGTTCATTTTTCTCTTTCGCATCCTTCCCGGTGACGCATTCTGGTCTGGACACTCTCTCACGGCGCGACTTACTGAACCGCCCCGGTTTCCTGGGGAGTCTTTTGTCTGGAAACTCAGGCGGCCAGCACCTTATTCCCGATGGAAGCATAATATGCCTGTTCCGCTTTTGACCAGGTTTTCAGGATGCCGACACAGTTGCTGTTGCCGGTAATATGTTGACGGGGCGATATCCAGATCGTGGCATACCGGTCCGAGCCCATGTTTATCGCGCAGGGTATCCACCAGGGCCGCTATGTTTTCCACAGGCGGTCGAACTCTGCCTTCGCAAAATACGCTGAGCCGCCCCCACCCTTCGCATCGCGCTCATACTGACGCAGCCAGATACGCAGGGTCGCTGGTGGACAGCCAATTTTCGGGGCGATGGAGCTGAGGGCCGTCCACTGTGAGTCGTAACCGGACTGTCCTTTGATGACCATACGGACGGCTCGCTGACGAACTTCGGGGGAAAACGTATATTTTAGTCATCCTGTTTACCTCTCTCTCAAAGAGTTTGGTCTCCAGGGTTACCGGGGCGGTTCAGGCAAACTTTCGTCATCTGGCAGGGGGCATGAGGGTATCGCGTCCCGAAAGTCGTTTGCCGCAAATCCATACTTCCCGAATATTTTGGGTCAAATAAATATCTTCAAGAGGATTGCCTTCCACAATAAAGAAGGAGGCAGGTTTCCCGCAAGTTATCTCTGTCATCTCCGTAGCGAAAAGTTGCTTGTTAATTTGCAGAGCCGCTTTCAGGCATTCACGCGGGCTCATCCCTGCCAAATTCATTAACTGTAATTCGCGATGCTGTGCAAAACCTTGAAGTTTCATCCTGAAGCCGCTATCGGTGCCAAGCCCAATGGGTACATTCATTGCATGGACGCGTGCAACGTTTTCACAGGCAATTTCTAAACTCTTTTTTGACCTGTCGGGAGTGTGAGAGAATTTTTTATCACGCAGTCTCACAGCGATATCCTTCCCGGAAGCCAGGAAAAATTCGTTTCGCATATAAGGATTATCATCAAGCGAGAAAGCATATTCGGCCTCTTCACGCGAAAGAGTGGGAACGAGCGATGTCCCCATTTCAGCCATGTTTGCGATCAATTGGGGGGACATTAATTTGTCGCGTACTGAGTGGGCCAGCACATTGACGCCTAGTGATACCAGTGCTTCGGCATCCACATGAAAATGCACGTGTGCGAACGTCACGATCCCATGTTGATGGGCCTCTTTAATCACCGCTCGCATAACTTCAATCGGTATTTTTGGAAATCTCCCGCCGAAATCATCCACCCATACTTTCAAGGTCCTGCATCCAAGATCGGCCATTTCCTTAACCTGCCTTATGGCCTGTTCCGGCTCTATAGGGCGAAATCTGGGTTCGGGAGACGTCATTTCCGGTGGCCAGCCCTGTACAGCGCCGAAGCCAATACCTGCGCTGTATCCGAAAGCCTTATCCGCAGCCTCACCGCTCACGATTCGATTTCGCAGGCGCTCCTGCAGCCATCGCTGGTCCGTCCCTAGTGAGTGGACATGCCCCACGCCGCGCGTTGCCAGATGGCGTAATTGAGCGTCAACGCGTTCCAGCGTGTGAAATTCCTGCGCATCAATTACGCCATCCGAAATTGCCAGGTGGGCATGGGAGTCCGCCAAAAGAGGTATTGCCGTCACTTCGGTTGTTTTAGTTTTCTCACAGGGATTTGCAGGAAGAATATTATGGATTTTTCCAGAAGGCCCAATATTGATGATTGATGGACCAAGATCGCTTCCATCCAGGGCTATGAGATGATTAACTGTAATTTCGGTGGTGTTCATTAGCATCCTCTATTTTAATCAATTGGCTTGTTCGTTATATAAGAAAACGGGCAGATTCCTTAACACGCATAGTCAGTGAATAACACAGGCCCTGAACAACATCATATTCGTGTATTGTTTTGTACCCTAAGGATTTGCATTGACATGCATTGTGAGCAAAATTGACAGAGATGATCCCATACTTACCCTCAATTCAGACTTTACGTGCATTTGAGGCAGCGGCTCGACACCTCAGCTACAGCCGTGCTGCTCACGAACTTTCGCTGACGCATAGCGCAATCAGCCATCATATATCACGACTGGAAAAGGATCTTGGTGGACGTAAACTCTTTGTCAGGGAGGGTCAGGGTATGCTCCTCACTGATGTGGGCCAGGTCCTGGTCATGGAGGTGCGTCAAGGTCTGTGCCTGTTGACCAGAGCCATAGAGAATGTGTGCCGTCAGTCAGATAAGGTTGCTATCAAACGTAGACTGGCTGTAAGTGTGCTATCCAGCCTTGGTTCCCGGTGGCTGGTTCCCAGACTATACCGTTTTCAAAATCACCATCCCGAAGTGGACATTGCTATTCACACCACGTCGACGCTTGCGACTTTGGATCGCCGTGATGGAACAGATATTGCCATCCGATATGGGGCTGGCCAGTGGCAGGGGCTTAAATCAGTTCCTCTTGTGAAAAGCTTTATTTTTCCAGTTTGTAGTCCAGACTTCCTGTTACACACTCGGATCGAGCAGCCTGAAGACCTTATAAAGGCCCCCCTGTTGCGTAATCCACGTC
This sequence comes from Erwinia sp. PPS120, assembly GCF_047918655.1. Taxonomy (GTDB): domain Bacteria; phylum Pseudomonadota; class Gammaproteobacteria; order Enterobacterales; family Enterobacteriaceae; genus Erwinia; species Erwinia tasmaniensis_A. The sequence goes on along the minus strand of NZ_JBLREF010000013.1, from coordinate 28,544 downwards.
AGAAATGGCAATCCTGGTTTCTTGCCGCAGGCCTGGACGTATCAGAGCCAGCGTATGGTTCTGTGTACGATGATGCCGGGCTTTTACTTCAGGCTGCGATCTCTGGCCAGGGAATAGCCCTGGCCAGAGATATTCTTGCCGCAGACGACATTGAAAGCGGACGACTTGTGCGGCTTTTCAATATCAACGTCGAGGAAGAAGCAGATTTTGGATGGTTTCTGGTATGGCGAGAGCCCCTTAAATGCAATCGTGCAGATTTCGAGGCATTTCGGACGTGGCTTGAGCACGAAATGTCATTAAGCGCTAAATCGCCGCAGGTTTAACAGACACTTCAAAGCCATTCTTGAGTTCCCCCCTGGGTCTTTACGCCTGGCCTCGTCAGCCGTATTCACAACGCCATCAGGCAGAGCGAAAACTGACGGGACAGATTGAAAGCTGCACTGGCAGGGATCGGAATACGTTTATAGCTATCGCAGGATCCCTCTCGACCTGCGAGACAGGCTATACCCTATAAATCAGGCAGACCTGCGCGCCTGTAGAAACAGATTATCCCACATGCCAATCACCAGCGCCTGATCGCGCGGCGAGAGCTCGCCGGCCTGGATGGCGTTTTGCAGGCTTTGCTGCACCTGAATTTGCAGGGCCTCCGGCGTATGTTCGCCCGACTGTTCGATCTCAGCCACCGCCAGGGTCAGGTGACCACGCAGATAGCCGCTGGCAAAAAGCTCGTCATCGCTGGCACTTTCCACCATATCGTCGATCAGGGCCAGGATCCGCGCTTCAAATTCGTCAATCATATTGTTCCTCTTGCTTGCTTTCCCCCATCATCACAGATCTTCCGGCCAGGGAAACTGTGACGCGGTTAGCGGGGGCGTTGAATAATAAGTGCAAAGTTCGGCAATAAAGCGCGCCGGGCGGGCGGGTATGCCCTGTTCAAAATACGTCATGACCTGTGCATGAACCCTGCGCTGAAAAGCGATGCGATCCGGCTCACAGTCTCCACTGAGATTGTCACAACTTACGTTGAAGGGAAACCCTGCTGCAACACAAAACAGCCACTCCAGCGCCTGAGGCTTAATTTCAACGGATTCAAACTGGCTCTGCGTCGTGGCATCGCGTCCATCCGGGCAGTACCAGTAGCCAAAATCAACCAGTTTGCGGCGTTCGGCCCCGGCAATACACCAGTGAGAAATCTCATGCAGGGCGCTGGCGTAGTAGCCGTGAGCAAAAACCACGCGGTGATAATTCACCTCGTCGTCAGCAGGAAGATAGATCGGTTCATCATCGCCTTTAATCAGGCGGGTCTGAAAGTCCTGATAAAAGCAGCGGTCAAAAATCTCAATCAGCTGTGAATAATCGTGTGTCGTTCTCATGATTCGTTTCTTCTGGAACAGATCCGCGCAGGATGGCTGCTGCGCGTCGGAGGGAGAATGTTACTGGCCTGCGCCATCCCTGACAGGCCCAAACGCCGTGATTATCTCAGGCAAATAGCTGGTGACACCAGGCTGCAATTGCCGCGCCGTGGCTGTCATACAGCAGTTTGGCACTCATTACCGCAGAGACGGTGACCACCATCGGACGGATCAGCGCCTGTCCGCGGCTGAGCACCATCCTCGCGCCCAGTCTGGCGCCACAAATCGCCCCCACCAGCATCACCAGCCCGGTGCCCCACACCACCTTGCCGCCGAACATAAAAAACAGCAGGCCGCCCAGGTTAGAGGTGAAGTTCAGGACTTTAGCATGCGCGGTGGATCGGGCCAGGTTATAGCCGCACAGCGTGACAAAGGCCAGCGCGTAAAAAGAGCCTGCGCCGGGGCCGAAAAAGCCATCATAGAAGCCGACACAGCCTCCTGCCACCAGCGCAAAAGGCAGCCCGTGCAGGCGGCGATGACGATCCTCTTCGCCCACTTTCGGCATCAGTAAAAAATAGAGCCCGATAGCTATCAGCAGCAGCGGCAGCACCTGACGCAGCAGTTCAGCATGAATATGCTGGATCAGGAGTGCGCCCAGTATTGAGCCGGTAAAGGCCATAGCAATATTAAGCTTCTGCTCGCGCAGGTCCACCGCCTTACGTCTGACAAAATAGAGGCTGGCTGAGAAAGAACCGCCAACGGACTGCACTTTGTTTGTCGCCAGCGCCTGCGCCGGAGAAAGCCCCAATGACAGCAGGGCCGGAACCGTCAGCAGCCCGCCGCCTCCGGCAATGGAGTCAATAAATGCGGCCAGCATAGCGATAAAAAACAGCCCTGCCACCAGTAGCGGGCTGACGACAAACCAGTCCATTTTTTGTCCTTAAAGAAGGTGTTTATCCAGCAGTGCCTGACAGGCCGCCGGAAGCGGCGGCGGCTCAAGTTTGACGGGTTTACCTCTGCCGGGCTTCGGCGGGGCAAACCAGCTTTGCAACTCTGCGCCGCAGCCGTCGCCCGGCGGTGGAGCAGGCTGATCCTGACATTGCAGGCTTCCCGCCGGACAGCGCAGACGCACGTGCATATGTGCCCGATGACCAAACCAGGGCCTTACCTTACGCAGCCAGTCGCGATCCGCGCCGGCATCGGCGCAGAGCTGCTGTTTAATCGCCGGATTAACAAAAATCCGCGTGACGTCGCTGTCCTTTGCCGCCAGCTTGATCAGGCTGTCGATTTGCGGCTGCCAGTGTCGGGCGACAACGGTTTTACCATCGGCAGAAACCAGGTCAAGCGGCTGTGGCTTAAGCAGCATTTGCTCACTCCAGCGGGTCTGTGGCAGCTGTAGCCAGATATCCACATCCAGCCCGGACTGATGGCTGGCGTGACCGCTGCTAAAGCGCCCGCCCGCCGCCATGCCCATATCCCCGATCATCACTTCGCCCAAATGCAGGTGATGAACCTGGTTGCTGAGCCGTTGAATAAACAGAATCAGATCGGGATGACCAAAGTAGCGGCGCTGATCCTGGCGCATCACCTGATAGCCGGTGGCATTAAGCGGTAGCATTTCCGCGCCTACGATACAGCCATTAGCAAAGGCACCAATGGACTGCGATACGCCGGGGACGGGCTGCCGAATGGATTGCCAGGGGGTGGCGGCGTAGCTGGCAGTGGCAATCAGCAGCGCACTCAGGGCTGACAGAATTTTTTTCACAGGGTCACCAACGTGGGATGTCCGTTTTCACGTCAGCGTTTTGAGCACGCTGGCGCAGCAGATGGTCCATCAGGACAATCGCCATCATCGCTTCGGCGATAGGCACTGCGCGAATACCCACGCAGGGGTCATGGCGACCTTTAGTGACCATCTCCACCTCTTCGCCAAAGCGATTGATGGTTTTACCCGGTACGGTAATGCTCGAAGTGGGCTTCATGGCAATCGTTGCAAGGATTTGCTGGCCGCTGCTGATACCGCCGAGAATGCCGCCCGAGTGGTTGCTCTGAAAGCCGTCCGCACGGATCTCATCCCGATGCTCACTCCCGCGCTTATTCACCACCGCAAAGCCGTCACCGATCTCCACGCCTTTCACCGCGTTGATGCTCATCAGCGCATGAGCCAGGTCAGCATCCAGGCGATCAAATACCGGTTCGCCAAGGCCTGGCGGGACATTTCCGGCTACTACGGCGACCTTAGCGCCAATGGAATCGCCCTCTTTTTTCAGCGCGCGCATCAGTTCGTCAAGCGCATCGAGCTTAGACGGATCGGGGCAAAAGAAGGGGTTCTGTTCAATCTGATCCCAGTCCCGCAGCTCACAAACCACGTCGCCCATCTGCGCCAGATAGCCACGCACCGCAATACCGTGTTTCATTTCCAGGTACTTTTTGGCAATGGCCCCGGCCGCCACGCGCATCGCCGTTTCGCGCGCTGAGGAGCGCCCGCCGCCGCGATAGTCACGCAGACCATATTTCTGTTCGTAGGTGTAATCCGCATGGTTAGGCCGGAAGACATCTTTGATGGCGCTGTAGTCCTGAGAGCGCTGATCGGTATTCTCAATCAGTAAGCCGATGCTGGTGCCGGTGGTGACGCCTTCAAACACGCCGGAAAGGATTTTGACCCGGTCAGGTTCGCGCCGCTGGGTGGTATAGCGTGAGGTGCCGGGACGGCGGCGATCAAGATCGTGCTGAAGGCACGCTTCGGTAAGGGGAATTCCCGGCGGTACGCCGTCAACAATACAGCCGAGCGCCACCCCATGGGATTCCCCAAAGGTGGTGACGCGGAAAACCTGCCCAATCGTGTTACCAGCCATCTTGACCTCTTAATTCTGTTTTAAAGGCTCACTTATAGCCGCCGGTAACCCTCAGGCGAGGGCCTCCTGCGGAGCGCCTTGTGTACGCTATATAGGATATTTAATCTTTAAACATGCTGAAATGGTGCGCAGCGTCGATAATCTGCTGCCGCGTCAGCATAAACACGCCGTCCCCGCCGTGGGTGAACTCCAGCCAGGTAAAAGGCACATCGGGATACTGTTCAACCATATGCACCATGCTGTTGCCCACTTCACAAATCAGCACGCCCTTTTCGCTCAGATAATCCGGCGCATTAGCCAGAATACGACGCGCCAGCTTCAAACCATCGCGGCCCGCAGCCAGCCCCAGTACAGGCTCATGGCGGTATTCATCAGGCAAATCGTCCATGTCTTCTTCATCCACATACGGCGGATTAGTGACAATCAGATCGTAAGGCGTTTTCGGCAGCTCCCGGAACAGGTCGGCACGGATAGGCGTCACGTTGTGCATCATCCCATGTGCGTCAATATTCTGCTCGGTCACCGCCAGCGCATCGGTAGAGATATCGACCGCATCCACCTCGGCCAGCGGGAAGGCATAGGCGCAGGCAATGGCCAGGCAGCCGCTGCCGGTACACATATCCAGAATATGCTGTGGTTCATCAGTGATGATCCCGTCGAAACGCGCACTGATCAGCTCACCAATCGGTGACCGTGGCACCAGTACGCGCTCATCGACGTAAAACTCATGGCCGCAGAACCAGGCTTTATTGGTCAGGTAGGCGACCGGAATACGCTCATTGATGCGGCGGATAACCCGCTCCACAATCAGGTTACGCTCGCTGGTCGTCAGCCGCGCCGCGCGCATATCTTCCGGAATGTCCAGCGGCAGATAAAGCGACGGTAAAACCAGCTGGACGGCTTCGTCCCACGGGTTATCGGTGCCGTGTCCATACCAGATCCCGGCGGCGGAAAAGCGGCTGACCGACCAGCGCAGCATGTCCTGAATGGTGTGCAGTTCCCTGACTGCCTCATCAACGAAAATTTTGTCCAACGTGCCCTCCCCAGGCCTGACGACTCTCTGGCCGCTAGTTTGCCATGAAGCGCAGCTAAATTCAGCGCAGCAGCGTGAAAAAGCTGACATTTGTTTTCAGACGGCAAAAGTCAGGTAGACTGGAGGTATTATTGCAGCGGATTCAGGATAAACCGCGTCCAACACAGCGGGATCACGACAGAAAATGAGTAAAAATAAACCTCTCAGCACTGAGGATCTGGACCTGTTTCGAGGGCTGATGGCCGGAACGCGGAAGCTGGCCCAGGATACGATCGTCCATAAGCCGGTGCGTAAAAAGCTAAGCGAGGTGCCACAGCGGCGCCTGCTGTCAGAGCAAATTGACGCCAGCCACTACTTTTCAGATGAGTTTCAGCCGCTGCTGGCCGAAGAAGGTCCGGTGCGCTACGTACGCAGCGACGTCAGCCACTACGAGCTGAAAAAGCTGCGTCGGGGTGATTACACGCCGGAGATTTTTCTGGATCTGCACGGCCTGACGCAGAAGCAGGCCAAGTCAGAGCTGGGTGCGCTGATCGCCGCCTGCCGCCGCGAGCACATCTTTTGCGCCAGCGTCATGCATGGACACGGTAAACACGTTCTTAAGCAGCAGACGCCGCTGTGGCTGGCGCAGCATCCAATGGTGACGGCCTTTCACCAGGCCCCGAAAATGTTCGGCGGCGATGCCGCGCTGCTGGTATTGATTGAGATCGAAGAGTGGCAGCCGCCCGAACTTCCCTGAGCGGCTGTGAGCTGACCTGACAGAAACTACATCGCTTTCGCCAGCCTGGACGGGCTAACCTGCCAGGCAAGCGTACCGCAGTCTTTATCTGCATTGTATTCAACACAGGCGATAGCAGAAGTCGCGAACATCGGTGGAGCTTCCTGGGGACAAAGCTCGGAGACGAGATAGCCCACCAGCGGCAGATGGGAGATAACCAGCGCGGAACGCACGCCCTCTTTTGCCAGTGCCTGGAGGTAGCAGGCGACCAGCGCCGGATCGCCGCCCGGAGTGAGCTCCGGCAACACATCCTGCCCGTCGGGCAGCGGCAACGCCTCGCGCACCGTTGCCAGCGTTTGTTGCGCGCGTAAATAGGGACTCACCAGCACACGCTCAATATCCACCGTCTGGTCATTTAGCCAGACAGCCATCTGGCGTGACTCATCGCAGCCGCAATGAGTGAGAGGTCTTACTGAATCACTGGCCGCATCGAGCGCCGCGTCGCCGTGACGCATAATGAAAACTTGCATAATGCACCGCTGTTGTTAAACAAAAACGCCGGAAAACACAGCTCTCCGACTCTTCATTCTGTGAATGAACGCTGTGTTGTACCCTAATGCCTTAATGCGAGTCAACCGATTGTTTACTAAATGAGCGCTTTGCAGAATAGGCCCATTATCCCCCTTCTGAAGGCAAAAATCTAACCCGCTGAATCTGCATGGCTATTTAAATCCTCCCTGGCGGGCCAGAATTTTGACCGGGTTAGCGCCATTTCACGCAGCCGTTGGCAGGGGGTAAAACGCTCCCCCTGGTCATGGGTCAGCCGCTCCAGGGTCCGCACCACCTCTTCCGCACCGAGCCTGTCCATATAGCGGAAAGGTCCCCCCAGGAAAGGCGGAAAACCGACGCCGAATATGGCGCCGATATCGCCATCGCGGGGGGACAGGATCACCTGCTCATCCAGCGTTCTCGCCGCTTCATTCAGCATCATCATCACACAGCGCTGGGCAATATTTTCACCGCTGAGGTGCGTCCGGGGGGTGAGATTAAGCAGCCTGTAGATGTTGGGATCGGCCCGTTTTTTTCTGCTCAACCGACGGCCGTCATACAGATAGAAGCCCCGACCGTTTTTACGGCCTTTACGATCGTCATTCAGGATCGCCGCTACCGCTGCGGGCGCGCTGAAACGCTCTCCCCATGCCTGGGTCAGAATGGGCAGAATATGCGTACCGATATCAATGCCAACCTCATCAAGGAGCTGGATGGGACCGACCGGAAAACCAAACTGCACCAGCGCGTTATCTATCGCCTCTATCGGCTCTCCTGAGAGCAGGCAGTGCAGCGCTTCATTTATGTAGGGCGCCAGAATGCGGTTAACGTAAAAACCGGCGCGATCCGCCACGACTATCGGCGTTTTACCCAGTTTTTTTGCCAGCGCCACGGTCGTGGCAACGGTTTCAGCATGGGTCCCTGCGTGGGGGATCACCTCAACCAGCGGCATTTTGTCAACCGGGCTGAAAAAGTGCAGGCCAACAACGTTTTCCGGTCGCTGCGCCCCGGCGGCGATATCGCCGATGGGAATGGAGGAGGTGTTCGAAGCGAATATCGTTTTCGGGCCGCAGTGCGCCTCCACCTCTGCCACCATCTGCTGCTTCAGAGGCAGCGCTTCGAATACCGCCTCCAGCACCACGTCGCGCCGGGAAAAACCGGAAAAGTCAGTGCTGCCCGTGATACGCGCCATCTGCTGCTGTCGTTCAGCCGGGCTGATACGCCGTTGGTTCACCTGCTTAGTCAGGCGATCCCAGCTGTATTTCATGGCGTGGTTAATACCCGCGCCGTTGATATCTTTGATACGCACCGGCAGACTGCCGCGCGAGGCCACGACGCAGGCTATTCCGCCCCCCATCAGCCCACCGCCCAGTACGCCGACGCTCCTGATCGGGTGCGGCTGCGCGTCCGCTCCTGGTTCTTTTTTCATTTCGCTGGTGGCGAAGAAAATACTGCGCAGCGCGGCGGACTCGGGCGTCATGGCCAGCTGCCCGAAGGCTTTGGCTTCCGCATCATAGCCGCTGCCGCTACCGTGCTGTAGTCCAGTGCGTACCACGGAGAGGATTTTGTCGGTGGCCGGATAGTTCCCCCGGGTTTTGGCCCGGGTCTGTCTGCGGGCGAAAGCAAAAAGTAAGGCCCGTCCGGCAGGCGCATTCAGCAGCCGCTGACGCAGCGGCTGCGCTTTTTTCAGCGTCCTCCCCTGCAACACCCGGTTTACTGCGGTATCCAGCAGGACAGACTGTGGCACCGCCTCATCTACCAGACCCATTTTTAGCGCCTGACGGGCACGCAGGGTTCGCCCGCTGAGGATAAGATCCAGCGCGGCAGAAGCGCCGACAAGCTGCGGCAGCCGCTGCGTGCCACCCGATCCGGGCAGCAGGCCCAGCTGAACCTCCGGCAGGCCAAGACGGGTTTTATCGTCCAGGGTACAGACGCGCTGATTGCAGGCCAGCGCCAGTTCCAGACCGCCCCCGAGGCAGGCGCCATGGATCGCAGCCACCACCGGCACCGGCAGCGCGGCAATCTCCGCCATCACTTTTTGCCCTTCACGCGCCAGCGTTTCCGCCTCCCCCGCCGTTTGACATCCGGCGATCATCGCAATATCGGCCCCAGCGATAAAAGAGTCCGGCTTACCTGAAATCAATACCAGCCCGGCCAGCTGCGGATTTTCGCGGGCACGTGCAATAACCTCGCGGATTTGGCTGGCAAACTCCGCCCTGAGCGTATTCACCTTTTCGCCGGGAACGTCAAGAGTGATCACCGCCACATTGTCGGGACGCATGAGTAGTGAAAACGCCGTTGAATTTTCCATCACTCTGCCTCCAGAACCATTGCGGCACCCAGGCCACCGGCTGCACAGGCGGTGACCAGGCCCAGGCCGCCTCCGCGTCGGCGCAGCTCATGGAGCGTCTGGGTGATCATACGGGCGCCCGTCGCGGCAAAAGGGTGACCATAGGCAATTGACCCGCCCAGCACGTTAAATTTTTCGTCATCCACCTCCCCCAGCGCCTGGGGGCGATTGAGGACATCGCGGGCAAAATGTGGGTCCGCAAACATTTTCAAATTGGCCAGCGTCTGCGCGGCAAAGGCTTCGTGCATATCGATCAGCGTCAGATCGCCAAGGGTGAGGCCGGCCCGCTCCAGCGCCAGCGGCGAGGCCCAGGCCGGACCCAGCAGCATATCGTGGCGCACATCGATGGCGGTAAAGGCATAGCTGCGCAGATAGCCAAGCGGTGTAATGCCCAGCGATTTTGCCCGCGATTCACTCATCAAGACCACCGCGGCAGCACCGTCGGTGAGCGGCGTGCTGTTGGCGGCGGTCACCGTGCCGTGGTGACGATCGAAAGCAGGCCGCAGCTTCGCGTAATCCGCAAGGCCTGAATTTAGCCGCACGTTATTATCCTGCGCAAACGGCATATGCCAGGGCGGTACACAGGCGGTCATGACCTCACCGCTCAGCCTGCCCTCCTGCCATGCCTGCGCCGCCCGCTGGTGTGAGCGATGCGCCAGCGCATCCTGCTGCTCGCGGGTAATTGCATGGCTTTTTGCCATCTGCTCGGCGGTGTCGCCCATCCGCAGTCCGGTAGAATATTCCGCCACGGCGGGTGGAACGGGCAGCAAATCGCGTGGCCGAAGCTGGCTGATGAGCTTCATTTTCTGCGAAAAGCTTCTGGCCTTGCTGAGATCCACCAGCACCCTGCCCAGCTTTTTACTCACGCCGATGGGCAGGACCGAAGAGGAATCTGCCCCGCCAGCGATACCCGCCTGGATATGCCCCACCATCAGGCTTTCCGCCACGTTGGCTACCGCCTGAAAGCTGGTGGCGCAGGCGCGGCTGACGCTCCAGGCGTCGGTATGGACGCTCATTCCGGTGCCGAGGACAATTTCCCGCGCAATGTTCGGTGCCTCCGGCATCTGCACCACCTGGCCAAACACCAGCAGCTCAATCACCTCTGGAGGAAAGTCGCTACGCGCCAGCAGTTCGCTAATTAGCATCTGGCCCAGCGCCACAGCGGGAATGCCGTGCAGCGCGGTCGCCTGCCGGGCAAAGGGAGTGCGTAATCCGTGAGTAATGGCGATGCGATCGCCACTGCGCGTCAGCAAAGGAAGCGCTTTGCTCATTCTTATCACCTGTTAAGGGTCACGGGCATCATTGCCAAAGAGGTCAGACCTCTAATGTTAACAAGAATTTTACAAGGTGCACGGAGAGAGGGATAAAAATGAGAGGAAACACACGCTTTGTGCCCCGGTGAGCAAGCGGCAGCTGCTCACCGGGGCAAAGAACTTAACGCAGGCCGAGCTGGAAGATCATGGTTTCAGCCTGACAGCAAAAGGTAAAGTCAGCGTCCAGGCGCACACCATCGGGCTGCTCGCTATAGCGGCTGGTGATAACACAGGGCTCGGATTCAATGTTGCGGGCTTTTTCTGTCAGCTGGGCCAGTACAGCAGCGGCCTGCTGGTGATCGCTATATAGCTGACTCCAGCCTGCCGTACAGTCGGTGTTATCCATGATAGTGCCAACGTCAACACAACAGCAGGCCGCCGTTTCATTGGCGCTGCATTTATTAATTGAATGCGTCATAGGATCTCCAGTTATCTGCCTGAGGGCAGCGCGTCATTAATTATCTGCGCCAAGTTTACGCCTCTCTTTCTGGCTTGTCTGAGAGCAGCCTGAATAAACGGGGTTTAGTGACGAAAATCACCGTTAAATTTGATCTAACGCAAACTGACGCGGCCTGAAGCGTTATCAGACGGTATTTGTAATAGAGATCTCTTTTTTATGATCACTTCTGCAATATTTATAAAACAATATTGCAACTTAGACACAGGTCGGACCTATACTGTGGCACTGGTCTGATTTGTGAGCCGTATATCAGCCCCTACAATTCGCGATCCCCTGTTACGCCATGTAACAGAGCTTAATAAAAAAACCGATAATGAGGTTGTGGTCATGAACCATAAATCCCTGTTAAATAAGTCTTCTCTTGCGGTGGCAGTCGCACTTATCTCGTCAAACGTTTCAGCAGCCGGCTTTCAGCTTAATGAGTTTTCCGCTATCGGTCTGGGCCGCGCCTATTCTGGTGAAGGCGCAATGGGGGATACCGCCGCCTCCGCCAGCCGTAACCCCGCCACGATGGCGCTGATGGATCGGCCTCTATTTTCGGTCGGTGCGGTATTTATTGACCCCGATGTTTCGGTGGACGGTAACAGCCCTACGGGCCGCAGCCTGAATGCCAATAATATTGCCCCCACCCAGTGGGTACCGAATATTCATTATGTTCAACCGATTAACGATAGCTGGTGGCTCGGCGCCTCCGCCACCTCTAATTATGGTCTGGCGACGGAATATAATAGTGATTACACGGCCGGGCCCTACGCCGGTAAAACTGATTTACAGACCGTTAATCTCAATTTAAGCACGGCTTATCGCCTGAATGAACATTTCAGCTTTGGCGTAGGCTTTGATGCCGTTTATGCCCGCGCTAAAATTGAGCGTTATGCGGGTGAGACCGGTTCAGCGCTCGGATTACCTGCGGATACGCAGATAACCCGCCTAAAAGGGAATGAGTGGGGCTATGGCTGGAACGCAGGCATTCTTTACGAAGTGGATAAGGATAACCGCTTTGGCTTTACTTATCGTTCTGAAGTGAAAGTTGATTTTGACGGCGACTACAAGAGCAGCGTGCCGGGCTACCTCAATCCCATTAATCAGGCGCTGAATCTCGGCCTGCCTTACGGTACCAACGGCAATACCATACCAGGCTCGCTGAGCCTGGATCTGCCGGAAATGTGGGAAGTCTCCGGCTATCATAAAGTCGCTCCGCAGTGGGCCGTCCACTATAGTCTGGCTTATACCAGCTGGAGCCAGTTCCAGCAGCTGAAAGCGACCGGCAACGGCGGACAAACGCTGTTCTATAAAGATGAAGGTTTCAAAGATGCTTACCGTATCGCGCTGGGCACCTCCTACTTCTATGATGAGAACTGGACATTTCGCACCGGTATTGCCTTTGATGACAGTCCGGTTCCTGCCGATAAGCGTTCCATCTCCATTCCCGATCAGGATCGTCTGTGGCTGAGCGCGGGGGCCTCCTACGCCTTCACGCAGGATGCTTCTGTCGATGTCGGCGTCTCCTACATGCATGGCCAGCACGTCACGGTTGAAGAGGGCCCTTACACCTTCAACTCAACCGGCAAAGCCTGGCTGTACGGCGCAAACTTTAACTATAAGTTCTGATTCACCTTTAACAGACGAAGCCAGCAGGGGAGAGAAAGCGCTTCTCCCCTGCTGCCTGTGTTCAGCACGCGTCGATTTAATGCGGAACGTTCACAGATGCACGGCTACCGCAATCCGTCAGTACGGGGCGACAAGGAACAGCCAGGCATTTCTCTGCCGTTCCCTTGCCGCGCGGGAGGGGTTAGTTAGCGTCGATATCGTTGAGATCGCCCTGAATCGCCGAGGCGTTCGGATTCTCCTGCGGGAGCAGCTTACCGTCGCTGGCAAGGAAATCGTGGCGCTGGAAATAGGCCGCGCGCACGAAGGCGTAAGGATCGTTGGAGTTATGCAGAATCGCATCGGAATCCAGCAGCTGAGCTCGGGTTTCCACCCCTTCCAGCGCCCACTTCCCTGCCGACATCCACCAGGTCAGCCAGCTAAGCGGCGCGTACAGATCATCCACCAGCCCACCGGCGTCTTCACGCGGAGTGAAACTGCCGTAGCCGGGAAGTTCAACGTAAGGCCCGTAGCCCACGCCATAGTTACCCAGGGTGCTGCCGAAACGGCGCGGCTCTTCCTTCGCCAGCTTGGGATTAGCCATCCCCGCGACGTCAATAAAGCCTCCCAGTCCCAGCACGGTATTCAGGAAGAAACGGTTGAAGTGGATCATCGCCTTATAGGGCTTACCCTCAACAAAGTAGTTCACCATTGTGGAAGGCTCACTGAGGTTGCCGAGGAAGTTGCTTAGCCCGGTACGTGCAGGGATCGGCACGTAATCACGCCATGCAACGGCTACGGGGCGCACCACGTAAGGGTCCAGAACGTTATAGTTAAAGTTAAACATTGACCGGTTAAACCCTTCCAGCGGATCGGATCGTCCCTGCGGCTCATCCGCCGTTTGGGAGCTGGCGCACCCTATCAGCAGTACGCTCGCCAGCGCGATACCCGTCACACGGTAGCTCATATCTCTCTTCCTGTAGTCTGAAGTCAAACGCCTGCGGTTACTTCTGCTGCCGGTCAATTGCAATCGACAGCTGCTGATGCCCGTCAAATGGCGTTACTGCGCTGGTACCGAACCAGTCTCCGGCCTGTGGGTTGGCGCTGCCATCGCGTGAGATACGCACCCGAACCAGAACCTGATGCTGCGCGGAAAGCAGGCGTTCCGGCATCATGGCATTGCTGTCGTCCAGCGTCAGCGTAAGTGGAAAATGGCTTAACGGCATTTTCTTTACCGCCACAGGGACGGAAGAAACGCCATCGGAAACGGAAATATACAACACTCCGCCTTCCGGTAACATTTTTTCTACCTCCGGCGCCAACGTGACGTTCAGCGCCAGGCGGCTTGTCTGCCTGCCCGCATCGGTACGAGCCTGCTCAATGCTGCGCCGTATTGTGTCCGAGCGTTTATCGTCGGCCGGTAACAATTGTAACATCTTTTGCCATTCGGCTATGGCCTGGTCGTAATCCTGTCGGGCAAAAGCATTAAATGCCAACAGACTGAGAATCTGCAGATTCGTCCCGTCCTGCTTAGCCATTTCACTCAGCATCTGCGCCGCCTGGCGAAGATTCTGCGGATCCTGCGACCGCGTCAGGACATCAGCATAGCTCAGTTTGGCCTCGGGGTTTTCCGGCGCAAGCTGCATCGCGTGCTGGAAAGCCTGCGTCGCCGTAGCCGCGTTATTCATCACCATGCCAATACGCCCCAGCATCAGCCAGTCATTCACGTTACTGGGATCGCTTTGCAGCGAGGTGCGGATCCCCAGCCCGAGCCGCGCCAGCTGATCCATACTCAGAGGTTCGGCTTTAGGATCCATCACCTGGGCGCGCAGCGCAGGCAGGTCGAGTTGCGCCTGCTGCCACGACATCACCTGCGCAAAACCGCCGGTTTTGAAATAAAAGCCCAGCGTCACGACAATTAATAACAGGATCCCAGGCAGCAGGACCCAGCGGCTCAGGGTGCGCGCGTGGATCTGCTCATCCTCAGGAATATCCAGCAGCAGCGTTTGCTGCAGCTCACGGATCATCTCCGCGCGTTCGCCCACCACGCCCTGGGCTTCATCCTCTTCCAGCTCCCGCAGGCGCTGGCGGTAAAAACGCGTGTTAAGCGCATCGCGCTCCGCCGCCAGTGGTGGATGCCTGCGTCCACCGGCAACCAGTACCAGGCCGCAGGCGGCGATCAGCAGCACCAGCAGGGTTAATAAGAATGCACTCATGATTGCTTCCCATTGTTCTTCAACAGCGCATCCAGTCGCTCCTGCCCGGCATCATCCAGTGGCGGGGCGATAAGCTGACGCTTCCTGCTACGCAGAATAATCACCAGCGCGCCAATAATCACAAACAGCCCCGGGCCTGCCCAGAGGATCAGCGTGGACGGCATCACCGGCGGGTCGTAAGTCACGAAGTTGCCGTAGCGGGCCACCATATACTGTTTAACCTGCGCCGGGCTCTGCCCGGCCTGCAGCAGCTCATAAACCTTCAGCCGCATGTCGCCAGCGATCATCGCATTTGAGTCCGCAATGCTGTTGTTCTGGCATTTCGGGCAGCGCAGCGATTCAGTTAAATGGCGATACTGCTGCTCCTGTGCCACCGATGAGAAATGGTAGGTATCTATATTTCCGGCCAGCGCGCTCAGGCTTATCAGGCTTATCACGATCAGAAAAAAACGTTTCATACACCTTCCCTGCTGTATTTGTCCCAAAGCGGCTTCACTTCCTTCGCCCAGACGTCGGCATTCATATCCCCCGCGTGGCGGTAGCGGATAATCCCTTTGCCATCAATCAAAAAGGTTTCAGGTGCGCCATAAACACCCAAATCCAGTCCAAGCATACCGTCACCGTCATACAGGCTGAGCGCGTAGGGATTACCCAGCGTATTTAACCAGTTAATCGCCTTGCCGCGATCGTCCTTATAGTTCAGACCTACCACCCGCACGCCCTGTGCGGCCAGCACGTTGAGATACTGATGCTCTGCACGGCAGGTGGGACACCATGTCGCCCAGACGTTAAGCAGCACGGGTTTGCCGTCGGTCAGCACCGTGCGATCGTAGGTTTTTCCCGGCTGGTTAAGCGATTCCAGCTTAAATACCGGTACCGGCTTACCCACCAGCGCGGACTCCAACCGTGTGGGATCGTCACCGTTTGCGTTACGCGTCAGCTGCCACATCAGCGCAGCGGCCACCAGCAGAAACAGCACCAGCGGCAGGTAAAGTATCTTCTTATTCATGTCGGCTTCCTTTCGTCCTTCCGGCGTGAGCGATAGCGCGGATCGAGCAGGCAGAAAATGCCGCCAACCGCCATAAATACCCCGCCGAACCAGATCCAGCGCACAAAAGGTTTGTAATAGATGCGCACCGCCCAGGAGCCGTCATCGAGCTCTTCACCCAGCGCAGCGTAGAGATCGCGGGTCAGTCCGCCGCTAATCGCCGCTTCGGTCATCATGGTGTGCGCCACGCTGTAATAGCGTTTCTCCGCCTGTAACGTCGCCTCGTGATGCCCCTGACGGGTTACATCGATAATGCCCGCGCCGCCGGTGTAGTTTGGACCCTGTATTTTCTGCACATCGCGGAAGGTGAAGTGATAAGCGTGAATATCCACGGTATCGCCAGGCCGCATCCGCACATCGCGCTCCACACTGTAGTTCTGGCTGAAGGCGATACCGATAACGGTGACCGCCACGCCAAGATGGCCGAGCACCATGCCCCAGTGGCTGCGGGAAAGATGACGCAGTCCGGCAAAAAAGCGGTGGCGGTGCGTCGCCCGTTCGTGCAGCTCCATCAGGGTCAGGAAAATAACCCACACCGCCATCAGCAGGCCGACGACGGCCATTGCCTCAATACGGTCCTGCATCAGCCACGGCAGCAGAATCGACAGCACCAGCGTACCCATGACGGCAATGCCCAGCCTTTTCCACAGTTTTTGCGGCTGGTCACGCCGCCAGCGCACCAGCGGCCCCACGCCAAGCAGCAGCGCCAGTGGGGCCATCAGCAGGGTAAACAGGCTGTTGAAGAAGGGTTCCCCTATCGAAATGCTGCCCAGTCCGAGCTGCTTATGCACCAGCGGCAGCAGCGTTCCCAGCAGCACCACCAGCATCGCGGCGATCAGCAGCACGTTATTACCGAGCAGGAAGGACTCGCGCGACCAGACTTCATTCTGCACCCGGCTGCGCACCTTGCTGCCCTTAACCGCGTAGAGCAACAGTGAACTGCCAATGACGATCACCAGGAAAGCGAGAATAAACATGCCGCGTGCCGGATCGGAGGCGAAGGAATGCACCGAAATCAGCACGCCGGATCGCACCAGGAAGGTGCCCAGCAGGCTAAGGGAAAAGGCGGTAATGGCCAGCAGCACCGTCCACGCCTTAAAGGTGCCACGCTTTTCGGTCACCGCCAGCGAGTGGATCAGCGCCGTCCCGGCCAGCCACGGCATAAAGGAGGCATTCTCCACCGGATCCCAGAACCACCAGCCGCCCCAGCCCAGTTCGTAATAGGCCCACGCCGACCCCAGGACGATACCCATAGTCAGAAATACCCAGGCGGCGGTGGTCCACGGACGCGACCAGCGCGCCCAGGCGGTGTCGAGCCTGCCCGCCATCAGCGAAGCTATAGCAAAGGCAAACGCCACCGAGAAGCCGACGTAGCCCATATAGAGCAGCGGCGGGTGAAAGATCAGGCCGATATCCTGCAACATCGGGTTGAGGTCGCTGCCGTCAATGGGGAAATCAGGCAGCGTGCGGGTAAAGGGGTTAGAAGTCAGGGTGATAAACAGCAGAAAGCCAAGGTTGATCATCCCCATCACCGCCAGAACGCGAGCGATAGCATCCTGCGGCATGGTCCGGCTGAACAGCGCAACTAACAGCGTCCAGGTACTGAGCAGCAGCAGCCACAGCAGCAGCGACCCCTCGTGTGCGCCCCAGGTAGCCGCTACCCGGTAGTAAACCGGCAGCAGCGTGTTGGAGTTGGCTGCCACGTAGGCCACGCTGAAATCATTTACGACAAAGGCATGAACCAAAATCATAAAGGCGGCGGCAATACAGGCGAACAGCGCATAGCTGAGCGGGCGCGCCAGCCCCATCAGACGAACGTCCTGCCGCGCGGCGCCCCACAGAGGATAAATGCTCAGCAGCAGCGAAAGGGCCAGCGCCAGACAGAGCAGGAAACTGCCGATTTCCGGCATCATGACTGACCTGCCGGTGTGCCTGTCTGCCAGGCCGTGACCGGGCTTATATGGTTCTTTTTCATTGCATCCTCAATTTCCGGCGGCGTGTATTTCTCATCGTGCTTCGCCAGCACCTCTTTGGCATTCACCAGATTGCCCTTCTCCAGCACTCCCTGCGCCACCACGCCCTGCCCTTCACGGAACAGGTCGGGCAGGATACCGAGATAGGTCACGCTAATCACGCCGTTACCGTCGTACAGTTTGAACGATACCTGCAGCGTATTCGCATCGCGCTTCACGCTGCCTGGCATCACCATTCCCCCGACGCGCAGACGCTGGCCCGGTTCGGGTTTGCTGTGATCCTCTCCTTTCCCATTCAGTATTTCACTGGGGGTATAAAAAAGGTCGATGTTGGAACGCAGCGCGTACATCACCAGCGAAGTGGCCAGTCCAAGGCCGACCAGGATCGCCACCACCACCATCAGGCGATTTTTACGACGGGTATTCACGGTTGATCTCCTGCCGCTTCACCGGCGGCTTTTTGGCTTTTTGCCGCACGGACGCGGCGTTCGCGCGACTGGCGCTTGCGAATATCGGCCAGCAGCCAGCGGCGCTGTAACAGGGTGTGCAGCACGAGGCCGCCCAGCGCGAGCAGAGTACAGGCAACGGCCAGCCAGACGTAGAAGGCATAGCCGCCCATGGCGAAGAACGCCGGCCAGGATGAAAAAGCGGGGGTCATCGTTTTTGCCCTCCTTTTGCCACCACCTCAGCCACCCACGGGCGATGACGCTCGGTAAAGAGCAGCAGATTACGTAAACGCATCAGCGTCAGGGAGATAAACAGCAGAAGATAACCGAGAATTGACCAGCGCAGCGGCGTACGCATGCTGGGGTCAATGGCCTGCTGGAGTATGCCGGAGGAGCCCTGGTGCAGAGTATTCCACCACTGTACTGAATAGTGAATGATCGGCAGATTAACCACGCCCACCAGGATCAGGATCCCCGCCGCCCGCCCGGCCATACGGCGGTCATCAAAAGCATTCGACAGGGCGATTACGCCCATATAGAGGAACAGCAGTACCAGTTCAGAGGTCAGCCGTGCATCCCAGATCCACCAGGTGCCCCACATTGGCTTGCCCCAGGCAGACCCGGTAACCAGCGCAATGAAGGTGAATACCGCGCCAACCGGCGCCATCGCCGCTGCCGCCAGGTCGGCCATTTTCCACTGCCATACCAGGCCGACAAACGCGGCGATGGCCATTGAGGCGTAGATGCCCATCGACCACATCGCGGCGGGCACGTGGATATACATGATGCGGTAGCTGTCGCCCTGCTGATAGTCGGCGGGCGCAAAGCCGAAGCCCCATATCCAGCCTAAACTGAGCGAAGCTATTCCCATCACGGCAAACCAGGGGATCAGACGGCCACATAACCCGTAGAGCCGGTCAGGCTTACCCTGTTGATGAAACCATTTCCACATTATTATTTTGCTCACATTCCAAGAAAAAGCGTTCTGGTGTTTTTTATAAAAATAGGGTTAATGCACGCTTACACGCAACGCGGCTGCGGTGGCAAAAGGCGCCAGCGTAATGCTGGCGACCAGCATGGCGCCTAAAATCGCCAGGAATCCGTCGATTGGCAGCCCCTGCCCCGCCGCGTCTATCGCTGCGCTGGCAAAAATCAGTACTGGCACCGCCAGCGGCAGCACCAGCAGACTCAACAGTACGCCGCCGCGCCGCAACCCGACCGTCAGCCCCACGCCTATTGCGCCCAGCAGGCTAAGCGTGGGCGTCCCCAACAGCAGCGTCAGCGCAAGGGCGCGCCAGCGGGCAACGTCGAGCGAAAGCAGCAGCGCGGCCAGCGGAGAGAGCAGCAGCAGCGGCAGTCCTGTCACTACCCAGTGAGCGGCTACTTTCCCTAATACCGTTATCGGCAGCGGGGCGGGCAGCAGCAGCAGCTGTTCCAGCGATCCATCTACAAAGTCATCGCGGAACAGACGCTCCAGCGCCAGCAGCGAAGAGAGTAGCGCAGCCACCCAGACGACACCGGGGGCAATGCGCGCCAGCAGCTGGGGTTCCGGTCCGATACCCAGCGGAAACAGGGTGATGACGATCAGGAAAAACCACAGCGGGTTAATGATTTCAGCGCCGCTGCGAAAGGCAATATGCAGCTCACGCTTTAATACGCGCCAGAACATCAGATTACCTCCGCAGAGGTCAGCGAGAGTTTGCGAACCGTGCGACGCGACGCGGGCAGGTGCTGATGGGTCGTCAGAATGACCAGGCCGCCAGCAGTCGCATGGCGCTCAAACAGCGCCGTCAGCTTATTTACCCCGGAGACATCAATCGCGGTCAGCGGCTCATCCAGGATCCACAGCGGCGAGGGACTCAACCATAGCCTGGCCAGCGCCACGCGGCGCTGCTGCCCTGCCGACATCAGCCCCACCGCCACCTCTTCGTACCCCGTCAGTTCGACCTCATCCAGCGCCGCCAGCAGGGCCTCTGGTGAATGGGCGGGGTGAAAAAAACGCAGGTTCTCAAAGGCGGTCAATACCGATTTCACGCCGGGCTGATGGCCGAGGTAGAGCAAATCCGCATGATAGCGCTCACGCTGGCGATGAACAGGATGTTGATGCCAGCGCACATCTCCTTGCTCAGCCCGGCTCAGGCCAGCGAGGATGCGCAGCAGCGAGGTTTTGCCCGCGCCATTAGCGCCTTCAATCTGCACGATGTCGCCCGATGAAACGGTAAAACTAAGATCGCTAAACAGCGTACGTTCGTCTCGAACGCAGGTGAGATTGTGGGCTTCCAGCATCAAATTACGTCGCACTCGTGAATGTTGAATGAAATAGTACCACAGGAAATCATGGCATCGCAGTCTCACCACGATCTCCCCCTGCCCATGGCATGCGCATTATGCCCGCAAAAAACAGGGAATATGATGAAAAATACCCCATCGTTAAAGCTTTGTTACCCTTATCCTTAAATACCGTTACATTCCGTCTGCCGGGAAACCCGCTACGCTTATCAGGCACATTATGTATCAGGGCCGACAGGAGCCGCAAAGTGAACGACAAAACCAATAAAAAGAGTGATGTTGAAGTTGACAGCAAAGAGAGTGAGAGCGGCGAAGAGATTGAGGTGAATGAGGAAGCCCTGCCCTCGCGCGCGGCGGCTGTGCATGAACATATTCGCCAGGAGGGCGAAAAAGAGCTGGAGCGCGATGGCTTAGCGCTGCTGTTTTCAGCCGTTGCAGCGGGCCTGTCGATGGGGGCCTCGCTGATGGCGAAAGGGATATTCCACCTACATTTTGAGGGGATCCCTGGCGCCTTTTTGCTGGAGAACCTTGGGTACACCTTTGGCTTTATTATCGTCATCATGGCGCGTCAGCAGCTGTTTACGGAGAACACCGTCACCGCCGTGCTGCCGATAATGCATAAGCCGACCGGCCGCAATTTTCTGCTGCTGTTGCGCTTATGGGGCATCGTGCTGGGCGGTAACCTGATTGGGACGGCGGTTGCGGCGCTGGCCTTTATGCATATGCCCATTTTCGATGAGGCCACGCGCACGGCGTTTATCGGCCTCAGTCAGAAGGTGATGGAAAACTCTCCGGGCGAGATGTTTGCTAAAGCGATCGCTTCAGGCTGGATTATTGCCACGATGGTCTGGATGTTCCCGTCGGCGGGCACGGCAAAGCTCTGGATTATTGTGCTGATGACGTGGCTGGTGGCGATAGGCGACTTAACGCATATTGTGGTCGGTTCCGTCGAAACGCTTTTTCTGGTGTTTAACGGCATTATCAGCTGGCAGGAATTTCTCTGGCCGTTCGCCCTGCCCACCCTGGCGGGAAATATCATCGGCGGCACCTTTATCTTTGCGCTGATAAGCCATGCGCAAATCCGCAGCGATATGAGCAATAAAACGTCATAGTGAATCAGGCACTATGAGCAACAGAATCCTGTTATGACTTAAAGGGTAGCCGCTGGGCGCAGCGCGCTACCCTTTATTGCAGGCGCTCAGTTAAAAAGCGCAAAGGTTTTAACGTAAAATGAACTCGCAAACAGCACGTATCCCAGCCATACCAGCAGGATCAACCCAATTGAAAATTTCAGCGACATAGCCTGTTCCTCTCTCTCACAGCAAGGGTGCCCCTTGTTTACGTGGATTTACAATAGAACGTTGCGAGTCAGGAAATATTGATCCAGCGCAAGTAAGCACGCGTAAGGAGAATTCAGATAATCTCGACTGAAACATATAAAGCAGCTGCTGATAAAAGCAGCACCTAAGCGGCCTGTTTTTGCCCCAGCTCAGATATTTGATATTCCTCAACATTAGCGTCAAATTTTATGATACTATCCTTGTCGCTCTGGGTCGTTAGCTCAGCTGGTAGAGCAGTTGACTCTTAATCAATTGGTCGCAGGTTCGAACCCTGCACGACCCACCAGGCGGCCATCGTATAATGGTATTACCTCAGCTTCCCAAGCTGATGACGCGGGTTCGATTCCCGCTGGCCGCTCCAACTGCTTGAAAAAAAGCGAGCAGTTGCGCTAAGATACTGCCCCTGGCGAAGAGTATGTCGCTATCTTGTGCTGCGTCTCCTTAGTTAAATGGATATAACGAGCCCCTCCTAAGGGCTAGTTGCAGGTTCGATTCCTGCAGGGGACACCATATGTTAGCCCATCTAAGTATCTTAAAGTCTAGTCAACTCTTCAATTTCAAACGCTTACCTTCTTTTCGTAGCCCACTAACGTACACCGTCATATTTCAAAATCCACGCTGTTTTGTTGGTACATATGTTGGTATTTTAAGTTCGATAATGCAGATACCATCAGAAGAGGGTTTTTAGTATGGCGCTCACTGAGTTAACAGTAAGAAATACAAAGCCTTCTGATAAACCTGTCAAATTGACAGACGGTAATGGTATGCATCTTTTGATCACCACAAGTGGTTCCAAATACTGGCGTTTCCAGTATCGCTTCGCTGGCAAACAGAAAATACTCGCACTGGGTGTCTATCCTGAGGTTTCATTGTCCGAAGCCAGACGACGAAGAGATGAAGCTCGTCAGCTCGTTGCAAACCATGTAGACCCAAGTGAGAAGCGAAAAGCGCAAAAGATTGAGAGCAAGGGCTTGCTAACATTTGAGCAAGTTGCACGACAATGGCATACCAGTAACAGAACCTGGTCAGAAAATCATAGAACAACTGTTTTGAACAGCCTTGTTTCCCATGTGTTCCCTGTCATCGGCAAACGTAATATCAGCGAGCTAAAAACTCGTGATTTGTTGGTTCCTTTGAAAAAAGCAGAAGCTTCAGGACACCATGAACTGGCTTCCCGCTTACAACAGCGCATTACGGCGGTAATGAGGTATGCCGTTCACAATGCTTTGATTGAACAGAATCCTGCAAACGACCTCGCTGGTGCTGTTGTTTCCACTAAAAGTGTTCATCGCCCTGCCCTTTCTCTGGAACGATTGCCAGAGCTTATGAATCGTTTGGAAGCATATAAAGGAAGAGGCATTACCCAAATTGCAGTGCAGTTAACACTCCTGACCTTTGTCCGTTCGAGTGAACTGCGATTTGCTCGCTGGTCAGAAGTCGATCTCAAAAATTCACTGTGGACTATCCCCGGAAAGCGACAACCTATGGAAGGGGTAAAATATTCTGCAAGAGGGGCAAAAATGAAAACGCCTCATTTGGTTCCTTTAAGTTCACAAGCCAAAGCATTTATGGAAGAGCTTCATACGATCAGTGGTAACAAAGAACTTATGTTCATTGGTTTTACCGGGGACGACAAACCTATTAGTGAAAACACAGTCAACAAAGCACTCAGGACGATGGGCTACGATACGAAAGCTGAAGTCTGCGGGCATGGTTTCAGGACTATGGCATGTAGTGCCTTAATCGAATCGGGATTATGGTCGAGAGATGCTGTGGAAAGACAAATGAGCCACCAGGAACGCAACAGTGTCCGGGCTGCTTACATACATAAAGCAGAGCATTTGGAAGAACGGAGACTCATGTTGCAATGGTGGGCTGACTATCTTGAGGCATGTAGAGAAAGGGTGTTAATACCCTATAACTTTAATAAAAAGCCATAAATCAATTTTCATGGCCCTACAGGATTCAAACCTTCCAGATAGCCTTTTGTTCTGTATATAATTTTTTTATTTTAATTTGATAGAGTCCTCCAAAGGTGCCACCATAAAAATAACAACACTTTTGTAAATGAAACTTATCATATCCTATTGATAAAAATAATGAATACTCCTTTATGCTATAATCAAAATGCAAAAAAGAGCACTATATAAAATCGCTTATGTTAATAAGAATAACAATGGGCTAACTTTTTTGTTACCAAACACAAACTCTAATATTCCCTTAGCAATAAATAAAAGCGAAAAACCCATCAGATACTTTGCTTCGTAGTAATAACTTTCCATTGAAAATCCAATTATAAAAACAATGAGCATAAAAAAACCAAAAGAAACTTTATTTGCAACATCACATATATATTCTAAAAATTTTATAAAAACACTCATAGCCACTCCCCCAATAATATTTATAATTTAGATAGCGCTAATAAATATGATTTTCAAATTTTTATCACATAAGAACAATAAATAAAATAATCCCATTAAAATCATATAGATACATACAACTTACTTTCTTATTGTTTATTTTTATTTTATGTTTTAAGATTCTGAAACACTTAATCCAACTTTGGAAGGCCAAATGAAAGCTCCATATGATGAACCTAATACAAAAGAACATACCAAAGAAAAATTATTTACTCAAAATGATGGAAGGCACCCAACAAATACAAAAGATGAAATCAAAAAAGACGAAAGTAATAACAGTAAAAACAAGGGGCTGAATAAATTTATTAAGAAAAAAATCAAACTTATGAAGTTAAAGTTTAAAAAGATTTCATTCCCAGCATGGTTTTGCTTTACCGTTCTACTACTTGTTTTAGCCACATATGAATATTTTACATTAGGGAAAAGGTTAAGTAACTTATCATTAGCGATTCTTGTTTGCTCAGTCTATGCATTACATTTAATCGTAAAACACACAAGAACGGTGAAGGAAATTAAAGAGAACAATTTTTTCATACGTTTTTTTCATGCAAAAAAACCACTATTAAAGCTCCAAAAGATCGCAATTTGGTTTGATGAAATAAAACCTTGGCAAAGATTAACCATCCTCATATCTATCTTAAGCATTGGTTTTTTATTTTTAAAATAAGAATTTTATTTCCTTTATATGAAAAAAATCATGAATGGATAAATTGATATTCTTGAAACATCCCTTTCAAGGATAATTAAATAATTTGCTAGTTTTCTGCCCCCAGGGAAAACATTAAAAAAATTTGACTATTGGATAAATCTGAAAGATTATAAAGATATGACTGATTGCTAAAATCAAGTAATTATAAGTATATCAAGGAGTTGTACCCAAATGATTGTATGCAAGTCTTCTGGAGAAAACACAGATTGCATCATTGAAAGAGGACTGAGATTTGACTTAACTCAAACTTTGCAGCAGCAATGGGGCAGCTATCGCGGTGATCTAATCAATACTCTCTTAACTCAAAACCCAGAAATAAGTAATGATTTTGCTTTAGCTCAAAAGATTATGACAGAAAATAGCTTAGGTGACTGGCATTGGGATTGGACAAAAAAAATGTTCAATTGTAATGGTCCCCAATATGAATGGTTTTATTTATTAAAAGAAGAAAAAATTCAAGGTGTTTGCATAATATATTTCCCTCAAAATAGCAAAATTGACAATCAAAATATTTTCTATATTGATTATCTTGCATCTGCATACTGGAATAGAAAGCGACCTAATTATAGCCCCCAATATACAGGAGTAGGAAAAGAACTTATAAATCAGGCCATTAATTATGCATGCAATTTTTTAGGTTACCGTCCAGGATTCTGTTTACATTCATTGCCAGATGCTGAGGGGTTTTATTCTCATTTAGGGATGACAGACTTTGGCATTGACTCTTCAAAAGAAGACCTAAGATACTTTGAAGCCTCTGAGAAGATTGCTTCTGCCTTAGGAGATATCGCAGATGCAGCCTAAAGAAGAATTTCTGATAACAAATAAATTTGACGAAAGTGACTTAGATATTTTAAAAGCATTTAAAAAAATAAAATCTGACAAAAATATCAAGGAGATAACATCTCGAAAACCCGATTGGGAAAGTGAAAATTCATTTATCTTAAGCATCGCAAAAAACTATAAAACAAATAACAAAAAACTCTTTAGAAAAAAGCACGACTCAAAAGATGATCTGACTAACATATGGCTATCAATTGTAGAAAATAAAGCCACAAACTATTTTATAGAAAAAGAAATAAAGCCTTTTACAGGCTTACATTATGATTCTTTATCTGACATAGCTAAACTAAGCAATAATGTTGAGTCTTTAAAGAAGATTGATGAAATTTTACGAAAAGAATACGGCATCATAATTTTATATGAAAAATCATTTAAAGGCTTAAAATTAGATGGATGTGCATTCAACCTCCCTAACAACAGCCCAGTCATTGCTATGAGCTTAAGATATTCACGTTATGACTATTTTTGGTTCACTTTGATGCACGAATTATCTCATGTTTCTTTGCATCATGATATGTTATCAACACCAATAATTGATGATTTAGAGAATGAATCTCAAGTCATGACGGAAATTGAAGCAAATAGAGCTGCATCAGAAAGCCTGATCCCAATTGAAGCAAATAGAAGTCTTTTTAGAACTAAGGATGAACCTCAAACTCTTTTAGCAGTTTGTAAAAAATTCTCAATTAATCCTATTGTAGCTGCGGGTGCAGTTAGAAAAAAACACAATAATTACAGAATTTTTTCTGATTTGGTCAATTCAATAAATGTTAGGATGGAGCTTGGTTTCGATGACTAAATATGTGCCGTTCTTAAAAGCAAAAGCAAATGAAATACTTGCTATTGGAGAGATCTATAAGTCAGATTCATTACTATTTACAAAAATCACTCCATTTTTTGATGTTCCAAGAGAATCTAAAGATCAAAGTGTTAAGACTGTTTTAAACAAAGTTGGTGTCTTTAAGAACAAATTAGACTCTAACTTTATATTAAAAGGAATGGAATTCTATATTGATAATTATGATCTTGATGATGAAATTGACATTCAAGGCATAGAACAATATGAATATCTTTTGTCCTTATTAACCGGTTATAAATACATTCCTGTTGTAGGGTTAAATAGATCCGATAGAAGAAATAATAGTGCATATAATCATCTATTGCATAGCCGAAACTCTTTAGCGTTAAGGCTTGTTTCTGAGGATATAGAAAGTTATAGAATTTCCAAAATGAGGCTTGAGAAGTTTTTTACTAAAATTCAATCGCTAAACATTAAAGAAATTCATTTAATAATTGATTTAAGGTTTATATCGCCCAACTCAGAAAAAATGCACATTGACAACTTAAAAATATTCTTGTCAAATGTAAATAAAGAATTTCATTTTGACAAAATCATCATCTCTGGTTCGTCTATCCCAGCAAATATTTCAGAGTTAATTGAAACCTATACAAGTAAATCATTTGTTAGAGCAGAATGGAAAATTTGGGAAAGTTTATTAAATGAAAAAGGTATAACGAATATTACTTATGCCGATTATGGAATTGTAAGTCCAGATTACTCAGATATAGAGTTAGATCCTAAACTATTTAGAAAAATATCTACACCTAAAGTTTTTTACACATATAAAAACAATTGCTTTTGTGTTAGAGGTGGATCATTTCAAAATGATCCGCTTGGTAATGGACAATATTTTCAAATAGCAACTATAATTCATGACCAAAAATTTTTTAGACATGTTAATTTCTCTTACGGTGAGAAATATGTATATGACAGGAGCAGTTATTCACTAGCCAAACCTGATAAAGCAGGAAGTCCTTCCTCATGGTTAAAGGCAATGTTAACAACACATATATCATTTGTGTTAAATAGCCTTCCTTAGGCTTTTTCGAGTTAAGATGGTGATCCTGATAACCTCTAATATTTTTTCTTTCGATAGGGAACAGCTTATTAAATTCGCAAGTTCGCTTCTTGTGTAAGAACTTCTGGTTTTAATTTTTATATCAGAGGCAATATTTATTAGTTCTTCTTTCCAAAGCATCATTAAAGATGCTTCTTTAGAAAAGTAGGGGTTATTATTGGTTTTTCTGACATATTTAAGTGAAATTGAGCCGTTGGACGTGTGCTCAACCAATAAGATACCCCAAAAGCTCGGACTGTTTTTTATAGCCCAAGAAAGATGATTTTTTGTTGTCACGAGAGTCACTTTACTAAAAGATTTGTTATAGAAATTTGCTTGTGTTTTAATTCTTTTAATTGAATCAGACTCACCTTTAATTTCATAACAATGCAGGTTATTATGTATTGCCACAACATCAGCAATCGCTCTGCCATTTTCTATATGTAACTCTTCAATAATGCTTAAAGGAGCTGGCCTTTTGGTAGTTAAAAAATCAATCAATCTAACTCTAATGTTGTTGTCATTTAGCATATATATTCCTCGGAATGAATTTTATAATAAAGTCACTTTTAGGTCAAGCAAGGGCTAACTGAGCGATGCTCAGTTGCCTTGCTTTTTCTGCCCTTCGGTTGAAAAAGAAAGATCAAAGCAAAAAACAACCAAACCCAACCCATTGACGCGATTGATTTTTATGGTACTTATTATAGATAGCATATGGATTTGCTATTAATCAAAAATATAAAAAGGAGTTGATATGAAAAAAAACAATATTATATTCGACGATGAGTTTCCTTCTACATTTACCAATGATCCTGTCGTTAAAAAATTACCCCCTAATCGTCTTCGCAAACACTCAGTAACAGTCAGATTAAACGAAGTCGAGCTGAGCAAAGTAAACCATTTCAGAGGACAGCTAAGTAGGAGCTGTTGGCTGAGATCCTCAGCTCTTCAGCAACTACCCCCTTCTGTTCCCGAAATCAACAAAGAAGCCTGGCAGGAGCTTACTGGTTCCATACAGAAACTGAATGATCTTACTTCGTTCCTGCTTCGCAGAGGCGAAGATGCTCAGCCACTATCGCACGAAGTAAGCGCTTTAAAATTGAAACTGTCGCATGTAAGAGATGCTCTGGTAATCCCCCCGAAAAACC
>NZ_JBLREF010000012.1:0-44751 GCF_047918655.1 Erwinia sp. PPS120 | reverse complement strand
CCCCCCCCAGATATGAGAACCAGTCTCGTGGGCTCGGAGATGTGTATAAGAGACAGCTAATAGTTAAATATACGCGCGTATATTTAACTATTGGTTACGTTATACGACACGAGAATATGTTACGATAACATGCGTTAAGTGTCTTGCTTTTGCGTTACGTTGTGGTTATGGTTAGAAGGTTACGGGATAGATGGTTGCTATATTGTGTCTTGTATCTTTGTTACGTTATGGCTGGTTGTTTTTTGTCGGAATTGGTCCGCGTTAAAAAGGCGTTATTTTGTTCAGGTGACTTTAAGCGTGTTACCCGGCTAATCACCGTTACCGGCTAGTAAAATCATGATGTTAGGGGTGTTACCTGCTTAGCCAGGTGTGGTCCTGCCTGCTTTCGTGGCTGCCAAATCAGGGTGGCGGTGATAAGCAGGCAGAAAGTCAGGCGGGATTTATTTTCTGCTAAATCGTAATAAAATGGTTGTTTTGCGCAAAATTGTCTGTTTCAATGCTTTTCACGCAAAACGACAGGAGAGCATGATGGGTCTTTTACAGAAGTTAGATGAATGTAACGCTCGCGGTCAGGCGTTAACAATGGCCGTTGCGGAGGCGCAGTTTGGTAACGACTCGCCATCTGCACGCACCATTAGTCGCCGTTGGGGGATTCAGGAAGCAAGCGAAATGGTAGGGGTCACGCAACCCACTATCCGCGCGGCTGAACTCGATGGCCGGCTTCCGGTGCCGGATATGATTATGAAGGGCCGGGTTGAGCAGCGCGCAGGGTATTCAATCGCACAGATTAACCACATGCGCGCAGTGTTCGGGCAGCTTCCATACCGCCCGGAAGGGGCTGCGCCGGTAGTTGTCGGCGTCGCTGCACTTAAAGGCGGCGCGTATAAAACCGCGACATCCGTACACTTAGCGCAATGGCTGGCTTTACAGGGGCTTCGCGTACTGCTGGTGGACGCCACCGACCCGCAGGCTACCGCATCGCTCTATCACGGCTACGTGCCAGACTTGCATGTGCATGAAGATGATACGCTGCTGCCGTTCTATCTGGGTCAGCGTGATGATGCCTTTTATGCCATTAAGCCGACCTGCTGGCCGAACCTCGACATCATCCCGTCCTGCCTCGGCCTTCACCGCATCGAAAGCGAGGTTTACCCGCTTGCTGAGGCTGGCAAGCTGCCAACAGCGCCGCATCTTCTGCTGCGTGCGGCCATAGAAACCGTATGGGACGGTTACGACGTCATTGTTATGGACAGCGCCCCAAACCTCGGCGTTGGCACGCTGAACATCGTGTGCGCATCAGATGTAATTGTGGTCCCGACGCCAGCCGAACTCTATGACTACGTATCGATCCATCAGTTCTTTTCCATGCTGCGCGACCTGATTGCTACAGTGGACTTGGGCGGCTTTGAGCCAGACGTGCGCGTGCTGATTACCAAATACAGCCTGCTGCCGGGAAGCCAGTCACCGTGGATGCGCGACATGATTAGCAGCGCATTCGGTGAAATGGTGCTGGATGAGGTGGTGCGCGTGACGGAAGAGGTAGGCAAAGGACAGGTAAAAATGCGGACCGTATTTGAACAGGCAGCGGACCAGCGCGGCACTAATCGTGCCTGGCGAAACGCTATCGACATATGGGAACCGGTATGCAAAGAGATTTACGACAAGTTGATCAAACCACGCTGGAATAAGGAGGACGCACAATGAAACGCGGAGGAATGAGTAAAGCCCCACAGGTTGACATGAAGAAAATCAGTGAGCAGGCAACGGCCACCCCGGCTGGCGCTAAGCCTTCTGCCGTCCCATCAGTTAACCGACTGAATGAATATTTAGGACGAGCGCACGGCGATACGATGACCGTGGACGTGCTCGGCAAGCCGGTCAGATTCACACTACAGGTAATCCCTGCTGACCAGGTGAAACGTAAAACGATGGTGTGGGGGCAGAACGAGCGCCTGCAGGAACTGCTTAACGAGAGCACGCTTGATGACCTGATCCCGACCTTCACAGCTAACGGCCAGCAGTTCCCGGCCTTCGGACGTGATGAGAGTGGCATCATTGAGGTTGCAGACGGAAGCCGCCGCCGTATGGCTGCAATACTGACACAGCGCGAGTACCGCGTTTGGGTCGGCGATATGGACGACCAGCAAATGTCGAGCCTGTCGGAAGTCGGAAATGATTATCGCCCGACCAGTGCTTACGAACGCGGAAAGCGTTATAAGCGTTTGGTTGATGGTAAGTATGCCGGGAACGTGAAAGCGATGGCCGAGGGTGAGCAGCTGCAGCGTCGCGTTGTTATTCGCTGCATGGCAACTGCGGAGTTACCTGTCGAAATCATCAAGCTATTTGCTAACCCTGCGGACCTGTCAGCGCGTGCTGGCGAAGAGATTCTGAGGGTTTACAAAGAAAGTGAGAAAGACATGATGGATCGCGTAAGCGACCTTGAAATGTACAAGCGCACCGAAACGCTAGATCCTGACTTCATTGTTAAAACCCTGAAAGCCGCGAAGCCTCTGACAGAAAAGCCTAAGCCCAGCGTCAGGACATTCGGCAAAGGGGTAACGGCAAAGTATAAGGGGGATGACGTGGAAATAACCCTGAAAGGCGCATCACCTGCACTGATTAAACGCATTGAGGCAATTTTAGAAAATGCAGAGAAAGGGGGCGAAAGCAGCGAAATCGACAGGATGTTTTCAGAACTGGAAGAAAAAACACGGAAGGGATAAAAGGTGCCCTTGCAGCACGCCAGCCGCAAGGGCGTTTCAACGGTCTACTACGACAGGAGAACACGCTGAAGCACGTAATTTAACATCAGCGTGCAGAGGCTAAAAGAGATAAAGCCGCGCAAGCGGCTTTTTTCGCATGTGGATTAAAATAAAGCGATGACCCGGTTAATTAAGCCTGACTTATAGATTACTTAATAACCGCAAGACAGTATATACGCCCTAAATAACCCATTTTAGAATAATTATCAGAAAGTACGGCTCCAGAAATCAAACAGGCATGGCAGAATTGGCGGCGCTTAATATTCCATTTTGGGTTATTAGCGCCCGATGAAAGATAGTCTGTTTTAGAATATTTCAGGGCCGAAAACATGCCGTCAATTTATCCAAACGACTACCGCTCAATCATCGCGGCGCTGGTTCGCGCCCGGAAAGCGAAGAAAATAACGCAAGTTCAGCTTGCGACCGCTATGCGAGTTAAGCAATCACTGATTTCTAAGGCTGAGCGATGCGAACGGCGGTTAGATATTGCTGAGTTATTTCACATCTGCGAATTACTCGGCATATCTGCCGACAGCCTTTTCCTTGCTGTTACACCCCGATTTTCACCTTTGTCACCGTCAAAAGACTAGCTACCTGACGGGTTATCAACATCTGAGCTAACTGATTCACTGTCATCCTGCATAACGGCGGCTAAGTCATTGACGCCAGTGTATGTTGTCTCTGTCGTGTCCAAAGTGATTTTCGACATATCCGACCCAATACCCGTTAAAATTTTAAATGCACTGTCCTGATAAAATTTACCGTCTGCCTCGTTATAGTAGCTTCCGGGATTGCAGCAAATGCCATTTTCAATAGCGACAAGTTTAAATCCAGGAATAACGGTTCCCGGAACTGCACATGCAACATTCTGCACAACTGTTGAACCTGCGATCATCATCGCGTAAATACCTGCTTTCTCACTCATTTCATGACCTTATGATAGTTCAATAACTAAAACGTAACCGTCACCACCGCTACCGCCTGACAGCGCAGACGTTGCTGCACCCGCAGCGCCCCCGATTGCACCGGAACCACCAGAACCATTAGCTCCCGCAACACCTGCTGAAGCACCGCCACCGACCGCGCGTCCACCCCCTGTATCCTGACTACGCCCGCCACGGCCACTCTGGCAGTTGCCATTTGCTGTAAGCAACAGCCAACCGCCTTGTTCGCCTTGGCAGTTTTTGATATTCCCGCCAGTTGCGCCTCCTCCCGTCCCGCCAGCCTGCTGTACAACCGTACCCGATGATGCCTGGCTCGTGACTACAGCTCCGTTTGCTCCTCCGTATCCGATAATTGTTCCGTTAAATGAGGATGCACCGCCCGATGCACCTGAACTCGCTGTTGCAGCCCCACCGGTTCCTACAACTACCGCTGCAGTTGATGGCAGAGTAGTTAAATAGCTTTCTGCATAGCCGCCTGACCCGCCTCCAGCCCCGCCCGACATATAGTTAGAGGCGCAGGAAATTGCATACATACCTGCACCGCCGCCACCTTGTACAAATACAAAGCCGGAATTTGCTTCATTACTTTTAGTGTAAGTCCCCGATACCTTGAACATTTGTACACTAACAATACGACCGCCCTTCTGAGCCGCGAGCAACGCTTTTATTGCTGCAAGTAGTTGCGCGTCATTAGTCGAATCCAGAGTCAGACCGCCGCCATTAACAACCGCGACCAGCTCGCGCTGGATAGTATTGAACCATCCGGCATCAAGGATTGTTGGTGAAACGCCGGTGGCAACTGAACCATTGGTAAACTCCCCCGCACTGGTCGCGGTGGCAGTTAGTTGACTGATTTTCTGCATACAAAAAGATTCCCTCGCCAGTTAAGGCGCTTAGAAAAAAGTAATGAAATTGGGGGTTATTCTGTTGTGTTGGTGTACGCGAATTTGATGATGGTGTGAGACTGAGCCATGCGGGTTAACCGGCATTCAAGCAGCTTGTTTCCCCACGAACGCAGCGGGTCGCCAGCATAGTTTGCCCCGGCCATCGCATAAGTGATCGTGGTTTCCGGTGCCGTAATCAGCATGACAAAAGGCCAGTCGTCACCGTTCAGGGCTGCACCCGCGCCGGACATGCCAGCGCGCGCCTGCCGGAACTGCGTAATCGATACGTCATAACCCAGCGCTTCAGCCTGGGCTTTAAAATACTCTACCGACTCGCCGCCAGTTGCCGTCAGCTTTGTTACAACGGCTTTCTGACGTAACGCTATGCTGTCCGTTTCGCCTATAGCGCAGTCATCGGGCAGCCCGAGCGACTCTTCCCACTCTGCCAGCATGATCGTTGCCGTTGAGGGAAACGCCCCGCGCAGCAGCGCAAACGCCTCGGTATCGCTTTTCTGATACTCCGACGCCACTGCGTCCAGTACCGCAGACTGAACCGAACTGGTGGCGCGCGGCCAGACTTTCCCGACAGGCATCAGCGCCTGTAGTGCGCGCCGGTAATCATCAAGAGAAAATTTGCTCATAGGTAGGTCATTACCCCGCGAACCGGCATGCACCCGGTGGCCATAACGATGTTGGTGGCCGGACTCACAACAATGAATCCTGATGTGCCGCTGATGCCCGCGATCGCAGCCTGAATATCAGACAGAACAATGGTCCCGCCCGGTGCGCCACTGTTGAAAAATACGGTATCGATGGCGGTGTTAATGCTGGCTTTCAGGGTGGCAGAGGCAGCAGACAGCCCGGAAATGGTAAACGGCACACTGGTCTTTACCGGCGAGCAGACGTAGACCACGGCGGTCGCGGGCTGCTGGCTGTAAAGCGCATCCGCCACGGTCAGCTGATTGCCCGTTGCCGTTCCGCCCGGGTACTGCGTTTCATAAGATGACACGCCATCCTTACCGACCGGAAATCCGCTGTCATTGTTGCCGGTGTTACCATCCAGCATGATGTAAACGCCGACAGTACCCGCACCCATCAGGCGACGCACTACCCACACGCGGGTGATACCAGGCACGGCCAGCGCCCATTTTTTATAGTCGGCATCACTGCCGCCCTGCGGGGTATTCTGGAAGGCTCCGAGTACGCGGCTGCGGAATGCCTCTTCGCCCTCAATATCTGCGCCGCCGGTAATGGCCGTGGTCACGGTAACGCCGGAATCAATACCTTCAACAGCGACATCAAACTTCAGCGACGTTCCCGCCGCCGCGTTGCCGCTTGCGCCTCCGCCGGTGGAATCCGCGCTGGCATCGGGTAAGACGGCTGTGACTGTGCCTGACCCCGTTTCGTTACTCCCAATCGTTACGTCTGCGTCCAGCGTGTACTGGTAGCCATCCCCACGATTAAGCACGGCCCCGGCTTTCGCTACAGCGCCCGCCGTTCCGGTTATCGGGACCGACTGGCCTGTCGCAGCCGTGGCGGGCTTGCGGTAAACACGCACCAGCGCGCCCCACATTGCCAGAAATTCCCCGGTGGCGGTGGACGGGTTCGTCTGTCTGGCTATCCAGTCCAGAAAGCCAAAGTGAAGATGACTCATGCCCGCGCAGACGTCGCCCAGCACGCGCATATTTGAGAAGCGCAGCAGCGCCCCGATTTTCTCCAGACCCGTCGTGATGGCGCTCTGTGAACGCGCCCGCAGTTCGGTCAGCGTGGGCCTTTTATACGGCATTGCTCTTCTCCCAAACCCAGTAATATTTGACCGTGTTGGCGGTCAAGTCGGGTTGCTGGTAAGTGATGGACAGGTAAAGGCGTGAGGGATAAACGATCTGCGAGTTAACGCTGATGGTGGCGACAATGCCGTCATCAATCAGCCATTGAAGCGCCTCTATGGCGTAATCAATTGCCTTGTTCGCGACTGCCGTGGTCAGCCTCTGTCGGCGCAGAAGCCAGATACGTGAGCCAATCGGATAATCTGATCCAGTATCGCCCCACCATCCCCGGCGATCGTCGCCCTCGTAGTCGTCATCTTCGCGGGCCTGCCGGTCGGTAAAGAGGCTGATAAAAATAGCGGTCTGGAGGTCGTCACCGGCAGCCAGGTCACCCTGCGCAATCTGCCAGTCGCCCGCGCCGTTTTCGGCGTCCCAGCTGGTCGTGATATCGGTCATTTCACTAACTCCCCGGGCGGGTCGCTCTGGATGGTCGTGCTGCCACCCTGTACGCCTTCCACAAAGTGGTCGTGGCCGTTAAACGTATCGCGCAGCTGCTTCATCGTCGTGTTGTTGGTGCCGGAATTGTCAATAATGTCGCCGGTACACTTAAAAACCGGCGTATCGGCGATAACCTCTTCGGTGCCGGTGATTGTGACCACGGTCGCACGCGATACCGTGACCGGCTGGCCGTTAGCTTCGACGGTGATGCCCTTTTCGGTCAGCTTGATGAACTGCCCCCACTGGTCATAAATGACGGTTTCGCCACCTTTCAGACCGGTATGCCGGTAGGCTTTGCTGTTGGTCGCGATGATGACCGGGTTTGAACGGTCGCCGCCGAGGAACGCCACCACGACATCACTGCCAACAGGCGGTCCGGATGAAAAACCAAATTCAGCCAGGCGGCCCGCCGTCATAACCTCTATGGCGTTCCGGTACTGCAATGTCTGCGCGGGTCCGGCATCATTCATGCCGGTGACCTTTCCGATCCCGAGCATCATTTTTATTTGCCGGTACAGACCAGAAAAATCAGGCATCAGTAATTCAGCTCCATGATGTTTTTATAAAACTGGTACGGCTCCACGCTGAACGCCGCAGGCGGCATCAGGACCATTTCGGCAGCCGTTCCCCGGTCGTCCTTGCGGAAAGTTACCTCGCCCAGCAGCCACAACTGATCGACCAGCCCGAACACCGGCAGCGAAATCGGTATCAGCGTATTGGGTTCCCACAGCTTCCCGGCGCTGTCGCGCCAGCTGTCAACGGTGACCTGCAGACGCTTCGACTGGCCGTAGCGGCGGTTCATTTCCCACTCGATGCACTGCTGCGCCTGCTGGTTAGCGGTCATGGTGCTTTCGATGATGATCGTCCGGTTCCGGTAGCGCATTTTGGCCGCTTCCGGGTCCGTGGCTTTTGCCAGCGCCACCGCGTCATAGGCATCGTTGCCCGCTTCTTCGTTGATTGGCGTAATCGCCATCGAAACGCCGGTGTATTCAGAAAAACGCTCATCCATGCCGCTTTCATAGGCGGCGGCTTCGATGTTCTCGCCCTGCTTGACTCCGCTGGCTGCCTGCCGGGTGCCGACGCGGGTCAGATACAGACTGCCGTCCGGCAGGTCGTAATAAAGCAGCGCCGCCCAGCGGGCAATGCGGTCAATCACTTCCTGCGAGGATTCGCCCCAGTTCAGCGAGAATTGCGGTACGGTGGTCGTTATATCCACGTCGCTGGCGACGGTAATGCCATAAGGCTTTGCCAGCCGCTGCGCTATCTGCAACGGCGTTGCACCGGTGATCACGTTGTTCGGCCAGTAAGCTGAGCAGTCCACCAAATCGGCGCACTTGCTGCGGCCTACGGCGTGGACCTCATGGGATGATCGCGAAATCATGGGTGCCCACCGGTCTATGTATCCGGTCACCACGGTGTCGGTGCCGATTTTGACCACGCAGGGGTCGCCGGGATTAACCAGCTGCTTTTCATCGCTGCCGGGGAAGTGGTCCATCAGTGACAGCTCAAAATCCATCGGCAGACGTTCGATGCTTCTCGTCACGCGCACTGAATCCCAGCCTGTCAGGATTTTCCCGCCAACTGTCAGCGATAATTCATCATTCATGACGTCAGCGCCTTAAAGCTGGTTGGCATAAATGCCGGGTGAATAGGGTCGGCCATCTTGACCAGTGATTCCGCGCGGTCGGCATCCTGATAAAGACGGTTTGCGATCGTCAGCGCAGGTAACGGGCGATTAAAGGCGACGGTCTGGACGCTGGCGAGGCTTGCCCCGTTAACGGTCATCGTGGTGACGAAGTTGGTGCGCAGCGTCATCATTTCCGCATAAAGGTCGTCATAGCCCGCATCCGCTACGGACAGAATTGCCGCATCCATGACGTCGCTGACGCGACGGGTCAGCGCGCTGGCTTCGTCATAGTTCGCGGGCGTGTACTGTGCAGCCGTATAGGCCATTGCACTGGCCGTCAGGGCGTTAATGAACACAACCGCCGCGCTGGCCACACTGCTGTCGTGCGTGTCCTGCCGGTAGGTTGTGTCCGTAAACCCGGCGATACTTTCCAGTGAGTTAACAAGGTCTGCTCCACCGGCTGGGCTTTCAATGATGACGAGAAACACGGCCTGAACGTTCGCCGCATAATCTTCTACGGTTTCGCTGGCCAGCAGTTTGTCGATGGCCGTCGTCAGCGCGGCGCGGTTCTGCACGCCTTCTGCCATTCTGGTGGCCACCAGTTTGTCGTAATCGCTGGTATCAGTGCTGTTACCCGCATCTGATGACTTACCGGATGACGTACCGGACGCGTTTCCCCCGACGTTCCCGGTGTTATAACGGCCATATCGCGTCGAGCCGAACGTACTCTTAAGCACGTTCCCGAGGTTTGTCGCCTGGTTGATCGTGTTCTCAACCATATTTACCCAGAACTGCGCGGTACTTTTCAGCGTTTTAATCGCCTGTGAAACGCTGCGCAGGTCGCCATTAATTTCAGCAATGACCCGCGCAATAGCCGTTGTAATCGTGGACAGCCAGGACGTTTTAACCGTGGACATGGCATCGGTCGCGCCGGTGATGGCGAACACTTTCAGCCCCGATTCCACCATCGTCAGGGTAAAGCGAAACATGCGCGCTTCGTCTTTGTGCTCATGAATGCGCAGGCCGCCTTCCATAACGCTGACCGTCAGCTCGCCGAGCGTCGGGTGGACCAGCGTACCGGACCCGGCTGTCTCTGCTGCGGCTATCAGCGCATCCCGCTGACTCATGACGTCACCGGCACTGTAAACCCGGCTGCTTTGCACGATGAAGCCGGTCAGGTGAATGCGGCGCGTTGAGCGGCCCATATCTTCGACCCAGATAGAATCGCGATACGGGTATTCATGAACCGCCTGGCGGCGTCCGAATACCCCGTCCCCGGATTCAACCGCGAACGGCACGCCCCGGAATGATGCAGGGTGAAGATTTTGCTGCCAGTCATAACTGTCGCCGGAACCGCCGAGAAGTTTTGAAATGGCTGAACCTACGATCGACATTTTGCGAACTCCAGAAACAGAAAACCCGGCGCGGGGCCGGGTCTGTGTGGGGGTTAAGAAAATCAGCCAGGGAACGGCATCGCTGTTGTCACTTTGCCACCGGTCGCCGTCATGGTCTGACGCTGGCCGTTTGCCGGATTGATGAATGTCACCTCAAGTTTCATCCCGGTTTCTTTAAGCGCTTCTGAGACAGCACGCGCTACATCCTGCGCGCTTCCTGAGTTACGTTCCGGTGCTGGTGCGACAAGCGAAGGCGCAGCGGCTGGCGTAACGAGGGACGGCGCAGGAGGGGACGCCAGCGACGGGACAGGCGGGCTTGCTGAAGCTGTCAGGGCGCTGGCCGATGGTTGTGGCTGTTCTGCCGGTGGCTGCACGGCCTGTGACGGCGCAGGCGGCACTGCCGGTGATGAGCGGTCACTCGCCGACAGTTCAGGCTGTGCTGCCGGTGGCTGTACGGCCAGTAACGGCGCGGGCGGTACTGCCGGTGATGTGCGGTCATTCGCCGACGGTTCCGGCTGTATTGCCGGTGGCTGAACGGCCAGCAACGGCGCTGGCGCGGGGGCCTGCGGGCCTGCGCTATTTTTACCACTGATAATCTGTTCTATACGCGCGGCATCAAACGGGTTATTGCCTTCCTGATTAAACAGGGCCGACAGAACGCGAGAGCGCATCCCTGTATCCATCAGGTTCAGCGACTCGTCCGGGCGTACACCCAGCTGGCTGGCGGCCCGCTTAATCATGGCCTCGGGGTCATTGCCATCGCTGCGCGGCGAGGCTTTGTGAATGATTTCGTTCAGCGTGCTGAGCGGATGATCAACATTTTTTGATTTGCCGGTGGCATACAGCTGCAGCTGACGGTCGGCGGCCTGCACTCCCGCTTCCGGCGATTCAAAGCGTGCAAATCGCCCTGCCGGCACTGCGCCCGCCTGACCCACATAATTCAGATTCCACGGGTTATTATTGCGTACCGAGGCGGCGGTCGGGTCTACCTTGCCGCTGACCGGCGGGCTGTTTGCCACGCTGTTCGGCTGGCGGGTAATTGCCTGCGCGTCACCGGCAAGCAAGGATGCCTGGTCGCTTAATCCATACTGCACACGCAGTTTATTCCGCAGGCCGTCATTCATCTGGCCGGTGAGCAGGTTCAGCTGGTCGTCAGGTTGCAGCGTATCAAAATACTTTTTGTCGCTGCGCGCACGGCGCATCCAGTCGCCCTCATTGCCCCGCAGGTTCCCGAGCGCCTCATTCCACGCCACCGGGTCCGTGGGGGTCTGCATGACATGTGCCACGCCTTTCAGGCCATCGCCGACCGAACCATCGGACAGCAAGCTCCCGGCCAGCTTTTGCTTTACCCTGTTTTTAAGTCCGTCCCATGAAGAACCGACATCGGTTAAATTGCGGTTCAGCGTGACCAGATCCGCGTTAATTTTCGGGTCAACGGTCAGACCGACCTGATCCGATTTTGCCAGCAGCTCTTTCAGCCGTTCGCCTTCGCGCAGCAGCTGCAACCCGTTGGCATCCAGCCCCAGCGCATCCGCGACCGTCTTCTGATTCTGCGGCGACAGCTTCGGCATAACCTTTGTCAGCTGCTCCACTGTTTTCAGCACGTTGGCCGTGCCGTCATCGTTTCTGACGATCGGGGCGTTAATCTGGTTCATGATGGCAAGCGCAGCACTGTTACGGCCCTGCAGCGCATCGTTGAACGTCTTATAAAGCCCCTCAACACTTCCCTGTGCCGACTCGCTGTCGCTGCCGAGCAGGCGCATAGCCCCTGACAGCTGCGAGAAATCTTTAACGCTCATCCCGGCGTTTTCGGCGGCTATCTGGAGGCTGTAGGCATCATGGGCCGCATCAGCCATACCGCCACCGAGCGCGGCGATCCCTTTACCGGCAACATAAGCCGCGCCACCGGCAAGCCCGAACTTTCCGGCCATGCCGCCGATTTTCCCGGCATTGCCGAGGAAGTTACGCAGAGGCGGAACCATATCGCCGATGAACTGGACGTTATCCTTTGCAAACCGCCCCAGCGTCTTGAACGCGGCATTAACGTCGCTTAGTTCATCCTGCGTTTCCTGTCCGCCGAGTTTCAGCCCCTTTTCCGTTTCGGTCAGTTCCGGCTGTAACCCTTTTACCTGGTCGCCTATTTTTTTCAGCGCCCCGGACACCTGATCGTCGGCGCGCAGTTCAAAATCAAACGTCTGTCCGGCCATATCAGCTCGCCTCTAAACTTTTCTTAATCCGCATTCCCTGCTGTTCCCACTTCAGCAGCGCTTTCCACGTCATGCGGGCCGTATCAGACGGCCCCCATCGGAAGAAAAACGTTACATCGGCGGCGACGCGTTCCCACTCGTCCATGTCGGGAAGTACGTCAAAAAACCGAGCAGATAAGCCTGCCCCTCCCGGAACTGGCTGAGCGGCATTTTGCCCAGGGCAAAAAGGTTAACGCCAGACAGCTCCGCCATCAGGCCGAGCATGGCCGCGCGCTCGTTTTTACGCTCTTTTTCTTCGTAAAACTTCCCCACCTCCGCAAACGTCGGTTCACGCAGCGGCACGGCTTCCCACGCTTCGCGACCGTTCAGAGTGGTGACCGGCTTTTCCAGCTGGATCACATACTCCGGGGCCGGGTCGGCGTGAGGTTCCGGGACTGCGTTCAGAAACGCAACCAGATACGCCTGGCCGCGCCGCTGTACGCTGATTGGCAGCGCATCCACATCGGGCCGTTTAGCCCCGCTGATTCTGGCAATCAGTTCACCCATTGCGTTATGGGGCCTGGTCTTATCCGACAGGGTGTAAAAATCGTCGGCCTCATGCTGCAAGGGTTCGCGCAGCGGCATCGGCCCCGAGGGGCCGAACTGAGCATTAAAAATCTGATCCATCGGTTAGTTCTCCGACACGTCGTCGCTTTCAAACGTGACGCTGAATACCGCGTCTTCGCTTTCGACTTCCTGCGCATCGGTGGTCCACATCCCCGAACCGATAATAATTTTGCCGTTCGCCAGCGTGGCCGTGACCGTGACGTTGGTCATATCGTTAAAATCGGTCACGCTGGTCCCGCCGCTGTCGCGCACGTCCATAGAAATCAGCCCGGAAATCGGGGTTTCTTTATAGCCGTGTACGCGGTCCATACCGGTCAGCGTTTCACGCTTGACCTTTGACGGACGGTATTTGAATTTACCGGCGACCATGATGGTCAGGCCGTCGACCACTACGTTGGCCGTACCCGCAATGCGGTTACTGGTATCACCCATGATTTATCGCCTTATTAAGAAGCCGCTTTTAAACGGAACTGGTTGAGCAGCGCAAACACACGCAGCTGGTTGATGAGGGTTCCCGGCCACAGCACATCGACGCGGTTAACGTTGGTGCTGTTCTGTTCAACAATCAGGCCCGCCGCAAAGCTCTTCGAATCCTGAACAAAGCCGTTTTTCTCCAGCGCCTTGTACTGCGCAATCAGTTCGGCCTTGATGGTACTCGGTGTGACGATCGCAGAACCGGGCGCAAAGCGCGTGCCGTCGGCGGCCAGCTTCATGCGCGGGAATTTGCTGGTGATGGCCGAACGCAGATAGCGCGTGACGTACATCAGCAGGAACAGCGTTTCGATTTCGAGATAAGAATCATCGGCGTCGCCGTAGCTGTTCGTCTGGTACGTGGTGATCACGTTCTCAAGCGTTACCGTGTCATCGTCTGCAACGACGACGGTGGAAATGCCGCTGTAAAGCAGGTTGTTACGCTCCGGCAGGTCAAAGCGCGACGGCAGCGGCGGAGCCAGCACGCCGGAAACGGTCAGCGTCTGCAACGGACGGCCCGGGTCATTACGCAGGCTGACCGCCGCAGAACCGTAAACGGCGGCGGCCCATACCCACGGCGGGGTCGGTGAGTCATAGACGCCAATCAGGGACGCGTGCTGGTCGTTGCGGGCTTCACCTGCAGCAGTCAGTTCGCCATAGGTTCCACTGATAACGCCGAGTGCGTGGCCGTACAGCTGCGAGGCGTAGCTCCAGCGGCCAGTCGCATCGGACAGCCACAGCTTCACCGCGTTTAACGAGGTAGAATCGGTATACGGGTTGATGATGAAGTCCGCGCCCTTGTCGCCGTAGTTCGCCAGCGCGTCATCAAGCGCAGGCGTACCGCTGCCGCCTTTCATTGCGACGATGGTGACGACCAGACCGGTCGGCGTGGCTTCACCGGCAGCCGTTCCGCCGTAGTTCAGGCGAACATCAATCAGGTTGCCGTGTGCGCCTTTGTTTTTGGCCGTCAGCGTTACCACGCCGTCCACCGCAGCCGCCGTTACCGGCAGTCGGGTTGTGG
Organism: Erwinia sp. PPS120; assembly: GCF_047918655.1. Classification (GTDB taxonomy): domain Bacteria; phylum Pseudomonadota; class Gammaproteobacteria; order Enterobacterales; family Enterobacteriaceae; genus Erwinia; species Erwinia tasmaniensis_A. The sequence continues at coordinate 30,571 of NZ_JBLREF010000012.1, read as the reverse complement.
CATTGATTTCGGCGGCAAGCGCAGTCGCAACGGTGGCAATCGCGTCGGTGTTCAGCGCCGCAATCTGCACGCGCTCACCGGCGATATAAACCGACAGGGTGCCGGATGCGGTGGCGGGGCTGGTGACGGTGATCGTGCCGGTGGCTGCGACCATGCTTTTACTGTCTGCCAGCGGCAGAATATAAATTTTTCCCGCCGTATCGTTTTTCAGATACGCGGCCATCATGGCATGCACCATCGAACCGTAACCACACTGGCCGCCCACCGTGGATACAGAAGAGGCGAGGAACGGCACGCCCGGCGTCTGCAGCGCAGTGTCCAGCTGCTGACCGATAATCAGCGTGATTTGGGTGGCAGTGGCCGAGTTGGCCATCGAATTATTCATTTCCGCGAAAAAGAGCGGCGTGCGCAGTTTGCTGGACACGTGATCAAATGCAATTGGCATCAGCTTGTCGCCTCAGTGTTTGCCGCAGTACCTGCGTCGCCGGTGGCGTTGCTGGTTTTAGCGGTGCTTTTAGCGGGGGTGGTAACTTCGGCAACGTCGGTGGCTTCCACCACATCGCCATCGCGCAGGCGGCGACGCCAGAACGCATCGAGCGTTACTTCGGCCCCGTCTGCGGGTAAAAGGGTGCGTTTAACCGGGTCGCGCACGGCGCGACCTTCTGCGGGTTTAAGTTTCATGGGGTTAGTTCTCGGTTATTGCGGAAGGTCGGCGTTAAAGCCCGGCTGCGTGGTGCCGTCCGGCTGCTGAATAGTGACGTCCACGCCCTGAAGCGGAACGCCCTCGACCGGGTAGAAGTCCTCCGGCCCCTGGTAATATTCCGCGTCGATTTCATAAGTCAGCTGGCCGATATGGCCGTCGCCGTCTGCGTCCACCTGAATGGCCGATCGGATGTGCCGGAACTGCTGGATCGCAAAAGTCAGGTCGTAGCTGTTAATGACTGCCCGTTCGACCTGTTCGCGCAGCGCTTCCAGTGCCGCCTCTGCCTGCATTGCGCCGTCGTTGATTTCGCCGTCGAACGCTTCGACGCGACCGGTGATGCGAATGGTTGCCACGCTGTTAAACTGCGGCGCATTGCGGCCCAATGACTGCTTTTCATCAAACGGCGTCTGAACCAGTAACGAGGGGTAATCCTCGCTGCGGGTTGACCAGTCGCGCGGGGAATAAACGCGATCGCCTGCGTCGGTTTTTGCCGCAATCAGCGCCTTTACGACCAGCTCGCGTATCTTTGCTGCGTTCATGCTTTCACCCTGTTTAAAACCAGCTTGCGACCGCCGTGGCTGTCTGGCTGAACGTCTGCCACCACAAACACGGTGTTTTCTTTCGGCACATACAGCCGGTCACCCTGCACCGGCAGCGCACGCCCTGCGGCGATAAACTCCCCGTCACGCACGCCTAAAACAGCGTGCGTGGTGTTAATGCCCGGGTCGTCAGCGTCGAGGGGTTCCACTTCCTGCGTGTAGGGCCGGTCAAAAATGCCGGAAATGTCGAAAGCCGCCCCGCGTGCGGGCCGGTAGTTGACGGGATCGCCAAATACCGCCTGCAGCGGGGACAGCAGTTCGCTATCCCAATCAACGCTCATAGGGGGTTACTCCTGCTTCAGGGACACGCCACTGGACACGCTGACTTTTACGCCCTGGCTGACCTGCGCGATTTCGTGCAGTTCGTCCAGGTAATCGACAAAGCCCATATCTTTCAGGCGTTCAGCTTCTTCACGCGGCAGCGTCACAACTTCTGTTGCGCCATGCGTTTCGCCCTCATGCCTGACCGTGCGTTTGGCGCGCACAACGACCTCAACCGTTTCGGCTAAGTCATTGCTGTCGGGGTCTTCGGAAGGAGTGAGCGCAGCAACAGCAGAATCCGCGCCGGATTCGCCGTTTGCGGCGATTTCCGGCGCTTGCTGTACCGTTGGCGCATTTGTTTCAGACGACGCCGCAGCGTCGCTCTGAGCGGCAATCTCTGCCGCTGGTTTCTGCGTTCTCGGTGCCATGCGTTACACCACCGTTGCGCACAGGGCGGCGTTAACACGGCTCGGGATAACGATTGGCGCTGACTGCATCATCAGGAAGCGCTGCGCGGGGTCATCCTGCAACCATGTTTTAGGCGCAAAGGCCATCGGACCATAGTTAAAGGCCGGGTCCATAATTGCGCCGAACGCGCGGGTGCCTTGCAGCTGCGGACCGGAAATGACGATCGAGCCGTCGGCCAGCATCGGCTGTTCCACGCCTTTTTCGTCAATGAACCAGTCGTTATAAAGCCACAGGTCCAGCTGACCCCAGCGGCCTTTATAGACCGCGCCCAGCGGAACCTCAGTACCCGGGTTAATCTGGTTGCCGTATGGACCCTGCGCCGGGAAGACGATCGCGCCTTTCAGCGAGGTGTCGAGCATAAAGGCTTCCCACGCGGAAGAGGTAAACACCACGTCGATCGCCACCGAGCCTGAATACTTCAGAATGGTTTTAACGAACTCGTTAATGTGCGAGGTCGGTTTGGTGTAAGACGCACCATCCGGCACGCTTTTCAGCCACTTATCGGAACCGGACAGCGCAACAGTCAGGTTGCTGTTACGGCCAAAATCGACGACGGTGGTTTCATAACCTTCACCTTCAATTTTCACCGTGCCGGTGCTCAGCGCACTGGCTCCCATCCATTCAAGGCGGCGGTTGAGCATGTCCACCTGATCGGCCATTTCGAACATCATGTTCAGCTGTTCGCGCTGCGCTGCGGTGTACTCACCGCCAATACGCTCACCAATCTGGCGGCGAATCGGTTTGCGCAGGTCCGGGACACGCTTGTCTTTGATGTACGCAGGCTTAAAGACGTTGGTCTGCATACGGCGCGATTCGACCAGTTTGCCCGCCACAAGCGGCGACACAAACGGGGCCATTCGGCGCTGGCCGACGTCCACATCAATGGCGACTTCTTCGGTGTCACTGGTCACGATGTTCGGGAAGAACTTATCCAGCAGCCAGTTCTGCGACGTCATCAGGTTTGGAACGATGCCGACCAGCGCGGTGGTGTTAAAAATGTTCTGGGTCATAAATTTCTCGCTACGCCCGCCAGCTGGCGGGCAAATTTTGGACGTGCGAATCCCTGCCCGGTTAAGGGCATAAATTCACGATTCAGGATTTAACGAGGGGTGTTAAACGCCGGGGCCGGTAATGCTGTCCTGAAGGAAAATTGATTTGTCGCGCAGCGCATCGGCGAGATCTTCCACCGTCCAGCTGTCATCGAACGTAATGCGGTTCTGGTTGAAGCCGCCCATCAGGTAAACACCTGCGCTTACTGCGCCTTCGGTGGTGTCCACATCATCGACCAGAATCGCGGTCGGGGTCTGCGTGCCATCGACTGCGGTGCGAACGCTCAGGGTGTACTCATTGGACGCAGCCGACACGGTGACGGTGAAGGAATCACCGGCGACGAATGCGGTCGCGCCCGCCGTGATGGTCAGGTTCAGCTGATTGCCGCTGAACGGTTCGCCCACGGTCACGGTGCCAGCGGCGTCGCCGGTCGGGTCCGTCAGCGTGAACTTATCAGCGGCGGTGGCTTTGAGCGTATACACGCCGGTTTCTGCCGCGCTGCCGACGCTCAGCTTGCCGATAGTGCCGTTGCCGGTGCCGGTGGCCGCACTGGCGATCGCACTTTTCAGCGAGGCACGTCCCAGCACGGTTCCGCGCTTGTAAACATGACCGGCACCGATAACCACGGTTTTGGTGACCAGCTGTAGGTTGCCCGCAATCAGCTGATCCGGGATGAAAGTATCCTGCCGTGCATACGGCTGCCATGCGTTCTGGCCGTACTCATTAACGGTCATTATTTAATGCCCTTATGCTTGTTGTAGAGGGAAACCGCAGCGTTAACGGTCGTGTCTTTGCCAGTGGCTGGCGGGGCGTCATGGCCGACGCTATGGCGTGGCACGTTCGCCATACGCTCGTCGAGTGACATACGCGCCCCTGATGGCTTGCCGCCGGGTTCTGGCTGGCCCATCGCCGCGATATTCAGCTGTGCAATGGCCGATTTGGCTGACAGGCTGGTATTGCAGGCCATATAGGCAGCGAGGTCAGGACGCGCCGCTGCAGCTTTACAGCTCAGGATGGCGTTAATGCGCTTTTTCTCCATGCGGCGACCTTTGGCGACGCTGGCACCGGCGGTGTCATCTTCGTCGTCTTCGGCCTTTTTGCCTTTGGCCTTTTTGGCTTTGCGGGCCTTGCGCTCTTCTTCTTCGTCGTCGGCGTCGTCATCCGCGTCCGCATCATCATCCGCGTCGGCGTCATCTTCGTCGTCATCGGCATCAGCGTCGTCATCGGCGTCCGCATCATCATCCGCGTCAGCGTCGTCGTCTTCCGCGCGGCGGGCTTTGGCTTTCTTCGCCTTTTCGTCTTCTTCATCTTCAGACGCACGGGCCTTTTTGCCGGTCAGAAGGTGAGCAAAGGGGTTAATAAATTTCGGCATACTATTCTCCGGTTAATTCGATTAGTTCAAGAAACGCCGCGTCAGGTGAAGCCACAGCGTCAGCCAGTCCCAGCTCAACACCGTCCGCCGCGATAAACGTGGCAGCCTGCGTGGCACGGATAGCTTTTTCCGACAGGCCGCGATTACGGGCGACGGTACTCACAAACAGCGCGCCCATCGTGTCAACGTCCTGCTGGATAGCGGAACGGGCCTGTTCGCTCAGTTTCTGATAGGGGTTTGACTCAGCTTTGCGATCGCCGAATCGGATGATCGAGACGGATAATCCGTCGTCTTTAATCTTCTGCGTCCAGTCAACGTGCATCACGATGACGCCAATTGACCCGACGCCACCGGTGCGGGGTACAACAATCCGGTCGGCAGCGCTGGCAATGGCGTAGGCCGCTGAATAGGCCGACTCATTCAGCACGGACCAGATAGGTTTAGTGCCGCGCGCCCGGTAGATAAAATCCGCCAGGTCAAAACAGCCCGCCACCTCGCCACCCGGCGAGTCGATGTTAAGCAGAATGGCTTTTACGCTGTCGTCATTGAGCGCGGCCATAAATGCCTGGCGGATGCCGTCATATCCGGTCATGCCACTGTAGGGCCGCAGGCGGCCCGACTTCTGCACCAGTGTTCCCTCAATGCTGATAACGGCCACCGGCCCGGCTTTGTCGTAGCCCGGGTCCCGGTCGCGTGCCTTGCGGCTGAAACTCTCGCGATCGTCGTCGTCCCACATCATCGCGGGTGAACTGATGCGCGTAATGCCAAACCGCTCGGAAATCGCAGCCATCACGACTTCGGCTTTCAGCGGGTGAAGCGCCAGCGGCGTGTTAAACAGCCGTTGCGCCAGTAGCGGCAGGTTCACTATTTTTCCTCCGGGTCTTGAATTGTTTTGCTGGCCTCGTCGCCTTTCAGGTACTCCGGCAGCTCAAGGCCGCGCGACTCAAAGCGTTTCTGCTCGATGGCGCGCTGGTCGATAACCTCTTCCCAATCCTCGCCCTCACTGTCGCCGACCTCTTTCTCAAGCGTGGACATACCCGCATCCAGACCGAGGATCGCGCCTTTTTTCTCTGCCACAGGGTCCACCCATCCGCGACCCGGCCCCATCCATTTGGCATGGCTGTAGGCGGTCCGCGCTTCGACAAATTCCGGTGCGCCAGCTGGCAGCGGCACGCCGCCGAGGGAATGAACTTCTTCAACAAAACAGGAGGCGATCGGTGCAGCCGTGCCGGTGGCAAAATCATGACGCCGACGGCTCAGCGTCTTCCAGGCTTCCAGCATGGCGGCGCGGGCAGAAGAGTAGTTAACGTCAGACCAGTCCTGTGTGACCTGCTGCGTGGACAGGCCGGTCGCGGCGGTCACATTGCGCAGAACGGCAGACTCAAACGCCGCAAAGTTGCTGTTCGGGCGCGCTGCGTTGACCGTGTTGATTTTCTCGCCCGGGAACATGATCGGAAGTCCGACGCCGTTCTGCAGCGTCAGGCGGCGGTCTTCGTGGAAGCCGATACGCTCTTCCTGATACACGCCGAGGCCGTCACCGCCGGTTAACCCTTCTTCCACCATTGCGGGGTCGTAGGGGGATTCAATAAACGCACCGAATACCGCGTTCAGGATCGCCGCTTCGACCTCGCTTTCGTCGTACTTAATCAGCATTTTCAGGCGCTGAATAATCGGGGTGAAAATGCCGCTGCCGCGATGCTGACCCGCACGGTCGCTGTCAAAGTCATGAATGACAATCGGGCGACCCCACGGCGTTTCGCGCGGGATACGCTCCCACGTCATCGTTTTTTCACCGCTCCACCAGTCGCCCTGATGCGCCTTGCGGAAGTGATACGCGACCGGCGAACCGTAGCTATCCAGCTCCACGCCGCCGCGAATGTGCGCCATGTCGTAAACCTGCTGCGGGTTACTCAGCCGGTCGGGGTCAATAAGCTGGACGGCGGTAGCGAACTGCGCACGGCCATAGCCCAGACGGCTGGTGTCGTAATGCATCAGCGTCACGTTGTCGCCGTCTATCAGCTTATGGCGCAGCCCGATACGCAGCAGCTGCGAAACAGTGTGCTTGCGCTCGTAGTCGCACCAGCGCCCGACGTCGTTCGCCCACATTCGCCACATCGCATTCATGTAGCGCGCATATTCGTCGGCCCACTCCGCATCAAAACCTTTGATGCCGGTCAGCGTCTGGAGGTAGCGATAGTCCGGCTTGAAAATAGGCCGGTAAATTGCCCCGACCGCATTGTCCAGGATGCGCGTAACGGCACCGGCAGCCCATCCGTCATTGCGGACCAGATCGCGGGCCCGCGACACAATACGGTCGCGGTAAATATTGATTTCGTTATCGGGTGACCACAGCGTCGGCTGCCAGCCGCCCAGCTGGTCGCTGAACGAATCGGCGGCATCGTAGGGAACGCGCCCGGAACCGCCCAGCGCTTTATATTCTGGCCGGGACGGCGGCAGCGGTTGCCCGTTAGCGCCGAGAATACGGACGTCGTTCTTTTTCATCAGTAACGGAACCTCACCATCCGGCGGCGGCTGCCCTGTCCGAGCGCACGCTGCAGCTGCATAATAAATTGCGTCAGCTGTTCCACGCTGGTCGGCTGGTAGGCCACCGAGCGCGTGCCGTCGCCCTGCGTATAACTGAACGAAACGCCTTTCTTGCCCATCGACAGTTCGGCGTATGCCTGCTGCGCGCTGGTCAGCATCGACTGCAAGGTGGCGCGGGGCATCCCGGCAAGGATGCCGCTGTTAAGTGGTTGCATGGATTAGCCCTTATGTCGGTAATCGACGAGATCGCCGCTGACGCGGCGCGGTGTTTTGTGGCGACTCAGGAATGATGACGCCTGGGCGCTGGAAGTCCGGCTTTCTCTCTTCAACGACAACCGGCGGTGCGATCAGCTTGTCCGGGTTGTCTTCGATAGAATCAGCCAGCCTGTTCAGTTTCAGGCCCTGATGCGTCAGGCCCATCAGTGCGGCGTAGTTATATACGCAGCAGTCCAGCGCCTCGTTCGCGCGACCGGCGCGCAGCTCCCACACGCGAAAGCTGAACCCGCCAGATGTTTTCTTAACGGACCTTTCGGCCATCAGCTGGCTGAAGTAGTTCAGGTCGCGATCGTGCGGAAAGTGCATGTAACCCGGCTGACGTTCACCCGGCGCGGGTGCGTCCAGGTGCAGACGGTTACGGATCACGTCTTTGGCCGCGTTGACGCCGATAATGACGGGCCGGTATGTCGCCTTGCTGCGGGACGTCGGCTTTTTGGTCGGCCAGACCGGCGAACGTGCGCCGCTGCGTGCGGATTCTCCCTTAATCGCCCATATACGCCGCCCTATGCGCGCTTTGGCGAACTGGTAAACGGATTCGGTGTGGTGGCCGCCCGAGTCGATACAGGCCGCCATAATGCTGAATCCCCGACCGTCAGCCCTGCGCCAGACCTGCTGGAGATAAGCGTCGAGGCGTTCCCACGGTTCCGGGGTGTCTAAGTCGCCCTCGATCACGTCGTAAGCGATTGACCAGCGTTCCTCACTCCGACCCCATCCGGCGATCTCCACCTCAAGGCGGCCATCCTGCGTATCTATTCCGGCGGTCAGTAACGCTACGCCGTCAGGTACTTCGGCGCTGTAAACCTCGCAGCGCTCAAGTAACGATTTTTCATTCAGCGACTTGTCGCCAAAATCCTCATACGGCAGGCCGAGCGTGGTGTTAATGAACGTCTGACGCATCACCGGGTCATCTTTGACGATCAGCCACTCTTCAACCAGCTTATGCCAGGCGGCATTAGGGAAGAGGCTGTACGCGGTCCAGACGTGGAACCCGGCATGGCCCTTAAATGGCTTCGTAGCGCGCCATTCTCCGGTAGCGACCATCAGCGGCAGGTCGCTATGCTTAATCACACAGCCATGATGACGGCAGGCGTAATAGACCGTTTCCGGCAGACTCTGCCCGTCTTCGTCGCGTTCCCATTTCATGCCGTAGTGCGAATTGCGATCGCCCCACTCCAGAACCTGAAATTCGCCGCAGTGCGGACACGGCACAAAGTAGTAACGCTGGTCGCTGTCGTTGAATGACTTCTCGACGCGGCTGATGCCCTTAACGGTCGGCGTTGACCCGATGCCGATTTTGCGGTTCCAGAACGTTTCCGAACGCTTTTTACCGAGCGCTATCTGATCGCCTTCGTTACCGGCACCGGATGCGGGGTAGCCGTCCACCTCGTCAAACAGAATGATGCGGCAGGTAATACGGCGGAAGCCGCCCGGGCTGTTGGCACCGACCAGCGTCAGGTTTGCGCCGTTGGTAAACGAGCGCTTTAAAATCGTCTGGTTGGTGTCTTTGGCTTTGGCACCGCCGACTAAGCAGGACAGTACCGGCGTGTCGCGCAGCATCGGCGCGATTTCGGTTTTGCTGTAGTCCTCGGCGTCAGTCTCACGCGGCTGGATAGCCAGAATGGGCGACGGGTCATGCGCGATGTAATACCCGATAACGTGATCGAGAATTTTTGTATAACCGACACGCGCCGACTTCATCACGGTAATTGTCTCGACCGTGGGGTCGGTGAAGGCATCCATGATGCCGTCCTGATACGCGAACGAGCGGAACCGGCCTGACTGCGATGACGTCTCTTTCGACATCATCGCGTATTTGTTCGCCCACTCACTCAGGCGCAGCGGTTCAGGTGGTGCAAGCGCACGCCTAATAGCTGTCAGGCGGCTTTTGAAATTCTGCCAGGCTGACGGCTTAGCCGTTTCCGGGGTCTGGTGGCTTGCTTCCATCGGCGCTTAATTCCTCCATTGCTTCATAAATCACGCTTTGCAGTGCGGCCACGAATTCCGTGTCGGTACTGGTCAGGGCAAGCAAACGAAGGCGCGGGCCATGTTCAGGCGCAAGGGCGACGAGGCGCGTTCTTATGCGCGCATATTCATCGGCCACCGCTTGCAGCATGTCTTCAAAGGGAAGCAGCTGCCCGGCTTTCTGTTCAAAATCCAGCTGGGTCAGCTTTGCGTGAAAGTTGGCTTTGACGGTGCGCGCTTCATCGAACGTCAGCGACACGCCAAACTCTTTAGTGATGCGTTCAACTAACTGGCTGGCGGCGTCGTCTCCGTCGTCGCCGTCACCACTTCCAGATCGCCCGGGCCTGTTACCCGAATCTGAATCGTCAGCGTTACCACGGTCGCGGATAATTTCTTTTTTTTTTCGGGTTGGGTAACAGTTTTACGGTGCATTTCAATGTTGGCGTTTGACGCCTCGACATTCACCTCGTCACCCTCCAGAACCAGCCAGCCGCGCGACTTCCACATCGTGACCGTCTTGCGGCTCACGCCGTGGAGTTTTGCAAATTCAGCCTGATTCATCTGGTTGTTACCTGTTACCTGTTACCCGAATTTTCAAAAAGTTTTAGCTAGTGAAAGAACGCGGCGCGCAATGCCCGTGATCTAAAAAGGCTCAGGAGGGACCCAAAACCCACGCCCCTTCCTCACTTCTGACCCTGCGCATGGTTCTCAGCCATTCGGCTTCAGTCAACAGGACCGGCATACAATCGGCGAGCCGGTCATCGTTCAGCGGAACGGCGGTAATACTGACCTGAATCCGCTGTTTGATTCGGGTGGCAATTTCTTCCGCCAGTGGTGCGCCGGATAACAGCGCGCCGGAACTGAATACCGCTTTAGCCTCGCTGATGACCTGCTGCGCAATCCCATCGATTTCGTCTTCCGTCGGCATCACGACTTCGGGTATGTATGCCATCTGCATCTGTGTCTCCTGTTGCTGTGTGTCCGTGGTCACACGCTGGCGGGCTTCTGTAAACACGTAGATGTGCGCATCGGGAAACGTTGACTGTCGGGCCGACAACAAATGAATAAACTCGCCTTCACCGGGCAGCTCACGATGAACGGCATCAGCACACAAGGTTTCATTGGCTATGACATAAACCTCAAACGCGCGGCCACGAATCCAGCGCGCGCCCGGTTGAGTGGCCGCAAAAACGCATTTATCCGACAGTGCCAGCGCTTTACGGATCATATGTGCGGTGTACATATCAGGCACAATCAGCGCCGCGTGTTTGCCGCGCTGACGCAGCGCATCGAAGAAGTTCGCAGCCTGTAGCGTCAGGCTGTCAGCCTGGACGGGAATTCGGGTTACACGTTTCATTGTTTTCTCACTGGCCGGTCACGCTCATCGTGCGACCGTGGTCACACGCTGTAACGGGGAATAATGTCGAAATGCTCGCTGACGATTTCATCCAGCGCGGTCGCCGCTGCGGCTGCCACTTCAACAAGCAGCGGGGCGCGTGCAGAACGCAGCGCATCAACGGTCATCATCCTGTCCACGCTGCCGAGCGGGTTTCCGTTCTCATCGGTCGCGGTCAGGTGAATAAAGACCGCTGCGGGGCGTTGCTTGTCTGTCATGGCTTGTCCGTATGGAAAGCCCGCGCGTGAATCGCCACACGGCAGCGAGCCGGGACGGTCAGAGGCGGAGGCATGTTTAAGAACGTGCGACCGTGGTCACACGCGATAACAGCGCGGGCTGTCTATTCGAAGCCCGTCATCGAGATAAATAACGTGGACCGGGATTTCATGGCTGACCGTTCCGCCTGCACGCCGGATGGCGGCAGCGCAGTCGTTCAGCGCCCGGTTTCGTGTAAGTCGTGAAGCGGCACGACCCTCCCGCAGGTCAGCGGGTGTAAACTCTTCATGCGGTGGTAAAATGACGTGCATGTGATCACCTATCGCGCGCTCGCTATCGCGGCGGCCATTGCGCGGCTTAATTCTGTCTGCATCAGGTTCGCGGCCATCGCCTGCGCCCTGTCCATGTAGCCGAGGACCGGCTTCACCGGCAGCGCGTCACCGAACCGGATCAGCAGTTTCGGGGCTGGGTTTTTCTGACGCGGCTGACGCGTGCCGTTATGCGAACGCTTGCGGCGCTTCGCGTTCTTTTTGCCCTTCGTGGCCTTTTTCCGCTGCCAGACGCCGTTAACGCCGTCAATCTCACCCACGAACACATCCGGCTTTGCCTTCAGCTGCGCCATCTTGTTGCGCGTCAGGTTGCCGTATTTGTTCAGCTTGATGTTCTTCGGATTTAAAAGCGCCTGGCTGTTCAGCTTGTGATCGCCGCCAAACTCGAACGGCTCCAGATAGCTGGCCGCGATGTCGCGAACAAAAACCTTTGCCACCAGATTGTCGCGGCGCGCACCGGCTGACCCGACAGCGTTCACGGTGAACGGCGTCGGATTCTCCAGCTTGCGGGACAGCGCGGTCTTTTCAGCGGCCTGAATCTTGCGGGCCGTACTGGTCAGCGCCTGCGCCGTGGCAAAAGGGATCTGCTTTTGCAGCTTTTGCAGATGGTCGGAAAGCTCCCGGATATTCGCCATAACCCCTCCTGTGTGACCACGGACACACGCGATAAGGCACACTAAAAAGCGCCCCGCAGGACGCTTTATGGTGTTACTTGATGTGCTCGATACAAATGCCGTTTTCGTTGAGAACTTCCGCCTCGTCACCGGCGTAAAGGAACTGGTAATTCGTGCCGCTGACTTCCGGTGCTTCACGTCCCGCAATGTCAGTGATCAGGACGGCGATTGGCTGACCTTTTGCGTCCGGGCGCGGAATGTTAAGGACCATTTCTTCGCTAAGCTGGCCGCCGTGCTCGTCAAGCGTTTCCGGGAAAATCTGAACCGCATCGAGCGCAATCCACTGCTCGGTGGTCATACCCATGACGCTTTGATAGACCTCGCTGCCTACAGGCCCAATCGTGACCTCTGGCGACTGGCTGATAAAGATGGAACCGGCGGTTTTCAGTTTAATGGTTAGCAGTGGCATAGGTTTTTGACTCAGTGAAAACGACAATAAAAAGCCCGCCATCGGCGGGCCCGTTCAGCGGCTTATCAGGCCAGTTTTTTCGCGAACGCGACCGACTCGTCCCAGACGTGTTCGACCTCTACTTTCGCGTAGGTCAGCACATCCTTAAGCGAGGCCAGTACAGCGGCCACGCGGGCCTCCACGGCAGCGGACAGCGCAGCCGCATCATCAGCGGTTTCATCTGCGGGAACCACGCCGGACGCGGCAGCGACAGGCGCGACGGCCACAGGAACGGCAGCAGCAGAAGCAATAGCAGCGGCAGAAGCGGATGCGGCAGCATCAGCAATAGCGCCAGAATCCACAGCGCCGGTGGCAGTATTTGCCGCAGCTGCGGGGGAAGCGTCAGCCGCGCCAGCGGTTTCAGCCAGGGTAATTTCAGACACATTTGTCTCCTTAGTGCGGGTAAAAATGGCTTTCAGCCATGCGATGAAGTTCTTCACGTTTGCCCCTCGGTAATGGCATTAGCGAGCCAGCCGGGTGACTGGCTCGGTGATGGCTTTACCAGCTGCTGTCGCTGCCTGAACTGCTGCTGCCGCTGTCATAGCTGCCGCTGTCATGGCTGCTGTGATGTGAACCGCTGTAGTCGTGGCTGCTTTGACCGTGGTGGCCGTGCGACGTGCTCCCGGCAATGTTGTCGCCGCTGCCGTGATGGACCTGCGTAACGTGATGACGCGGCCCGCTGTCTGACAGGTCCCGCGCCATCTGCTGCGCAATCAGCTGCATCGCAAAACCCTGTGCCACGCTGTCGCTGGTTTCATGCGGCGGTGGCGCTGTACCGTCGGCGTAATAACTCAGTTGCTTTCTTGCACCGGCAAGCCCGCCCGTCTGCACTTTGTCGCGCAGCTGCGCGCGGCGTTCGGCGGCTTTTTTCTGCTTACGCTCACGTAACCATCTGAACATCGCGATACCTCTGCGCCTTAACGGCGTCCGAAACTGCGGCTGGCGTGGAACGCGGAACGCGCGCCACTGCTGAAGCTGCTGCGGCTGATGGTGCTGCTGCGGCTGCTGGTAAAACTGCTGGTTCTGGTGGCCGTGCTGGTGCTGGCCGTCGGCGTTCGTGAAAACCATGACCGTTTAACCGGCTGCGTGGGTGCGGGCGTGGCCGCTGGTGCGCTGGTGGTGTGGTAATGGTTGTTCACAACCTGCGAACTGGTGGTATGCCCGCCGCCGTAACCGCCGCCACCTCCACCGCCGCCACTACCGGCCATCATGTGACCCAACATCATGCCGGTCAGCAAATCGCCGCTGCTGTCATGCTCACGCACAACCGTCGGCGACTGCACATAAACCGGCGCGGGCGCGGGGGCCTGAACAACCGGCGCAGCGACCTGCGCGACCTGCTGGCAGGCCGGAACGGTACAGACCTGTTGCAGCTGCGCCACGGTCTGCGACAGCTGCGAAATCTGCTGTTGTTGCGCCTGAATCACGTCTTCTTTCTGGTCGCAGCCGGACAGGGCAAAAGCGCCCAGCACGGCCAGCGCGACAAGGATCGAACTCTTTTTCACGTTTTGATTTCCGTCGGTATGGTCAGGGGGATGGCGTGGCGACGCTGCCGGTCCGCTGCGCGTCTTCTGCGCGGATTTTTTCCAGCTGGTCGTTTGCCTTATCGATAGCGGTCAGCAGTGGATCAATCCACATAACCGCCTGGCAGTACGTCAGGGTGCTGGCGGCAGCGGTGCCAGTACCGGCGCGGTCAGCGTCGGCGACAGTGCCGGACATTGCGCGGGAACGTAGACGGTGCGTGTAGCCGAGCAGCCCGTCAGCAACAGCAGCAGGGACAGGCAGATCGCACGTCGGCACGTTCTCTTTTTTAAGGATGGTGCGGTATTCAATGACCTTCTCCTCGCTATCGCTGGCTATTTGTGTGCCGTACTGCTGCGACGCGGCGGCCAGCTGGTTAAACTTCTGGAATGTCAGCGACTGCGTGGCGATGGTCTGCGTCTGCAGCGTGTTGTCGCTGGTCAGCTGGCTGACCTTGCCTTGCTCAGTGATGGCGCTGGCGTGATAGTGAAGCGCCAGCCAGCCCAGCGCGCCGACAATCAGCAGCAGAACGCCAGCCAGCGCGGCTAAAATGCCTGTTTTCATTTCACCCCCCACATGCACACGTCGCGCTCAATCTCGCGCCGGTTCATCAGCCCTTTCCACTGTTTACCCCCGGCATAAGTCCAGCGACGCAGCTGGTCACACGCACCCGCCGTATCGCCTGCGTTCAGGTGACGCAGCAGGGAAGACTTTTTGACGTTGGCAGGGCCGACGTTGTAGGCAAACGAGTAGAGCGCCGCGCGGGTTGTGTCGGGAATGGGCTGTAGAATAAAGGGGTCAATCTGCGCTGCGATGTTGTTCAGGTCTTTATCGAGCAGGAACCGGCATTCCTGTTCGGTGTAGATTTTACCGGGCTTAATGTCGCTGCCTGTGTGGCCGTAGCAGACGGTCAGGACGCCAATAACATCGCGGTACGGTTTCGGGGCTGACCCTTCCAGCCCGTCGCCGCCGGTCAGCATGGCGGAGGCTATCGCCACCGCGCCAGCGCCCAGCGTGGCAATCACGCGCAGTTTCATCCGGGCGGGAATTGCCATGACTAGTCTTCCTTCGGCAGACGGTAGCCGCGCTTGATGGCCCACACTTTGATCACGACGTTGGTGATATAGGTCAGACCCGCAAATGCGAGGCTTCCCAGCACGCCGACGACTGCCCACTGATCCGGCGTCATCGCCGTCGTCAGCTTGTAAAACCAGTAACCGGAACTGCCGTAGGCGGTCCCGTATGCGGTAGCGTTGGCTACCGTGGTGACTTTATCCATGCTCATAATCTCCTCCCCACGATAGCCGTGCGGCGGTTACGTGCGACCGTGGTCACACAGAAAGAAATGGCGTCCGGCGCTTATCTCCGGCTGTCGCTCTCGCGCAGGCCAGCTCTACAGCACGCCATAATGGGGAAGTGTGTGACCGTGGTCACACACTGGTTAACGGGGTCAGGTCACTGACCGGCTCAGTCAGCCCGGTCGGGTACAGCTCGCGATGTACGGCTTCAACTTCGCCCACTGTCTGCCGGAATCTCTCGGGGTCACGTTCCACGCCGGTCACGCGGCGACCCAGCCTGATGGCGGCTTTGAGAAACGAACCGGAACCCATGAAGAAGTCGGCCAGCACGTCACCCGGGCGGCTGCTGGCGTTAATGATGTCGATCATCATTGCGGCAGGCTTTTCGCACGGGTGCTTGCCGGGATAGCCCTGAACGACCGGGTAGGTCCAGACGTCGAGGAACGGCACGGCTTTAGTAACGGTGAAGACGCGGCGGGCGGCTTCGCCCTCACTGCGGCGCTGGTTCAGCTCGTCAGAAAGCTGCGCGTAACGCGCCTGTAACGCGTCATACGGCATCGGCAGGCCCGGGTGGTCGTAACCCTCAGCCTTACGCGCAAACAGCGCCTGTAACTGCGCGTACTGCGCAGGCTTTGGCAGTTGCCACTGCGACCCGCTGAACCAGTGCGAACACATCTGCGTGCCGGTGGCGGCGTGAATTTCCCGGGCGCTGACGTTCAGGGCGGCACGGGCGTCTGCGAAGTAGCTGATGAGCGGGCCGAACACGTCCCGGCGCAGCTCTTCCATTTTCGCGCCATAACCAATTCCGCCTGGCGCGGTGCTGCGCTCGCCATAGTGGTCAGCAAAAATGATGCGTTCCGTTGACGGGAAGAACTGGCGGAACGCTTCCTTGCGGTTGCGTCCCCATGTCCCTGTCGGCTTCGACCAGATGATATGGTTCAGTACGTTCAGATGACGGCGCACCATGATTTCGGTATCGGCGGCCAGCCGGTGGCCGCAGAACATATACAGGCTGCCTGTCGGCTTCAGGACGCGGCGAAACTCGCAGACCATCGCCTCCAGCCAGGCAAGATAGTCGGCATCGCTGGACCACTGCCGATCCCACTCGTTTTCCTTTACGCGAAAATAAGGCGGGTCGGTACAAATCAGGTCAATGCTGGCGTCGGGTATCGTTTTTATGTATTGCAGAGAATCCGCACAGGCTAAACGCGCTGCGCCGATTTGAACGGTGTCAGTCATATGCGGGGGTCGTAATGGCCCGGAACGCGGAGGCGTAAAAGCCATTGCGGCAGGCAAATTTCAGGCGAAAAAAAACCGCCTTTCGGCGGCTTTCTGTGTACGGGTGTTGCTATCCCAACTTAGAAATAGAGTACCGGAAACATTGATTTTTTGTCAAGTACACTTTCCAAAGGTTTTATTTTGTACCGTAGCACGGTGCTACGGCCAGCATAGCTGCCCAGCAAAGTTGTGCTTCATACGACGCCTGCTGGCACCCACTCATTTGGCTATATTTCTCCCATACGACTGGATCACTTAAACATTCATCAGGTTGAGACTCGAAGCCACTAATGACCATTTCCTCTGTGGGTTCTACTGGCACTAATTTCCACCCATCAGGCGCGTTACGCAGGGATAACAGCTCTTTCGCCATGACAATGACTGCCTCTACCGGCACCTGTTTTGCGAAATCGACATTCGTGGCAGCAGACTCAAGATAGAGGTTGCTGGGATATTGTTTGTCGGTCATTTCGCCTCCTCAATGAGCCGAAGTGTGGCCGCACGAACAATTGACCATATTTTCTGCATGTCGGAGTCGCAGATGTGAACATTAACCGCTTCGTCCATCGAACAAACCACCTCCATCGGAGCATTAACCGGCACCAGTTTCGCCAAGCTGACGGCGGGCGCGGGGCGGGTGAATAGCGGAATAATGTCGCGAGCATTACGTTCAATCTCTGGGTTGTCGTCAAACTTAGCTACGATTACGGCGCTGACACCCATTGAAAGGTCTTTTAAAGCGTAAGGTGCTGTGTAACCTAGCGGCTTCTGATTTTCCAGCTCTGCCAGCTTCGCAAGTATCAGTTCAGACTCTTCATGTGCGGCGATAGCGGCCTCTTTCCACTTGTCACGATCTGACTCTGCGGATTCGGATCGGAGGCTAGTAGCTCTGTTGTCAGCAATCATGGCGCACTCTTCCACAATGTCCTCAGCGCTATCCGGGAACTCATGCGCGCAAGCACGAATCAGCGTCCCTACGGAGGCGGCACCCTCAGCCCGCAAATTATTACGCTCTGCATCAAGCTCTGGCACGATGCGAATCACCCGATCAACTAACCGCTGTACCCAACGATTGATTGAGAAATTGAACTCTTCTTTCGACTCAGGAAGCGCTACACCCATTACCGCTAAGGCCGCTTCAATGTCCTTTGGAATGAATACGCTATCCCACTCCAGCTGCTTCACCCTAGCCGCCAGTGCGTCGCGGTCTTCCTTAAGGGCGGCGTAGTCTTTGTAATAAACGAGATTCCCGTTTTCATCTTCTTTGTACTGCGATTTTGCGAACTGCATATCCAGGCTTAAACGCATTACTTCGCTCATTTTACTACCCCTTAGATAAATCAGGTTTCAGTGATAGCACGCGGCTAAGTCGGCCATTTTCCGCTGTGAGTCGCACAGCTGCAGCTGTAGCTCGCGGACTGACCGCGCCAGCATGCGGCCTTCCGGTGTCTCGTCATTTTTGGCTTTTTTGTGAAGCAGGTATAGGCGTTCTGCGATTTCGCCGAGACCATCACGCGCGCTTGCCAGCTCCGCGAACGCCTCAATGTCACTGATAGTTTTCATATGTTCCCCTGTCGGTTTTCGCTGCCGGATGGCGTTCCGGCGGTTCGGTGACTGCGGGCGGCAGAGCTGCCGCCCGCGCGCCTCCTGTTACATGTGTTTGCGGGCCGTGGCGGCCTCACGTCTGATGATTCTGTCCAGCTGGCTGGACAGGCCAGCCTTGCGGATTTCCAGCCTGACACGTTCGCGCAGCGCGGCTTTAGTGGCGCTGAACTGGAATCGCTGACCGAAAAAATTCACGATCACCGCTTTTGCCTGCACCTGCACCCGGACGATGCCGCCGCAGTAAGGAAACTCAATTAACTGGTCCATCTTATCTCCTGTCGTTTTTAAGGATTGCAGCGGGTGGCGTCCCGTTGCGACCGAAAGAATAGCTCTGCCATATCTTCACGTAAACATAAATATTTAGTTATAACTAAACTTTTACCTTTGACTTAATATTGCGCCTGCGATAAACTTCTTTTCGTTCACAAGGAGACGCAATGTATACTGTACTGGCGCACGAACTGGCCGCGAAGGAGCTGGCGGAATTACCTGACCGCCTGCGTGGTCAGATGTTCCGGCTGATTGAGCGGCTGGAAACAGAAGGGCGGTTGAAAATGCCGCACAGTAAGGTGATTGGCGGCGGGCTGTTTGAGCTGAGAGTAGGCGGGGCCGATATTGCCAGAACGCTCTACTGTTACGAGAAGGACCAGAAAATTTATCTTCTGCACGCCTTTGTGAAGAAGACGCAGACCACGCCCGTGCGGGCGATAAATCTGGCGCGGCAGCGCCTGGGGGATTTTGAATGAAACCGGTCGGAATAAAAGAACTCAAAAGCCGCATGCTGAATACTGAGGCGGCGGTAGAGGGGTACAACGATGCAGACAGAGAGCTGGCCGTGGTGGCCCTCCTGGCTGGTCTGCGTGAGCACGCCAACATTAACAAGGCAGAGCTGGCGCGACGCCTCAACGTCACGCCGTCAACGATCACACAGCTGGAAAACAACCCGGGCGGGGTCAAGCTGAGCACGCTGGAGCGGTATGCGGCAGCGTGCGGAGGAACCATTAATATCAGCGTGTCATACTCAAAATCCGCCGTGTGACCACGGACACACAGCAGGCCGGAACCGATACCAATTTCAGGCAGTAAGTTCTGCGCCTGCTGCACAGTTTTTCATCTCGTCAATGTGTTCGATCCACTGATCCAGAAAACACAGCATTTCCGGGGTCAGGGACACACCTTCGCTTGATTCCATCGCTAAGCGCATGATGCTCATTCCGTGACGCATCTGGTTCAGCAGCTGGTTAACTCGCTCGGGGGCATGAGGCGATGTTGTTGCATTCATCATTGTTACAATCCGTGATTAACTTTAACCAAACTCGCCCGCCGGAATGGCGGGTTATGCCTGTTTCGCCTGGCGCGAAATAAGCACTTCCTAAAAAATGTACATTGGATAAATCTGAATGCGGATACATTATCCGAACTTCCAACATCCGTCTACTGAAACACAAAAATAAATTTGGTAGTTGCACTTTAATAAACACCTTCTTTGCGATACATCCCGTAAATCTAAAAGAAAATGACCGCACATTAACAGCCAGGGTCTTTGCTGTATGCCCGATAATTTATGCAACCCAAAATTTTATCAATATACACCGGATTATTTTGTGCTAAATAAAGCCTGACGGCCCAATTAACGCCAAAAAGGAGGTCGCAGCCTCCTTACATAGTTATGACGATATTTCAACACATGTTACAGGCAGCGCTATGCACCTGCCAGAACAGTGCGGTAGGCGTGAGAACGACTGATGCCGTCGGCGCGCGTGTCGCTTTTTCGCTGCAGCTTTCCCTCCGACACTGCTGCGTCATAGATGCGGCGAAGCGCACGCGTAGACAGGCCCACGTCAAAGCGCAGCACATCGAGCGACACAAACCCGTCGCACCCCTTCGCAATCATCTGGTCGCTGCGAACGCGCACCGCCTTCATGGCGTTAGCCTGCTGAATTGCAGACATAATCACAGATCCCCACGGTTCATGAATCGGGTTAAGCCGTCCATAATCTGCTGGCAGGTTTTCGCAACAATCTGCATATCCGAGGCGTGGTCCTGCTCCGATACGCTTTCAGACGCGCCACCTGCAAACCAGAGGCCCGACAGGCTGACGCCCGCTTTTTCAGGGACTTTAAGTACTAATGACGCCACTATCTTCGCCTTACCGCCATTAGGGTCAGGCTGGGTCAGTTCCATCTCAACCGCGCTGACTACGCGGTCAGTCAGAACTTCGCTGACGCTGGAATCCAGCAGAGAAAAACCCTCAAACGTCATGCGCGCACTGTTGCTGTCATGTGTGTCATGCGCAATCACTTTTCCGTACTCCGGGACGCGCAGGGATTCATCAGCCAGCAGGGTGCCACAACTAAGCAGGCGTGAAAGGCGACGGCTGGCAAAGGTCAGCACGACCGGCTCTGTGTCCAAGCTGCCGAGTGCTCTGCGCAGACGTTTCAGTGCGGCCTCACACTTGTTAATGGTGCTGCCTGCACACCACACGCGACCGGCTGGCGCATCAAACAAGATGAAGACGCCCGAGTGCTTAATAGCTGCGAACTTAGTCGCTTCACGCTCTGCGATGGCCTGCAATTCTCCCCGGGTTTCCTCTGTCAGTTCCCGGCCTTCCTCTTCAACTTTTTGCAGGCGGTCGCTTAAAATATTGCGCACGGCATTTGTGTCAGCTTTTCGCGTCTGCTCGCAGTAATGAAATAAATATCGGTTGTCAGACTGAATAAAACGATCGGATTCCGTTAAGAGTGCAAAGCCTGTTGATTTAGTCTGCCCATCTTTTAATTCAGAAAACGCATGACCTTCTAAACGGAGATTAATATCTTCTGGAATTTCTTTTGTCGTGATGTACGGAAAAATAACTTTAAACGCTTTCATTTTTTTGAGTCCTGAAATTTGAAACGGGATTTATTCACGCTGCGCATTAATGGCGTCAGATAATTTCGGTGAAATGCATTTTCATTTCGATTGATAAAGTCTTTTCTTTTTCGCACAGGAATAAAATCCACGCCTTTTAAACGCATCAGGTATTCATCTGTAAAATTATATTCAGTGTCGGGCGTCATTCCCCGACCGGCTGCGGCGTAAATATCATTCATATTAAATGGCCCTTTCGTGTGTGTCCGTGGTCACACAGTTCGCCGCTTCGGCCGGTTGCTTCATCGGCGCATTCTGCTGGTTATAAAATTTCTCTTCCCACAGTTCGGCAATGTACGGATCGCCCGGGCGGTTCATGCCGTTCCATTCTGCGATCACGCTCTGCTTGTTGCTGGCCGGGTAAGTACGGATGCCGCAGGACGGGCAGAACATCAGATATTCACTGCGCACAGCTGAGTAACGCAGTGAGGGCTGCCCCGGGTTACGCCGCATAAGTTGCTTACACAGGCACCCGGCAATCTCGCCGCCGGTGGCGTTCTGCTTTGAGCTGTCGCCCCACATATCCGATCACCTCTTTGTCGTAGTCATTGCAGGCGCTGATAAGAAGCGACCAGCGCGGAAGGTAGTTGTGCTGCCAATTGTCTGGCTTAATGCCGATTAAGCGGCTGAGTTCGGCGGGGCTGTATTCACGGCTTCCGCCATTTATCTGGCTGGCCGAAACCTGCACAGCCAGCCAGGCGAGGGCCTGAACTTTCTGGCTGGTTTTAGCGCTCATTTTTTTCAGCCCGGCAAGTGACGCCAGCGCCTGAAAACGGCTCCAGACCTCATGACAGATGGCGACCTGAAACTCAAAGCGCGTCGAATCCCCGTAGCAGTATTTCGCCCAGGCTATCCCTTCTTCCGGCAGCCGGTTAACGGCCTGCCGCCAGATGGATGACTGAAAGCCGCTTTCCAGAATCAGGGGCTTATTCTGTTTGTACTTTTTTCCTTCGTGATAGCGCACCGGCTCCGCTTCCACCTCGACAGTGCTGCCCTCTGACTCGATGCAGCGCAGCGGCCGGTCTGTGTAACCTTCTCCGGCGGCGGTATCGCTCATGATGGCGATCTGGCCTTTCTGCGTCATAGGCAGGTCGGAAAGGGCGTTGCGTAGCTGGCCCCGGACAAACTCATCAAGCATTAGCGCATTTCCTTACAGGCGTGTCGGGTGGCGTTCCGGTGCTCTCTGGCCAGCGTGTAGTCTGATTTCAGGTACCCGCCGGTCTTCACTTCGATTTCAAACTGACGCGCAAACGGCACGTTATCGCCCCACTGGTAAATGGCCAGTCGGTGAACGTTCAGGGCGCGCGCTGCGGCGGCTTTGGTGCCATAGAAGGCAATAACGTCGGCGGTATTCATGGGTCTGAATGGTAAGCAGGCTTAACATGATTGTAAAGCGTATTTTCCATCAGGATTAATATTTATCCTTCATGTCAAACTTACGTATAGCTGGCTTAACGTTGGTAGGTTATTATCGGGCGCATGAACAGAGGACAATGGCTGAAAGCTCGCCGCGAAGAGCTGAAACACGCGAACCCCAATAATGCCAGCGCCTACAGTCTGCGCGGGGTTGCCGAGGCAATTGGCTGTACGCATGCTGCTCTCGGACACCTTGAAAGAACGGACGGTATGCCAACGCTGGATCTGGCTCTTAAACTTGCGAAGATTTACGGACGTTCGCCGGAATGGGTTTTAACAGGGAAGGATGCCAGTTCGGAGCACGGTATCCCGATTGTTGGAACAACGCTGACCGGCCCCAGTGACGTATTTTTAAAAGATGGCGTGCAGAACGCGGCGGACCAGCAGTTCGTGGATGTGCCGAACAACGTTGCGCGCAGGCTGTATGCGGTTCGCATCGCTGACAGCCGGGGCGCGCCAGCGTTTCAGGCGGGCGATCTGATTATTGCCGATTCTGATGTACGTCCGATAACTGGCGAAACGCATTTGGTGAAATTACGCCGGGATGATAACTTTATTGCCATCATGACCCTGATTACGGATATGGGCGATAGTTTTGTATTCAATTCATTGAAGGAACTGAATAACCGAGAAGTGTTCCGATATGACGAAATTGAGTATTTACACCCCATCGTGGCGATGGCGAAAGCCTGGACAGTAAAAAAGATCTGACAAACATGCTTTCCATGTTTGTAAAGTCGGCTTGACGCCGTTATTATTTTGCCGGTAATAACGACGCGCAGGTCAGGCTATAAATTGGCGAATTAGTAGGCAGTTCCGAATTCGGGACGAAAAAAAACCCGGTTTTGCCGACCGGGTTCTTCCTCTAATTCTTTTAGCTGGTCTTAGCGACACAACTAAAGATGCTTTAGCGAGCGACTTTATTGTAGCTAAGACCGGACCCTGTGCGCAAGTTCAATGCGTACTGATTCTGGTTAAAAAATGACAATAACGGATTTTTACCAGGAGTTTTATAACTCCGATCCCTATGAGCTTTTCAGGGCTGGCGACCACGAAGTCGCACAGATAGCCGAACAGGCCGGTTTTGACTGGTCTGCGAATGCATCTTCCATCCGCCTGATTGACGGTGACGGCCTTCAGACGAAGTTCCGCACCTATAACCGCCGCTACCCCATCACCACCGAACCCCGGCTGAAAGGCCATGCCGATATTTATTCCAATATCCGCAGCAGCGGGCGCATCCGTTACCCGTTCATTAACTTTGTTGTTAAGCAGAAAGGCGCGGGTGAGTGGAACGGCTATGACTTCCTGAAACGCGAATACGACGAACACATGCGCCGCTGTGCGACCGTGGTCACACAGACCCCGGAAGAGATCCGCCGCCGTGAAGAACGTCGCCAGCAGCAGAAAGCGCGCCGCCTTGAGCGCGAACAGATTGCTGCTGTTGAGGCTAAACGCCGCGCACAGGAAGCAGCAGAAGCCCGCGAAGAGTGGAACCGGATTAAAGACGCATTTGACGCCGCGCCGCGTGAAGATGGCTCACATCCTTACGCCATCGAAAAGCGTATCGCGCCGGTATTTGCGCATTGTGACGTGCGCCGCGTGACGATGTGTGTCCGTGGTCACACAGGACGTAAAGCCGAGTTTATGGCGATCCCGCTGCGCCATCTGAACGGTGAGCAGGCCGGTAAACTGGCGGGCTGGCAACGCATTTTCATGAACGGCAAAAAGCGCCAGACCGCAGCGATTGAAGAAGTCAGCTATGTCGGCGCGGCCTTTGTTATTGGCTCGCTTGAGAACGCGCAGCGCGTGGCCGTCGCGGAAGGTTTTGCGACCGCTGCATCTGTGTTCCTGGCTGAGCCTGGGCGGTTCGATGCGGTTGTCGTCGCCATTTCTGCCGGTAACATGATCCACGTCGTGCGCCAGCTGATTGATCTCGAGTGCGGATTTGATATTACCTGCGCGCTGGATAATGACCGCCTTAAGCCCCGTAAAGGCAACACCGGTATGCTTACCGGTCTTGAAATTCTGGAAGCCTTCCCGGATGCCGGGATCAAATGTATTTTCCCGACGTTTTATGATGAAAACGGGAACGATTTCAACGACCTGTTTGTTCTGAATGGCCGCATTGAAACTGTCAGCCAGATGAAAGCACAGGCGAACCGCCTGAGCCGTCCGGCTAACCTGTACGATGCCGCGCTTCAAAAGCTGCGCTTTATGAGTCAGGAAAATTCAGACCAGTTTGAAAAGCAGGTTTTTCAGTGCGTTGATGTGGCCATGCTGTCCTGCCCGGGCGAACTGAGTCGCGACGAAGTGAAAGCGATGATCGCTGACCGGCTTAAAGAAATGCAGGCAGATGAAGCGTTAACCATCAGCGCACACAGCCGCATTGAATGGAAATACCGCCTCAAGAAAAAAGCCGCAATGGAAGCGCGCGGCTTTACTGATGCGATCACTGACTCACGATTCCGCCCGGAACACGTTGATTATCGCAGGCTGAAAACCTCAAAAATCACCCCGCAGGTCCTCGACCTTGTGATGCGCCTTTCAAAGACCGGTCCGGTTATTGTTCGTGCCGGTATGGGTTCAGGCAAGACGCGTAACCTGATGCGCCCTATCATGCAGCAGTCACATCGCGGCGTGGCACTGGCAAACCGTGTCAGCCTGATGCTGTCTATGAACAGCGTCATGCAGCTGGACGACGAAGGCAACCAGCGCGACTCGGCGGTGTTCTACTACAAAGACGATATGGGTGGCATTTCCCCCGAGCTGATTAACAAGCTGACGATCTGCATTAACTCCATCATTAAGCCTAAGTGGCAGCCCCTGATGAACAACCACGATTTCATCGGGCTGGACGAAGCCACGCAGGGCCTGCGCGGCATTCTTATCGGCAAGGCGATGGAAAACCCGGTCAGCGTGTTCAATCACCTGATCGATGCGTTTGCCCGTACCACAGAATGCGCGCTGCTGGTCGATGCTGACGCCAACGATTCACTTGTCACGTTCTGCGAACTGGCGATGCAGAAGCGCCAGCGTACCGGCCTGCCGCAGTGGGAAAAAATTCACGTTATCGAACTGCCGGTCGATGTGACCTGCGACCCGGAAGACGGCAGCGAAGAGCGCC
Organism: Erwinia sp. PPS120; assembly: GCF_047918655.1. Lineage (GTDB taxonomy): Bacteria > Pseudomonadota > Gammaproteobacteria > Enterobacterales > Enterobacteriaceae > Erwinia > Erwinia tasmaniensis_A. The sequence goes on along the minus strand of NZ_JBLREF010000012.1, from coordinate 5,118 downwards.
AGCCACTGCGCGTGCTGTACACCGACCGCGACCGCGTTTATTTCGAAATCATGGCGGCTGCCAAACGCGAAGAAAAGATCCTGATTGCGACCGATTCCAAAGCGTTCGGCCAGCAGGTTTACGACCAGCTGATCACCGACTTCCCTGATAAGCGCTGGCTGTACGTCAGCCAGGACACAAAAATGCAGGACGACGTTAAGGCGTTCATGAGTGACCCGAATGGCTGCGTGCGCAACTATGACGGCCTCATTTACAGCCCCGCGATTTCTTCCGGCGTTTCACTGGACGAACACCGTCACTTTACCCGGCATTTCGGCATGTTCTGCGGCCAGATCGTGCCGTCAGATGCGATTCAGATGCTGCGCCGCGACCGTAAGGCCCGCGAATTTCTGATCGGGCTGGCGCAGCTGCCGGGCCGTAAGGAAACCAGCGAAGACGCCCGCCGCAATGGCTTTGCCGGTGCCGTCAGCTATACCGACTTTTTCCTGAATCACGTTACTGATATCCGCCTGGACCCGGAAGCGCGCCGCGCCTCGTTTGGTCTGGCTGATACTGATTTTACTGATATGCAGTTCCGCCTGGCGGCGCAGGAAGCCGCCGCCCGCAACGACTTCAAAAATAACCTGATCCTGATTCTGGAGGCCGACGGCTATTCCGTGAAGCAGCTGGCCCCGAGCGACCCGCGCAGTGAAGCCGGGAAGCAGATGCGCAAGGAGTCACGCGAGCGGGTATGGGAGCAGACCGTACTGGTCCACATGGAAGCCGTAACGCCGTCTGATGAAGAGCGCGAACAGCTGATGGACGCGGAATATCTCGACGTGGTGCAGCAGGCACAGCTGGCCCGCTGGGAAATAGAAAACGAACTGATGCTCGATGTGACGCCTGAAACGCTGGCGTTTTACATGGACGGTGGCCGGAAAAAATTAAGCCTGCTGGAGCTGATGAACATGGACGACGCTACGGCAGCGGCCATTGATGACCATCAGGCGATGATCTGTTTCTCTTACAGTTTCCGTAAAGCCATGCGCACCAACTTTGTTTCCATTACTGCACACACACGCGAAGAGGCTGACGCAAAATTCCGCAAGCTGCAGCCGGGTGTTGCATCATTCACTGTACGCCATCAGCCGCTGGTCGAGGTGCCGAACCGCACCTTTGCAGCCCTGCACAGTAAAGCGCTGCGCCTGTACTTTGAGAAGTGCGGTATTGATACCCGGACCGGCAGCGGACAGGCGACGAAAGAGGCGCAGAAAGAAGCGCTGACCGCCGTGGTCGAGCTGGCTGGCGTGGACGCGTTTAACAACGTTCTGCGCTTCGGTGGCTACCTCGGACGTAATGGCGCTAAAAAACGCCCTGACGTCGTTTTTAAGGACATTTGCGGCGCACTCGGCTTCGTGGTTGAGAATGACCGCATTGGCGCGCGTGGGGCGCGTGTGATGCGTCTGGATGCCGGTTCGGTGGCATTCATGAACAGTCTGAACGCGCTGCGTGCTGACGCCGGGAAATCGTTCTTTAACGCGAAGGCGGAACCGGTGGAAATGGGCGGAAGTGATGATCCAGATCTTTTCTTAGGTCTTATAGATAACGAAAGATCTGGATCACGCGATTGCGACATCACCGCGTCCAGCAATGGCGCTTCGCAGAACGCCGCAGAGGCCGCCGTAGCGCTGGCCGTGGCTGACACGCCGGTCCCACTCCGGTGGGTTGTCAGCGTGCTTACCAGCGACGAACTGAAGCAGCTGGCGGCTATGCCGGTGCAGCTGGCGCGCGCAACACTCGCGGGAATGTATCTGGCCGACCATATCGGCTCGCTGAATCCCGGCGAACATGCCGCCCTGAAACGCCTGCAAGCAAGCTGACACAGGGGCAAAACAGGCGCGAAGGTGTGATCCAGATGTTTTGGTAGGTCTTATAAGTAAGGAAAGATCTGGATCACGGGGAAACGGCGAGGAATCTGCCCAGACATCAGTGGCGCAGCCTTCAACGCCATTCACTGTAATCAGTAGAGATAACAAATTTTTAAAGCGGTTATAAAAATATTTTCGAGTGCATTCAGAACAGCCTTTACAGAAAATAAGCGCAGCGGCTTGCGCTCAGTGATAATTTTTTCCGGTACTAATCAAGCTGCTATGTCGCAATCTTCTTTTACCTGCTTCCCTTATTTTCGCCCTCATTTATACTGTATAAAAATACAGTAAAATAGGAGGGCAAAAATTATGGGTTTCCCGTCTCCCGCTCAGGACTACACAGAATCACGAATTTCTCTTGATGGCCTCTGTAATACCAATAGGCCGTCAGTTTACCTATTTAAAGCTGATGCAGATTCGTCACAGGATGGAATTAAAAAGGGCGCTTTGCTGGTCGTTAACAGTGACAGCAAACCGTCTGATGGCAGCATTATCGCCGCGAAAATTGACGGCTCTTTCAGGCTGGTGAGGTACCGGACCGTTCCGCAGATTCATTTGCAGGAACTGAATCACCCTGGTCGCCGTCTGGCTCTGACCGATGATGAAGCCAGCGGCGAAGAGGGGATCTGTTTTGGGGTGATAACGCACGTTCTGAACGACGTGCGCGTGTTAGACAACTGAAAGGCTGGCCGGGCGGCCAGCTTTACATTTACTCCAAGCCGGTAATTCTGGAACAGACCTTCGCGAATTTTGACGTGGTGTTAAAACCTATCCGGCCCCGGAAAAGCCATTGAAATGGCATTGTCATCACCCACAACGGCACAAACCACAGCCTGTTAAGGCGCTGCCAGAACGTTGCGTCGCGCGAGGCTTGCCATTCAGTGTTATTAACGACCTGATAAGCATACTCGTCGGGCATAATCTCGCTGTCGTAGTAGGCTTTCGCATCCCCTTCACATAAAAACCGCGTGATCGCTTTCCAGTTTTCGAAGCCTTGCGCTTTGAGCCTTTTTTCGAGTTCATACCGATAAAGAACCGGCACCCATCCTCTGCGATAAATCATCAGTGATACGCCTCCCACGCCTTCATCATTGCATCCTTAATATTTTCAGCGCTGCCGGTCCACGCATAGCGCTGGCCGCCAAACTCATAACGGATCACCCATTCGCCATTATCGTTGCGCTTTGGGGCGTCAAAGCGGGGGCGTTCTTCGGTCGGAGGTTCGGCTGCAGCAGGTTCATCGGTGCTTTCCTCCACCAGCTCTATCTCGTCGTCTTCGTGGGCGTCGTCGGCCTCTTCCTCTTCTGCCTCATCGTCTGCCAGCTCTTCGGCGTGCTCGTCATTATCCAGCACGATGGCTTTAACGTTTTCTGCCAGCTGCAGGCGCCCGTTCTCCCCGATCGTCTGCCCCAGCGCATCAGCTGCAACCTCCAAATAGCGTTGAATCAGCAGGGTATTGAAACCCAGCTTGCGCAGGCGGGTACTGTTAATAATCGCCCCGGGTTCTGCTTCGATTATGCGCTTTACTTCATCATGTAACTTAATGGCCGCGTCGCCGCGTGCAAATCCGGGCATCATGTCGTCCAGTTCGTGAAGCCCTGCCAGTCGGCTGTTTTGCTCGCCTGTTTCATATTTCCAGCTCCGCGAAAAGTTATGCAGCTTGAACTGCTTATAGTGCAGCTGCGTCCCTTCGTCGTCGTGACCGAGGATTTCAGAAAAGAACACGTCCTCATCGACTTTGGCCCAGCGGGGGTCAACGCGGAACCATGACTCATAGGCGATGCGGGCATAGATAGCGCGGCTATCCTTGAAAACCCGCCGGTCATCGCTGAAGAACGTTTTTACCCAGGCGTTAAAAGAGTTGCCAAGCAGGGTGGAAATCCTGCCATTCTCTGATCGCGTGTCGTCTTCGCCGTAGCCTTTAACCACCTCGTCAAAATCGGCTGCGGCCGCACTGCCGCGCAGTATATTCAGGCGGTCAACAAACAGGGCGCTATCGCAAAGCGTGTAGATAGTCCGGGGCGTGCCGTCCTCTTCACTGCGCTTTTTAGCCTGCCCGACAAAATCGACCGTGTAGCGGCCTGTAGGGGTGAACTCACCTAATCGCATAATCTCAATCATGCGGCGGCCAGATACCGCAGCAAGCGCAAAAGCAAGCGGGGCCATGCTGGTTCGCGTGTTAAAGCTGTACTGACTGGTCGGGGTATGCAGTATGTCTAACACGGCCTGCATATAGGCCGGGTAATCTATCAGAACAGTGCTGCGCTTTTTCTCGTCGAGCACGTCGCCCCATCGTTTCTGTATCGATACGCGCTCGGCCTGGCTTAACGTCAGCGCATACATGACCTCATGATTAATCCGCAGGCTCATCAGGTCATCGAGCAGGCGATCGCCCTCCTGGAAATACTTGTAAAGCCGCTCGCGGGCTTCCCGCCAGTCTGGTGCGTTCAGGTCAAACAGGGCAAGTTTCCACCCTGGGTATTTCGACCCGAGCGCGATCACTTTCTTCTCTGCCGCCTTTGTTCCCGGGCGAACTTCGCCTAACGCTTCGGACAACGGCATGATTTCCTTCAGGCGCTCTTTCAGGGCCGCAGCGCGCACGCGGATTTCCTTCACCGGCAGGTTTAACCAGGAATTAAGCTCGTCGGCGTAAAGCGGGTACTTTGCGGCCATATCGATCACGTTTTTTTCAAAAGAATGATGTAGTCGGTCATCAAATTTCGAACGCGCCCGGCTCATGTACGTGTTGTACGTGTTCGCTGTTACGCGCTTTGCCAGACCCTTTCCGCGATATTTCCGCTTGTCCGCAAACAGAGCATTTTTAAACCTACTGGCGGCGGCCTTGTGCTTTTTGGTTTTGATTCCCTGCGGAATGTCCGAGGCGTCGATTTCATCAACTTCCGCTATCAGGCGGTTCACCATCTCGCCTATCTTGATTTTTGCCATGCTACCCCCCTCATTTTTGCGATTAAGTTATCGTAACACATTTATAAGACATAGCAATATGTCGATGTAAAAATAACCGACCAATTAACGTAACCAAAATACGAGAATCAACGTAACACAAAAAGGATGCACGATGTATATTGACATGAGAATGCGTTACGATTAACATAACTAATAGTTAAATATACGCGCGTATATTTAACTATTAGCTGTCTCTTATACACATCTCCGAGCCCACGAGACTGGTTCTCATATCTGGGGTGGG
>NZ_JBLREF010000011.1:388-179772 GCF_047918655.1 Erwinia sp. PPS120 | reverse complement strand
AGATGTGTATAAGAGACAGCCGTAGGTTTTAGCCAGAACGGTGGTGATAGCTGCAGTCAGGGTAGTTTTACCGTGGTCAACGTGTCCGATAGTACCAACGTTGACGTGCGGTTTGTTACGTTCAAATTTCTCTTTAGCCACGACGATATTCCTTACTTTAATGCTCTCACACTGCGGTGAGAGCATAGGATCAATATTTTAAAACTGTAGCTTATTTGCTACGAGCTTCGATAACGGCCTGAGCGACGTTGTTCGGCGCATCATCATACTTCAGGAACTCCATCGAGTATGAAGCACGGCCTTTAGTCAGAGAACGCAGCTGAGTTGCATATCCGAACATTTCAGATAGTGGAACTTCAGCGTGAATCTCAACGCCAGTAGCGTTTGATTCTTGTCCCTTAAGCATACCACGACGACGGCTAAGGTCACCGATAACGTCACCGGTGTTCTCTTCCGGCGTCTCTACTTCAACCTTCATGATCGGCTCAAGCAGTACTGGAGTTGCTTTCTTAAAGCCGTCTTTGAACGCAATAGAAGCTGCCAGTTTGAACGCCAGCTCTGAGGAGTCAACGTCATGGTAAGAACCAAAGTGCAGACGAACGCCCAGATCAACTACCGGATAACCAGCCAGAGGACCTGATTTCAGCTGCTCCTGGATACCTTTGTCAACCGCAGGGATGTATTCAGTAGGAATCACACCACCCTTGATATCGTTGACAAATTCGTAACCTTTAGGGTTAACGCCCGGCTCCAGTGGGTACATGTCGATAACAACATGACCGTACTGTCCACGACCACCAGACTGCTTGGCGTGTTTACCTTCGATATCGGTAACTTTCGCGCGAATTGCTTCACGGTAAGCAACCTGAGGTTTACCGACGTTCGCTTCAACGTTGAATTCACGCTTCATGCGGTCAACGATGATGTCGAGGTGCAGCTCACCCATACCGGCAATAATGGTCTGGTTAGTTTCTTCGTCAGTCCATACGCGGAATGACGGGTCTTCTTTAGCCAGACGCCCCAGAGCCAGACCCATTTTTTCCTGGTCAGCTTTGGTTTTTGGTTCTACCGCGATGGAGATTACCGGCTCAGGGAATTCCATACGCTCCAGAATGATCACATTGTCTGGATCACACAGAGTGTCACCGGTAGTCACGTCTTTCAGACCAATCGCCGCAGCGATATCGCCTGCGCGAACTTCTTTGATCTCTTCACGTTTGTTGGCGTGCATCTGTACGATACGGCCCAGACGCTCACGAGCAGATTTAACCGGGTTATACACGGTGTCACCGGAGTTAACGATACCGGAGTACACGCGGAAGAACGTCAGGTTACCTACAAACGGGTCGGTAGCAATTTTAAACGCCAGCGCAGCAAACGGCTCGTCGTCATCGGAGTGACGTACGGCTGGGGTGTCTTTGCCATCATCCAGCAAACCGTTGATCGCAGTCACGTCAGTCGGTGACGGCAGATATTCGATTACTGCATCCAGCATCGCCTGAACACCTTTGTTCTTAAATGCAGAACCGCAGGTAACCAGGATGATTTCGTTATTCAGTACGCGCTTACGCAGGGAAGCTTTGATCTCTTCTTCAGACAGCTCTTCGCCACCGAAGAATTTCTCCATCAGTTCATCAGAACCTTCTGCTGCGGCTTCAATCAGTTTCTGGCGCCATTCTTCAGCCAGTTCCTTCATATCAGCTGGGATCTCTTCGTAGTCGAAGGTCACGCCTGCGTCAGCGTCGTTCCAGTTGATGGCTTTCATCTTGATCAGGTCAACAACACCGGTAAATTTCTCTTCTGCGCCGATAGCCAGCTGCAGAGGGACCGGCGTTGCGCCCAGACGTGATTCAATCTGGCCAACAACTTTCAGGAAGTTAGCACCCATACGGTCCATTTTGTTAACGAACGCGATGCGTGGAACTTTATATTTGTTCGCCTGACGCCATACGGTTTCAGACTGTGGCTGCACACCACCAACCGCACAGTAAACCATTACTGCGCCGTCGAGAACACGCATAGAACGTTCTACTTCGATAGTGAAGTCAACGTGTCCGGGGGTGTCAATGATGTTAACGCGGTGCGGCTCGAACTGCTTAGCCATACCAGACCAGAAAGCGGTGGTCGCAGCGGAGGTAATGGTAATACCACGCTCCTGCTCCTGTGCCATCCAGTCCATGGTGGCGGCGCCATCATGAACTTCACCGATTTTGTGGTTTACACCGGTGTAGAACAGAATACGTTCGGTGGTGGTCGTCTTACCGGCGTCGATGTGTGCACTGATACCAATGTTACGGTAGCGTGTAATGGGTGTTGTACGAGCCATTTGATTCCTCTGATTCTCGGACGTTCTAAGTTAGTAAAACCCAGCGGTTCAGTCACTGGGACGTCCGCTGGGTTAATAACAACTACGAAGCTGTTACCAGCGGTAGTGAGCGAACGCCTTGTTGGCTTCGGCCATACGGTGAACGTCTTCACGTTTCTTAACTGCAGTACCTTTGTTCTCTGCAGCATCAGAAAGTTCGTTCGCCAGGCGCAGAGCCATTGATTTATCACCGCGTTTACGAGCAGCTTCAACGATCCAACGCATTGCCAGAGCATTACGACGAACCGGACGGACTTCAACTGGAACCTGATAAGTAGAACCACCAACGCGACGGGATTTAACTTCCACGGTTGGGCGGACGTTGTCCAGGGCGACTTCAAAGGCTTCCAGCTCGTTTTTACCTGAACGCTGAGCCAGGGTCTCAAGCGCGGTATAGACGATTGATTCAGCAGTAGATTTTTTACCGTCTACCATCAGGATATTTACAAATTTTGCCAGCAGCTCTGATCCGAACTTAGGATCTGGCAGGATTTTACGCTGGCCAATAACGCGACGACGTGGCATGGAAATACTCCGTTGTTAATTCAGGATTGTCCAAAACTCTACGAGTTTATTATGACATTTAAGATAAAACGTTTGGCCTTACTTAACGGAGAACCATTAAGCCTTTGGCTTCTTCACGCCGTACTTGGAGCGAGACTGCTTACGGTCTTTAACACCTGAGCAGTCCAGCGCGCCACGAACGGTGTGGTAACGCACACCTGGCAGGTCTTTTACACGACCGCCACGGATCAGGATCACGGAGTGTTCCTGCAGGTTATGACCTTCACCACCAATATAGGAGGTAACTTCAAAACCGTTGGTTAAGCGAACACGACATACTTTACGCAGTGCGGAGTTCGGTTTTTTAGGAGTAGTAGTATATACGCGAGTACATACACCACGTTTCTGCGGGCAGGCTTCCAGCGCAGGCACGTTGCTCTTTGCAACTTTGCGTGCGCGTGGTTTGCGAACCAGCTGGTTAACTGTTGCCATCAAATAGCTCCTGGGATTTGCTTTTGCTTCGTAAACACGTGATAAATCGCCTCGTGGTATAACGAGGACGCGGAATTTTAGGGCTGAGCAGAAAAGGTGTCAAGAAATAACCAGGATATCATTCATTACCAGGCCATTTGTTGTGGATTTTTTACTGCCAGCGCGACGAAGTCAGTATAGCTTACTGCAGTTACTCTGGGCGAAATTTGACCAGAAAGCCCGCGCGCGCTGATATCTTCTTCGAGCACGTAAACCGATATGGGGGCGCGCAGCACTAATTCAAGCGCCTGGCTCCCCTCCAGTGCGGCAAGAACCCCATCCTGAAGTAGCAGAAGGTCATCTCCCTCAGCCAGAAACCGGAGTAGCGCGCTGAAATCGCTCTGAAAGGGGGAGTGAGTCAGGGTATGTAGCATAGCGTCCTCAGAACGATATTATGCGATCGTATTTTGCCAGCTCGGCTCGCAATTGCTCGGGTTTGAGCGTATCCACCGGCAGGATTGTCGGGAAATCGGCCGGGATGCCACGCTCGGCCAGCGAGGCAGAACAGACATAGCAGCGCTCAATATCATACAGAGGCAACACGCCAAAGGTCGCACTATAATTGCGCGAAATAATTTTTTCGGGTTGCTGCTGTTGCATAAGCTGTAAAACGCCATCGCTGATAAAAAAGAGCGCGATCTCGTCTGTTAACGCGGAGGTAGCCAGTACGGCATCGAGCCCTTCACGTCCTGCGCTGCTGCCGTGTGGCGCCTGGGTGAAAACAAAAGCAATGCGCTTCATCAGAACTGTACCATCCTCTCGGCAACCAGCGCCGCTTCAGCCAGCGCGCCCAGTCCCGTCAGCTCAAAGCCCTCAGCCAGATTTGCAGCGGGCAGCCCCTGACTTTTGGCTTCCTGCACATCGGCGATGCCGCGTCGCAGCGCGGCCGCGACACAGATATGCAATGCCACACCGTGCTGCTGATGCAGCGCCTGCCAGGCCTGGGTGAGGTCGAACTCATCACTGGCAGGCGACGTCAGCTGACTGGCATTCAGTACACCTTCACGATAAAAGAATACGCTCTCAAGGCTATGGCCACTGCGTAGCAGCGCCTGAGCAAACAGATAAGCGCTGGAAGCCTGCTGTGTGCCGTAAGCCGGCCCGGTGACCAGAAGCGTAAAGCGCATTAGCGATCCTGACTCTGGATATCGCCGCTTTTAAACTGGCGGATATAGAGATAAACGGTATGTCTGGAGATATTCAGTCGCTCTGCAACCTGATTGATCGCATCTTTAATGTCGAAGATGCCCTTCTCATAGAGATTAAGGACAATCTGACGATTCTTGGTGTTGTTCGAAATATTACGATCGGCGCTGACTTCTTCAATGGTGAACTCCAGCGTTTGCATGACCAGATCTTCAACCGACGAGGCAAAATTGACCGATGATGCCACGTCCTGCGTTTCAGGAGGCATGAAGGTGGCCATAATCTGTGAAAAGGGAACGTCCAGGTTCATATTGATACACAGCAGGCCAATAGCGCGATGCTGACCATTGCGGATGGCGATAGTCACGGATTTCATCAGCACGCCGCTTTTCGCGCGGGTGAAATAGGCTCTTGAAACATTGCTTTCGGCATCACTCATATCATGAAGCATACGCAGCGCCAGATCGGTAATCGGTGAACCCACTTTGCGCCCGGTATGTTCCCCGTTGGCAATCCTGACTGCTGAACAGTTCAGGTCCGCCAGCGAATGCAGCACGATCTCACAGTGAGGGCCAATGAGCATTGCCAGCCCATCCACCACGGCTTCATAGGATTTCAGAATATCGAAGTCGGACTGCTCAAAGGGACGCTGCTCCAGCAGCTCCAGCTCTGTCACATCACCGGTAAATGTTGTACCAGACATTAAGACACCACCCGTTGCAAGAGCCTGTCGCACAGCGGCAGGGCAGACTTATTCTGAAGAAGTTAAACGGAGGGCAGTCTAGCAAATATCAGAAACATCTGTCCTGACCTTTGTCATGAAATGCAGGAGAACGCAAAGAATGGGATGAAAGCAGGGGTAACGAAAGGGAAACCACCGCCACACAAGGTGTGGCGGTGAAAATATTATTTAGACTGGGCAGCAGCAGGTGATTCTGCAGGTTTCTCAGCGTTAGCATCTGCTTTGGCCGCAGGTTTGATGTCGAGAAGCTCAACGTCAAACACCAGCGTGGAGTTCGCAGGAATACCAGGCACGCCGTTTTTACCGTAAGCCAGCTGCGGTGGGATGACCAGCTTGATCTTGCCGCCTTTCTTGACGTGCTTAAGACCTTCTGTCCAGCCAGGGATCACGCCATCAAGACGGAAGGAGAGAGGCTCACCACGGGTGTAAGAGTTATCAAACTCGGTGCCGTCGATCAGCGTACCTTTGTAGTTCACCACCACGGTATCGCTGTCTTTAGGAATATCACCGGTACCTTCTTTCTCAACGTGATACAGCAGGCCGGACTCGGTCTTCTTCACGCCTTTTTCTTTAGCAAATTTGGTGGCAAAAGCGTCACCCTTCTGGGTATTCTCTTTTGCATCTTTTTCCATCTTCGCCTGAGCGGCACCCTTCACGCGCGTCTCAAACGCCTGCAGAGTCTGTTCGATTTCCTGATCGGAGAGCTTGCTCTTGCCAGCAAAAGCATCCTGAACGCCGGAGATCAGCTGCTGTTTATCCAGCGTGATGCCGAGTTTTTCCTGCTCCTTGAGGGAGTTTTCCATGTAACGGCCAAGCGATGCGCCCAGCGCATAGGCTGACTGCTGGTCGTCATTTTTAAAGGCGTCATTCTTCGGTGCCGGCTGCGGTGCCTGTTGTGGTGCCTGTTGAGCCGGGGTGGTTTCAGCGGCCATTGTCAGCGGTGCATGCAGCGCAACGGCCATTGTGGTGGCTAACAGTGTGACTTTAAACAGTGATTTCATCCATTTCTCCAAAACCGAAGCCTCTCGCCCCGGAAATCGTGTACAGAACTGAGCCCGTACTATAACTGTGCGCGAGAAAATTACACAATCTCGCAATGAGAACTAAGTTAACTTCCGACCGCTATCCTGAGCGAAAGTTTCACCACTGAGATGCAGTCTGACAGAGCCGTTTTCAACCATCCGGCAGAAATTAAGGCGATTATCCCTACTTCGGGCTCATCTTTACCGTTAGAATCAGACGATTCGGGCAATCCAGGCCGCAAAGCCGTCATGAGAGGAAAAAGTATGCAACAGGCGTTGTTTGAAGAGCGAATGGAGATGCTGGAAAGTCGGCTGGCCTTTCAGGAGCATACCATTGAAGAGCTGAATCAAACGGTGATTCAACATGAGCTGGAGATGGGCCGCCTGCGCGAGCAGATGCGTCTGCTGACCGATAAGCTAAAATCAGCGGCACCCTCAATGATCGCCTCACAGTCGGAAGAGATCCCACCTCCGCACTACTAAGCGCACGCCCAACCGCTGTGACAGACACAAAAAAGGGGCCGAAGCCCCTTTTTAATGATTGTCATAAGACGATCAGTGGCAGCCGCAGCCGCCAGCCCCGCAACCACCTTTACCGTGTTCATGGTCGTGATCGTGATGATGATCGTCTTCACCGTGAACGTGACCATGGGCCAGTTCTTCAGCCGTGGCTTCACGAATGGCGACCACTTCAACGTTAAAGTTGAGATTCTGACCCGCCAGCATATGGTTGCCATCAACCACTACGTGCTCGTCTTCAACTTCGGTGATTTCCACCGGCACCGGGCCCTGATCGGTTTCCGCCAGGAAGCGCATGCCAACCTGCAGCTCGTCAACGCCCATAAAAACATCTTTCGGTACGCGCTGAACCAGGTTGTCGTCGTAATGACCATAGGCTTCGTCTGCAGTGATGTTCACCTCAAACTTGTCACCCGCTTCGTGGTTTTCCAGCGCTTTTTCCAGACCGGCGATCAGGGAACCATGACCGTGCAGGTAGTCCAGCGGTGCGCTCACCGGAGACTCATCAACCAACACACCGTCTTCTGTACGTACCTGGTAGGCCAGGCTGACCACCAGGTCTTTTGCTACTTTCATGATTACTCCTAACCGTTGAGAGCTTTGAGCCCTTTTAATGTTGGCCTTTTGCCAACCTGTAAGGCTTTAAATTGCGTCGATGGTAACGAATTTCAACGCCGCTGTAAGACACAGCTTAAAAAAAGCTGAGCCATAACGCTACTCAGGATGAAAAATTCCTATCACCTGTTCATTTTCGCGAACCTGGCCCCTGGCCTGTTTATCCGCTTCCCGCATCTGATGCCCACACTTAACACATTCAACGACATCAACATTATTCTCTTTCCACAGCGCCAGCGTATCTTTGGCCTGGCACTTTGGACAGGTTGCTCCGGCAATAAATCGTTTACGCATAACATGTCCTATTCATATTCGTCCCAGCCGTGAAACTGCCGTTTCTCATGCTGCATTTCTGCCTGAAAAATATCTTCCAGTTCGCGACGGGCTTCTTTTACGCGCGAAATTTGCTGACTGTCCGCATGATTCGGCATCAGCTCACGCAGCATACGCATATCCAGTCGGCGAAAATGCTGCTGCGCACGAAAAGCCTGATGGGGATGCATGCCCAGCGTCATTAAGGTCTTACGTCCCAGCTCAAGCGCGCTGGAAAAGGTTTCACGGGAAAACTGCGTGACGCCAGCCTGAAGAAGTTCATGGGCCTCCACGCGGCCCCTTGCCCGGGCCAGAATTTGCAGATGCGGAAAATGATGCTGGCAGAGATGGACTATCTCCATGGCATCTTCTGGTCCGTTACAGGTTATCACTATTGACTGCGCCGTTTCAGCCCCGGCGGCGCGCAGCAGCTCTAACTCCTTCGCATCACCGTAGTATACTTTATAACCGTATCTGCGCATCAGGCTGACCGCGCTGATATCGCGCTCAAGTACCGTAATCCGTTTTTCATTGGCCATCAGCAACCGCGCAACCACCTGTCCAAAACGGCCAAACCCCACCACAATCACCTGGGGCTTATCATCCTCGACAAAATGTTTCTCTTCGTTTTCATCCGGCTCGTTGAAGCGCTTCTCGAGGATTTTATCCACGCCCTGCAACAACAGCGGCGTGGTCATCATTGAGAGCGTTACCGTAACCAGCAGCAGAGGCATCTGGTCTCCGCTAAACAGGTGGGCCGTTGCAGCCGCGGAAAACAGCACAAAGGCAAACTCGCCGCCCTGGCTAAGTACGCCGGAAAATTGCAGGCGCTCGGAGCTGCGCAGGCCGTAAATCCGCGACAGCAGATAGAGTACCCCCGCTTTCACCGCCACCAGCAACACCACGCCAATCAGAATTTCGATAATATGGGTATAAAGCACGCCAAGGTTGAGCGCCATGCCCACCGAGATAAAAAATAGCCCTAGCAGCAGACCCTTGAAGGGATCGATGGCAATTTCTAGCTCGTGACGATACTCACTTTCGGCCAGTAGGATACCCGCGATAAACGTACCCAGCGCCATGGAAAGGCCCAGCGCGTCCATAAACAGCGCCGACCCCAGCACCAGCAGCAGGGCGGCGGCGGTGAACACCTCACGGACGCCGGATGCCGCGATATAGCGGAATATTGGCCGCAGCAGATAGCGCCCCCCGACCAGCATGCCGGCAAAGGCCAGCACCTTCATGCCTATCTTTATCCAGTCGGTATGCCCGCTGTCACTTCCTGCCAGCAGCGGGACCAGCGCCAGCGCCGGGATAACGGCCAGATCCTGAAACAGCAGGACCGAAAAGCCGAGCTGGCCCGACTCATTGCGGTTCATGCCTTTATCCCGCATCAGCTGGAGCGCCATCGCCGTCGAGGACATGGCCAGCCCGATACCGCCGATGGTAGCCGCCTGCCAAGAAAAGTCCGTCAGCCATAGCAGCCCGCCGAGAATTGCCGCGCTGAAAATGACCTGAGCGGCACCCACGCCAAAGATGGAGCGGCGCAGTTCCCAAAGCTTGGAGGGTTTCAGCTCCAGCCCGATGATAAACATCAGAAAAACCACGCCCAGCTCGGAGAAGTGCAGGATCTCTTCCACGTCGCTGATAAAGCCCAGGCCCCAGGGGCCAATCGCAATACCCGCCAGCAGATAGCCCAGCACCGCCCCAATACCCAATCGCGCGGCCAGAGGCACCGCAACCACTGCGGCAAACAGATAGACCACGCCGGCCGTCAGGAGGGTTTGTCCTTCCATTCAAATACCTCCATAGGGTAAAGGGGATTCGAGCCAGTGTGCATACGCTCGCGCATAGTTTTTCATCACGTCGGGTGTCTGATGCCGTGCCCAGTAGATAATCATCGGCGTCAGCCAGTGCATCCGGCACATCTGGGCGGTCAGCTCGAACGGGCGCATGATGTCCGACATGGGATAGCGGTTCAGCCCTTCCTGGTGGTAGGCAGCCTCTGGCTCGCCGGTGGTAATCACGCTGCGCCAGTACTTCCCTTCCAGCACGTTGCCGCCCGGGCCGCTGGCAAAGCCGCGAGAAAGCACGCGATCCAGCCACTCCTTCAGCAGCGCCGGGCAGCTGTAGGTGTACAGGGGGTGCTGGAAGACGATGATGTCGTGTTCGCGCAATAGCTGCTGCTCGCGATGAATATCAATAAAAAAATCGGGGTAGTGCGCATAAAGGTCATGCACCGTGACCTGTGGCAAAAGCCGGGCCGGCTCCAGCAAAACGCGATTAGCAACCGAGTCTTGTGATTCCGGGTGGGCATATAGCAGCAAAACTTTAGGCGGCTGCAACATCATTCCCCTCCAAATCGTCGTCACGGCGGGCAAATTCCGCTACCATGCTCGACGCAACGGAATCCAGGATTCCGATATCCAATTGATGGCTCAATTTAACATATTCTACATATTACGGCGCTTATGATTGTCTTCTCCTCGTTACAAATTCGACGCGGTGTCCGCGTACTGCTGGATAACGCCACTGCCACCATTAACCCCGGTCAGAAAGTGGGTCTGGTCGGTAAAAATGGCTGCGGTAAATCCACGCTGCTGTCGCTGCTTAAGAACGAGATAAGCGCCGACGCCGGAAGCTACAGCTACCCGGGCAACTGGTCGCTCGCCTGGGTAAACCAGGAGACACCAGCGCTGTCGGTGCCCGCCATTGAGTATGTTATCGACGGCGATCGCGAATTTCGCCAGCTTGAAGCCGAACTGGCACACGCCAATGAAATCAACGATGGTCACGCCATTGCCATACTTCACGGCAAGCTTGATGCGCTTCAGGCCTGGACCATCCAGTCCCGCGCCGCCAGCCTGCTTAACGGACTGGGTTTCTCTCAGGAGCAGCTACAGCGCCCGGTGAGTGATTTCTCCGGCGGATGGCGGATGCGCCTTAACCTGGCCCAGGCGCTGATTTGTCGTTCCGACCTGCTGCTGCTTGATGAGCCGACTAACCATCTCGATCTCGACGCGGTGATCTGGCTTGAGCGCTGGCTGAAAAGCTATCAGGGCACGCTGATTCTGATTTCGCACGACCGCGACTTTCTTGATCCGGTTGTCGACAAAATTCTGCATATTGAACAAGGATCCATTTACGAATATACCGGCAACTACAGCGCCTTCGAGATCCAGCGCGCGACCCGACTGGCGCAGCAGCAGTCGCTTTTCGAGAACCAGCAGGCGAAGGTTGCCCATCTGCAAAGCTTTATTGACCGCTTTAAAGCGAAAGCCACAAAAGCTAAACAGGCGCAAAGTCGCATCAAAATGCTGGAGCGGATGGAGATGATCGCCCCCGCTCATGTCGACAATCCTTTCACCTTCAGCTTCCGCGTACCGGAAAGCCTGCCCAACCCGCTGCTGGATATGGAAAAAGTGACCGCGGGCTATGGCGATCGCATCATCCTGAATTCGATCAAGCTCAACCTGGTGCCCGGCTCGCGTATTGGGCTGCTGGGTCGTAACGGTGCGGGTAAATCGACGCTAATTAAGATGCTGGCAGGCGAGCTGGCGCCGCTTAAGGGCAATATTGGCCTGGCGAAAGGCATCAAGCTGGGTTACTTCGCCCAGCATCAGCTTGAATTTTTACGTGCGGATGAATCCCCGCTCCAACATCTGGCACGGCTGGCGCCAAAGGTCCTTGAACAGCAGCTGCGTGATTACCTGGGCGGCTTTGGTTTCCAGGGCGACAAGGTGACGGAAAAAACCGAGCGGTTTTCCGGCGGAGAGAAAGCCCGTCTGGTGCTGGCGCTGATCGTCTGGCAGCGGCCGAACCTGCTGCTGCTGGATGAGCCCACCAACCACCTCGATCTCGATATGCGCCAGGCGCTGACCGAAGCTCTGATTGATTTTGAAGGGGCGCTGGTGGTGGTGTCGCACGATCGTCACCTCCTGCGATCGACCACGGATGACCTCTATCTGGTGCACGACGGCAACGTCGAGGCATTTGATGGCGATCTGGAAGATTACCAGCAGTGGCTGAGCGATCTGCAAAGGCAATCGGCGACCGCTGAACCTAAACAGGAGAGCGGTAACAGCGCGCAGGCCAGAAAGGATCAAAAACGCCGCGAAGCTGAGCTTCGTACCCAGACACAGCCGCTGCGTAAAGAGATTGAAAAGCTGGAAAAGCAGATGGAAAAGCTGAATGCGCAGTTGGCGGATGCCGAAGAGAAACTCACCGACTCTGCCCTTTACGAGCAGGCGCGCAAAGCAGACCTGACCGCGGTATTAAAACAGCAGGCGGAGGCGAAATCCTCGCTGGAAGCGTGCGAAATGACATGGCTGGACGCGCAGGAGCGTTTAGAACAGATGCTTGGGTAAAATGGCTAATCACCTTAACTACGGCGTTAGCCATTTTTAACCGTTCATGAAAACGGCTTATCGCCCAGGATCGTCGCGCGATGCATGATACGCCGGGCGGGCATATAATCGGCGTTGGCGTAATGCTGCGTCACGCGATTATCCCAGATGGCGATATCATTCTCCTGCCAGCGCCAGCGCACCTGAAACTCCGGCTTCGTGATATGGGCAAAAAGGAAGTTAAGCAGTGCGTCGCTCTCCTTCTGACTGAGATCGACAATGCGGGTGGTAAAGCCTTCATTGACGAACAGCGCCTTTTTTCCACTGACCGGATGGGTGCGGATCACCGGGTGCAGTAAGGGCGGATTTTTCTCCACCGCCTGCTTCCAGCGCGCATGTTCTTCCTCGCTGCTGCGGTATTTGTACTCCTGAAACGACTTCTTAAAATCATGCTCGGCATGTAAACCGCTCAGTAACTGCTTAAAGGGTTCAGAAAGCGCATTGTAAGCGGCAATCCCACTGGCCCACAGCGTATCCCCTCCACTTTCCGGCAGCCGTTTCGCGGCCAGAATCGCTCCGGCTGGCGGCGTTTCGATAAAAGTGACGTCGGTATGCCAGTTGTCATTATCCGGCGGATTATTATCGTGAGTATCCAGCACGATAATTTCCTCTACGTCCGGCGCATGAGGGTAAACAGGATGGATATGCAGATCGCCAAAACGGGCCGCCAGGGCGCGCTGCTGTTGCGGCGTCACGGGCTGATCGCGGAAAAACAGCACCTGGTGGCGGATAAGCCCGTGATACAGCTGCTCAAACTGCGCATCGCTTAGCGGCAGGGCCAGATTAATATCTGAAACCTGTGCGCCGATATACGGGCCCAGCGCGGTAATCGTCAGACGTTCGTTCATAAATTTTCTCCATGCCAGGGGGTTAAACGGCGCTGCACGCTGCGCAGGCCCAGCTCTAGTGTGAAGGCAATCAGGGCAATAACGGCGATACCCGCGAGGACCACATCCGTTGCTAAAAACTCACCGGCTGACTGCACCATAAATCCCAGACCGCGCGTGGCGGCAATAAGCTCTGCCGCGACCAGCGTTGACCAGCCTACGCCCAGCCCGATACGCAGGCCGGTTAAAATCTCCGGCAGCGCGCCCGGCAATACGACGTACCATAAAACCTGCCAGCGGCTGGCACCCAGTGACTGGGCGGCACGCAGGCGAACCTGCTGAGAGCTTTTCACGCCGGCCAGCGTAGACATCGCCACCGGGGCGAAAATGGCCAGATAAATCAGCAAAATTTTCGACGTTTCGCCAATGCCAAACCAGATAACCATCAGCGGCAAATAGGCCAGCGGCGGCACCGGGCGGTAGAGCTCAATCAGCGGATCGAGGATGCCACGCACGGTTTCACTCAGCCCCATCGCTATCCCTACCGGCACGCCAATCAGTACCGCCGCCAGCAGCGCGATAACAATTCTGGTCAGGCTGGCCGCAAGGTGTTGCCACAGGGTGGCATCCATAAACCCCTTTGAACTGGCAATGGTCAGCAGTTGATGAAAGACCTGCTGCGGGGCAGGAAGAAACAGCGGCGCAATCAGCTTCAGGGCGGTGACGCCCCACCACAGGGCCAGCAGGACCAGCAACGTCACGACGCTAAGGGTCAGTTGCCGACTAAAGGGCCAGCGCAGCCGGGTGCGGTCGGCGCCGGTGTTTTCACTGGTAACAAGACTCATGAAAACACCTCTCGCTGTTGAAATACGCGGCTGAGAACATACTCCCGGCGCTCGATAAACGCCGGATCGGACTTAATCGCCCGGCAGGGTTCACCGCATGCATAACGGCGGCCGAAGTCCAGAGAGAGCCGCTCAATAATGCGTCCCGGCCCCGGCGATAAAAGAATCAGCTCACTGGCAAGAAACACCGCCTCTTCAATATCATGAGTAATCAGCAGCACCTGCTTGCCGCTGTCGCGCCAGAGATTGAGCAGCAGCTCCTGCATCTGTTCGCGGGTAAACGCATCCAGCGCGCCGAAAGGTTCATCCAACAGAAGCAGCTGCGGATCGGCCGCCAGCGCTCTGGCGATGCCTACCCGCTGACGCATCCCGCCGGAGAGCTGCCAGATAAATTTCTTTTCCGCCCCCTCCAGCCCCACTTTTCTGAGCATTGCCCTGGCCCGATCGCGCCGCACATTTTTCCCGATGCCCGCCAGCTGTAACCCAAAAGCCACGTTATCCAGCACGTTT
Organism: Erwinia sp. PPS120; assembly: GCF_047918655.1. Taxonomy (GTDB): domain Bacteria; phylum Pseudomonadota; class Gammaproteobacteria; order Enterobacterales; family Enterobacteriaceae; genus Erwinia; species Erwinia tasmaniensis_A. The sequence continues at coordinate 165,428 of NZ_JBLREF010000011.1, read as the reverse complement.
CGCCACGGCAGTAAACCTTCATGCTGGAACACCACGCCGCGTTCAGCACCGGGGCCGGTAACGGCTTTACCGTCCAGCGTAATACTGCCGGACTCCGCCGGAAGAAAACCGGCGACCAGATTAAGCAGCGTGGTTTTGCCACAGCCTGAAGGTCCAAGCACCACCACCAGCTCTCCGGCGGCGATGGAGAGCGTGATATCTTCCAGCGCAGGATGGTCGTTGTAACGGGCTGTCAGATGTGAGACTGCAAGCATGAGAACCCCTTAATCACTCAGCAACTTGTTTAACAAACCGATCGGTGACATAGCTGCTGTAATCGCTGGACGCCTGCGGAACTTTGCCCTGATCCTTGAGGAATTTCGCCGTATCGACAATGGCCTTATTTACCGGCTGAGCCAGCTCCTGCACCTGCTGCTGTGCGGTAAGATAAGTATTGCCCTTCACGAGGTCCGGCACCTGCTGCTCTGGTACGCCGCTCAGGCGGGAGAGCTTGCTGAGGTTATCGCCCTCTTTCAGCCACCGATCCGGGTCATCAAGGTAGCCTTTCTGCGCGGTGAGCGCGCTGCGGGCAAATGCGGTGACCACCTCAGGGTGTTTTTCCGCGAAATCTTTACGCACCACCCAGACGTCAAGGGTTGGCGATCCCCATTTGCCGACCTGCGCGGAATCCGTCAGGACCCTGCCATCCTCTTCCAGTTCGTTTACGGCAGGCGCCCAGACGTAAGCGCCGTCGATATCGCCGCGTTGCCAGGCGGCTGCAATAGCGGGTGGCTGGAGGTTAACGATCTGAAGCTGGTCGGGTTTAATACCCCAGTGCTTCAGCGCTGATAGCAGGCTGTAGTGCGTAGTGGAGATAAAGGGAACGGCGATGCGCTTACCAATCAGGTCCTTCGGGCTGTGAATGGATTTTTTTACCACCAGCGCCTCGGAATTCCCCAGCTGTGACGCCAGCAGGAAAACCTCAATCGGCACCTGCTGGCTGGCGGCTACGGCCAGGGGGCTGGAGCCGATATTACCAATCTGTACGTCGCCGGAGGCTAACGCACGTACGACGCTTGAACCACTGTCAAACTTGCGCCAGTCCACCTTCGCCCCGCTTTCTTTGGCGAAGGTGCCATCGGCCTGCGCCACTTTGGCGGGCTCGGCGGAGGTCTGATACGCCACGGTGACGTCGACCGCCTGCGCCGTGAAAGCCGAAAGTGAGAGTGCCGCTGCTATCAGTGAGAGTGAGAATTTACGCGCCATTGCCCTGCTCCGGTTGTCATTGTTATTCGTTGAATAACCTCTTTGTACCGAGAGCAGCGATGGCAATAAAGTAATTAAAAAGTATCGCTTATAATTATTTTTGCTTAGAAGAAAAGCAGGATAGCTTTGCAGAAAGGGTAATTTACACCCCTGTACCTGCTTTTGTGGCGGGCATCCCCCAGCTTTTCAACCTGTTTCGTAGCGCCGGTTCAGCATATTGACTGATCAGAAACGCAATGTAATAAAGTGCGGTCGCCACCACAATGGGCATCAGCAGCATCACCCACTCGTTGGTAATGTAGCGGTTGATTTTTATCAGCGAGCCAATCATCAGATTTTCATGCAGCAAATAGAACGCATAACTGGCAAAACCCATCGCCGTCAGGAATCGTACGGACAGTATTCGCTCCAGCCATTTTGAATAAAAACTGGCAATAAAAAACACCATAACTAATAGCAGTGGAAGCAGGGTTATCGCACCCGCATTTTTTACATAATAGCTGAAATTGATTAACATCCCGAGTACCACTAACGCGTAGTGAAACAATTTATCGCGATTGTGCATCCTTTCATAGACCAGACAACCCATCATAAACCATGAATAATGGATGAAGCCAAACTTTGAAATAACATCGATAAAACCGGGATGCCCTAATGATTTCAGCACCGAAGAGGCGGATAACAGCAGCATCGCTACCAGCAGCGCAGGTAAGCAGTACCGTCTTCCCAGCGTAAAATAGACGGCGCCGATAATCACATAGAATAGTGCCTCAACGTAAAGCGACCAGAAAGAGCCCGCTAACGATTTGAATTCTGTACCACTAATCTGAGAAAGCGTTTCAGGGTTGATGAAAATCAGCCCGGGCAGCAGATTTTTTGCATGGGGCGCGATGTCTGTCCATTCCGGGAACAGGCCCCCTGCCAGGTAGAGCAGCAGGCTGGCAATCAGCATCGCCGGAAATAAACGCAGCCAGCGTTTTCTCAAAAAGCTGAGGTAACTGTCGGATTTGTCCAGCGTCATAAATATGACAAATCCCGAAATCATAAAAAACAGTTCAACGCCGAGCCAGCCGAAGGAGAAAACAGGAATGTGCTTTGTAATATGGGAATAAGGTAATAACGCCTCCCATCGCACATAGGCATGGTAACCAATGACCAGAAGAATAGCTAAACCACGCATCCCGTCGAGATGTTTAATACGCGCATGCATAATACCCCCAAAGGGATAACGGAAAAGTCAGGTGAAGCTAGCACCGCGTTATTTCTAATTCAACTGGCTTTATTCTGATTATCGATCGGCTATACGCATCCATGGCGTCGCTCTGGCTGAGCCAGATTGGACCTGAGATTAAAAACTATTTTTAGTAATATCTCTAATGAAGTTTCAATGAATTCCCGATGAATTCTCAATGAATTTATAATGGATTTTTATTAACAGGATTTATGATCACCTCAATGATTTCAGACCTCTGTTAATCTGCGATTAATATCCATTAGTATCGTCTGGATCACATTTTACACGGCCCTTTAATACCTTATGCCGGGCAACGGCGGGGTAACGTCGCACCCCCGCCTCAACACCCACCGACTCAATAATTAAACTCACTAGCGGCAACAACGTACAGCGGGATTACGCGCGTTTATTTAGTGCCAAATCAGCAGCACACAGGCGGCAGTCAGTAAGCCCATAAAGACGTTGAAAATCGTCCAGGCCCTGCGGCTGTGCAGAATACGCCCAATCAGCGTCCCGAAACCCAGCCAGATAACGCCAGAAACCACATTCACCAGTGCCATTGCCGCGCTGATGGCGATGACTGAAGCGCGATAGGCCTCACCGGCCAGGCTGAAGCTTGCCACCGCACCCAACGCCATTAGCCAGGCTTTTGGGTTAACCAGCTGCAACAGCCCCCCCTGCCAGAATGGCATCGGTGAAGCCGGGCCGTCACCGGGGTCCAGTTTTTCATATTTCGCGGTCGCTATTTTCCATGCCAGCCAGAGAAGATAAGCGCTACCGGCAATTTTCAGGATAAGGTGGAGGGAGGGATAAAGCAGAAGCAATCCGCCGACGCCGAAGGCCACCAGCAGCAACATGACCTGCATACCGATCATGATGCCGATTAACAGCCATAGCGAGCGCAAAAAACCAAAATTGGCGCCGGAGGCGGTGAGTAACATATTATTAGGGCCTGGCGTAATCGCAGCAACCCACAGAAAGCCGAGCATGGATAAAAATAAATTCAGTTCCATATGATATGGGTGCCCCTCACCCCCTGAAAAAAGCAGACGTGTTGAAGCTAACAATGTGACAGAGATCCTACAAGCATTTTGAATATGAATTTTAATCGTCCCCCGGCGAGCCATTTCTGTGCCCTGCCGGGCATGAGTAATGCGCATCTGCAAACGCTTCTGCCGCGGCTGATTCGCCGCCGTATCACCCTGCGGCCCCACTGGCAGCGGCTGACTCTGCCGGACAGCGACTTCGTCGATCTGGCCTGGAGTGAAAATCCGGCGCTGGCACGGCATAAACCCAGGGTGGTCCTGTTTCACGGGCTGGAGGGCAGCTTTACCAGCCCCTATGCGCACGGGCTACTTCAGGTATTCCGCGATTGCGGATGGCTCGGCGTCGTCATGCATTTTCGCGGCTGCAGCGGCGAACCAAACCGCCTGCCGAGGATTTATCATTCGGGCGAAACCAGCGACGCAGGCTATTTTATGCAGTGGCTGCGCGAGGAGTGGGGCCGCGTCCCAACTGCGGCCGTTGGCGTTTCGCTGGGGGGAAATATGCTCGCCTGCCTGCTGGGAGAACAGGGAGAAGATTGCCTGATTGATGCCGCGGTGGTGGTCTCCGCGCCGCTGATGCTTGAGCCGTGCAGCAGGAAGCTGGAACAGGGGCTGTCACGCGTATACCAGCGCTATCTGCTTAACCTGCTAAAGCAAAATGCCGGAAGAAAGCTACGCGCATGGCCGGGCACGCTGCCGGTTGACCTGCCCGGGCTTACGGCATTAAAAACGCTGCGTGACTTTGATAACGCCATCACCGCGCCTGCCCATGGCTTTCTTGACGCGACGGACTATTATCAACGCTGTAGCGCTATGCCGCGGCTGCCCGGCGTACGCAAGCCGCTATTAATTATTCATGCCCGGGACGACCCTTTTATGACTGATGAGGTTATTCCCGCGCCTGACCTGCTGCCCCCGGCGGTGGAGTATCAGCTAACCCGGCACGGCGGGCATGTAGGATTTGTTGGGGGGACCCTGCGCAGCCCAGACATGTGGCTGGAGCGGCGCATCCCCGAATGGCTTTCAACCTGGCTGGACAACTAACGTGATTATTCCCTGGAAAGAGCTGGACGCAGAGACGCTGGATAACCTGATCGAATCTTTTGTGCTGAGAGAAGGCACCGACTATGGCGAGCAGGAGCGCTCACTGGCGCAGAAAGTAGAGGACGTACGCCGCCAGCTCATCACTGGTGAAGCCGTGCTGGTCTGGTCCGAGCTCCACGAGACGGTGAATATTATGCCGCGCGGCAGGATTAAAGGTTAGCGATCGTGACCGGGCGTGACACCCGGGCGCAAATCGTGTTACCAATGCCGCCTTGATGCGTTTTTCTTAGAGAGTCGTTAGCCATGTCAGCCAAACATCCTGTGATTGCCGTAACGGGTTCCAGCGGTGCGGGAACCACGACGACCAGCCTGGCCTTCCGCAAAATTTTTCAGCAGCTTAATCTCAATGCCGCTGAAGTTGAAGGTGACAGCTTCCACCGCTTTACGCGCCCTGAAATGGATATGGCCATTCGTAAAGCGCGTGATATGGGACGCCATATCAGCTATTTCGGCCCCGAGGCTAACGATTTTTCCCTGCTGGAGCATACGTTTGCCGAATATGGCCGCAGTGGCAGCGGCCAGTCGCGTAAATACCTGCACACCTACGATGAAGCAGTACCCTGGAACCAGGTGCCGGGCACCTTTACGCCCTGGCAACCGCTGCCCGAGCCAACCGATGTGCTGTTTTATGAAGGTTTACACGGTGGCGTAATGACACCGCAGCACAACGTTGCGGAAAATGTCGATCTGCTGGTCGGCGTGGTGCCGATCGTTAACCTTGAGTGGATCCAGAAGCTGGTGCGCGATACCAGCGAGCGGGGACACTCCCGCGAGGCGGTGATGGACTCCGTAGTGCGCTCGATGGAGGACTACATCAACTATATTACCCCGCAGTTTTCGCGTACCCACATCAACTTTCAGCGCGTCCCCACGGTGGATACCTCCAATCCATTTGCCGCACGCGGTATCCCGTCGCTTGATGAAAGCTTCGTGGTTATCCATTTCCAGGCGCTGGAGGATATTGATTTCCCTTATCTCCTGTCGATGCTCCAGGGCGCGTTTATCTCTCAAATCAACACGCTGGTGGTGCCAGGTGGCAAAATGGGGCTGGCGATGGAGCTGATAATGGGGCCGCTGGTCAGGCGTCTGATTGAAGGGAAAAAGATCGTCTGAGACACCGCGCATTAAGCGCTAAAGGGAAAGGGAAAGGGAGTTTGCGCTACCGCGCGATAAGCCCCACCCGCTGGGGCGGGTGAGGATTAAATTTCAATTGCTTCAAAGCTGTGGGTGATTTCAACGCCTTTGCCCAGCATCAGGGCGACGGAGCAATACTTTTCTGCCGACAGGTCGACGGCGCGGGAAACGGCTTTTTCCTCCAGGCCCTTACCGCTAACAATAAAGTGCAGGTTGATATGGGTGAACAGACGGGGTGCTTCTTCCCGGCGTTCGGAAGTTAGTTTGACCTCGCAGTCAGCCACGTCATGGCGTCCCTTTTGCAGGATTGACACCACATCAATGGCGCTACAGCCGCCGGCCGCCATCAGCACCATTTCCATTGGGCTGGGTGCCTTATCGCCCGCATTACCATCCATTAATATCTGGTGCCCCGATGAGGATTCTCCCAAAAAGGTGAGCCCTTCCACCCATTTAACACGTGCTTGCATAACAAATCCCTCTAAGTCATTCAGTTAACGCCAGATTACGCTTCAGCAACAAAAACGGCAATGCAACAATTTTCACACCATGCTGAAGCGAGACAACACAAGACACTCGTTCCAAGCTGTGCTACAAACAAAGCTGTAATAATTTCGTTCGTACTCTACAAGCATGACGAAACGGCACAACATAACGACCCAGGCCTGCGACAGGGTTCGGGATAATTTCCCTGAGGGGAAACGCGTCACTATTTCAACGCCTGACAGGGAACTCTGCCCCTGTGTTTAGGCATGATGACAACAGAGGATAATCGCGAATGGTTCTCGGCAAACCGCAAACAGACCCGACTCTTGAATGGTTCCTGTCACATTGCCATATTCATAAGTATCCATCCAAAAGCACGCTAATCCACCAGGGTGAGAAAGCGGAAACGCTTTACTACATCGTCAAAGGTTCAGTAGCGGTACTTATTAAGGATGAGGAAGGTAAAGAGATGATCCTCTCCTACCTTAACCAGGGCGACTTTATCGGTGAACTTGGCCTGTTTGAAGAGGGTCAGGAGCGTAGCGCCTGGGTCAGGGCGAAAACCGCCTGTGAAGTGGCTGAAATATCCTATAAGAAATTCCGTCAGCTTATCCAGGTTAACCCTGATATTCTGATGCGACTCTCTTCGCAGATGGCTCGTCGCCTGCAGGTGACGTCTGAGAAAGTGGGGAATTTAGCTTTCCTCGATGTGACAGGTCGCATCGCGCAGACGCTACTGAATCTGGCTAAGCAGCCGGATGCAATGACACACCCGGACGGGATGCAGATCAAAATCACCCGCCAGGAAATTGGTCAGATAGTGGGCTGCTCGCGCGAAACCGTGGGCCGCATACTCAAAATGCTGGAAGATCAGAATCTGATCTCCGCACACGGTAAAACTATCGTCGTTTATGGCACGCGCTAACCGGCTCTGATCACCCCGGCGCAACCTTCCGTTGCGCCTTTTTTATTTGGTATGGAGCGATGTGGCGCAGACTGATTTATCATCCTGAGGTTAACTATGCCCTGCGTCAGACGCTGGTGCTCTGTTTACCGGTGGCAATAGGATGGCTGTCAGGCGATCTGCAAAAGGGGCTGCTGTTCTCCTTAGTGCCTGCCTGCTGCAACAATGCCGGTCTGGATACGCCGCATAAGCGCTTTTTCAAACGCCTGATCGTGGGCGGAAGCCTGTTTGCCTTTAGCAGCTTTCTTATCCAGTACCTGGGTGAGCACAGCGTTCCCCTGCCAGCGATTCTGTTTGCTATGGCGATGCTGCTGGGCGTCACCGGTGAAATCAGCCCACTGCATGCCCGGCTGCTGCCCGGATCGCTTATCGCCGCCATCTTCACCCTGAGCCTGGCCGGTCGAATGCCGATATGGGAGCCACCCCTGCTCTACGTGCTGGGAACCATCTGGTATGGCGTATTTAACTGGTTCTGGTTCTGGCTGTGGAAAGAGCAGCCGATGCGCGAAACCCTCAGCCTGCTGTACCGCGAGCTGGCCGACTATTGTGAAGCCAAATATACCCTGCTTACCCGTCTGACCGATCCCGAAAAGGCCCTGCCGCCGCTGCTGGCCCGCCAGCAAAAAGCCGTCGATCTGATCGGCATCTGCTATCAGCAGATGCATATGCTGGCCGCCAACCGTGACAGCCATCATAAACGTCTGATCCGCGCGTTTCAGGTTGCGCTGGATTTGCAGGAGCATATCTCCGTCAGCCTGCATCAGCCGGAAGAGGTGCAGAAGCTGGTTGAAAAAAGCCATGCCGAAGCGGTCATTCGCTGGAACGCGCAAACCATTGCCGCACGACTGCGGGAGCTGGCCGATGACATTCTCTACCACCGGCTGCCGGAGCGCTTTGTGATGGATAAGCCGCTCGGCGCACTTGAAAAAATCGCCCGTCGGAGCCGTGATAATCCGGTGGGTCAGTTCTGCTACTACCATTTCAGCCGCATTGCGCGCGTACTGCGTACGCAGCGCCCTTTGTATCAGCGCGACCTGATGGCCGATCGCCAGCGTCGCCTGCCGCTGCTGGCCGCCTGTAAAAGCTATCTGTCGCTAAAATCTGCCGCCCTGCGGACCGCCGCCCGCTTTGCCGTGATGCTCACTTTCGCCAGTACTCTGGCGATGTTCTTCGACCTGCCCAAGCCCTACTGGATCCTGATGACGGTGATGTTTGTCAGCCAGAATGGCTATAGCGCCACCCGCGTACGTATCCAGCACCGTGCACTCGGCACGCTGGCGGGGTTGATAATCGCCGCCGTCGCCCTGCGACTCCACGCGCCTGAGGCGATGGTGCTGTCGATAATGCTGGTAATCACCCTGGTCAGCTACCTGGTGATCCGCAAGTTTTACGGTTGGGCGATGATTGGTTTCACCGTAACCGCCGTGTACTCGCTACAGTTGCTCTCGCTGAACGGCGCTGACTTCCTGCTGCCACGGCTGATGGATACGCTAATGGGATGCATGATTGCCTTTGGCGGCATGATCTGGCTGTGGCCCCAGTGGCAAAGCGGGCTACTGCGGCAAAATGCCCATGACGCGCTGGGCACCTACCAGGATGCGCTGCAAATGCTGCTCGGTAACGAGCAGGATCCGGTTAAACTGGCTTACCAGCGTATGCGCGCCAATCAGGCGCACAACGCACTGTTTAACTCTCTGAATCAGGCGATGCAGGAACCGGGATTTGATTCAAACTACCTGACAGACATGAAGCTGTGGGTGACGCACAGTCAGTTTATTGTTGAACATATCAACGCGATGACCATTCTGGCCCGTGAGCATACGATGCTCACCCCGGCGCTGGCCGAACGCTACCTGCAGAGTTGTGAAATCGCCCTTCAGCGCTGTCAGCAGCGGCTGGAGTATGATGGTCCCGGCTCGGATACCAACGTGCTGGAAGATGGTCAGCGCGATTTCCACCAGGGGCCGGTCACGATTCTGGAGCGACACGTAAGGCGGATACTTGACCATCTCAGCGTCATGCACACCATCTCATCGCTGGCCTGGCGCGACAGACCCCATCATGGACGCTGGCTGTCACGCCGCTTAAAAAAGGCGCCTGAAACGAAAGGCAGCAAGCACAGAGAGAAGAGGGAGGGGAGCGGGCAAGCGTAATGCGGGGGTTTCAGCCATAGCCAATGCTCTCCCCTCCTGGTTCCTGCCGTCAGAATAGCGCTTTTTCTACGGCCCGGGCAAAGCGGGCCATGCCCTCTTTAATATCGGCAGGCTCAATCACCAGCGAAGGCGCAAAGCGCAGCACATCGGTTCCTGCGTTAAGGATCATCACCCCTTCAGCGGCCGCGGCATGAAGAATATCGCGCGCTTTACCGGCATGCTCCGGCCTGAGTGCGGCCCCGATCAGCAGCCCCTTGCCCCGGATATCACTGAAGACTGCCCGCTTAGCGTCCAGCGCGGTCAGCGCCGCAACAAACTGCTCGCGACGCGCTTCCACACCGCTCAACACCGACTCGGTGTTGATGATATCCAGCGCCGCCTCTGCCACGGCACAGGCCAGCGGATTACCGCCATAGGTGGTGCCATGGACGCCCGGCGACATGGTTGACGCTATCTCATCGGTGGTCAGCATCGCGCTGACCGGGAAGCCGCCGCCCAGGGCTTTGGCGGTGGTGAGGATATCAGGCACCACGCCATAGTGCTCACAGGCAAACAGCTTGCCGCTGCGGCCCATGCCGCTCTGCACTTCATCCAGCACCAGCAGCGCCTGATGTTTATCGCACAGTTCGCGCAGCCCCTGCATAAATGCCTGGGTAGCGGGCATCACGCCACCCTCGCCCTGAATCGGTTCCACTACGATAGCGCAGGTATGGTCGTCAATGACCGCTTTCACCGCAGCGAGATCGTTAAAGGGAACATGGACGATATCGGCAGGTTTAGGCCCGAAGCCATCGGAATATTTCGGCTGCCCGCCGACGGAAACGGTGAACAGCGTGCGGCCATGAAAGGCGTTGTGGAAAGCGATGATTTTACTTTTGTAGGGCGAATGGCGTTTGGCGGCATAGTAACGCGCCAGCTTAAAGGCGGCTTCGTTGGCTTCCGCGCCGGAGTTGGCAAAAAAGACGCGGTCGGCAAAGGTGGCGGCAATCAGCTTACTGGCCAGACGCAGCGCAGGCTCGTTGGTGTAGACGTTGCTGGTGTGCCACAGGGTCTCGCCCTGAGTTTTTAACGCCTCAACCAGCGCGGGATGGCAGTGGCCCAGCGCGGTAACCGCGATACCGCCGGAAAAGTCGATGTACTCTTTGCCCTGCTGATCCCATATGCGGCTACCTTTACCCCTGACCGGCACAAACTGCGCGGGTGCATAAACAGGCAAAATAACCTCATCAAACGTCGCGCGCGTTACCGCTGATTTTTCTGCTGCCATCGGTGACCCCATTGTTGTTACATTGCAAATAAGTGAAATATTAGTCACAAAATATGCATAAAAAACCATTCAAAGGCAACTTAATTTACGGCTTAAGAAAATTCTCCAGCAGCTGATGTCCCTGCTCGCTAAGGATGCTTTCAGGGTGAAACTGCACGCCCTCCAGCCGCAGCTCACGATGGCGAAGCCCCATAATCTCATCGGGCTGGCCGTTACGTAGCGTCCAGGCTGTCACCTCAAATTCTGCGGGCAGCGATGCCTGCTCAACAATCAGTGAATGGTAGCGCGTAACGGTCAGAGGATGATTTAGCCCGGCAAACACGCCGCCGTCGCGGTGCTCAACCGGTGAGGTTTTACCATGCATCACCTGGCGGGCGCGAACCACCCGGCCACCAAACGCCTGGGCAATGGCCTGATGCCCCAGACAGACGCCCAGGATCGGCACCCTGCCAGCAAAATGACGGATGGCTGCCAGTGAAATCCCCGCCTCATTGGGCGTACAGGGGCCGGGTGAGATAACCAGATGCTGCGGACGCAGCGCCTCAATTTGCCCTAACGTCATCGCATCATTGCGCTGGACGCACACCTCCGCCCCCAGCTCGCAGAAATACTGATAGAGGTTCCAGGTAAAAGAGTCGTAATTATCAATAAGCAGCAGCATAGAGGCTCCGGGCAGGATGAAGACGCCGCTATTCTACGCATTTCATCCTGTCCGTTTATCACTTTGCCCTGGATAGCAAAACGCGACCTGACGGCCGCGCTTACTGCCCTGAGAACGCGGGCGGGAGGGGTGTAGAACGCGCGTCGGGTTTGTTAAGGCAGCACTTTAGCAGAGAGGATCACGACGGGCTTAACCGGGACATTCTGGTAAGGACCCACGTTCTGTGACTGAACCTGGGAAATTTTGTCGGCCACATCCTGCCCTTTGACCACTTTACCAAACACCGCGTAGCCAAAGTCACGCTGACCGTGATCGAGAAAGGCGTTATCGGCAACGTTGATAAAGAACTGGCTGGTGGCACTGTCTTTGTCCGCGGTGCGGGCCATCGAGACGGTTCCACGCTTATTCAGCAGGCCATTGTCCGCTTCGTTTTTAATCGGCGCCCTGGTGGGCTTTTGTTGCATATCGGGGGTAAAACCGCCGCCCTGCACCATAAAGCCGGGGATCACGCGATGGAAAAGCGTGTTGTTATAAAAGCCGCTGTTAACGTAGTCGACAAAGTTCTTCGTCGAGACGGGCGCTTTCTGATTGTTCAGTTCAAGTTCAATATTTCCCGCTGACGTCGTCAGCAGAACATGGGTATCCCCTTTCGCAGCCAGTGCAGATACGGAGAATGAGGAGAGTGCCAGTACGGTAGCGACGGCTGCCAAAGTGCGTTTTAACATGAAAAATTCCTTTCTGAGGGCGGTGGTCAGAAAAACAAAATTGATTGTAAAGAGGCGGTTAGTTACGCGCCAGCGTTTTACTTTTATTTACGTGCGAAATATCACTGCGCAACCGTTTCCCTCTCAGATGTGGAGTGATATTCATCACGGATCCAATGAATATGAAAATAAATGTTTCATTATTGATTTAAGCCGATCACGAATATCGCTACACTTCCGGAAAATACGTAGGTTTTGCGTACCAGGATCTCTATAACTTGCAGGCTCCCACTATGACTAATCGCGATCGAATCGGTCTCACCTGGATCAGCTTTTTTTCCTATGCGCTTACCGGCGCGGTAGTAATCGTCACCGGTATGGTACTGGAAAATATTGCTGATTACTTTCACCTCCCCGTTGCGCAGATGAGCAACACCTTCACCTTCCTTAATGCGGGCATTCTGGCGGCGGTTTTTCTCAATGCCTGGCTGATGGAGATTATCCCGCTGAAGCGCCAGCTGATTTTCGGCTTCGTGCTGATGGTGCTGGCGGTGCTGGGGCTGATGAACAGCCACAGCCTGAGCGTATTCTCACTTTGTATGTTTGTACTGGGCGTGGTGAGCGGGATTACGATGTCCATTGGCACCTTCCTCATCACTCATTTGTATGAAGGACGTCAGCGCGGATCGCGCCTGCTGTTTACCGACTCGTTCTTCAGCATGGCCGGAACCCTCTTCCCGATTATCGCTGCCGCTATTCTGGCGCGGTCGCTTCCCTGGTACTGGGTGTATGCCTGTATCGGGGTGATTTACATCGCGATCTTTATTCTGGCGCTCTGCTTCGAGTTTCCGGTGCTGGGCAAAAAAGCAGCTAATCACCAGACGGTTGAAAAAGAGAAATGGGGTATCGGCGTACTATTTCTCTCCGTTGCCGCCCTCTGCTATATCCTGGGACAGCTGGGCTTTATCGGCTGGGTACCACAGTATGCTACCAAAAGTATGGGGATGGACATTACGCAGGCGGGCGGCCTGGTCGGTAATTTCTGGACTTCATACATGATTGGCATGTGGATTTTTAGCGCCATACTGCGCTTCTTTGACCCGCAGCGTATTCTGACCGTGCTGGCGCTGGCGGCTACGCTGCTGATGTACTGGTTTGTCAGTTGTGAGAATGCCGCGATGCTGAAGTGGATAATGATCAGCCTGGGCTTCTTCTCCAGCGCAATTTATACCACCATCATTACCCTCGGCTCTCTGCAAACCCGGGTCTCCTCACCTAAGCTGGTGAACTTCATCCTGACCTGCGGCACCGTCGGAACCATGCTGACGTTCGTCGTGACCGGCCCGATTGTTGAAAAGGGTGGCGCGCACGCCGCGCTGCTAACCGCTAACGGTCTCTATGCGGTGGTGTTTGTGATGTGTCTGCTGCTGGGCTTTGTCAGCAAGCATAAACAGCACCCGAACGCCGGTTCTCACTGATAATAAAACCCTGGCAGGCCGCAAGGCTTGCCAGTTCATCACCCGCGCGGCGTGACCACCAACGCGCTCAGCGTCGAAAGCCTGCCCCATCGCCGACGATAATATCAGCGACGGAAATCCACCTGCTCGCTCTCATTAAGGTGAATTGTGGTCCGTGCAGGCTGCGTTTCAGCAATGACTTTTCCCTGCCGAATTGAATAGCGTACTGCAACCTGGCGACGCAGCGCATCAAAGCCATTCTCCGCCGGGAGGATCACCATATTGGCGCTGTTGCCGCTTTGAATACCATAATCCTTCAGCTGCAGCGTTCTGGCGCTGTTATGGGTGATCAGATTGAGGCCGGCATCAATCTGCGCGTAGCCCATAAGCTGACAGACGTGCAGTCCCATATGCAGCACCTGGAGCATATTGGCGGTTCCCAGCGGATACCAGGGGTCAAATACGTCATCGTGACCGAAGCAGACGTTAATATCGGCCTCCAGCATCTCCTTCACCCGCGTAATGCCCCGACGCTTCGGATAGCTGTCAAAGCGGCCCTGCAGATGGATATTCACCAGCGGATTGGCGACGAAATTGATCCCTGACAGCTTTAGCAGGCGGAAGAGACGTGAAGTGTAGGCACCATTATAGGAGTGCATTGCGGTGGTATGACTGGCCGTCACCCGCTCCCCCATTTTCTCCTTTAGCGCCAGCGCCGCAACGGTTTCCACAAAGCGGGATTGCTCATCATCAATTTCATCGCAGTGAACATCCACCATGCGCTGATACTTTTGTGCCAGCGCGAAGGTTTTATGCAGTGACTCTACGCCATATTCACGGGTAAACTCAAAGTGAGGAATGGCACCCACCACATCCGCACCCAGCCTCAGGGCCTCCTCAAGCAGCGCCTCACCGTTGGGATAGGAGAGAATGCCTTCCTGAGGAAAAGCCACAATCTGCATATCCATCCAGGGCGCTATCTCCTGCCTGACCTCCAGCATCGCCTTCAGCGCAGTGAGACTGGGATCCGACACGTCGACGTGGGTACGGACATGCTGGATACCGTTGGCGATTTGCCACTTCAGCGTCTGAAGCGCGCGCTGTTTCACGTCCTCGTGGCTCAGCAGCGCCTTTCGCTCTGCCCAGCGCTCTATCCCTTCAAACAGCGTACCGGACTGATTCCAGGCAGGCTCTCCCGCCGTTTGCGTGGTATCCAGATGAATATGGGGTTCAATAAAGGGGGGGAAAGCCAGCCCGCCTTCGGCATCCAGCGCCGCGGGATCCGGGACACAACGGGCCTGCGGCGCAATACGCGCAATGTTGCCGTCCTGAATTTCGATTTGCCAGAGTCCGTCGCGCCAGGGCAACCGGACATGGTTGATTCTTTGCAAATTAACAGCCTGCATTAACGTACTCCCGGGTCAGCAATCATAGTTTTCACCCTATCACTGATTCCAGGCGATGCACAGCCAGTGATTGCACCGCCGTCGCCTTGAATATGCATAAATCCGAAAGATTACGCTAACTTATAAAAATCTTTATCAAATCATTGGCATACCTATTAAGAGGTATTTGGAAAACGGATTGATGTGCATCAATAAGTGCACAAGTTAGCGCGCTAAGGTAGCGGCATTCGTTTGCAATATGAGGCAAAAATGCGCACCCGACTCGTTATCATTGGCAACGGCATGGTAGGCCATCGCCTGATTGAAGCGCTGGCAGAAAAAGCCGCACCCGGCCAGTTTGCTATTACCGTTTTTTGTGAAGAACCCTGGGTCGCTTATGACCGCGTCCACCTCTCAGCCTATTTCACTCATCACACCGTTGAGGCGCTGTCGCTGGTTCACGAGGGGTTTTATCAGCAGCACGATATCAACCTGCTGCTGGAGGAGTGCGCCACCCGTATCGACCGCGAAAGGAAGATGGTTCGTTCCCGCTCCGGCCGGGAAGTGCACTACGATAAGCTGGTGCTGGCGACCGGATCCCGCCCCTGGGTTCCGCCAATACAGGGAGCCCACGGCAGAGCGTGCTACGTTTACCGCACGATCGACGATTTGAATGCCATTGAGGCGCGCGCGCGCCGAAGCCAGCGCGGTGCCGTCATCGGCGGCGGTTTGTTAGGGCTGGAAGCCGCAGGTGCTCTGCGGGATCTTGGGGTTGAAACCCACGTGATTGAGTATGCGCCAGTGCTGATGGCCGAGCAGCTCGATCCGCTCGGGGGTACACTGCTGCGCGAAAAAATTGAGGCGATGGGCGTACGGGTGCATACCGGCAAAAGTACCCGCGAGATCATTGATACGCCCGCCGGCGGCAAAAAGCTGCTGTTCGGTGATGACAGCGAGCTGGAGGTGGATTTTATCGTCTTCTCTACCGGTATTCGCCCGCAGGATACCCTGGCCAAAAGCTGTGATCTGACGCTGGGGCCGCGCGGCGGCTTTATGATTGACGACCAGTGCATCACATCCGATAGCGATATTTACGCCATTGGCGAATGTGCCGCCTGGCAGGGTCAGGCCTTTGGCCTTGTAGCGCCCGGCTACAAAATGGCGCAGGTGGTCTGTGAAGATTTGCTGGGTAACAGCAGTGCTTTTACCGGTGCGGACATGAGCGCGAAGCTGAAGCTACTGGGCGTTGAAGTCGGCGGGATTGGTGATACACGGGGACGGACAGAGGGCGCAAGAAGCTATATCTGGCTTGATGAACATCAGCAAATCTACAAGCGACTGGTCGTCAGCGCAGATAACAAAACGCTGCTCGGTGCGGTGTTGGTGGGGGATACCGCCGACTATGGCAATCTGCTTCAGCTGATGCTTAATCGCATCCCCCTGCCGCAGGATCCGGCGGCATTAATCCTCCCAGCCGGTTCAGGCGATAAACCGGCTACCGGGGTGGAATCACTGCCGGAGACGGCACAAATTTGCTCCTGCTTCGACGTGACTAAGGGCGCGCTGGTGCAGGCCGTTAAGCGGGGTTGCCATACCCTTGCCGCCCTCAAGGCAGAAACTAAAGCGGGGAGCGGCTGCGGTGGCTGTGTGCCGCTAATTACTCAGGTGCTAAATGCCGAACTGAGCCAGCAGGGGATCGCGGTCAGTCATCATCTTTGTGAGCATTTTCCTTACTCCCGACAGGAGCTCTACCACCTGATCCGTCTGGAAGAGATTAAGACCTTCGGGCAGCTGCTGGCCAGCCACGGCAGCGGTTACGGCTGCGAAATATGTAAACCGACGGTGGCGTCGCTGCTGGCGTCATGCTGGAATGAATACGTGTTAACCCCTCAGCACACGCCGCTTCAGGACAGTAACGATATCTTCCTCGGCAATATCCAGAAGGATGGGACCTATTCGGTGATCCCGCGCGCTCCAGGTGGTGAAATCACGCCTGAGGGGCTGATCGCCATCGGCGAAATTGGCCGACACTACCGCCTTTATAGCAAAATTACCGGTTCGCAGCGTATCGGTCTGTTTGGCGCACAAAAGGACGATCTGCCCGCCATTTGGGCTGAACTGATCGCTGCCGGGTTTGAAACCGGCCACGCTTACGCCAAGGCCCTGCGCATGGCGAAAACCTGCGTCGGCAGCAGCTGGTGCCGCTTTGGCGTGGGCGACAGCGTCAGCCTCGGCGTAGAACTGGAAAACCGCTATAAGGGCATCCGTACGCCGCATAAAATGAAGTTTGGCGTCTCGGGCTGTACCCGCGAGTGCGCCGAAGCTCAGGCCAAAGACGTGGGGATCATCGCCACCGAAAAGGGCTGGAACCTCTATCTCTGCGGGAACGGCGGTATGAAGCCACGCCATGCGGATTTGCTGGCAGCCGATCTGGATAGCACCACGCTCATCCGCTATCTCGACCGTTTTATGCTGTTCTATATTCGCACCGCCGATAAATTACAGCGCACATCCCTGTGGCTGGAGAGCCTTGAGGGTGGGATCGACTACCTTAAACAGGTGATTATTCACGACAGCCTGGGGCTAAATGCCCAGCTTGAGGCCGAAATGAGCCAGCTACGTGCCAGCTTCCACTGTGAATGGAAAGAGACGGTCGACGATGTCAGCCAGCATAGCCGCTTCGCGCACTTTATTAACGATGTCAGCCGTGATCCGCTGGTTCAGGTTATCGCCGAACGCGATCAGCACCGTCCGGCGCGGCCGGAAGAGCGCCTGCCGGTCAGCGTTCTGGAGGAAAAGCAATGAATGAGTGGCACCGTATTTGTGAACTGGAACAAATCCTCCCTGCAACCGGCGTCTGCGCGCGCGTCGGCGATCGGCAGATCGCCCTGTTTCGGCCCCGCCTGGACGATGAGGTTTTCGCCCTCAGCAACATTGATCCTTTTGCCAATGCCAGCGTACTGTCACGCGGCATTATTGCTGAACATCAGCAGGCGCTGTGGGTCGCCAGCCCGCTTAAGAAGCAGCGTTTCCGGCTGACAGACGGTCTCTGTATGGAGGATGAAAGCCGCTCTATTGCGTCATGGCCCGCCCGCGTGCGTAATGGCTTCGTTGAGGTCGCCATCTGAATGGATTATCTTCCCCTTTTTTGTCAGCTTCGCGACAGGGCCTGCCTGCTGGTGGGTGGCGGTGAGGTCGCTGAACGGAAAGCCCGACTGCTGCTGAAGGCCGGCGCTGACCTGCGAGTTTGCGCGCCTGCCTTCTCCCCGCAATTTCACCTCTGGCAGCAGACGGGCAGATTGAGGCTTACAGAAGGCGCCTTCGCGCCTGCCATGCTGGATGACTGCTGGCTGGTCATTGCTGCAACCGACAGCGCCGCGGTTAATCAATGGGTTATGGCCAGCGCAGAGAGCAGACGGATGTTATGCAACGTTGTTGACGCTCCTGAGCAGGCCAGCGCTATTATGCCCTCCGTGGTTGACCGATCGCCGCTGATGATAGCGATCTCCAGCGGCGGTCGCGCACCGGTGATGGCCCGCCTGCTGCGTGAAAAAATTGAATCGCTGCTACCCCCGTATCTGGGGAAAATAGCAGATCATGCCGGTTTGCTTCGCCAGCGGGTCAAACGGCAGTTCAGTGAGATGGGGCAGCGCAGACGCTTCTGGGAGAAGCTTTTCAGCCATAACAGGCTGGCACAGTCGCTGGCAAGCGGCGACACGTCCTGCACGGAGCAGCTCACCGAGGCGCTTTTTCAGCAGCCGCCTGAGCATCGGGGCGAGGTGGTGTTGGTGGGAGCAGGCCCGGGAGACGCAGGCTTACTGACGCTGAAAGGCCTGCAACAGATCCAGCAGGCAGATATTGTGGTCTATGACCGTCTGGTCTCAGAGGGAGTCCTCGAGCTTATCAGGCGCGATGCGGAACGCCTGTTTGTGGGCAAACGCGCGGGTAGCCACTGTATTCCCCAGGAAGAAATCAACCTGATGCTGGTGCAGCTGGCGCAGCAGGGAAAGCGGGTGGTCCGCCTGAAGGGCGGCGACCCCTTTATATTTGGCCGCGGCGCCGAGGAACTGGAGGCGCTGCGGCAGGCGAATATTCCCTTTTCCGTGGTGCCCGGTATTACCGCCGCCTCGGGCTGTTCCGCCTATAGCGGCATTCCTCTTACCCACCGTAACCTTGCACAAAGCGTTCGGCTGATTACCGGCCACGTGCAGGCTGACGGCACGCTGGACTGGCATAACCTGGCTGCGGGCCAGCAGACCCTGGTATTTTATATGGGGCTGTCTCAGGCAGGAGAGATCCGCCAGCGGCTGATCGAAAACGGTATGGCGGCGGATATGTCGGTGGCGCTGGTAGAAAACGGGACGTCACCTCAGCAGCGGGTCATCTGCGGTACGCTAGCTGAACTCGACGCGCTGGCCTGCCGCGTTAGCAGCCCTGCGCTGATTATCGTAGGTGAGGTCGTTAACCTGCGCGAGAGGCTGAGCTGGTTTTAGCGGCCCGCACAAAATACGCGGCGAACCAGAAGATACGCAGGGAGGATCGGCCAGCAGCGTGCATTCTGCTGCTGACCGGAGGGCAGAATTATGGCTGAGCAACAAAGCCGACGGCTTCATAAACCTTCTTCAGCGTTTCCTGAGCCTGTGCCCGGGCTTTCGCCGCGCCGTCGCGCATAATCTGCTCCAGCAGGGCTTCGTCATTGCGGAAGTCATGGTAACGCGCCTGGAGATCGCTAAGCATCTCCGAAACGGCATCGGCCACTGCGCCCTTCAGGTGGCCATACATCTGGCCTGCGAACTGCTGTTCAAGCTCGGGGATGCTCTTGCCGGTGACGCCGGACAGGATATCCAGCAGGTTTGAAACGCCCGCCTTGTTTTTTACGTCATAGCGCACCACCGGTGGCTCATCGCCGTCGGTCATCGCACGTTTAATCTTCTTCACAACCGACCTGGGATCTTCCAGCAGACCGATGACGTTATTGCGATTATCGTCAGATTTAGACATCTTTTTAGTCGGTTCGAGCAGCGACATCACGCGCGCGCCAGAGGTCGGAATAAACGGCTCGGGTACCCGGAAAACGTCGCCGTAAAGCGCATTAAAACGTGAGGCGACATCGCGGCTCAGCTCAAGATGCTGCTTCTGATCTTCCCCTACCGGCACCTGCGCGGTCTGATAAAGCAGAATATCGGCAGCCATCAGCACCGGATAGTCAAACAGCCCGGCGTTGATATTTTCTTCATAGCGCGTCGATTTATCCTTGAACTGGGTCATGCGGCTAAGCTCGCCAAAATAGGTATAACAGTTCAGGATCCAGCTCAGCTGAGTATGTTCAGGGACGTGTGACTGCACAAAAATAGTGCTTTTTTTCGGGTCAATGCCGCAGGCGAGGTAAAGCGCCAGCGTGTCCAGAGTCGCCTTACGCAGCGCCGCCGGATCCTGCCTGACAGTGATGGCGTGTAAATCAACAATGCAGTAGATACAGTGGTAATCGTCCTGCATATTGACCCACTGACGCAGCGCCCCCATATAGTTACCGATGGTCAGTTCGCCGGAAGGCTGTGCGCCGCTAAATACGATGGGTTTGCTCATGTTTTTCGTCCTGATAATTACAGCCCTAGCGTGGGCAACAAATCGTTAAAATGGTCAAGTACCACGGTAGGATGCGTGGCTGCTATCGGCTCGCCGTAGTTGTAGCCCCAGGTCATGCCGACGCAGGGACACCCGGCGGCCTGGGCTGCGTGAATATCGTTGCGTGAATCGCCAATAAAAACCAGTTCCGCCGGCAGCAGGCCAAACTTGCCTAACACCAGAAACAGCGGGGCCGGATGCGGTTTTTTTGCTGCGACATCATCCCCGCCAATGATCAGGCTAAAGTAATCGGCAATGCCGAGCGACGTAAGCAAAGGCTTCACAAAAGGCGTCGGCTTATTCGTCACGATCGCCATCGGCAGGCCTTTTTCCACCAGCGCGGCCAGACCCTCTTTCACGCCGGGGAACAGCTTACTGCCGCTATTAATGGTCGTGGCATAGTGCCTGTCGAGCAGGATGCGCGCATCGGCAATTACGGCGCTTTCCGGCTGATGCCCCAGCGCCCAGGTTAATGCGCGCTCAATCAGCACATCGGCCCCGTTACCAATCCACGTGGACACCCTGGCAACGCCCGCAGCGGGTAAATTTAGTGCGGTCAGCGCAGCGTCAACCGCGTAGGCAAGTCCGGGAGCACTGTCGGTCAGCGTCCCGTCCAGATCAAAGGCCAGCGCGCGAACGTTAGTGAAATGAGCCATGACGCGATTTCTCCAGTTCGTTACGCATGTTATCAATAACTGTTTTGTAATCCGGCTGACCAAAAATGGCCGAGCCGGCAACAAACATATCTGCACCCGCCGCAGCGATCTCAGCAATGTTTTCAACCTTTACGCCACCGTCAACTTCCAGCCGGATATCATAGCCGCTTTGATCGATGAGGCGACGTACCTGACGCAGCTTATTCAAGGTGCCGGGGATAAAGGACTGGCCGCCGAAACCCGGATTGACCGACATCAGCAAAATGACGTCGACTTTATCCATAACATAATCGAGGTAGCTAAGCGGCGTAGCCGGATTAAACACCAGCCCGGCTTTACAGCCATGCTCTTTAATCAGCTGCAGAGACCGATCGAGATGCTCGGAGGCCTCAGGATGAAAGGTGATGTAGCTGGCACCGGCATGAGCAAAATCCGGGATCAGACGATCGACCGGCTTCACCATCATATGGACGTCGATGGGGGCGGTGATGCCGTAATCGCGTAGCGCTTTCAGCACCATTGGTCCCATAGTCAGGTTGGGCACGTAATGGTTATCCATCACATCGAAATGCACAACGTCTCCACCGGCTGCCAGTACTTTCGCCGTGTCTTCACCCAGGCGGGCAAAATCGGCAGACAGAATTGAGGGGGCGAGTAAAAACTGTTTCATCCGTTTCTCCCATTTCACGCGCCCGTTGGCAGGCACGTACAGCAGTTAAGGTCAGCCGCTGACAAACAGCGCCAGCAGTTCATCCACTTGATTACGCCCGGCACCGTTACGGCTAATCGATCGCCGGGCCTTGATTTTATGCAGCTCGGCAGCCTGATACCAAAGTCTGGTCATTGGAGTATCATGATTAGAGATCAGTACTGGAATACGGCTCTCAAAGGATAGCTTATTGGCCAGCTCCGCCAGATGTGCCTGCTGCTGCATGCTGAAGCTGTTGGTGTGATAAGCGGTAAAGTTCGCCGTGGCCGACAGCGGCGCATAAGGAGGATCGCAATACACTACCGAACCCTGCGGCGCCCGACTCAGAGTAACATCGTACGATTCACAGACAAAGGTCGCATTTTGCGCACGCTCTGAAAACCAGTAGAGCTCATCCTCGGGGAAATAGGGTTTGCGATAGCGACCAAAGGGCACATTAAACTCACCGCTCAGATTATAGCGGCACAGCCCGTTATAGCAGTGGCGATTCAGATACAAAAACAACACGCCACGGCGATAGGGATCCTGAGAGCGGTTAAACTCCAGACGACGCGCATAGTAGAATTCAGCCTCGTTTGATTCAGCGGTAAACAGCTGACGGGCATCGGCTACAAATTCACCTGCACGGGTTTTGACAATATCGTAGAGGTTAATCAGGTCGCTGTTGATATCGGCCAGAATATAGCGCGGAAAGTGGGTGTTAAGGAATACGGATCCCGCACCGACAAAAGGCTCAACCAGACAGTCTCCGTCGGGGAGATGACGTTGAATATCATCAAGAAGCGGGAATTTTCCCCCCGCCCATTTTAAAAAAGCGCGATTTTTTTTCATGCCGTCGTTTATTACAATTACTCTTCTGGCTGCGGTTACACCGACAGCATATCTGCGCTTTAATTCATCAGCGCGCATCTCTGCGCGCAGACTCACTTCAACTTAAAATCGGGTATTCCGAGGCTAATTCTGCGACTCTTTCTTCACCTGGCTCACCGGCTTGACCCAGGGGTTACCGGCGCGAACCTCGGCGGGCAGCGAAGAGACTGCCCGTTTAGCCTCCGCTGGCGTGGCATAAGAGCCGCTGACCAGGACAAACCACGGCTGACCATTACGGGTCGTTTTATAGACGTGATAGCCGCTGAGATTCTGCTTTTTCGCCCAGGCATTTAACGAGTCGGCCCGTGATGCGCTGCTCAGCTGAAGCGTGTAGTTGCCGCCAGGCGCTGACGTTGACGGATGCGCCGCGGTAGCCTTAGGCGTTTCCGACAGGCTATGACGCGGTGATGCCTCGTACGGCTTGCCCTCTCTGGCAACCGGTTTGCTTTCCGGCCGGTGATGCGCTGCCGCAGGTTTGTTGACATGCGCCGGTACATGACGTGGCTGAGCAGGCTGGCTGACGACGGGATGTGAAGCCTGGCCGCCAGCAACCGTCGCCGGTGCGGTTGGCAGAGAGCTACCGTTGTTCTGTGAGTCCTGCGTCGCCGCATCAACCTGGCCCTGCTGATTCGTCAGTGCGCTGTTGAGATCGCCAGGCAGCTCCACACGCTGCTGGTTTGGCGGCGTCTGCGTTTGTTGTGCCTGAGTCGGGGTTGAAGAGATCGGCGGTGCGCTGATCGCCTGTGGACCACTGACTGTCGCCGGCTGCCCCTGGGCTGCCGCTGAATTGGCGTTCGCCGCACTGGTGTTCGCTGCATCCGGCGCAGGGGTACCAGACTGGCCGCTCATGGAGGAAGAACCCGAGAGGTCGATATTTTTATCGCCGCCGCTGCCCGGTGTGCCAGGCTGCGCGCCTGATGTCGCTGGCTGCTGCGCATGTTGATTGCCGCCCTCTTTAGGCGAGTTCAGCGCAGAACCAATGCCAATCACCAGCAGCAGTAATACCAGAATACCAATCCCCATCATCATGTGCTGACGTGAAACCGGTGCCTTAGGGGCGGCAGATCGTTTGCGAGACCGCTGCGTGGGGCGGTCGCTGGTATCAGGCTTTAGTTCGTCTTCCGGTTTAAACTCGTCCATATAACCTCCTCCAGTAGCGCGGCGACGCGGTTCACTACCCTATGAACGGCGATAAACTTCAATATCACTTCGGGTCGAAACCCAATCAAACTCTTCAGAGAGCTGACTTCTGACAATCATCAATTGCAGCAAGAACCCGATCGTGGCTTACCCCACTGCGCACTTCCGCACGGCCTAAAGCCAGCGGTAGCACCAGACGAAGCTCACCCGCCAGCACTTTCTTATCGCGTAGCATATGCGGCATATAGTCCGTTGTCGCCATGCTCTCCGGCCCCGTTACCGGCAGGCCGGCACGACTGAGCAGAGCAATGATCCGGTCAGTATCTTCTGTGGAAAACTGGCCCAGGCGCTCTGCGGTGCGGGCGGCCATCACCATTCCGGCCGCTACGGCTTCACCGTGCAGCCAGTTACCGTAACCCATATGGGCTTCGATGGCGTGTCCAAAGGTATGTCCAAGGTTGAGCAATGCACGCTGTCCGTGCTCATGCTCGTCGGCGGCCACCACCTCTGCTTTTAGCTCACAGCAGCGGCGGATACAGTAAGCCAGCGCGCGGCTATCCAGGGTCAGTAGCGCATCCAGGTTTTCTTCAAGCCAGTTGAAAAACTCAGCGTCAAGAATAATGCCGTATTTGATAACTTCGGCCAGGCCTGATGCCAGCTCACGCGGCGGCAGGCTGCGCAGGCAGTCGATATCAATAACAACGGAAGCCGGCTGGTAAAAAGCGCCGATCATATTTTTGCCGAGCGGGTGATTAACGGCGGTTTTGCCGCCAACGGAGGAGTCGACCTGAGAGAGCAGCGTAGTCGGAACCTGAATAAAGCGCACGCCGCGCTGATAGCTGGCTGCCGCAAACCCGGTCAAATCGCCGATTACTCCACCGCCCAGGGCAATCAGAGTGGAATCACGCCCGTGGTTTTTTTCCAATAGCGCGGTAAATACCTGATCCATCACTGCCAGCGTTTTGTACTGTTCACCATCGGGGAGAATAACCTGATCCACCCTCACCCCAGCCTTTTCAAGCAGGTTACACAGCGGGTCAAGATAGCGCGGAGCCAGCGTCTGATTGGTGACAACCATAGCCCTGTCGCCCGCCTGTAGCGGCCAAAAGGAAGCCGGATTGTTAAACAATCCAGCATCAATGGTAATGGGGTAACTTCGCTCCCCCAAAGTGACGGTAATCTTCTCCATGAAGCGGTATCACCTTTTTACTTTAGCCCGCAAACGGGTTTAAGCCGTCTTCAGCTTTTTTCCAACATATTGATAATCTGATTCGCGACCACTTTAGCGCTCTGGTCATCGGTACGAATCGTCACGTCGGCAATCTCGTCATAAAGCGGATTACGTTCGTTAGCCAGCTCTTCCAGCACTTCACGAGGCGGTGACTCCACCTGCAGTAATGGCCGTTTTTTATCACGCTGCGTACGGGCTAGCTGCTTTTCGATGGTCGTTTCCAGATACACCACTACGCCGCGAGCAGAAAGCCGATTGCGCGTTTCGCGTGATTTCACTGAACCACCACCGGTAGCCAGCACAATGCCCTGCTTCTCAGTCAGTTCGTTGATGATTTTTTCTTCGCGATCGCGGAAGCCTTCTTCGCCTTCGACGTCGAACACCCAGCCCACATCCGCTCCGGTACGTCGCTCAATTTCTTGATCGGAATCGAAAAATTCCATATTGAGTTGCTGAGCTAACTGACGCCCAATAGTGCTTTTGCCGGCACCCATAGGCCCAACCAGAAAGATATTGCGTTTCTCTGCCATTTTTTCGGTATTACTAAGACAATTCGTTAATGATACCCCGTCCAACCGGACAGGACATGAACTGAAACCTCATGAGCGATAGTGCGAGAGTCAGAAGAAAATTATCTCAACACTGAAGGTGTTTTGGCAACCGATTAAATTGACCTTGCCCATTGCGTACTCATTGTTACGCGTTCAGTCCGCTTCATTTATCAGCCCGATGTCACTGCATCGGCAACGCCGGTTGCGCACGATAAAAAACGGGTTAAATGCATTCTCTTAAGCCAAAACCAGGCCCATAAATCAAAAATCGCTAAACCTTGTAAGCTAATTCGGCTCTTGCGTCAAACGCATATGATACCAATCAGGGAAAAAAGCACCTGGCTCCTCAGTTTGGTACAAAAAAAGCATTACTCGTCACGAATCAGCTTCGGTGTGATGAAGATCACTAATTCTCGTCGCGTTTGTTTAGTGGAATCGTAGCGGAACAGAGAGCCTAGCACAGGGATGCTACCCATTAACGGAACTTTCCGCTGCCCTTTCAGATTATGCTGCTGAAAGATGCCCCCTAAGGCCAGCGTTTGACCATCCCGGAGCGTGACCTGAGTCTGTATCTCCTGTTTATCAATCGCCAGATACTCCCCCTCCCCACTGCGCATTAACCTTCCCGGCACGTTCTGGCTGATGTGTAGCTTAAGTAAAATCCGTCCGTTAGGCTGTACGACCGGCGTGACCTCCATTCCCAGGACGGCTTCTTTAAACTCAACGGTGGTACTGCCATTGCGCCCGCTGGCGACTTCATAGGGTATTTCAGTGCCCTGTTTAATGCTGGCGGGTTGCTGATGGGAGGTCAGCAAGCGTGGGCTGGCGATGATTTCCACCTTGTTTTCCTGCTCCAGCGCACTGAGCTCCAGATCCAAAAGCCTGCCGTTCAGACGGGCAACGGTAAACCCTGTTGCGATGGCTGGGTTGGCCACGGCCAGATCGACTCTCAGCTGGCTGGCGCGAAGCGCACTGTTGATTTTTTCCTCACCGCTCATGCCCCAACGCACACCCAGTTCACGCAGGCTCTCCTCGCTGATCGTCACGATATGCGCTGAAAGCTCGACCTGCTCCAGCGGCCGATCGAGCGCCCTGACCCAGCGGCGCGTCACGTCCAGCGCTGCCAGTGTATCGCGCAGCAGCAGGCTGTTGGTACGCAAATCTACCGTTACGCTGCCGCGCGGCGTCAGCAATTTGTCGCGACCTGCCTGCAAACTGTTATTCACCGCCGTAGCATCGGCATGCAGCAGCGCGAGCGACAGCGTCTCCAGCGGCAGCGCGCTCTGCACCTCTGCCTCATGCGCCTTCTGACGCTGACGATTATCCTGCAGCCAGCTTTCCGGGTAGACCATCAGCACATTGTCCTCCGTCTCCACGGTAAGCTTATTCATTTTAACCACCAGTGCCAGTGCCTGCTGCCAGGGTACACCCTGTAGCCGAAGCGAAACGATCCCCTCTACGCCAGGTGCCACCATCAGGTTCAGTTTTTGCCAGTCGGCAAGCGCCTGCAACACCTGCGCGATGGGCGCCCGATCAAAAGCCAGCGAGAGCGTATCCGGGTCAGCGTAAAGCGGCCTGCATAGCAGGAGTAGCAGGATCGTCTGCCATTTCATAGAGTCGTCCTTTTAGTTTTATTTCCCTCGGCGTCAAACAGCCGGGCACCGGAGTGACGGTAATACTTAGCGCGCTGACCGCGTCCAGGCGCCAGTACTGATCCAGCCGCTCACCCGGCGTTCGCACCACCCATCGTTCAGGGTCAAAAACCAGCCACGCGCGGTAGTCCCCCTCGCGGCCAATGATACCGCCCAGCTGCCAGCGCTGAGGCGGCGCAGCCAGTGTCCGGCAGGCATCGCTGCCCACGGGAACAAAGGGATCGCGGGCGGCATGGGCAAATGAGATGAACAGGATCGGTAGCCAAAATGCCCGTAGCGTGATGTGCAGCACATTAATCGGCATCGTTAAGTACCAGTCCCAGTTGGAATCGTAGCCGCTCTTCCTCAGGCTTCAGGGTGAAATGCGGCAGCTCTGCGGCCTCGGGCAGACCGCTAAAATAGGCCAGTACATTTTGTACCTGCGGCCAGCTAAGGCTAAGTACCAGCGCCGCGCCCCTGGCATCAGGCTGCCATAGCCTCAGCTCACCTCCGGCCATTTCCAACAGTGTAACCAGTGAAAAACGTCGGCCTGGTTCGACCGGTAACAGGGCAGCCTCAAGCTGTGAAATGTCCGCTTCGAGCGGGTTTAGCGGCCCGCTGCTGGCGATGCTGCGCAGGGCCCTGTGGTAACGCTGCGTCTCTGTCCGCTGTCGAGCCGCAAGCGCGGCAGTCTGATGGTCGGCAGGCACCCCAAAGCCCTGGTCCGTCGCAATGAAGAATCCCCCTGCCAGCAGTAAAAAAAGCGTCAGCCGATAGTGCCAGGGCAGAGTAATCCAGCGGAAGAGCCGCGAATTAATCATCAACAGGCGGCTTATCTGGCAGCACGGCCAGCAGGCTGAACTTTATCCGGCCGTTGTCATCCCGACGAAGACTCTGCGTTCCAACCCGGCGGAAGAGGCTCAGGGTCTGTAAGCGTTGACGAAATGCATCTACATCACGCGGTTCCCGACAGAAGCCCATCAGCACCAGCGTATCCAGCGTTTTACTCAGTTCGCTCAACCAGAGTTCATCAGGCATCGCGTCGGGCAGGTTGCGCAGAAAATCATACCAGCGCGACAATTGCTTCTGCTTTTGCTGCCGGGCTGAGAGGCGCAGCGTCAGCGACTGCTTATACTGGATGCGAGCCGCTGTGCGCGTTTGTAGCTCAGTAGCCTGCTGGTTCGCCCGGTGCCAGAGGGCTACCGTTTTCTCATGCCGAAGGTTTTCTGCGCGTTTTTCGGTAATGGTCAGGGCAAAGAAAACCTCCAGGAGTACCAGCACAGCCAGTAGCCAGCACTCGCGCCGTAGCCGCCTCCTGTCACGCTGCGCGCGCCAGGGCAGTAAATTGACCCAGCTCATTAGCTATCCTCCGGCCTCAGCGCCAGCCCCGCCGCAAGGCTAAGCGCACCCGGGTTAACGGGCAGCGGCGCCTGTTTAAGGGGGATCGCATCCAGGGGATTAAGCCACCTGGCGCCATCAGGAAGCGCATCCTGTTCCACCGCGCTGTAATAAAAAGCGGTCTCCTGCGCAAAATGACGATTCCTGAGCGCACTGAAGTCCGTGGCCTCTTCACGCGAACACCATCCCCAGCGCTGTCCCGCACGCTGGGGGGTAAACCATAGCCAGTGGTCGGCCAGTCGATGAATCAGGGTCACGGCGGGATCGAGTGACAGCGTTTGCGACAGCGCAAAAAGCGCGGACGGCGTCAGTTCCATAACCTGAGGCGTAAGCCGCGCCTGTTCAAGGCAGCCCAGCCAGTTTTGCAGCGCCTCTCGCCGGGCAGCGGTGACGCAGAACTGTGACGCGCCGCCCGCCGGCTGCCGATAGTCCAGCGCCAGCTTTTCCAGCTCAATTGGGAAAAATCGCCTGGCCGCTGCGGTGATATAGCTGCTACGCTCTGATTCGCGTAGCTGGACAGGCGGCAGGTCGATATGGCGCTGTAGCACCAGCTGGGGTGGGAATCCCACACGCAGCGAAATACGGTAAGGAAGCTGTCTGCGCCAGCGTTGCAGGAGAGCGATAACCGCCTGCGGGCGTTGCAGCAGCCCATGGGTTAACGTATCTTGCGGCAGCGCATGTTGCCACCAGTGACGAAGTTGCCAGCCGTTGCGACGGCGCTGAATGCCGAGGGCGCAAAGCTGCCCGTTCTGAATATCCAGGCCGACTTGCCATGTCTGAAATGCCATCAGGCGCGATCTCCATATCGTCAGTGATTAAAAGGACGTATCCAAGCTTCTGGCTTGCCTTTATACTACCGCGCGATTGTTTATAAACTGCCCGATCGACATAAAGTGGAAAATATCAGGTGAAGTTCGTAAAGTATTTTTTAATCCTTGCAGTGCTTTGCATTCTGCTGGGAGCAGGCTCGATCTATGGCCTTTACAAATATATAGAGCCCCAGCTGCCGGACGTGGCCACGCTGAAAGACGTTCGTCTTCAGACGCCGATGCAGATCTACAGCGCCGATAACGAACTGATCGCTCAGTACGGTGAGAAGCGGCGCATTCCGTTAAAACTGCAGCAGATCCCGCCGGTGATGGTAAAAGCCTTTATCGCGACCGAGGACAGCCGTTTTTACGAGCATCACGGCGTCGACCCTATTGGTATTTTCCGTGCTGCCAGTATCGCGCTGGTGTCTGGCCACGCGTCCCAGGGTGCCAGTACCATTACTCAGCAGCTGGCCAGAAACTTCTTCCTGAGCCCTGAACGTACCCTGATGCGAAAAATCAAGGAGGCTTTCCTTGCCATCCGCATTGAGCAGATGATGAGCAAAGATGAAATCCTTGAACTTTATCTGAACAAAATTTATCTCGGCTACCGGGCTTACGGCGTCGGCGCAGCCGCTCAGGTCTATTTTGGTAAAAATGTCGATCAGCTTTCGCTGAGTGAAATGGCGATGATTGCCGGGTTGCCTAAAGCGCCTTCGACATTTAATCCGCTCTATTCACATGACAGAGCGCTGCAGCGCCGCAACGTGGTGCTGGGTCGTATGCTCGACCAGCACTATATCACCCAGTCACAGTATGAAGAGGCTCGCAGCGCCCCGCTTACCGCCATCTACCATGCGCCTGAGATTGCCTTTTCCGCACCCTATCTGACTGAAATGGTGCGCCAGGAGATGATCAAACGCTACGGCGAAAATGCCTACAACGACGGATTCAGGGTCACTACCACTATTACGCGCAGGCTACAGCTGGCAGCGCAGAAATCGGTGCAGGATAACGTCATTGCTTATGACATGCGTCACGGCTACCGCGGTCCGGCTAACGTGTTATGGAAAGTGGGTGAGCAGAGCTGGGGGCATAGCGAAATTCTGAAAACGCTCAAGGCGCTGCCAATATATGGCCCGCTGATCCCCGCCGTTATCACTGATGCTACCCGCGAGGAGGCCACCGCCACCCTGCGCGATGGCAGCAGCGTGACGCTTGGCCTGGCCGGCATGCGCTGGGCGCGCCCGTATAAATCTGACACGGTCCAGGGCCGTACGCCTCAGTCCGTTACCGATGTCGTGCAGCCCGGCCAGCAGGTTTGGGTGCGTAAGGTTGACAGTGACTGGTGGATTGCGCAGGTGCCTGACGTGAACTCCTCTCTGGTCTCGCTGGATCCCCAGACGGGCGCGGTTCGCGCACTGGTTGGCGGATTCGATTTCAACCAGAGTAAATTCAACCGCGTCACACAGTCGCTGCGCCAGGTCGGGTCGAACATTAAGCCCTTCCTGTATACCGCTGCCATGGATCGCGGTTTGACGCTGGCCTCCATTCTGAACGACGTGCCGATTTCCCGCTGGGATGCTGGCGCAGGTGCCGACTGGCGTCCCAAAAACTCACCGGCGACCTACGATGGTCCAATCCGCTTACGTCAGGGGCTGGGACAGTCGAAAAACGTGGTGATGGTTCGCGCAATGCGCGCGATGGGCGTTGATTATGCTGCACAGTATCTGCAACGCTTTGGCTTCCCGGCGCAGAATATCGTTCATACAGAATCGCTGGCGCTGGGTTCAGCTTCTTTCACGCCGTTGCAGATGGTCAGAGGCTATTCCGTGATGGTTAATGGCGGCTTCCTGGTTGACCCGTGGTTCATCAGTAAAATTCAGGATGAACAGGGAAATATGCTGTTCGAAGAGAAACCTAAAATTGCCTGTCCGGAATGCAATCTGCCGGTCATTTACGGCGATACGAAAAAGGCCGTAGCCCTCAGCGAAGACAGCGTGGAAAACCCGGCTATCTCGCAGGTCGGTAGCAATACCGCCGTGCCGCAGCCACAGCTTGAGCAGGTTTCTCAACAGCAGGCCGCACAGGATGGTCAGCAGCAGTATGCCCCGCACGTGATCAATACGCCGCTGTCGTTCCTGATCAAAAGCGCGCTGAACTCTAACATCTTCGGTGAACCGGGCTGGATGGGGACGGGCTGGCGGGCAGGTCGCGATCTGAAACGTAACGACATCGGCGGTAAAACCGGTACCACCAACAGCTCCAAAGATGCCTGGTTCTCCGGCTACGGGCCTGGCGTGGTGACGTCGGTATGGATTGGCTTTGACGATCACCGCCGCGATCTGGGACGTACCACCGCTTCCGGTGCGATTAAAGATCAGATTTCAGGTTATGAAGGGGGGGCGAAGAGTGCTCAACCGGCCTGGGACGAATACATGAAAACGGCGCTTGATGGTGTTCCTCTCCAGCCGCTGACCCCGCCGGAAGGCGTGGTAACGGTGACTATCGATCGCAGTACCGGCAAGCTGGCTAACGGCGGCGGTAATACGCGCCAGGAATACTTTATCAATGGCACCCAGCCAACTGAGTATTCCGTCCATGACGTGGGAACCACGCTTATGGATAACGGTCAGAGCCACGAACTGTTCTGAGTTAATGCAGGACCATGACAAAGGAGTGTCCTGGTCCTGCAGCAGACGCCGCCTTACCGATCGCGCCAGCCCACGTCAGGTCAAAAGGCGGGCTGCTTTAATAGCTCAGACGCCCCTGCTTAACCAGCCATTCACGAACAAGGAAAAGCGCACTGACGTTGCGTGCCTCGCGAAAATCAGGCTCCTGCAGCAGACCCAGCAGGTTATTTAACGGCCAGCGAACCTGCGGAAGCGGCTCAGGCTCATCTCCTTCCAGCTTCTCTTCGTAGAGCAGTTCAGCCACAACGATATTCATTTTGCTGGAAAAATAGGAAGGCGCCATCGTGAGCTTAGCCAGCGTTTCCAGCCTGTGAGCACCAAATCCGGCTTCTTCTTTCAGCTCGCGATTTGCCGCCTCGAAGGGGGTTTCACCCGGATCGATCAGACCTTTCGGGAAGCCAAGCTCGTAGCACTCCAGCCCCACTGCATATTCCTGAATCAGGATCAGATCGTCGCCAGCGATCGGTACAATCATGACGGCCTCACGATCGGAGGGCTTCATCCGCTCGTATACGCGTCGGGCTCCATTACTGAATGCCAGATCTACGGCCTCGACGGTAAACAGGCGCGAACGTGCCACGGCTTCAACATTAAGGATGTCGGGTTTCTGTAGTTGTCTGGTCATAGTGGCCCCAGCGGAACGCCTAAGAATGGGCTTAACAGCCCGCGAGTGTCGGTACAGGGTACCATCTTCCCATTGTGCGGCAGCAAAAAGAGTATGCCAATCATTGCACAGATTATTTTCCGCGGTTATAACAAATATGATTTACGCGACGCTGAAAAGATTTAAAAAATGTCAATCTTATCAGTTAAAAATAGGAATATGCCGATACTTAGCCCGCCTGTAGATTGGTAGGATCTGGTACGGGACTTATACAATATAATTCTAATTTAATGATTTTGTGTGCTATTTTTATATACTCAGCGGATTGCCAGCGACGTCTAAACCCGCCACAATGTCACCAGCATTATGTACCAGGATGTACCAGGCAGGTAACCACCAGAATAGCGACGGGAGCAGAGTGGCAGGAATGAGGGAAGCATGAGCACAATAGTCATCATATTGGCTGTAATGCTGGCCTGCTCAGTCGGGGCGGGTTGTTTCTTTTGGTACGCTATGCGGCATCGTCCGCCGTTGGCGAAACCACTGCCATTCATTAGTCCCCCCTTTCGTAAACTGAATGATGACGAACGTAAAGGCATTGAGCGCTATATCGCCTCACTGACTAAAAATCGTGACGCCTCATTGTCTTCCGGTGCCAGCCCTGCGATAGATCCGCTGGTACTGACCTCTCAAAGCAACAATGTCTATCCCGTAACGCGCTCAATCACCCGCTACGGGTTGTCTACGGACGAGCCGCACAACTGGCGATACTATCTGGATGCGGTAGAGGTTCATCTTCCGCCACAGTGGGAACAGTACATCGCCGAAGAAAACTTTGTCGAACTGATCAAAACGCAGACCATCCCTCTGGTGATCTCGCTTAATGGCCACTCGCTGGTGAACTACATCTACGAGCAGCCAGCGATGGCAGCAACAGCAGCCCGGCCACTGGCGCAAAATGCGTCGATCCGCAAAGAAGAAAGCGAACATATTGAGCTCCTGAGCGTGCGTAAAGAGACCCCGGAGGAGTACGCGCTTAGCCGACCTGACGGTACGCGGGAGGCTGTTGCTATCGGTGTTGCGCTGTTGCTCTTTTTTATCAGCCTCGTTGGCCCGCTGCTCATGATGCCCTGGCTTAACCTGACTGCCGTGGTCATCATTTTGGTCAGCGCCTGGTCACTGTATCGTCGTCCCTCTGAAAAAGATCTGCGCGAAATCCACTGCCTGCGTGGTGCGCCAAAGCGCTGGGGCCTTTTTGGCGAATCCAATCAGGGGCAGATTGGCAATATTTCCCTGGGCATCATCGACCTGATTTATCCCGCTCACTGGCAGCCCTACATCACCCACGACTTTGGAAAAGAAACGGAAGTCGACATCTACCTGAACCGCCATGTCGTGCGTCAGGGCCGATTTCTTTCGCTACAGGATGAGGTGCGCAACTTCCCGGTTCAGCGCTGGCGCAAAAACGTGGTGCTGGCGGCGGGTTCCCTGCTGGTGCTGGCCCTGCTGATCGCGTGGGTTCCGCTCAGTATGCCGTTAAAGCTGAGCATGGCGTGGCTCAAAGGGACCGAGAGCGTTCAGGTTACCTCGGTTAACGATCTGGAAAAAATCCCACTGCGCGTGGGCGACCGTCTGAAAGTCAGCGGCAGGGGCATGTGCTCCATCCCAACTACCTATCAGGGTAACCGCAGCTATGCGTTCATGCCTTTTGACTGCTCGGCAATCTACTGGAATAACTCACCGCCGCTGCCACAGCCGCAGTCAGATATTATTGATAAGGCAACCGCGCTGCTCAATACCACCAGTCTTCAATTGCATCCACAGGGCAGTCCCGATCCCAAACTTAATCCGCAGCTTGCCACCGCCATTCAAAAGTCCGGTATGATCCTGCTGGATGACTTTTCGGACATTGTGCTGAGAACGCAGGAGCTGTGCAGTCAGGATCAGGACTGCGTCAGGCTCAAGAACGCGCTGGTTAATCTGGGTAATGCCAAAGACTGGGAAACGCTGGTTCAGCGCGCAGATTCCGGTTCGCTAAACGGTATGAACGTGCTGCTGCGTCCGGTGAGCGCGGAAGCGCTGGAAAATCTGGTTAATACGGCCACCTCTTCGTTTTTCTACCGTGAAACGCGCCGCGCTGCCGAATCGCTGAACAGCCCACCGCCGGGCGGCTTTCTGATCCTCAGCGATGAAGGTCGTCAGCTGGTTAGCCAGCAGGCACCGAATATCTCACTGTTTGATTACA
Source organism: Erwinia sp. PPS120 (assembly GCF_047918655.1). Lineage (GTDB taxonomy): Bacteria > Pseudomonadota > Gammaproteobacteria > Enterobacterales > Enterobacteriaceae > Erwinia > Erwinia tasmaniensis_A. The sequence continues at coordinate 130,426 of NZ_JBLREF010000011.1, read as the reverse complement.
ACGCCCCCGATCAGTGGCCGGAGTTGCAGCGTCTTTCGGGTATGTTGCTGCATACCCCCTTCTCCGCCAGCGGCATTGTCACCAACATCAGCACCGATGCGAACGGCACCCGGCATATCGCCCTGCATAGCGCCCCCGATACCATTACGCTATTCCGCTATCTGGGAATCACCCTGCTGCTGTTAGTCGTCGCGCTGAGTTTTATTGTTAACAGCCTGCTGGCGCTGCGACGCATGCACCGCAACCGCGTGCGGATCAACGCCATTCAGGATTACTATGACAAGTGCTTCAACCCCAGGTTGAACAGCACCCAGAGCTTTCGCCCACAGTTCTGAGCCTGCCACTTTTATGCTATTTTTAACGGTGGCACGTCTCTACATCCCCTTCCGACCTGCCCGCCCGCGTCAGCAATTAACGGCTGAAGACGCGCCTTGAATTCTGACTTTCTACCCATACATAAGGTTATTCCCGAAAAGGAGCTGCGATGAAAGAGAAACCCGCAGAGGCGGTTCGGCTCGATAAATGGCTGTGGGCCGCGCGGTTTTATAAGACGCGCGCCGCTGCGCGCCAGATGATCGAAGGCGGCAAGGTTCATTATAACGGGCAGCGCAGCAAGCCGAGCAAGATTGTTGAGCCCGATGCGGAACTGACGCTCCGCCAGGGCAATGATGAACGTACGGTGATTGTCCTGATCGTCGGTGACCAGCGCCGTCCCGCACCAGAAGCCCAGCAGATGTACGCCGAAACGGCACAAAGTATTGAGAAACGGGAAAAAATAGCGCTGGCGCGAAAAATGAATGCGCTGAGTATGCCTCATCCCGACCGTCGCCCTGATAAAAAAGAGCGCCGGGACTTAATGAAATTTAAAAATACCGGCGACGAATAACCCGTCGTTAACGAGAGAGAATTATGGCTCATCAAGACCAACTGCACCGTTATCTGTTCGAAAACTACGCCGTACGTGGTGAACTGGTCAGCGTTTCCACGACATGGCGCGACATCATCGACGGGCATGATTACCCACAGCCGGTTCAACAGGTACTGGGCGAGCTTCTGGTTGCTACCAGCCTGCTTACCGCCACGCTGAAGTTTGCCGGAAATATTACCGTTCAGCTTCAGGGTGATGGCCCTCTCAGCCTGGCCGTGATTAACGGTAATAACAAGCAGGAAATGCGCGGCGTGGCACGCATGCAGGGCGATATCGCCCCTGGCAGCAGCCTGAAAGAGATGGTGGGTAACGGTTACCTGGTGATTACCCTCTCACCGGATGAGGGCGAGCGTTATCAGGGCGTAGTGGGGCTGGAGGGAGACACTCTGGCAGAATGCCTGGAAGACTATTTTATGCGTTCCGAGCAGCTGCCAACGCGTCTGTTTATCCGCACCGGCGAGGCAGACGGTCAGCCGGGCGCGGCGGGGATCCTGCTTCAGGTTCTGCCCGCTCAGGAGACTAAACCTGACGACTTTGAGCATCTGACCACCTTAACCGACACGATTAAAACAGAAGAGCTACTAAACCTTCCCGCGCAGGAAGTGCTGTGGCGTCTGTATAATCAGGAAGAGGTGACGCTGTACGACCCTCAGGATGTCTGCTTCAAATGCTCCTGCTCTCATCAGCGCTGCGGTGAGGTTCTGAGCACCCTGCCGGTAGCTGAAGTTGACCAGATGCTGGCTGAAGATGGCAAGATTGATATGCACTGCGACTACTGCGGCAAAAACTATATCTACGATGCCGTAGATATTGCCGCCATCCGCAATGACGCCGGCGCGGGCGATAGCGATCGTCTTCACTAACGCAGTGCCGCGTTATCTTCACGCGATCTAAAAGCGCATAATGCCATCGACTTTACCCAAGTCGGTGGCATATTTTTAGGCGCAATGTATTAATTTTTCGTAAGATTCACGCCCTGCCTCTCATTTCTGCACCCTGCTACTTTCCCTTCAACAAGACAAGTGTAAACTGCGCGCGGGCGTACAGACCGCAATCCGGCCTGCCGCGCCCCCCGTCACGGTCAACGGATAAAAATTATCCTAAACTCTTTTGCAGAACAGAGCCGATAAAGGAGCAGTACTATGCGAGACCTGACCCCGCAGGACCTCATCGCTTATGGCATAACGGATACGGTTGAGATTATTTATAATCCGGATTACGAAACGCTCTACCATGAAGAAACTCGCCCCGGTCTGACCGGCTACGAGCGCGGTATTGAAACGAAATCTGGTGCAATTGCCGTAGATACCGGTGATTTTACTGGCCGCTCGCCGAAAGATAAGTATATCGTTCGCGACGACAGGACCCGCGACACGCTGTGGTGGAACGATCAGGGCAAGGGTAAAAATGACAATCAGCCGCTCAGCGACGAAACCTGGCAGTCTCTGAAGTCGTTAGTCACCCAGCAACTCTCCGGAAAGCGACTGTTTGTCGTTGACAGCTGGTGCGGTGCAAACCCGGACAGCCGTCTGTGCGTTCGCTTTATTACCGAAGTGGCCTGGCAGGCGCATTTTGTCAAAAATATGTTTATCCGCCCGGACGATGAAGCGCTGAGCGATTTTGTCCCTGATTTTGTGGTGATGAACGGGGCGAAATGCACTAATCCCGACTGGAAGCAGCAGGGCCTTAACTCTGAGAACTTTGTGGCTTTCAATCTCACCGAGGGTATCCAGCTGATCGGCGGTACCTGGTACGGTGGCGAAATGAAGAAAGGGCTGTTTGCGGTAATGAACTATCTGCTGCCGCTTAAGGGCATCGCCTCGATGCACTGTTCTGCCAACGTTGGTGAGAAAGGCGACGTGGCGGTGTTTTTTGGCCTCTCAGGCACCGGTAAAACAACCCTCTCTACCGATCCTCAGCGAAAGCTGATTGGTGATGATGAACACGGCTGGGACGACGACGGCGTGTTTAACTTTGAGGGCGGCTGCTACGCCAAGACCATTAAGCTTTCTGCCGAGGCCGAGCCCGAAATTTATCAGGCGATACGCCGCGATGCGCTGCTGGAGAACGTGGTCGTTCGCACCGATGGTTCAGTGGATTATGATGATGGCAGCAAGACGGAAAACACCCGCGTCTCCTACCCGATTGATCATATTGAGAACATTGCAAAACCCGTTTCAAAAGCGGGCCACGCTAAGAAAGTGATTTTCCTCACCGCGGATGCTTTCGGCGTTCTGCCGCCGGTTTCACGCCTGACGCCGGACCAGACTCAATATCACTTCCTTTCCGGCTTTACCGCCAAGCTGGCCGGTACGGAGCGCGGCGTTACCGAACCGACACCGACCTTCTCTGCCTGCTTCGGCGCGGCTTTCCTGACGCTGCATCCTACTCAGTATGCCGACGTGCTGGTGAAGAGAATGGAAGCAGCAGGTGCAGAGGCTTATCTGGTCAATACCGGCTGGAACGGCAGCGGCAAACGCATCTCGATCAAGGATACGCGCGCGATAATCAACGCTATCCTCAGCGGGCAGTTAGCCGATGCAGAGACGCAGAACCTGCCGATATTTAATCTGGCGATGCCGACTTCCCTGCCGGGCGTGGATGCGCAGATCCTTGACCCCCGTAACGCTTATGACAGCGCGGAGGCGTGGGAGGGTAAAGCCCGCGATCTGGCACAGCGGTTTATCCTAAACTTCGATAAATATACCGACACCCCTGCCGGTGAAGCCCTGATCCCCGCCGGACCTCAGCTGTAAAAAAAGAGAGGTCGTTTGGATAAACGACCTCTCTAATGCGGTTAAAACCGGGATTCAGCTACTGCTGATAGCTGGCGGTGATGCACTGTTATCAGGCAGAGGCAGATAAGCGCGGATACGCAGCCCGCCCCGTTCGCTTTCCCCAATATCCAGCGTCCCCTGATGCGCATCAATAATACGTTGCACAATCGCCAGTCCTAAGCCTGTGCCACTGGTGCTGCGGGCACTGTCGCCGCGCACAAAGGGCTGGAACAGGTGTTTAAGCTGATCGGGATGGATGCCCGGGCCATCATCTTCAACCTGAAACCAGGCCCGCTGAAGCTCGCTGCCGCTGCTCACTCTAATCCAGCCGTTGCCGTACCGCGCGGCGTTGACCACCATATTCGCGGCAGCACGCTTAATCGACAGCGGGTTGATGTCCAGCATCAGCTCACCCGGCATTACCCCATTATCAATTTCGCGTTCATATCCGCTCTCTGCCGCCACAACTTCGCCCAGTACACCATTGAGATCGGCCCGTTCAAACTGCATCTCCTGGCCCGTGCGCAGATAATCAATAAACTGCTCGATAATCGCATTGCACTCTTCAATGTCTTTATTGATCGACTCTGCCAGATAGCCATCTTCCTGCGACATCATCTCCGTTGCCAGGCGGATACGCGTTAGCGGGGTTCGCAGGTCATGGCTGACGCCGGCCATCAGCAGCGTTCGGTCATCGGCCAGCAGCTTAACGCCAGCCGCCATCTGATTAAAGGCCCGGGTGACCGAACGCACCTCCGAAGCGCCGTACTCCCGTAGCGGCGGCGGAATAATCCCCTTCCCCACCTGAAGCGCGGCGTGCTCCAGCTCAACCAGCGGGCGGTTCTGGATGCGGATAAACAGCCAGGCACCGCCGATAGCCAGCAGCATTATCGCCAGCGTGTAGCGGAACAGCGGTGAAAAATCACCCTGGTGGATCTCCGTCAGCGGCACCCTTACCCAGATATCCGGCGACAGCCAGGTTTTCAGCCAGACGACCGGGGAGTTCTTGTTAACCTCCACGCGGACGTCGGTCGGGCCACCCAGCTGCTGCGCCATCTGCTGACTGAGAAACTCGTAATGTTGCGCCCAGCGTAATCCGCTCTCTTCCGCCGCTGCGTTGGTATACAGCGAGATACCCAGCTCGCGATAGATCTCGCGACGAAATGCCGGCGGCACCTCGAGCTGCGTACCGTCCTCAAGCTGTAACCGATCGGTCATCAGCATGCGCACCTCATAGGCCAGCACTTTGTTAAACTGCTGAAGGCTCGGCAGAATGGCAAAGTTCAGCACCACCAGGTAGGTCGTTACCAGGCTGACGAACAGCAGGGTAACGATCAGCAGCAGCGTGCGCGCAAAGGAACTACGGGGTGAGAAGCGGATCCGCCTCATGCTTTACTGCCGTCCGGAACGAATACGTAGCCCAGACCCCAGACGGTCTGGATATAGCGTGGGTGAGCGGGATCTTCTTCCACCATGCGGCGCAGGCGGGAGATCTGCACGTCAATGGATCGCTCCATGGCGCTGTATTCGCGACCGCGGGCCAGATTCATCAGCTTGTCGCGTGACAGCGGCTCACGCGGGTGGCTGACCAGCGCTTTCAGTACGGCAAACTCACCGCTGGTCAGTGGCATAGGCTCGTCTTCGCGGAACATTTCACGCGTCCCGAGATTCAGCTTGAACTTGCCGAAAGCGATAACGGCTTCTTCCTGGGAAGGCGCACCCGGCAGTTCGTTGGCCTGACGGCGCAGCACGGCGCGAATGCGAGCCAGCAGTTCACGCGGGTTAAAGGGTTTTGGAATATAGTCATCCGCCCCGATTTCCAGACCGACGATGCGGTCCACCTCTTCGCCCTTGGCGGTAACCATAATAATCGGCATCGGGTTGCTCTGACTGCGCAGGCGGCGGCAAATTGACAGGCCGTCTTCTCCCGGCAGCATTAAGTCCAGTACCATCAGATGAAAGGACTCACGGGTCAGCAGGCGATCCATCTGTTCGGCGTTGGCCACGCTGCGTACCTGGAAGCCCTGCTCGGTCAGATAGCGTTCGAGCAGTGCACGTAACCGCATATCATCATCTACGACCAGGATTTTGTAATTTTCTTGCATTTCGTTACTCCCAAAGGCGCGATTGCCTGAGCCATTATTCTTAAAAAAGATGCCTGAATGTAACAGTCAATAATGGTTTATATTGTAGCCGAAATTGTTACAAAGCATATTAAACAGCAGCTTATCTTTAACCTGAATCAAAAAAACAGCACCAGGGCTGGCCGCAGGCAGAGAAGCGCAGGCACGAATAATCAACGCAAACAAACAGTAACGCACGGCCGATACGCCGTAATGAATTTGCATCTGCCCGCAGCACACCACAAAATAACCTGAGAGATTGCAGCAGAGAAAATAGGCCAACGATGAAAACTAAACTGATCACCCGCGAAGGCTACGACAGGCTGAAGCAGGAACTGGACTTTCTCTGGCGGGAAGATCGCCCTGAAGTGACCAAAAAAGTCACCTGGGCGGCCAGCCTTGGCGATCGCAGCGAAAATGCAGACTATCAATATAACAAAAAGCGCCTGCGCGAGATCGACCGTCGCATCCGTTACCTCACTAAGTGCCTTGAGCAACTGCGCATTGTGGATTACTCACCGCAGCAGGATGGTAAAGTCTTCTTTGGTGCCTGGGTAGAGATAGAAAACGATGACGGCGACATTAAGCGCTTTCGCATCGTCGGCTATGATGAAATTTTTGGCCGTAATGACTACATCTCGATCGACTCGCCAATGGCCCGCGCGCTGCTGAAAAAAGAGGTGGGCGATGTCGCGCTGGTTCACACACCGATCGGCGAGGCAACCTGGTACGTCAATGAAATTAGCTATATCAGACCCGCATAAAGCCCGCCCGGCCTAACGGCCCCAGGCTGGTCACAACGAAGATGGCTCAGAGCAGGTTAAACTGCTCCAGCAGGGCTTTCACTTCCGCCCTTAATTCGGCCTCATTCATCTCGCAGCTATAGCGACTGCGATCCGGTTCAGGGTCATAGCAGTCGGCTGCCATGAAAAGTTCCTCTCCGCAGCGATCTACCGCCTTATCCGGCTCTCTCACCCCCCATAACCTGTCCCGTTCGATAACGATATCTTCGCAAAACTGTTCAACACTAATCCTGTTGCTGAGGAAGTCTCTTCCCAGCTCGACCAGCTTAATTGTGCTCATAAAACCTCCGTTTCTAAACAGATCCTGCCGTTGTCTTTTTTCGGGTCAATTTTCCAGCCACTCAGAAAATCACCCTCTATTTTAAGGACGACAGCATTCATCGTCCCGGCATGCAGGTATTCCGAAGGAGTGCAGCTCAGAGCAGGTTAAACTGCTCCAGCAGGGCTTTCACTTCCGCCCTTAATTCGGCCTCATTCAGCTCGCAGCTATAGCGACTGCGATCCGGTTCAGGGTTATAGCAGTCAGCTAAAATGAAAAGCTCACCACCGCAGCGATCTACCGCCTTATCCGGCTCTCTCACCCCCCATAACTTGCGTCGTTCGATAACGATATCTTCGCAAAACTGTTCAGCACTAATCCTGTTGCTGAGGAAGTCTCTTCCCAGCTCGACCAGCTTAATTCTGCTCATAAAACCTCCGTCTCTAAATAGATCCTGCCGTTGTCGTCAGTCGGTTCAATTTTCCAGCCACTCAGAAAATCACCATTTTTTTCAAGGACGACAACATTCATCGTTCCGGGATTAAAATATACCCTGGAGCCTTTCTCCCGTCGGTATGTCCCCCGCTCAATGGTGTCCTTATCCTTCAGGTGCGCCTCTATTGCATCGCGAAACTGCGTCAGCGTGGTGCTATTCTTTCGCGTGTTAGTGACGCCAAAATCACCGGCATGCTTATATTTCCTGTCGAGCTGTAGACGGGTGTAACGCCCTGAATCCAGAGGATCCGTCAGTACCACATACACCGGCTGCACGCCGCTGCCGCTGGCGTCCGGCTGCCAGTAAACAAAATCCTGCATCCCGCCCGGATCGGCCACTGGCGTGGTGGTGATCTGAATCGTCCCAACCGGTTTTATCACTGTCCCGGTATGCACCGGCGTTACCGGGACTGACGGATCCAAATTACCGGTATTTGACGGCGCAGATGGCCCGGGAGCCGGGTTGATCAAAATGGTCCGCGGTGGCTGGCCTGCTACCGCAGGCAGCGTGATGATATCCAGCCCTGTCGCTGCATCCCGCACCGCCGTCAGGACCGGTACCGCCGACGGTAATCCACCCTCTCCGGTTTTCAGCAGTTTTAACGCCAGCTCACCGTTGCTCATCACCAGCGAAGCGCGTACCGCCAGGTCTGCCGTCCTTACGCCCGGCTCCAGCCCTTTCCTGTTAGGTAACAGAGTGCTGGCAGGCATTGCGAACATCGCAGCGACATCACGCCCCGGCACTCTGTCGCTGCCAGCCCCCACCTCCGGAGAATGGAAAATGGCGGCAATCGCAATGCCGCCTGCCGCGCCTGCGGCCACAGCCGAGGCGGCCCGGCCTAACGCGGCCAGCAAGGAGCTGGCAGCACCCATCACCCCTTCTCCGGCGATTGCCAGCTGTACCGCGCCCGGGGCTCGCGCCAGCGCCAGCGCGCCAGCAGAAGTCAGAGACGCTTCGGCCGCTTTAACCGTTTCCGGGGTATACCGGGGGGACTCTGAAACGCCCAGCATGGCCAGGGCGAGCTTAATTTCCCTGTCTGACAAAGGCATGCAAAACGCAATGCCCCCGTCACCTCTGTCCATAACCCATGCCCAGCTTCCGCCATTCATTAATGTCAAATAGCAGGCTTTCTGGGGGCCCTTAAACTGAAACTTTCCGTCGCCCAGATAAATGGGGGTAATGTCCCGCGAGCGCGGGTTTCCTTCCTTTTTACTCATCCTTAAGTTCCTTTTCCTGGGTACTTTTTATTTAACCCGGTCTGCGGCTTTCACGACGCCGTTGACGACTCACGCTGAAACAAACCGGGGAGGACAGATTTTGTTTCATACGTTACTGTAACAACAAGAAATTAATTTTCCCGCCGTGATATCACAGATTTCGACCCCCGCCGCATGACTGATGTGAACAATTCCTAATGACGTGGATTTACCGCCCCGCCGCTGGCAATTTTTGCCCGCAATCCGTATAACTGTCCGCTGACTCTTAAGCCACAAAGTAACCGATGATGAAAGAATCACTGAGCCGCATAATTGCAAATGAACTCCAGGCACGGACAGAGCAGGTTGATGCCGCTGTTCGTCTGCTGGATGAAGGGAACACCGTGCCGTTTATCGCACGCTATCGTAAGGAGGTGACCGGTGGCCTGGATGATACCCAGCTACGCCAGCTGGAAACCCGGCTGGGCTATCTGCGCGAGCTGTCCGAGCGCCGCCAGGCGATTCTCAAATCCATCGGCGACCAGGGCAAGCTGACCGACGAGCTTGCTAACGCCATCAGCAACACCCTGAGCAAAACCGAACTCGAAGACCTCTACCTGCCCTATAAGCCAAAGCGCCGTACGCGTGGAATGATCGCCATTGAGGCCGGTCTGGAACCCCTGGCCGAGACGCTGTGGCAGGATCCATCTCACCTCCCGGAGACGCTGGCCGCCCGCTTCGTAGATGCCGATAAGGGCGTTGCCGATACCAAAGCCGCGCTGGACGGCGCCCGCTACATTCTGATGGAGCGCTTTGCAGAAGACGCCACGCTGCTGGCTCAGGTACGTGCCTGGCTGTGGAAGAACGCCCACCTGGTCTCGCGCGTGACGGAAGGCAAAGAGGAAGAGGGCGCGAAGTTCCGCGACTACTTCGATCATCATGAAGCGCTGGCATCCGTGCCGTCCCATCGTGCGCTGGCGATGTTTCGCGGCCGCAATGAAGGCATATTGCAGCTATCGCTTAATCCGGACCCGCAGTTTGACGAGCCGCCGCGCGAAAGCCACGGCGAGCAGATTATTATCGACCACCTTGGCCTGCGGCTGAATAACGCCCCAGCGGACGCCTGGCGTAAGGCCGTGGTCAGCTGGACGTGGCGCATTAAGGTGCTTCTGCACCTGGAAACCGAGCTGATGGGCACGGTACGCGAGCGCGCTGAAGATGAGGCAATCAACGTTTTTGCCCGCAATATGCACGACCTGCTTATGGCGGCACCCGCCGGGATGCGGGCGACCATGGGTCTGGATCCTGGCCTGCGTACCGGCGTAAAAGTCGCGGTCGTTGACGCCACCGGCAAGGTGGTTGCCACCGACACCATTTACCCGCATACCGGGCAGGCGGCGAAAGCGGCCGCCGCGGTGGCCGCACTCTGCACCCAGCATCAGGTGGAGCTGGTGGCAATCGGCAACGGCACCGCCTCACGCGAAACCGAACGCTTCTTTATCGACGTCCAGAAGCAATTCCCCCAGGTTCAGGCGCAGAAGGTGATCGTCAGCGAAGCGGGCGCATCCGTCTATTCCGCCTCCGAGCTGGCTGCGCTGGAGTTCCCGGATCTGGACGTCTCGATCCGCGGGGCCGTCTCCATCGCGCGCCGCCTGCAGGATCCTCTCGCTGAACTGGTGAAGATCGATCCGAAATCGATCGGCGTGGGCCAATATCAGCACGACGTCAGCCAGAGCCAGCTGGCGAAGAAGCTGGATGCGGTCGTGGAAGACTGCGTAAACGGCGTCGGCGTGGATCTGAATACCGCCTCGGTGCCGCTGCTGACCCGCGTGGCCGGGCTGAGCAAAATGATGGCGCAGAATATCGTCAGCTGGCGTGATGAGAATGGTCGCTTTCAGGACCGCCAGCAGCTGCTGAAGGTGAGCCGTCTGGGGCCTAAAGCCTTTGAGCAGTGCGCCGGCTTTCTGCGCATCAGCCAGGGTAAAAATCCGCTGGATGCCTCAACGGTTCACCCGGAGGCTTACCCGGTCGTGCAGCGCATTCTGGCCGCTACCGAACAGTCGCTGGATGTGCTGATGGGGAATCCGACGGCGCTGCGCGCCCTGCGCGCGGTAGACTTTACCGATGAGCGGTTCGGCGTGCCGACCGTCAGCGATATTATCCGGGAGCTGGAAAAACCCGGCCGCGACCCGCGTCCGGAGTTCAAGACGGCGCAGTTCGCTGAGGGCGTGGATACCATGAACGACCTGCAGCCGGGTATGGTGCTGGAAGGGGCGGTTACCAACGTGACTAACTTCGGTGCCTTTGTCGATATCGGCGTTCATCAGGACGGGCTGGTACATATCTCCTCCCTCTCCGATAAGTTTGTCGACGATCCGCATAAGGTGGTGAAAGCGGGGGATATCGTGAAGGTCAAGGTGATGGAGGTTGACCTGCAGCGTAAGCGCATCGCGCTGACCATGCGTCTGGACGAACAGCCGGGTGAAGCCGCTTCACCGCGCCGCAGTCCGGCCAGTAACAGCCGGGATGCAGGCCGTCCAGCGGCGAAATCCCGTCCGCGTCCGGCACAGCCCGCCGGCAATAGCGCCATGGGCGATGCGCTGGCGGCGGCGTTCGGCAAAAAATAACGGCATTACCCCAGGGCGGATCGCCGTATCCGCCCTTCCCACTCCCCCGAAAATTGTTTTGCGTCAATACCGACGAGAATAATTCTCATTATAATTACCCCCCTCAATTATCACGATGCGGCAATTTTCCGCGCCACGGGGTAAAAATATGCCTGTTGTACCCTTGCAGCACTACAAAATCGTTAGTTTCTCGCCCACCATCAATACCGCGTTTCGCCAGAAGCTGCTTTCACACGGCCTGCTGCCCGGCGCAACCTTCCAGGTAAAGCGCGTCGCGCCCTTTGGCGACCCGGTGCAAATCGAAACGCGCCGCGTCAGCCTGATGCTGCGTAAAAAAGATCTGGCGTTTCTTCGCCTTGAATCCCTGAACTGAGGCGGAGGTAAGGATGAAAACGTGTACCATCGGGCTGATTGGCAACCCTAACGCCGGTAAAACCACGCTGTTTAACCAGCTCACCGGCGCGCGGCAGCGAGTCGGTAACTGGGCTGGGGTAACGGTTGAACGCAAGGAAGGCACCTTTACCACCGCTCAGCACAAGGTGCGGCTGATTGACCTGCCCGGCACCTATTCCCTGACCACGGTATCGGAACAGGCCTCGCCTGACGAGCAGATTGCCTGCCGCTATATGCTGAGCGGCGAAGCTGACCTGGTCATCAACGTCGTGGATGCCAGCAATCTTGAGCGCAATCTGTATCTTACCCTCCAGCTGCAGGAACTGGGTGTGCCGTGCATCGTTGCCCTGAATATGCTGGATATTGCTGAAAATCAGCATATCGCGCCTGACGTTGTCGCGCTGGAAAAACAGCTCGGCTGCCCGGTCATCCCGATGGTGTCTAACCGGGGGACGGGGATCGACAGGCTGAAAAAAGCGATTGATGACGGTCGTCGCCCCGTCGGTAACGTTAACATCGACTACCCCGCTGATGTCGAGGCTCGCGTCCGACAGCTATGTGACGCTATGCCGGAAAACCTTCCACAGGTACAGCGGCGCTGGCTGGCGCTCCAGGCGCTGGAAGGGGATGTCTACAGCCTGGCCCGGGTGGCAACACCCGCAGGATCGCCAGATGTACTTAATCTGCTCGATGCCCCGCTAAAGATTGTCTCTGCCCGCTATCAGGCCATTGAGGCCGTTTACCGCACCGTAACGGATACGCAACTGGCCACGCCGCACCGCCTCTCTGCCCGCCTCGACAGCCTGGTGCTTAATCGCTGGCTTGGGTTGCCCATATTTCTGCTGATGATGTACCTGATGTTTTTTCTGGCCATTAATCTCGGCGGGGCGCTACAGCCGCTATTTGAGATTGGCTCGGCGGCAATCTTTATTCATGGCATACAGTGGGTCGGCGCAGTGCTGCATTTTCCGCTGCCGCTGACGCTGTTCCTGGCACAGGGCATTGGCGGCGGCATCAATACCGTGATGCCGCTGGTGCCGCAAATTGGCCTGATGTACCTGTTCCTGTCCCTGATGGAAGATTCCGGCTATATGGCCAGAGCCGCTTTTGTCATGGATCGACTGATGCAGGCGATAGGATTACCGGGTAAATCCTTTGTGCCGCTGATTGTCGGTTTTGGCTGTAATGTCCCGTCGGTCATGGGCGCCCGTACGCTGGATGCCCCGCGTGAACGCCTGCTGACCATCCTGATGGCGCCCTTTATGTCCTGCGGCGCGCGGCTGGCTATCTTCGCGGTGTTCGCCTCCGCCTTTTTTGGTCAGCGGGGATCGCTGGTGGTTTTCAGCCTTTATCTGCTGGGCATTGCCGTGGCCATCCTCACCGGGCTGCTGTTAAAGCATACGCTTCTGCGCGGCGAGGCCACCCCCTTCGTGATGGAGCTGCCCACCTGGCACGTTCCGCACCTGAAAACCCTGCTTCTACAGACCTGGCAGCGGCTAAAAAGCTTTGTGCTGCGGGCCGGGAAAGTGATTGTTCTGGTCTGCGTGGTGATAGGCGGCCTGAACAGCTTCTCGTTCAGCGGACAGCCGGTCTCGACGATTAATGACTCCGCGCTGGCCAGCGTCAGCCGGCATCTGACGCCGCTGCTGTCACCGATGGGCATACATGACGATAACTGGCAGGCAACGGTTGGCCTGGTCACTGGCGCAATGGCAAAAGAGGTGGTAGTCGGTACGCTGAATACGCTCTACACCGCACAGGCGCTGCATGAAGAGCCGTTTGATGCCGCCAGTTTCAGCCTGACCGGGGAGCTGGCGACGGCGCTCCAGGAAACCTGGGATGGGGTGAAAGAGGCTTTCAGCCTGAGCGTGCTGTTTAATCCTGTGGAGGCCAGCAAGGGCGACGGCGAGATGGCCGGGGGTGCTATGGGTATGATGCACAGCAAATTTGCCAACGATGCCGCCGCCTACAGCTATCTGATTTTCGTGCTGCTGTATGTGCCCTGCGTATCGGTGATGGGTGCCATTGCCCGTGAAAGCAGCGGTCGATGGATGCTGTTCTCCATATTCTGGGGGCTGAATCTGGCCTGGTGCCTGGCAACGCTGTTTTATCAGGTGGCGACCTTCGGAGAGCATCCCCAGTACAGCACTCTCGTGCTGCTGGCGATGGGTGGCTTTAATGTCGTGCTGTGGCTGGTATTGCGGAGTATCACGCTACCGGCCTCGCCGCTGGCGGTCAGGCCCGTTGCTGAAAAGGGTTGTCCCGGCTGCCCCCGTAATGGCAGCTGCCACTGATTTAGCGGCACGGCGCACTTCCAGGCCGCTTCGTTGCAGTTGCGGTTTTGCTTCCAGAGTCTACAGTGAAAGTTAACGTAGCTGTCCCAAAATGCGGTGGCGCACTGTATAAAAATGGAAATTATCAACAGCCTGCTCGATAAAATCTATGACCATGCCTTTCCCGCCGCCTGTCGGGAAAGGCTGACAGAAAGCATTCAACATACCCGCAGCGGCATCAACCACCCGCGCAAAGCTCACTGGGATGAAAAAGACGTGGTGCTGATCACCTATGCCGATCAGTTTCGTGAAAGTGACGCCCCTACTCTGCAAACCTTCTGCCGTTTTTATCAGCGCTATCTTCACAACAGTTTTAATCTGGTTCACCTGCTGCCGTTTTTCCCCTGGTCGTCCGACGATGGTTTTTCGGTAATGGATTACCATCAGGTGAGCCCGGCCTGTGGCGAATGGTCAGACGTCGCCGCGCTGCATCAGCGCGTCCGGCTAATGTTTGATTTCGTCTGCAACCATATGTCAGCGCACAGCGCCTGGTTTAAACACTACCTGGCAATGGATCCCGGCTGGGATGATTTCTTTATCAGTATGCCCCCGGCGACCGATCTCAGCAGCGTCACCCGGCCAAGGACCTCCCCTCTGCTTACCCCTTTTACGCTGGCCGATGGCAGCACGCGGTTTATCTGGACGACCTTTAGCGCGGATCAGATTGACCTTAACTTTGCTAATCCCGACGTGCTGGTGAGGATGGTGGAGGTGCTGCTGGACTATCTGGCGAAGGGAGCAGACTATGTCCGACTGGATGCGGTAGGCTATATGTGGAAAACCCCCGGCACCGCCTGCATTCATCTGGAAAAAACCCATCTGCTGGTTAAATTATTTCGCGCTATCGCCAATGAGGTCGCACCGGGTACGGCGATCGTGACGGAAACCAATGTGCCGCACCGGGACAATATCAGCTATTTCGGCGACGGTCAGGACGAGGCGCAGATGGTGTATCAGTTCTCGCTGCCGCCGCTGGTACTGCATGCCATCCATTACGGATCGTCACGCGCGCTGAAGCAGTGGGCCAGCTCGCTGCCGGCGGGCGACGGCAGGACCACCTATTTCAATTTTCTGGCTTCACATGATGGCATCGGCCTGAATCCCCTGAGGGGGCTTTTACCTGAGACGGAAATAGTATCGCTGGTGCGGGATCTGGCGATGGAAGGCGCGCTAATTTCTTATAAAAATAATCCTGATGGTACCGCCAGTCCCTATGAAATTAACGTCACCTATATGGACGCGCTAAACAGTAAGGAGGCGAGCGACGATATTCGCCTGCAACGCTTTATGCTGGCGCATGCGCTGCTGCTGGCTTTCCCTGGCGTTCCCGCTATATATATTCAGAGTATTCTTGGCTCGCGAAATGATATGGCCGGGGTTAAGGCGGCGGGTCATAATCGGGCGGTTAACCGTGAGAAATATGCGCTTCACGACATTGAAGCCGCGCTCGCCAATAAGCAAACGCTGCGCCACCGGGTTTATTACACACTCAGCGGACTGATTCAGCTGCGGATCCGCCAGCCTGCCTTCCATCCTGATAATCCCATGACGGTACTGGAGAGCGATAATGCCCTGTTTGTTTTCCGCAGGCAGGCAATTAAGTCGGAAGAGGATCTGCTATGTGTTTACAACCTTAGCAGCCGGGAAATAACCTGGTCGCCGCCTGAGAGCGGGCGCTACCGTGATATATATCACAATGTCATTATAGAGAACGGGGCTGAACTAACGCTGGCCCCCTGCCGCTGGCTGTGGCTGGAGAGTCATCCGCAACGGCCCTGAGGGAAGTCGGGCGGGTAGAGGCCCCGCCCGCCATATTATTTATAAACGTCTGCCACGGCGCTGAATTTACCGTGCTCACGACCGGCGATAATCAGATAGTATTTACCGCCCTTTTCATCAGCCAGTTTGGATAACGCGTGTCTGGCATCCATCGGTGACGTCGTTTCCGCCGTCGTATTGACCGTGCCGATTTTTTCCAGCTTCATGCTTTTCACTTCTTCTTTGGTGACCTCTTTTGCCGCAAATGCGCCGAAAGAAACAGACCCCACCACTAAAGCAATCGCAACAGTTTTAATCATTTTCATCAAAGATACTCCGGTTAATATTGTTGTAAGGAATAAGCAGCCGCTTGATGATCAGACAGGGAGGAAACCCGGGCCCGCTCCCTGGACAGCTCAGAGGTAAAAAGTAAGCGCCCCTGCTCACCTCACTGATTATTACCGGAAACGAATAAATTGCCAGTTTTGTAAGCGAAAATTAATGGGGGATTTCCAGGGCGAATTCCTTAAGTCGATCGCAAAAAACGTCCGGGTGGGAAATAAAGGGTGCGTGCGCCGCTTTTTCAATAATAACCGAGCGGCTGTCGGGCCATGCTTTATCCAGCACTGGCGCTATCCGGCGCGGGACCAGGCCATCAAGGGCGCCATAAATACGCAGCAGCGGTACGCTAAGCGTCATCATTTCCTGGCGCAGATCGAGGGTACGCAGCGTCTCCAGACCGCCATTTAATACGTCAACCGACGGGGATGGCAGGGCCAGCACCACGCTCTTTAACAGGCGCGCATCCTGACGGGCCGATTCCGTACCCAGCGTTTGCAGGGCAAGGAATCGCTCAACGGTGCGCTGAAAATTTTCGCTAAGCTGGTGCTGAAAGCCGCTTAGCGTTTCGGGCCTGATGCCAGGCCACGCCTCTTCGGCGGTGAAACAGGGGGATGACGCCACGCTGACCAGTCCGGCTACGCGCCCGGGATGCAGCAGCGCCATTTTGCTGGCGAACAGGCCACCCAGTGACCAGCCCAGCCATATCGCCCGCGCAGGCGCCTGCGGCAGCACGGTTTCAACCATCTCCTCAACGGGCATTGCCGGAAAGGCATGGCTGCGACCGTAACCCGGCAGATCGACAAGATGCAGACGAAAATGCGGACTGAGCCGCGCAATGAGATGCTGCCATACACCCGCATTCAGCCCCCACCCGTGCAGCATCACAAGATCGCGATCGCCGTCGCCGATAGTCTGCCAGTAAAGCTGAGTCATCCGTTAATATCCTGTTTTTGCCATGGAGGCCGCTATGCTATCAATCCCTGCCCTCTGTTGGCTATGCCAGATGCCGTTAGCCATCGCCCATCATGGCTGCTGTAGCCTCTGCCTGCGCCACCTGCCCCGTCTGCCCCCCTGCTGCCCACGCTGCGGATTACCCGCTCTGCATGAGAGAACCCCCTGTGGCCGCTGCCTGGTCCACCCCCCGGCCTGGAGCAGGATTATTGCGGTTTGCGGCTGGCAGCCACCCGTTAAGGCGCTGGTTAAGCGCCTGAAGTTTTACCGCGTCACCGCGCTTTCGCTGATGCTGGCCAGGCTGATGCTGCTCGCCTGGCTCGCCGCCCGGCGTCAGCACGGGCTGCGTAGACCGGATGTGATCATGACGGTACCGTTACAGAAGAATCGCGCATGGCAGCGGGGCTTTAATCAGATGGATGACATCGCCCGCTACCTGGCCCACTGCTGCGGCTGCCGCTATCTCCCCGCGGCTCTGAGACGCACCCGTAAGGCAAAAATCCAGCACCGCTTAACTGCATCTGCACGGCGGCGTAACTTACGCGGTGCATTCAGGGTTGAAATTGACGTCAGGGAGCGGCATATCACTCTGCTGGACGATGTGGTCACCACGGGCTGTACCGCTCAGGAAATTAGCCGCATACTGCTGGCCGCCGGTGCGGCCAGCGTAGAGATATGGTGCCTGTGCCGAACCTTGTAGAGCGTCGGCGATGGGCGTATTATAACCAACTAAATTAGTCAACTATTGAGCAATCGCCATGATCCGAATTACTGATTCTGCGCAAGAGCACTTTGCAAAACTGCTTTCGAAACAGGAAGAGGGCACCCAGATCCGCGTATTCGTTATCAATCCGGGTACGCCGACCGCGGAATGTGGCGTCTCTTACTGTCCACCCGATGCCATTGAAGCCACCGACACTGAACTTAAGTTCGACAAGCTTTCGGCCTTTGTTGACGAACTGAGCGCACCCTACCTGGACGACGCTGAAATCGACTTCGTCACCGATAATCTGGGTTCTCAGCTTACGCTTAAGGCACCTAACGCCAAGATGCGTAAGGTCAGTGATGACGCCCCGCTTATCGAGCGCGTGGAGTACCAGCTACAGGCACAAATTAACCCGCAGCTGGCCAGCCATGGCGGCAAGGTTTCGCTGATGGAAATTACCGACGACGGCTACGCTATTCTGCAATTCGGCGGCGGCTGTAACGGCTGTTCAATGGTTGACGTAACTCTGAAAGAAGGCATTGAAAAAGAGCTGCTGGTAGCCTTCCCTGAACTTAAGGGCGTACGCGACCTGACCGAGCATCAGCGCGGCGAGCACTCTTTCTACTAAAACGTCACCGTCTGCGATCCACGTCTTTGATTAAGCGGTTAACGTGCGGATCCGCGAACATCTCCTCCAGCGTGGCGCTCAGTTTGCGCCGCCAGTTGGGGTATTGTTCGGTGGTTCCGGGGACGTTAACCGGCTTGTCCATATCGAGCCAGTCTTCCGGTTGCAGGCCGAGTAAAGCGCTTTCGCTATCAGCAATAAATCGCTGCATGCCGCGATTCAGTTCGTAGCTCATTTTCATCCGGCTGGCTTTTTTGCCGCTGTGCTTTGGCAGGCAGCCATACTGATGCAGCGCGTTCAGCAGGGCCTGTTTCTGCCGGGCGCGATCCTCGTAAAGCCCACGTAAAACGACCTTGTCAGGGTAAAGCCCCAGCCGCTCGCCCAGCGCCAGGTCATCTGCCGTCCAGAAACCCCGTAGCGTAGGCAGGTCGTGCGTCGTGGCGCTGGCCATTGACTGCCGTGGCCATGCCTCGGGGGGTCGGTAGCTGTCCTTATCCTGCTGTTCGAAATAGAGCACCTTCCATGAATAGATACCGCTGTCCCTTAGCAGGGCGACGATCTCCTGTGGGACGGTTCCCAGATCCTCACCGATCACCATGCACTGGTTACGCTGGCTTTCCAGCGCCAGGATCGCCAGCAGATCCTCCACCGGGTAATGGACATAGGCACCAAAATTGGCCGTTTCCCCGACGGGGATCCACCACAGGCGCAGCATTGACATGACATGATCGATGCGCAGGGCGCCGCAGCTCGCCATATTGGCGCGGATCATGTCAATAAAGGGCTGGTAGCCGCGCGCGGCCATCACATGCGGGTCCATCGGCGGCAGTCCCCAGTTTTGCCCAAGCGGGCCGAGGATATCCGGCGGCGCGCCAACCGAGGCGCCCAGGCAGTAGAGCGCTCTGTCGCACCATGTTTCCGCCCCGCCTTCTGAAACGCCAACCGCCAGATCGCGGTATAATCCTACCGGCATTCCCCGCTGCTGGCTAAGCTGCCAGCAGGCGTCAAACTGGCCTGCGGCGATCCACTGAAGCCAGAGCCAGAAGCGGATCTCCCGTTCATTTCGCTGGCAAAACTGCTGCACCGCCTGGCCGTTGGGATCCTGCATCGCCTCCGGCCAGGCTGGCCAGCCCCAGCGCGCCGGATCCTCCTGCAGCATCACGCCATGCAGCGCATCATAGGTCGCCTGCCACCACAGCCCTGACCCACCACCGACAATAAACGTCTCAAATTCGCTCACGGCCGGGTCATCCGCTGTACGCTGCTCAAACTGCTGCCAGGCATGCCGCAGGCCGGCGATCTTCAGCTCCGCCACCCGGGAGTAGTCCACCCAGTCGCTCTGCCTGGCCTTCGCCAGCTGCGCCTGGGTGTTTTTTTGCTGCCACCAGCGCTGAGCAGCGGCGCTCTGCTGAAAGTCCGGCACCGACCCCACGTCGATATAAAGCACATTCAGCCAGCGCCGTGATGAAGGGCTGTACGGACTGGCGTTTTCCGGACTGGCAGGGTACAGCGAATGAATCGGGTTAAGCCCGATAAAGGCGCCGCCGCGATCGGCAAGCTCCGCCAGCATCTGTTTCAGATCGCTGAAATCGCCCATTCCCCAGTTTCTTTCTGACCTCAGGGTATAGAGCTGTACGCAGGCACCCCACAGTTTGCCGCCCTCCCGCAGCGGTTCAGGCTCGAAGCAGCGCGTTGGCGCGATGATAACCCGGCACGTCCAGGCTTTTTTACCCTGGTGAAGATAAAGCTGATGATAGCCAAACGGCAGGTTGCCCGGCAGCGACAGCGCCTGGCCCGCACTTATCTGGTCGCTGTATTCCCGTCCGTTTTCTAACACCAGTCGCCACTGATACTCGCCGCGTCCGGCGATATCGACTTTTACGCCGCGCCGACGGGTAAACACTTTGCAGGCCGGGATGGGACCGGGCTTCGCCCTGCCAGCATCAGACATCGCAGCCAGCAGGCGCTGGCGAACCTGCTGGCTTATTACTTCGGATTCGCCTTTTGCATTGATATAGGTTGCGGCTATGCCCGCTGCCGTGGCTGCCTGCTCAAACTTTTTATCCATCGTCCCGTCCTTACGGTTTGCCCTGCCTGACAGGCTGCTGATCATAATGAAAGGCGCGTTCCACGCTGTGGTTCACCGTTGATAAAAAATGCAATTACAGGCTCTTACAGTTAAGACCGGATCGGATAAAAAAGCTTCCTAAGGGAGAAGATATTCTGGTGTGAGGGCAGCGTTCTGAAAGGGAGTGCAGCATCCATGCTACAACTTGCTAAGGCCAGACGTCAGACAGGCTCAGGAGGCTGAAGATAAGACGTCAGCCACATTCAACATGCCAGGGGTCATGGGTCAGACGTCAGCCACATTCAACATGCCAGGGGTCATGGGTCAGACGTCAGCAACATTCAACATGCCAGGGGTCATGGGTCAGGCGTCAGCCACATTCAACATACCAGGGGTCAGACGTCAGCAAAGTTCAAGGTGCACATCATGCTGTTCAATCATCTTCAGCACGCTCGGTGGCGGCGCTTCATCGGTAAACAGATAATCGATCAGGTTCATGTCACCGAGATTGATCATCGCATTACGCCCAAACTTTGAGTGGTCGACGGCCAGCATCACGCAGCGTGAGTTCTCAATAATTGCGCGTTTGGTGCGCACTTCGTGGTAATCGAAGTCAAGCAGCGAACCGTCCATATCAATACCGCTAATGCCCAAAATGCCGTAATCCAGGCGGAACTGGGAGATATAGTCCAGCGTCGCTTCGCCGATGATACCGCCATCACGGGTGCGTACCTCGCCGCCAGCGATAATCAGGCTGAAGTCGGGTTTCGACATAAGCAGCATCGCAACGTTGAGGTTATTCGTCACCACCCGCAGGTTATTGTGATTAAGCAGCGCATGGGCCACCGCCTCGGGCGTGGTGCCAATATCAATAAACAGCGAGGCACCATCAGGGATGTGGCTGGCGACCCGCTGGGCGATACGCGCTTTCTCCGCTGACCACATTCTCTTACGATCCTGCCAGGCCGTATTTTCAGAGCTGGACGGCAGGGCCGCACCGCCGTGATGACGCTGAATTTTGTTCTGTTCAGCCAGATCGTTTAGATCGCGGCGAATCGTTTGTGGGCTGACGGTAAAATGCTCCACCAGCTCCTCCGTACTGACATACCCCTGACGACGCACCAGCTCAATAATGGCGTCATGACGTTGCGTCTGCTTCACATCGTTCTCCTGTTTTTCGCGACCGTGCCCGCTATACCTACAGGCTCATTTCACATTACGGGTATCAACAAAGGCCATTGCCAGCCCCACCAGCAGTCCGGTCACATGCGCGGCGTTGGCAATCGACAGCCCAAACCACCCCATATAGCCCACCACCAGCCAGACCACCGCGAAGACCATCATCCCGCGCTCCAGATACACGCCGCTTTCGGGATCGCGCTCACCTCTGAGCCAGGCATAGCCCATCAGCGCATAGACCGCGCCGGAGAGTCCACCAAACATTACGCCGCTGAAGCGGGACTGCATCCAGCCGCTGAGCAGGGCGGATATCACCAAAATCACAAAGAGCTTCCCGGCCCCGAGACGTTTTTCAATGGCCCCGCCGAGATACCACCACCACAGCAGATTGAAGGCAATATGGAGAAATGAGAAGTGCAGCAGAGCCGGGGTAAACCAGCGCCACAGCTGAAAATGCTGGTCATTATTGGGCCACGCCAGCCATGACATCACGGTCTGGTCGCCCAGCAGCTGCATCAGGATAAAAACCAGGATACAAAGAGCGATAACCGTTAGCGTAAGCGGCCCCGCCCGCTGAGTGATGTTAGCCATCAGCGAGGATCCCTGATAGCGAAGGCCGCTGGAGGTGGTGCCAGAATGCCAGCTCGCGGCCTGATAGCGCGGGTGATTAGGATCGCGGATAAACCGCTCAAGTTCGTTTTCAACCAGGCTAACGTTTGAATCATCATCCAGCCACAGGATGCTTTGGTTCTCGTGCTCAATCCGGATCGCTACGCCCTGAGTAGCCATATAATCTACAAAGGCCTGCGCCATACGGGGATTGGAAAATTCAGTAATGCGCATCATCGCCGTGGAAGTCCCTGTTTACCATCAAAAAAGAACAGTATATACCTTAAATTATCCGAGTTGCAGGAAGGCGGCAGCATAGTGGATCTCCTGGGGCTTACTCAGGTAAGTGACCGGATAATCAAACGCAGCCAACACACCTGCAACCTGAGGTATGAAGGGGATATCTCACTGTTTTACCGGGTACCGACAGTTACGCTCAACCGTCTCGCCCCCTATGCCATGCTTTCCACCCGCAGCGGGAAAGCAGCCTGCCAGGCTTCGAACCCGCCATCTACGCTATAGACCTCTGTAAAACCCTGACTCAGCAGGTACTGCGCCGCACTTTTGCTGCTGATACCGTGGTAGCACATCACCATTACCGGCGTGGCCGTATCGGTTTGTTCAATAAAGGCGCCGAGAGAGCTATTAGTCAAATGAATCGCACCGGTAGCATGTGCCGTCGCATAGCTTTGCGGATCGCGTATATCGACCATCTGCGCCTGTTTTTCGGTTAGCTGTGCCTGGGCCTGCTGCACGCTGATGCACTGAAATTGATCCATGGTGGTGTCCCGTAAAAGCGAAATGAGATCCATTGTAACGCGAACCCTTAAGACTATAACCCGGATACCCGCAGGGTTAATGGTCTTTTATCGACGCAATAATGTTACCTGCATCACGCATAAATGTTTTTATTCGGTTAACGCTGGCATCAGTGTTGGTTTGCGATTATTATTATGCTCGAAAACGAACATTTGAGAACTATTCCGAACATCGGAGGGGATGACGTGGAAACCAAAGACTTGATCGTAATCGGCGGCGGTATCAACGGCGCTGGGATTGCGGCAGATGCTGCTGGACGCGGCCTGTCAGTACTGATGCTGGAAGCGCAAGATCTGGCCTGCGCCACCTCTTCCGCCAGCTCGAAACTGATCCACGGTGGCCTGCGCTATCTGGAACATTACGAATTCCGCCTGGTCAGCGAAGCGCTGGCTGAGCGCGAAGTGCTGCTGAAAATGGCGCCGCATATCGCATTTCCGATGCGTTTTCGTTTGCCACATCGTCCTCATCTTCGTCCGGCCTGGATGATCCGTGTAGGTCTTTTTATGTACGACCACCTGGGCAAACGTACCAGCCTGCCCGGCAGTAAGGGTGTGCGATTTGGCGCAGATTCGGTGTTGAAACCTGAGATTGTGCGCGGTTTCGAATATTCAGACTGCTGGGTTGATGATGCCCGCCTGGTGGTGTTGAATGCGCAGGAAGTGAAAAAGCGCGGTGGTGAAGTCCGTACCCGTACCAAAGTAACCCGCGCATGGCGTGAAAACGGCCTGTGGATGGTGGAAGCAGAGGATATCGACAGCGGTAAAACCTTTACCTGGCAGGCCAGGGGGCTGGTCAACGCCGCCGGTCCCTGGGTTAAAGAGCTGTTTGACGACGGACTGAAGCTGAAATCCCCCTATGGCATTCGCCTGATCAAAGGCAGTCATATTGTGGTGCCGCGCGTTCACACCCAGAAGCAGGCTTATATCCTGCAAAATGAAGATCACCGCATCGTGTTTGTGATCCCCTGGATGGATGAGTTCTCCATTATCGGCACTACCGACGTCGAGTATAAGGGCGACCCGAAAAACGTGCATATTGATGAGAAAGAGACGGCCTATCTGCTGAACGTGTTTAACAGCCACTTTAAAAAGGCGCTGACCGTTGAGGATATCGTCTGGTCCTATTCCGGTGTCCGTCCGCTCTGTGATGATGAATCGGATTCGCCTCAGGCCATCACCCGTGACTACACGCTCGACGTCCGCGATGATAACGGCCAGGCACCGCTGCTGTCGGTATTTGGCGGCAAGCTGACCACCTATCGCAAGCTGGCTGAACACGCGATGGAAAAACTGGCGAAGTATTATCCTAAGGCAGGCCCGGCATGGACCAAATCCTGCGTGCTGCCCGGGGGCGATATTGCCGGCACCCGTGAAGATTACGCCGCCAGCCTGCGTCGTCGTTATCCGTTTATCAGCGAGGCCATGGCGCGTCACTATGCCCGCACTTATGGCAGCAACACCGAGCTGTTCCTGAAAGAGGCCAAAAGCCTGGAAGACCTGGGCGAGCTGTTCGGCCATCATCTGTATGAAGCGGAACTGCGCTACCTGGTAGCCAATGAGTGGGTGCGTGAGCAGGATGATGCGCTGTGGCGCCGCACCAAGCTGGGTATGTGGCTGAATGACGAGCAGCGCGCGCGCGTTGGGGCATGGCTGGCGCAGCATGCGAAAAAGCCTGCGCTATCGCTGGCTTCTTAATAACGAAATAACGGCGGGACGGGGTAAAACTGCTGTCAGCATTAACCGAGCCTGGGCGAGAAACTGCTGTCAGCTATGGCTGACAGCAGTGCCAACCGCCCCGGTGTGCCACTCCCGCTAATTTACCCTGTTCTAAAGCTGTACCGGCTTAATCCCCCAAATCTCATCCGCATATTCCTGAATGGTACGATCCGAAGAGAAATAGCCCATATTGGCAATATTCGACAGCGCCCTTCTCGTCCACTCGTCGGGATTGCGATACAGCTCATCTACCTTATCCTGCGTGTCCACATAGCTGCGATAGTCCGCCAGCAGCTGATAGTGATCGCCCAGGCTGACCAGGGAGTCAAAAATATCCCGGTACCGCCCTGGCTCCTGTGCGCTGAACAGCCCGGTGGCGATCTGCGTCAGCGCCAGATGAAGTTCGGCATCCTGCTCATAGATTTCGCGCGCGTTATAGCAAGCCGCTCGCAGAGCCTCTACCTGCGGGGTGGTATTCCCGAAGATAAAGATATTCTCTTCGCCAACATGCTCCAGCATCTCAACGTTGGCACCATCCAGCGTACCGATGGTCAGCGCGCCGTTGAGTGCAAATTTCATATTACTGGTGCCGGAAGCCTCGGTGCCCGCCAGAGAAATCTGCTCAGAGAGATCGGCGGCCGGAATAATGATCTGCGCCAGGCTTACGCTATAGTTGGGAATAAAGACCACCTTCAGCTTGTTGCGTACCTGGGGATCGTTATTGATCACCTTCGCCACGTCGTTGATCAAATGGATAATATGCTTTGCCATGGTGTACGCCGAGGCGGCCTTCCCGGCAAAGATGTTGACCCTCGGCACCCATTCCGCATCCGGATCGGCCTTAATGCGGTTATAGCGGGTGATGACGTGAAGCACGTTCAGCAGCTGGCGTTTATATTCGTGAATACGTTTGATCTGCACGTCGAACAGCGCGTGCGGATCGACAACAATATCCATTTTATGCGCGATGAACTCCGCCAGTCGTTTCTTGTTTTTCAGCTTGGAGTCGCTGATTTGCGTCAAAAAGCTGGGGTAGTCGATATACTGCTTCAGCTCGTCGAGCTGGCTCAGCTCGGTGCGCCAGGTCCTGCCGATGGTTTCATCCAGCACGCCGGAGAGC
The DNA here is from genome assembly GCF_047918655.1 of Erwinia sp. PPS120. GTDB lineage: Bacteria > Pseudomonadota > Gammaproteobacteria > Enterobacterales > Enterobacteriaceae > Erwinia > Erwinia tasmaniensis_A. The sequence continues at coordinate 104,599 of NZ_JBLREF010000011.1, read as the reverse complement.
GACGGGTTAGCCAGCGCCAGCCAGCGGCGCGGCGTCACGCCGTTAGTTTTATTCGTGAATCGACCAGGAAACAACGCGGCAAAATCGGAAAACAGCGACTGAACCATCAGCGTAGAGTGCAGTTCCGAAACGCCGTTAACCTTATGGCTAACCACGACTGCCAGCCAGGCCATCCGTATTTTACGGCCGTTATTTTCATCGATAATCGAAATCCGCGCCTGCAAATCCCAGTCGTCGGGGTAGTGCTCCTGAATGGTTTTAAGAAAATAATCGTTAATATCAAAAATAATTTGCAGGTGGCGCGGCAGGATTTTCCCAATCATATCCACGGGCCAGGTTTCCAGCGCTTCCTGCATCAGAGTGTGGTTGGTATAGGAGAAGACCTGACAGGTCACTTCAAACGCATCGTCCCAGCTGTATTTATGCTCGTCTATTAGCAGCCGCATCAGTTCGGGAATGGCCAGCACCGGGTGAGTGTCATTCAGGTGAATAGCAATTTTGTCTGCCAGGTTATCGAAGGTTTTATGCATCGTCCAGTGGCGCGCAAGAATGTCCTGTACCGTCGCCGAGACCAGGAAATACTCCTGTCGCAGCCGCAATTCCCGCCCGGAATAGGTGGAGTCGTCCGGGTAGAGTACGCGGGATACGTTCTCTGAATGGTTTTTATCCTCTACCGCCGCAAAATAATCCCCCTGGTTGAATTTCCCCAGATTGATTTCGTTACTGGCCTGCGCCCCCCAGAGCCGCAGCGTATTGGTGGTATCAGTGTCGTAGCCGGGGATGATCTGATCGTAGGCCATGGCCAGCACCTCTTCGGTTTCCAGCCAGCGGGAGCGACTGCCCTCCTGCTGAATACGGCCACCGAAGCGCACTTTATGGCGGGTGTTGTAGCGCTGGAATTCCCAGGGATTGCCGTATTCGAGCCAGTAATCAGGTGATTCCGCCTGGCGTCCGTCAATGATATTTTGCTTAAACATGCCGTAGTCATAGCGGATGCCGTAGCCGCGTCCCGGTAGCCCCAGCGTCGCCAGCGAATCCAGGAAACAGGCCGCCAGCCGCCCAAGCCCGCCATTACCCAGCCCCGGATCGCTCTCCTCTTCGATCAGCTCCTCCAGGTCGAACCCCATCTCATTCAGTGCGTCGCGGGCATCGTCGTAGATCCCCATGGAGAGCAGCGCGTTGGAGAGCGTCCGCCCGACCAGAAACTCCATCGACAGATAATAGACCTGGCGAACATCCTGCGAGCGCTGTGCGCGATTGGAACGCAGCCAGCGCTCGACCATACGATCCCGCACCGCCAGCAGCGTGGCATTCAGCCATTCGTGCTTGTTGGCGATGACTGGATCCTTACCCAGGGTAAACATCAGCTTATAGGCAATGGAATTTTTTAACGCTTCCACGCTAAGCGTGGGGGCGGTATAGGTAAACGGAGCCTTCATATCAATCTTCCCATTCACTGATTACAACAGACGCTGATAAAGATCGCGGTAGGCCAGTGCGGCCACCTGCCAGCTAAAATCCATCGCCATCGCCTGACGCTGAACGTAGCGCCACAGTGAGGGACGGGACCACAAAACAAAGGCGCGGCGAATGGCGCGCAGCAGCGACCATGCGTTACTGTCCTCAAAGGCAAACCCACTGGCAATGCCGTCGGCAAGGTTTTCCAGCGAGCTGTCATTGACGGTATCCGCCAGGCCACCGGTGCGCCGGACCAGCGGGAGCGTGCCGTATTTCAGCCCGTAGAGCTGCGTCAGGCCACAGGGCTCAAAGCGGCTCGGCACCATAATCACGTCGGCACCGCCCATAATTCGGTGAGAAAACGCCTCGTGGTAGCCAATCTGCACGCCCACCTGCCCCGGATATTCCGCCGCCGCGGCAAGGAAACCCTGTTGCAGAACGGCATCGCCCGCGCCCAGCAGCACCAGCTGACCGCCCTGCTCCAGCAGCCCGGGCAGCGCCTCAAGTACCAGATCCAGCCCTTTCTGTTTCGTCAGGCGGCTGACGACGGCAAAGACCGGCACCTTCTCATCTATTTTTAGTCCCATGGCAATTTGCAGCTGGCGCTTGTTTTCAACCTTCGCATCGAGTACATCGCGGTTGTAGCGCGCGGTCAGCAGCAGATCGTGCGCCGGGTCCCAGATGGCCGGATCAACGCCGTTCAAAATACCGGTTAACCGCCCTTCCAGCTGACGCTGGCGCAGCAGGTCCTCCATACCGTAACCAAACTCAGGCAGGGTAATTTCCCGCGCATAGGTCGGGCTGACGGCCGTAATATGATCGGCAAAAAACAGCCCTGCTTTCAGATAGGAGATCTGACCGAAAAACTCCAGGCCGAACATATTGAAAAAGGACGCGGGCAGCTCTATCTGCTCCAGATGGTGCGCGGCGAACAGCCCCTGATAAGCAAGGTTATGCACGGTGAAGACCGATTTTGCAGGCCGCCCGCGTGCGGCGAGGTAGGCACAGGCCAGGCCCGCGTGCCAGTCATGCGCGTGCACCACCTCCGGTCGCCAGTGGCTATCCACGCCGCAGGCCAGTTCACACCCCATCCAGCCCAGCAGGGCGAAGCGCAGATAGTTATCCGTATAGGCGTACTGCGATTCATCGTGATAGGGGCTGCCAGGCCGGTCGTACAGCCCCGGTGCATCAATGATGTAAATCCCTACGCCAGCAAATTCTCCATAGTGCAGCTCTACACTGCCGGCGAACGTCTGCAGCGTGGCGACAAGCTGGGTATCCTTCACCCCTTTTTTAATATCCGGGAAACCCGGGATCAACACTCTGGTATCAATCCCCTCTGCGATTTGCGCCGCAGGTAGTGCTCCGACAACATCAGCTAGTCCACCCGTTTTTAGCAGTGGAAAAATCTCTGAACAGACATGTAACACCTGCATTATCAACCCCTTAACTGTATGCTGACGCATTGACCCGCATCAGATGTTTTTTTCTTATTTCGGTCCGGCGTTGTGAAAGGCTTTAGCTCCGCCAGCCTAACTTCGCCAACATAGTGCGGGTCACCAGAACAATACCCTCTTCAGAACGATAAAAACGGCGCGCATCGTCATCCGGGTTCTCGCCAATGACGGTCCCCTCAGGAAGTTCACAGGCACGATCAATGACGCAGCGACGCAGGCGACATGAGCGCCCAACCACCACGTCCGGTGACAGAACGGAGGAATCAATATTGCAAAATGAGTTGATGCGTACGCGGGAAAACAGTACCGAATTGACCACCACCGAACCCGAGATAATGCAGCCTCCCGATACCAGCGAATTCATCGTCATGCCATGGCTGCCGGATCGATCCTGGACAAATTTCGCAGGCGGCAGAGGCTCCATATGGGTGCGGATCGGCCAGTCGCGATCGTACATATCCAGCTCCGGCATCACCGAGGCAAGATCGAGGTTAGCTTTCCAGTAGGCTTCAAGCGTACCCACGTCACGCCAGTAGGGCAGTGAGCTATGATCGCTCTGCACGCAGGAGTCGCTAAAGGAATGAGCCAGCGCCTCGCCGGTGGCCACAACCCTGGGCAGGATGTCCTTGCCGAAGTCGTGATTCGACTCCGGCAGCGCCAGGTCTTCTTCAAGCAGCTGATAGAGATATTCGGCGTTAAAGGCGTAAATTCCCATGCTGGCCAGCGCCTGGGTTTTATCGCCCGGCATCGAAGGTGGATCGGCGGGTTTTTCGAGAAAGCCGACCACTTTGTTATCGTCGCTGACCGCCATCACCCCGAACGCGCTGGCCTCTTCAATCGGAACCGGCAGGCAGGCAATGGTACAGTTCGCGCCGTTCTCCACGTGATCCAGCAGCATCCGTGAGTAGTCCATTTTATAGATATGATCGCCGGCCAGGATCACGATGTACTGCGCCTGATAGCGGCGAATAATATCGAGATTTTGGGTGACGGCATCGGCTGTGCCGCGATACCAGTGCTCGGTCGAGAGCCGCTGCTGCGCGGGCAGCAGGTCCACAAACTCATTCATCTCCTCATTTAAAAAGGACCATCCGCGCTGAATATGCTGCACCAGCGTATGGGACTGATACTGGGTGATCACTGCGATCCGTCGGATCCCGGAGTTCAGGCAGTTTGACAGGGCAAAATCAATAATGCGGAATTTTCCGCCGAAGTGGACGGCGGGCTTGGCGCGGGTCGCGGTCAGGTCTTTCAATCGCGTGCCACGCCCGCCCGCCAGGATCAGGGCAACAGTTTGAGATGGCAATTGTCTTGCCAGCATCAGGGGATCGTTCTTATCTAATTTGACCATGTCTGACTCCTGTTATGATTGTTTGTGGAATACGCACACGCCGTGCGCGGCTCCATGCCAGACAGTTGACAGAATCGGGTTATCATCCCCGGCGAAAGGAGGGATGGCGCGCCATTCCCCCAGGGGTAATATCAGTTCGCACACTTCTTCGGTGGCGTTCATGGTAATAAGCCAGCGCTGCGACAGGCGGATTTGCAGTGGTTGCCCCCCCTTCTGCCACGCACTGGCATCCAGCGGCTTTCCCTGCTGGTCGAGCCACTCAACGTTCCCGTCGCCCTCCTGCCACCAGCTATCACAGCCGAGCGCCGGAATACGTCGCCGCAGACGGATGAGCGCGGCGGTGAAGGCGAACAGTTCGCTATCGTTATCATCCCAGCCAGGCCAGCTCAGCGCGTTATCCTGGCAGTAGGCATTATTGTTGCCGTGCTGGCTGTGGCCGTGCTCATCACCGGCCAACAGCATGGGCGTACCCTGCGAAAGTAGCAGCGTGGTGAGCAGGGCCTGTACGCTGCGACGACGCTGTTCCCTGACCGCCTGCGGGGCATCAAGCCCTTCCACCCCGTGGTTGTGACTGAAGTTAGCGTTATGCCCGTCACGGTTATCTTCACGATTGGCCTCGTTGTGCTTCTGGTTGAAGCTGACCAGGTCACGCAGGGTAAAGCCGTCATGAGCGGTGATCAGGTTGATGCTCGCCGAGGGTCGCCTGCCATCCTGCTGAAACAGGTTGCTGGACGCGGCAAACCGGCTGGCAAACTCCCCGCGGGTTATATCGCCATGCAGCCAGTAGCGGCGCATGACGTCGCGGAACTGGTCGTTCCACTCTGCAAACGGCGGCGGGAACTGACCCAGCTGATAACCCTCCGGGCCGATATCCCAGGGTTCAGCGATAATTTTGCATTTGCCGAGCAGCGGATCGGCTGTGATCAGCTGCAACATTTCTGCATCACGACGATATTCCGGCGTGCGGCCCAGCACCGGGGCCAGATCGAAGCGAAAACCGTCCACATGACAGACCTCCACCCAGTAGCGCAGGCAGTCGAGCGTCCACTGCATAACGCCGGGCTGACTGGTGTTAAGCGTGTTGCCGCAGCCGGTCCAGTTTTCGTATGCGCCGCTTCCACCCAGCCAGTAGTAGCTTTTGTTGTCCACGCCGCGGCCCGAGAGCGTCGGGCCAGTCTCTTCCAGTTCCGCGGTATGGTTAAACACCACGTCCAGAATGACCTCGATACCTGCCTGATGGAGCGCTTTTACCGCCTGCTGAAATTCACCACGGGGAGAGGCGTCCTTCACGCCCGAGGCGTAGCGGGCATCAACGGCCCAGGGCGCCAGCGGGTTATAGCCCCAGGAATTAGTCAGCCCGGCGCGCTGCAAACGCGGCTCATCGGCAAAACAGGCGATGGGCAACAGCTCCAGGCTGGTGATGCCAAGGCGTTTCAGGTAGTCGGTCACTACCGGATGACCCAGCGCGGCATAGGTGCCACGTATCTCTGGCGGAATGCCCGGATGTCGCTGGGTCAGACCGCGAACGTGCGCCTCATAAATAACCGTCTCTCCCCACGGAACGCGCGGCGCCTGGTCAGCTTCCCAGTCGAAGTCATCGGCCAGCACCACGCTTTTCGGCGCAACCGGGCCGCTGTCGCGCTGGTCCATCTCCCCTTCCCCACACTGAAAGCGTGGGTCGTCCGGCACGCCACCCTCGACCGCCCGTGCACAGGGGTCCACCAGCAGCTTGAACGGGTTAAAGCGGTGCCCCTGCTGTGGCTGCCACGGGCCGTGTACGCGGTAACCATAGCGCTGACCCGGGCCAATTCCCGTCAGGTAGCCGTGCCAGATATCGCCGGTGCGAGCCGGTAATTCTCTGCGCGTCTCCACGCCCTGTTGATCAAACAGACAGAGTTCCACGCGTTCGGCGTGCCGCGAAAACAGCGTAAAGTTAACGCCCTTGCCGTCGCTCACGGCACCGGCTGGCGCGGGTTCTCCCGGAAGAACCCGATTCACGCAGGCTCCCTGACCAGCCATACCGTTGACAGCGGCGGCAGAGTCATACTGAGCGAGTGATCGCGGTAGTGGCTGGGGTGTGCTTCGGTATGGATCACACCCAGGTTGCCCGTATTGCTGCCGTGATAATGCCCCGAGTCGGTATTAAGGATTTCACGCCAGCTACCCGGCTGCGTCACGCCAAAGCGATAGTGATGTCGGGTGACCGGCGTGAAGTTACTGGCAACGATCAGCTCATTACCCTCGCGGTCGCGACGGACAAAAACGAAAATCGAATTCTCATAATCATCCACCACCAGCCATTCAAAACCGGCGGGATCAAAATCGAGCTGATAGAGCGGCGGGTTGTCGCGGTAGGTGTGGTTCAGATCCTTCACCAGCCGCTGCACGCCATGGTGGAAGTTATCCCCGCCCTCCAGCAGATGCCAGTCCAGGCTGATATCGTGATTCCACTCCTTGCCCTGTGCGAATTCGTTGCCCATAAACAGCAGCTTTTTGCCTGGATAAGCGAACATCCAGCCGTAATAGGCCCGCAGGTTAGCGAATTTCTGCCACGCATCGCCGGGCATCCTGCCGAGGATCGACTTTTTGCCGTGGACCACCTCGTCGTGGGAAAGCGGCAGCACAAAATTTTCGGTGCTGTTATAGAGCATACCGAAGGTCAGATTATTGTGATGATGCTTGCGGTATATCGGGTCCAGCTTCATATAATCCAGGGTGTCGTGCATCCAGCCCAGATTCCACTTGTACCAGAAGCCCAGGCCGCCCGACTCAGGTGGACGCGTTACGTCCGGGAAGTCGGTTGACTCCTCTGCCAGGGTGACCGAACCGGGAACCGTCTGGCCCAGCGTTCGGTTGGTGTAACGCAAAAATTCGATGGCTTCGAGATTTTCTCGCCCACCCAAATGATTCGGTACCCACTCCCCTTCAGCGCGGCTGTAGTCGCGGTGGATCATCGAGGCCACAGCGTCAACACGCAGCCCGTCGATGCCGAAGCGTTCGATCCAATAGAGCGCGTTACCGGCCAGATAATTGCTGACCTCGCGGCGGCCGAAGTTGTAGATCAGGGTGTTCCAGTCCTGATGGTAGCCTTCACGCGGGTCGCCGTGCTCATAGAGTTCGGTGCCGTCAAACTTCGCCAGCCCGAAATCATCAGACGGGAAGTGGCCCGGCACCCAGTCCAGCAGCACGTTCAGCCCCGCCTGATGGGCAACGGCGATAAAATTCCTAAACTCGTCGCGGGTACCAAAGCGGCGCGTTGGCGCATACATGCCGGTGGGCTGATATCCCCAGCTGCCGTCAAACGGATGCTCATTAATCGGCATCAGCTCCAGATGGGTAAAGCCCATCTCCTTCACATAGGGAATAAGCTGCTCGGCCAGCTCTTTGTAGCTTAGCCAGAAGTTATTATCGGTATGACGCCGCCAGGATCCCAGATGTACCTCATAGATGGAGATCGGCGCATCAAAATCATTCGCCCGCTTACGCGCGTCAGTCATCGCGGTCTTTGGCGGGATGCCGCAGATCATTGAGGCGCTTTCCGGCCGCATTTGCGCTTCAAAAGCGTAGGGATCTGACTTGAGGCGCAGCTGTCCCTGCGCATCAATCATTTCAAATTTGTAGAGCTGCCCCGTTACCGCGCCGGGGATAAACAGCTCCCATACGCCAATTTCCTGACGAAAACGCATCGGGTGGCGTCGCCCATCCCAGTAGTTGAAATCCCCTACCACCGCGACACGCTGAGCATTCGGCGCCCATACTGAAAAACGGGTGCCGGGAACGCCATCAATTACATCCGCATGGGCGCCCATGGTTTCATAGGGGCGCAGATGAGTCCCCTCTGCCAGCAGCCAGCTGTCCATTTCTGCCAGCAGGGGGCCAAACCGGTAGGGATCGTCAATCAGATTCTGCTGTCCATGCCAGGTCACAGCCAGCTGATAGCGAAAAGGCGTTTTGCGGCGGGGAATGACCGTGTTAAAGAACCCACGTGAATCAAGGCACTCAAGCTGGGCGCACTTACGCCCGGTATTGGTTTCAATTACCCAGACTTCGGTGGCATCCGGCAGCAATGCTCTCACTTCCAGACCGTTTTCGGTCTGATGCATGCCAAGTAACGAGAAAGGGTCAGCATAGTGACCCGAAATTAATGCATTAATAAGCTGACGATCCGTAGGCGCGGACATGACTTTCTTCCCATGATATAGGGCAGACGATCCCCAATTATTTCGGGAATGAACTGCTCTTCATTGAGCAAAAGCACGCTGACGGGAGAGGTGACCATCCAGTGGAAAAAACCGCCGCAGCGTGCGACAACTTCAGTTGGATACTCAAAAAAATTTTTTGGGCCAGAACAGGCAAACTTTCCGGCCACGTTTAGAAAACGCTATTTTTTAAGCATAGCTAAGCCGCAACTAAAGCCCTCACCGAAACGACAAAAATATGGCTTACAGATCAAACTTTCAGAGATTGGCGACGGGAATTCAGGAAAGGGAGCGAGCAAAGGCGCGTCAGCGCTGAAGCGAAACCCCGCTAATGGCGTTTGAACACAACGTGCTGTCGGCGGGTAGAGACAGAGTGCGGGAGGGGCCGGGCAGGTTTTTCGCCTGCCCGGCAGAGAAGGGCGACGTTAATCGACCAGCAGACGCAGCATACGGCGCAGCGGCTCGGCGGCACCCCAGAGTAGCTGGTCGCCCACGGTAAAGGCTGACAGATAGTCCGGTCCCATATTGAGCTTACGCAGGCGGCCAACCGGGGTTTTCAGCGTACCGGTAACAGCGGCAGGCGTCAGCTCACGCATCGTCAGCTCGCGGTCGTTAGGCACCACGTTAACCCACTCGTTATGGTCGGCCAGCATCTGTTCGATTTCACGCAGCGGCACGTCTTTTTTCAGCTTCAACGTAAAGGCCTGGCTGTGGCAGCGTAAAGCCCCGACGCGAACGCAAAGTCCGTCAACCGGGATAAGCGTGGACGGCTGCAAAATTTTGTTAGTTTCCGCCTGCCCTTTCCACTCTTCGCGGCTCTGACCATTTTCGAGTTGCTTGTCGATCCAGGGGATCAGACTGCCCGCCAGCGGCACACCGAAGTTATCCGTCGGCAATACGCCACTGCGGCTCATTTCGGTAACCTTACGCTCGATATCAAGAATGGCGGAGGCCGGATTCTGGAGCTCTTTCGCCACATGGTTATGGAGCATGCCCATCTGACTTAGCAGCTCACGCATATGACGCGCGCCGCCGCCGGATGCGGCCTGATAGGTCGCTACCGAAGCCCACTCGACCAGATTGCTGGCGAACAGGCCGCCCAGTGACATCAGCATCAGGCTGACGGTACAGTTGCCGCCCGCAAAGGTTTTAATGCCTTTATCCAGCCCCTGACGGATAACCTGGTGATTGACCGGATCGAGAATAATCAGCGCATCGTCGTTCATCCGTAGCGTCGACGCCGCATCAATCCAGTAGCCCTGCCAGCCTGCGGCACGCAGTTTTGGATAAATTTCAGTGGTATAATCCCCGCCCTGACAGGTAATGATGATATCAAGCGCCATTAGCGCATCAATATCAAAGGCATCCTGCAGGACACCCGCAGGCTGGCTGCCGAACTCGGGAGCGGCCTGGCCGTACTGCGAGGTTGAGAAAAACACCGGGCGAATCACGTCAAAGTCGCGCGCTTCGCTCATGCGCTGCATCAGCACGGAACCAACCATGCCGCGCCAGCCTATCAATCCAACTGATTTCATGTTGTACCTGCTTCAGGGGCTTTACTGGCATCTGCCCGCCGGCAGCGATTCGCGCCTGTTCTGCAACGATAAGGTCGCGGAGGGCGCAACGCGCGGACGGTAAGCATTCTGACTGCGACAGTCGCGCCTGACCTGTTAGAGTAAATGGATAAGGAGTCGATCTGACGTTTACCTTACAAAATGCTGGAAAAGTGGCAAGTGAATTAAATCGATTGCAGACAATTTTTTAGCAATGCTGCTTATATCCTGCGGCAAACTGCGCAAATACGAGAACAACAACGATGACTGAAATGATCTCGGCAACAATATTATTGCTGCTTATTATGGATCCGCTGGGCAATTTGCCGATTTTTATGTCGGTTTTGAAACACCTGGAGCCGAAACGTCGACGGGTGGTGCTGATCCGTGAAATGCTGATTGCGCTGGTGATCATGCTGCTGTTTTTATTCGCCGGAGAGAAGATTCTCGTCTTTCTGAATCTGCGTACTGAAACCGTGTCGATTTCCGGGGGGATTATCCTGTTCCTGATCGCCATCAAAATGATTTTCCCCTCGCCGGAGAGTAGCAGTACCGGCCTGCCTGCGGGCGAAGAACCTTTCCTGGTTCCGCTGGCGATCCCTCTGGTTGCCGGTCCCTCCCTGCTGGCCACGCTGATGCTGCTTTCGCATCAGTACCCCGACCGGATGAGCTATCTTGTGGGCGCGCTGCTGTTTGCCTGGGGTACCACGGTAGTGATCCTGCTGCTGTCGGGGCTATTTTTACGCCTGCTGGGCGAGAAGGGGGTTAATGCACTGGAGAGGTTGATGGGGCTGATCCTGATTATGCTGGCGACCCAAATGTTTTTAGATGGGATCCGCGCCTATCTGAAGATTTAACGCGTTTTGCCGCGTTAGCGGTGAGGCTGAGAGGGGGCGGACACGGGCTGCACAGTTCAGCGGCATCGCCTGCGGTTGGCGGGCAGGACGCCCGGCAAACGCTGGGATTGTCCACCGGCATAGCAAATAGTGCAGCTTCTATGACCGGCCTGCGAACGCTGAGATTATTCACCGTAACAGCAGATATCATCGTCTGCGCAACAGACTAATGCCCCCGTTCACCCCCTCTCTGACGTCAGGAAAGTATCTCAAACGCAATCATGCCGACCACTGCACCAACGGTGCCGAGAATGGTTTCCATCAGCGTCCAGGTCTTTAGCGTCTGCGCTTCCGTTGCGCCGGTAAAACGGCCAAAGAGCCAGAAGCCGGCATCATTGACGTGACTCACCACAATTGACCCCCCGGCAATGCAAATAGACAGAGCGGCCATCTGCGCGCCGGAATAATGCAACGGCTCAATCACCGGCATAATCAAACCGACGGCGGTCAGACAGGCAACGGTTGCTGAGCCCTGAATAATCCTCACCGCGGCAGCAAGAATAAAGCAGGCCAGCGCCACCGGCAGACCGGCGCCGGTCAGAGCATTCCCCAGCGCCGGGCCGACGCCAGAATCCACCAGCACCTGCTTAAATACGCCACCCGCGCCAATCACCAGCAGAATAATCCCCGCAGGCTGTAGCGCACTGCCGCAAATCTGCATCACCCGCTCTTTATCCATTCCCTGACGATAGGCCAGACCATAGATAGCGACCAGACAGGCCAGCAGGATGGCAATAAAGGGATGTCCAATAAACTCCAGCCACTCATACAGCGTACTGCCCTGCTCGGTGAAGCGCGCACCGATGGTCTTTAGTCCGACCAGAATCAGCGGAAACAGGATCAGCGAAAGACTAAAGCCAAAAGAGGGCAACGTGCTTTCTTCAAATTCAGGATGGCTGGTTTCTGCGGGGAGCGAAAAGGTAACGCGACGACTGATAAAGCTGCCGAACAGCGGCCCGGCAATCAGCATACTCGGGATTGCTGCACACAGGCCCAGCATAATCATCCAGCCGAAGTCCGCATGCATCTGCGACGCCAGCAGCATCGGTGCAGGCCCCGGCAGCAGAAAGGCAGCAGACGCAGCTACCCCGGCAAACAGCGGGATCACCAGCCTGACCAGATTATCCTGGGTACGGCGCGCGACCGCAAAGGCGATGCTTATCAACAGGACGACAGCCACTTCAAAAAACAGCGGCAGCGCGCAGATCAGTCCGGCGATCCCCATGGCGTAATGCGCCCGGCTTTCACCGAAGGTTTTCAGCATCTTAATCGCTATCTGATCGACCGCGCCGGTCTCATGCAGAATTTTACCGAACATCGCGCCAAGCGCGACCACAATCGCCAGAAAGCCCAGCGTGCCGCCCATGCCTTTTTGCATGGTGTCGGCAATTTTATCCAGCGGCATACCGGAAAACAGACCGGCCCCCACCGAAACTAACATCAGCGCCACGAAGGCGTGCATCCGCGCTTTCATGACCAGAAACAGCAGCAGCAATACGGAGCCTGCCGCAGTTAATACCAGCGTTGCAGTAGCCATGGCAGCCTATTGAGTCTTATTGGTTGCGCCGTTGATGGTGGTAATGGTGTTAGCCACAACCTCATCCAGCGTCTGGTTAATGTCTACAACCAGCACGTCGTGCTCGTCACCTGCGGGCTCCTCCAGCGTGGCGAACTGCGTCACCAGCATCTGCGGCTTGAAGAAATGACCTTTACGCGCGCGCAGGCGCGATTCGATGGTATCGAAATCTCCGCGCAGATAAACAAACGAAAGGTTTTCATTACCCTTGCGCAGAATGTCCCGGTAGCTCTTTTTCAGCGCAGAACACACGATGAGTGAGACAGCATTGGTACGCTGCATCGCAAATGCCGCATCGTTAATTGCCGTCAGCCAGGGCTTACGATCGTCATCGTTCAGCGGATGTCCTTCTGACATCTTTTCTATGTTTGCGCGAGGGTGAAGAAAATCACCGTCGAGGAAAGCTGCTTTCAACTCGTGCGCCACGGCATTGGCAACGGCAGATTTGCCGCTTCCGGATACGCCCATCAGCACAAAAACGTGATTGGACGAAGGGGATGTTTTCATGTGTGTTGCTCCGGCAGGTAATTCTCGTGACCAGCTGATTCGCGGTGTGCCATCAGCCTTACGGTGTTATCGGTAACATTGTCTGGTGGCGCGTCTGCCAGGGCAACAGCTTGCAAGGAAAAAGCTGGTATCTGTGAAGTGGTTCAAACAATTGACAGTTTAGGAACAATTTCGCACAAAGGAACAAAGCCGCGGGCGGGCAGCTTAATGACAGGCAAAATCAGGCCGGGAGTTGAGCAGCTTAATGACAGGCAAAATCAGGCTGGGAGTTGAGCAGCTTAATGGCAGCAAAATCAGGCTGAGAGTTGGCCAGCTTAATGAAAGGCAAAATCAGACGTGCAGTTGGGCAGCTTAAGACTGCCCTTCAGGCAGAAAGATACGCGACGGGGCCTAGATGCTACCCCCTTCGAAAAGAGTGAAGCCGACATTTATCGGTTCCGCTTCGGTATGTTCACCGCGGATCCTCGCCAGCAGCAGCGCAGCTGACGCCTTTCCCATCTCCTCGCGAGGGGTCATGACTGTCGCTAATTGCGGGGTGACCACCTGAGTAATATCGTGTCCGTGAAAACCCGCAATCGCCATATCCTTCGGTACACGTAGCCCCTGCCGCTGGCATTCAAACATTGCGCCGACAGCCAGATCGTCATTAGTGCAAAACAGGCTGTCGACCTCGGGATAGCGTGTCTGAGCCTCTTCCAACAGCAGTCCGCCCATCGAGAACGATGAAGCCTCCTCCATCATTATGCTGCGCGGGGTCAGTCCGGCTTCCTGCATCGCCAGCTCATAGCCCTGATGCTTGAGCAGGGTACGCTCATCCAGCCGGGCGCCCAGATAGACCGTATTACGGTGCCCCTTACGCAGAATGGCCTGCGTCATCTGGCGCGCAGCTTCAACGTTGTCAAAACCTACCGCCATATCCACACAGGGAGAGATACAGTCCATCATCTCCAGCACTGGTATGCCCGCCGTTTCAATCATGCGCAGGCTTGCAGGGGTATGGGTGCGTTCGCTCAGGATCAGGCCGTCAATATTCCAGCCCAGCAGCGAGCGTATTTGTAGCTCTTCCTTTTCAGGGCTGTAACCGAAGTGGCCCAGCATAGTCTGATAACCGGCCGCATCGGTAACCGATTCAATACCGCGCAGTACATCGGCGAATACCTGGTTAGTCAGCGAAGGCAGCAGTACGCCTATCGCCCTGCTGGTGGCGTTTGAAAGGATATCCGGCGCCCGGTTGGGAATGTAGCCCAGCTCATCCAGCGCTTCAGCAATGCGGATTTGCAGAGCAGTGGAAACCTGCTCAGGGTTGCGCAGATAGCGGCTCACGGTCATTTTGGTGATGCCCACGCGATCGGCAACATCCTGTAGCACCGGTCTTTTTTTCTTCATGGCTATATCAGGTCGTGGAGGGAGATAGGGTGAGTGTAACAAAACTGGAGGAGAAACGGTGCAGGGCGCGGATAACCACGCCCAAAGTGTGACGGATCAGACAGGAGGGAGATCGAACAGCAGGATTTCAGCCTCGCTGGCGGCATTGATGTTCAGCAGTTCCTCATCCCAGATGGCAAACGCATCACTGGTAGATGCCGCTGCGCCGTTAACGGTGACATCCCCCCTGACCACCTGGATCCAGATGCGGCGACCCGCGTCTACCGTAACACTCCCCTGCTCACCCGGTTTCAGTGCCCAGCGAGAGAGCGTCATGTCCTGGAAAACCTTTAGCGAACCGTCGCGTGCGTCCGGTGACAGCACCAGCTGACGCCCCTGTACGTCATCGAACCGGCGCTGGGCATATCGCGGTTCAATGCCGGTTTCCTGCGGGATGATCCAGATCTGATACAGGTGCAACGGCACCTCTTTACTGGCGTTGTATTCAGAGTGACGTACGCCGGTACCGGCACTCATAATCTGGAATTCACCCGCCGGGATCTGCTCTTTATTGCCCATGCTGTCCTGATGCTCAACGGTACCGGAGAGCACGTAGGTGAGGATCTCCATATCTTTGTGCGGATGGGTCCCAAAACCCTGTCCGGCATCGATGACATCTTCGTTAATAACCCGCAGTGCCGAAAAGCCCATAAAATCAGCGTCATAGTAGTTAGCGAATGAGAAAGTGTGATAGCTGTCCAGCCAGCCGTGGTTAGCGTGGCCGCGCTCCTGCGCCTTACGTATATAAATCATATTCAATCCTCTTCAATATTTTAAGCCAGTCTGGACCGGTTATGAACAGGATGATAGCGGAGAAAATTGTCTTCTCTGTTCAAATAATTCGACAGAGAAAAGCAGCAATTATCAGACATTTTGACGTGGAGGAATGACGGGCAAAAAAAAGCCAGCACCCGAGCTGGCTAAGTAATACCGGAAGCAATGTGAGCAATGTCGTGCTTTTCCGACCGGTCCGTGAAGCCCATGTCGAAAACGCATGACAATAATAATCATTATCATTCGCGTCTGTAAAGTTTTTTCCTTGATTTTATTGTCAATGCCCCTGATGTTTAAGGGGATTGCCCGTTTAAATAAGGAGATAAAATGAGTGAGATTGTGATTCGCCATGCGCTGAGTAGCGATGCCGCCGCCCTGCATCGCATCCTGAGCCAGCCGGAAACCTATGCCGACACGCTGCAAACCCCTCATCCCTCACTCAGGCTGTGGCAGGAACGCGTCGAAAACACGCCTGCTGGTACGCAGCGGCTTGTGGCCTGTATTGATGGTCAGGTCGTGGGCGATCTCACCCTGGAGGTTTACCAGCGGGCGCGGCGTCGCCATTCTGCTACCTTTGGCCTGTGCGTGGATTTTCATCATCGTGGGAAGGGAGTTGCACGGGCATTAATGCAGGAGATGATTAATCTCTGCGATAACTGGCTGAGCGTCGATCGTATTGAGCTGACGGTGTTTGCGGATAACGCCCGGGCGATCGCGCTGTATCAGCATTTTGGTTTTGAAACTGAAGGGCTTGCACGACGGTTCGCCGTACGCAATGGTCGACAGACCGATGCCCTCTATATGGCCCGCCTGAAGGAGTAAGCCCTTCGGGTCGCTTCTCATTCTGCCAGTGAGGTAAAGAGCAGCGGTGGCAATACGGACGCCGCCGCTGTTGGTCAGACGTACCCATTTGGCAGAAATAAGCACGTCATCCGGCCGAAATAAAGTTAATACCCGGCCGTCAGGTCATCAATCGCGCGCGGATCGGATGCGCCATAGAGCATACCGTCCGGGCCGATCATAATGCTCTGGGTACTGCCCATCGTGGGCATGACTTTCACATGCTGTCCTCTGGCTTCCAGCAGCTTCAACGTATCAGGGCTAAACCCTTTCTCCACGCGCAGCTGATCCGGCAGCCACTGGTGGTGGAATCGTGGTGCATTAGTCGCTTCGGCAACGTTCATACCGAAATCAATGCTGTTCACGACCATTTGCAGCACGGTGGTAATGATGCGGCTGCCCCCAGGGCTGCCGGTCACCAGCCAGGTTTTCCCTCCCTTCGCGATGATGGTGGGGGACATGGATGATAGCGGTCGTTTGTACGGCTGTACGGCATTGGCTTCACCGCCAACCAGGCCATAAACGTTCGGTGTTCCCGGTTTAGCGGAGAAGTCATCCATCTCGTTATTCATCAGGATGCCACTGCTGCCTGCGACGATCCCGCTGCCAAAATAGGTGTTCAGGGTGTAAGTGACAGCCACTGCGTTCCCCTGCTTGTCCACTACAGAGAAGTGGGTGGTCTGGTTGCTCTCGTAAGGGGCCAGCTTGCCCGGCTTAATCTCCGAGGAAGGCCGGGCCTTACTGATATCAATTTTCTGCGCCAGCGATTTCGCATAATCTTTGCTGGTCAGCGCCTGCCACGGCACCTTAACGAAATCGGGATCGCCGAGATATTCAGAGCGGTCAGCGTAGGCGTATTTTTCCGCTTCGGCCATTACCTGCATTGCATCTGCGCTTCCGAAGCCCATTTTCGCCAAATCAAAGTTTTCGAGAATGTTGAGGATTTGCACGATATGGATCCCGCCAGACGACGGCGGCGGCATGGAATAGACTTCATATCCACGGTAGGTGCCGCTGATGGGCTTGCGTTCGATGGCCCGGTAGTTAGCCAGATCCGCCTTACCAATCAGGCCGCCGTGGGCCGCCATTTCACTGGCGATCTGGTCAGCTATTTTACCTTTATAAAAGGCCTCTGGTCCCTGCTTCGCAATCAATGTCAGGCTGTGGGCAAGATCCCGCTGTACCAGCGTTTCGCCCCGCTTCCAGGGGTTTCCATCGGGGCGGTAAAAGATTGCCTTACTGTTTGGATGATCTATCAATACCTCTTTGCCATAGACGTTAAGATCGTCTGCCAGCGCTTCGTCCACGACTATTCCTTTGCTGGCTAACGTAATGGCCGGTGCGATCAGGCGGCTGAGCGGCAGCGTACCGTACTCTTTATTTGCCAGCGCCAGGCCTGCAACCGTACCGGGAACGCCGGAGGCCAGGTGGGAAGTCAGCGATTTTTTACTGTCGGCATTCCCCTGTGCATCCAGGAACATATCGCGGCTGGCACGGGTCGGTGCCATTTCGCGAAAATCAATGGCAGTGGTGTGCCCGGAGGCGGTACGCAGCAGCATAAACCCGCCGCCGCCAAGGTTGCCAGCCTGAGGATGAGTCACCGCCAGCGCATAACCTACGGCAACGGCGGCATCAACGGCATTACCACCCTGCTTAAGAATGTCCACGCCGACCTGGGTCGCAAGGGCATCAACCGACGCCACCATCCCGTTCTGCTCTTTCACCGGATGGAATGTATCCGCTTCCACCCCATAGGAAACCGGCGCCGCCGCGGGGGCGGCCGTTGCGCCCTGCAGAAATAACACACTTACTATCAGCGAGCCTGCGAACCGCCCCATCATGCCCTGTCTGCTCATTAATACCCCTTAACATTATTATTTACGTTTATTTACCCAGGCTAAGTGTGCACGAAATAACAGAAAAGGCGAAGTCTCGTCTAAATCAGTCAACTCCTGGAGTGACGCAGGTATGTCTGGGATATAATCAGGTATCGAAACAAGGAGGGCGTTTTATGAAATGGCTAATCATTTTTGCCGCACTGGCACCGCTAAGCAGCATGGCAAACATGCTCAACAACACTAACGACCCGAACCAGCCGGGGTATAATCCCAGTACGCAGCGCGTTCAGTCGGAGATGCAGACGCAGCAGGCTCAGCAGCAGCTCAAGCTGCAGGCCGATCAGCAGCGCCAGAGTCAGGATCTTCAGCGTAAAGTTCAGGAGCAGCGTAACAGCGCTTCGCAGCGCATTTTAAAATCGCAGCCGGGAAGCAATACTCAACCTCCGGTGCAGCAGAACAGCAACTAATATCGATGGAGTATCTGCCGGGAATATATTTTTGTGCAGATACTCCTGTTATTTTCGCCGGCAACGGTGTAAAAACTTTCATTTCTTCCGTCAGGCCGATGTGACGCATTTAGGTTATCCGGCAGCGCCCCGACTAATCAGATAAACATAGCTAATAAGGCCGATCAATGTTGAATTTTAGCCAGTTCGTCTTCTGAAAGTCCGGTCATTTTCATCACGGTATTGCGATCTATTCCATTCTGCAGCATGGCCATTGCGATTTTCAGCGTAGCTTTACGCTCACCTTCAAAACGCCCTTCTTCTCTCCCAAGCTGGAGACCCTGTTCCAGACCTTGTTCCAGACCCGTTTTAATGCCTTTCTTTTCAATCTGTTGTGCAATGGTCATCAGTACTTCTCCGTGTTGCGGCACCCGCTGTGCCAGTCCACATATAAAGGCTTCTGCATCTGACGATTCGCCTGCCTGTACGATATAGTGTATCAGCGATACTACCTGCGTTGAAGAAAGATATCCGGCCAGCAGAATTGCAGCCAGTCTGTCAGTCAGCTCCGCCATATCACGTTGATGAATGTGCTTTTGCAGCAGGGTCAGGGCGGCCATACTGCGGTGGCCGGCTATCTCCTCGTCCGGAATAACCGTGACGTCAACCAGCGGAAAATCACTGCTATAGAGTTTACCTGCCCGTTGCGGATCAGAAAATTCCTGCAGCCAGTTGGTGGAATAAGGATAGGGACTGCGTTTACCCGCATAGAACAATATCGGTATCACCAGCGGCAGGTTGGGGTTGCCAGCTTCAAGATGGCGCTGCATTGCTGCCACCGCGTAACGTAGTAGCCTGAATGCCATATGTTTATCCGGCGTGGACTGATGCTCAATCAGGACATGGATATACCCGTCACCCGCCACCGTTTTCAGGCTGTAGAGTACATCGCTGAAATACTGGCGAAGATCATCCTCAACAAATGAACCCGACTCCAGCTTCAGCGTGTTGAGATCGCAGAGTTCGCGCAGCGCTACCGGAAGATGGGTTTCAATAAAATCACGGGCAATTTCCGGCTGCGCCAAAAACTGGCGGAATATAGCATCGTGGGGCATGGGAGTACTTGTTTTCTCTTTCACGGACGGGTCGCCTCTGGCTATGAATAGCCATAATATTATCACCCACCCTGTGTGAAAAATATTAACCGGAAACTATTAGTTAATATCAGGAAACGAAAGTTATACCAATATTCACCTCAAGGGAAAGAGAAAGAAAAAAGTGTTAAATTTAAGGTAATAAAGTTGAAAGTTGAAAGTTGAAAGTTGAAAGTTGAAAGGATATTTATCTTTTATTGCCGTGAATATGCTCTGGATATTTAATATTATACAATCCCCCATCCCCTCCATTCATGACCGCGAAAATAATGAAGACTTCACGCCGAACGTAATAAAGACGGCCTGTAAAGAAGGGGTAGCCACAATCGATCATCGACGGGCCTGCCGTCCGCCCTGGCAGACCCCTGTAATAAAAGGGTCAGCTAAAATCAGGTCCCAGCAGATCGATACGATCGGTACAAATCGCATCTACCCCCCACTTCAGCAGCGTTCTCGCCCGTTCGGGGCTATTCACCGTATACACCAGTACGCGCAGCCCCGCCGTTTTCAAAACCGCGACCCGCGCTTCATCCAGAATTTTGTGATTAAGATGAATGGAGATGCAGTCAAGATCCTGTATCAGTGAGAGCCAGTCCTCGCGCCACTCATGCAAAAGTAAGCCCCGGGGAAGTTCGGGTGCGGCCTGCTTTGCCGCTTCCAGCGCCTGAGTGGAAAATGAGGAGAGCAGCGGTGGGATCTGCGTATGCCAGAAGTCACGCGCCGCCACCGCCACCGCATGACCTGTTTCAGCGTCAAGGCCGATCGTCGGTTTGATCTCGATATTCGCCATCATCTGATATTTCGCGCAGCGCTCAGCAACCTCCGCCATAAGCGGCAGCCGTTCACGAGCAAAAGCCTTGCTAAACCTGCTGCCGACATCCAGCCGCAAAAGTTTTTCCCACGGAAGCTGCCCCGCGAGGCCCCAGCCATTACTTGTGCGGTCCAGCGTGTCATCGTGGAGCAGAAATATTTCGCCATCCAGCGACAGCTTTGCATCAAACTCAATCATTTTGTGCCCCAGCCTGGCCGCCGTATCGATACCGGCTAAGGTATTTTCCGGGGCCAGCTTACCGCCCCCGCGGTGGGCGACAATGTGAGGGTAGGGCCAGATGTCATACGTCATGCGAGTCGTTGTCCGTTACTGGTATCAAAGAAATGAAGCGCGTCAGGCGTCAGATGAAGCCAGAGCGTGCTGCCCGGCACAGGCCGCCGATCATGCGGCAGACGGGCTATCACACGGCTACCCGCCCATCGACCATGGGCAAGATTATCTGCCCCCAGCATCTCCAGCGACTCCACCACCATCGGCAGGCCACCTGCCGATGCCGTAGAGAGCTTAATATGCTCCGGGCGGATACCCAGCGTCAATGCACGCCCTGCCCAGCCACTTTTCTGTTCCACCAGCGGAAGGGAAAAATCACCTGACATCACCAGCTGCGTCCCTGACGCATCGATCACTCCTTCCAGCAGGTTCATCGCTGGCGCGCCGATAAAACTGGCGACAAAGCGCGTTGCCGGGCGCTCGTAGATCTCTACCGGCGTGCCCAGTTGCTCCAGTACGCCGTTATTCATTACCATCACCCGCTGCGCCAGGGTCATGGCTTCGACCTGATCGTGCGTTACATACAGGCTGGTCGTATTCAGACGACGATGAAGCAGCTGTAGCTCCAGCCGCATCTGCACGCGTAGCCGGGCATCCAGGTTGGATAAAGGCTCATCAAAAAGGAACACGGCAGGCTCGCGGACGATGGCCCGTCCCATCGCTACCCGCTGACGCTGCCCGCCGGAAAGCTCTCGTGGACGGCGGTCCAGTAGCGCCTCAAGCTCCAGACTGCGAGCCGTTTCGAGTACGCGCTGGCGTATATGCGCTTTGCCCATGCCGCGGATTTTCAGACTGTATGCCATATTCTCCCCGACGCTCATATGTGGATAAAGCGCATAGTTTTGAAAGACCATCGCAATACCCCGGTCTTTCGGCTCCCGATTGGTAACGCGCTGGCCGTCGATATATATATCGCCGCTGCTGACCCGTTCCAGTCCTGCAACCATGCGCAGCAGAGTCGATTTACCGCAGCCGGAAGGCCCCACCATCACCATAAATTCGCCGTCATGGATGGTCACGTTCAGCGGCTGAATGACCGGGTTTTTACCATCATAGGATTTGGTTACAGCCTGAATGCTGACTTCTGCCATTATTTATTTCTCTCTTTCAACCAGTCCGCGCACAAAAGCGCGCTGCATCAGTAAAACCACGGCGATGGGCGGCAACATGGTTAGCAACATCGCTGCCATCACCAGGTTCCAGTGCGTCGCGCCATCCCCATTGCCAATCATGCTGCGAATGCCCGCCACGGCTGTCCCGAGATGGGTATCGTTAACGATCAGTAGCGGCCACATATATTGGTTCCAGCCGTAGATAAAGGTCATCACAAACAGCGCCGCCAGGTTGGTTTTCGACAGCGGCAGCACGATGTCACGGAAAAAACGCATCGGACTGGCACCGTCAATGCGTGCTGCCTCAACCAGCTCATCGGGGAGCGTCATAAAGAACTGACGAAACAGGAAGGTCGCGGTGGCCGACGCCATCAGCGGCAGCGTCAGCCCCTGGTAGCTGTCGAGCATATCCAGCCGGGCGATCACCTCCACCGTCGGAAATATGCGCACCTCAACGGGCAGCATGAGCGTGATAAAAATCATCCAGAAAAACAGACCGCGCAGCGGGAAGCGAAACCACACCAGCGCGAAGGCCGAAAGCATTGAAACCGTGATTTTTCCGGCAGTAATGCTTAGCGCCATAATGGCGCTGTTCATCAGCATGACGCCAAAGGGCGCGCTGTTCTGCGCCACGCCGTTATGCCAGATTTCGACAATGTTTCTCCAGAGGTGCTGTCCGGGGATCAGGGTCATCGGCACCTGAAAAACCTCACTACTGTTAAGCGTGGCGGCAACAAAGGCCACATAAAGCGGGAACAGTATCGCCAGCACGCCCAGAACCAGCATAATATGGCTAAAAATTGTCAGCCCGCGTCGATTCTCAATCATTGATAGCGCACCTTTTTCTCAACGTAGCGGAACTGAATCACCGTCAACATAATCACCAGTACCATCAACACCACCGACTGCGCAGAGGAGGAAGAGAGGTCGAGACCGGCAAATCCTTCACGATAGATTTTATAAATCAGGGTCGTGGTGGACTGTACCGGACCCCCTCCCGTTGCGGCGTCAATCACCGGGAAGGTGTCGAAGAAGGCAAAGACGAGGTTCACCACCATCAGGAAAAAGCCGACGGGCGTAATCAGCGGGAGGGAGAGCTGAAAAAATCGCCTTATCGGGCCCGCGCCATCAATGGCAGCCGCTTCATTCAGCGACGAGGGGATCGACTGTAGCGCGGCAAAGAAAAACAAAAAGTTGTAGCTCATCTGCTGCCAGACGGAGGCCAGCACCACCAGAAACATCGCCTGTCCGCTATTTTGCGCGTGGTTCCAGTCATAGCCGACCTGCCCCAACAGCCAGCTCACCACACCCTGGCCGGGACTGAATAAAAACATCCACAGCACCGCTGCTACGGCCGGTGCCACTGCATAAGGCAGCAGAAAGAGCGTCTGCCAGAGGCGCTTCAGGCACAGGATGTGGTTCACCAGCGCGGCGAAGAACAGCGATACCGTCAGACCGATAGCCGTCACCAGGCCGCTAAAAATTAGCGTGGTTGAGAATGACGCGAGGTAGCCGTCGTCACCGATCAGACGGCGAAAGTTTTCCAGACCAACGAAAGTGCTGGCATTGCCGAAAGGATCGACATTCTGTACCGAATACCAAAGTGCTTCCCCCGCAGGCCAGAGGAAGAAGACTAGCGTTATCAGCAGTTGCGGCAGCACCAGTAAATAAGGCAGCCAGCAGGAATGGAATACGGGGCGAGGAGAAGACATAGCGTTAACTCTAAAAGGGGCACTGAATGCCCGCACCCAGGCGCGGGCGGAGGCGGCGACTACCTGGCCGTCTGTTCAAAACGACGCAGCAGCTGATTCCCGCGTAATACCGCATTATCCAGCGCGGCCTGTGGCGTTTTCTGGCCCGTCCAGACCCCTTCCAGCTCCTCATCAATCAGGGTGCGGATCTGCGGCATGTTGCCCAGACGCATTCCCCGGGTAAACGGCAGCGGCGGTTTGTTGAGCATCTGGCGGATAGCAGTTTCGGTTCCGGGGTTTTTGTCATAGAAACCCTGCTGGCGGGTCAGTTCCCATGCCGCCGTGGTAATCGGCAGATAGCCGGTTTTCTGATGCCATTCCGCAGCGACTTCCGGCTGAGCCAGGAACTGCATAAATTCAGCAACCCCTTTATAGGTATCAGCATCCTTCCCCTTCATGACCCACAGGCTGGCCCCGCCGATCATAGCGTTCTGCGGGGCATTGGGAACGGCGGCATCGTAAGGCATCATGCCTGTGCCGTAGTTAAAGCGGGCATAATGGCGGATATCCGCCAGCGAGCCGGACGAGGCGGTCGTGATGCCGCAGTCGCCGTTATAGAATTTAGCCGTGGACTCATCTTTGCGGCCAAAGTAGCAGAACTCACCCTTTTTGCTCATCTCTTCCAGCATGGCGATATGCCGCACCTGAGCGGGTTGATTAAACTCCAGCGCGGTATCGGTACCGTCAAAGCCGTTATTTTTAGTCGCTACCGGCAGGCCGTGCCAGGCGCTGAAGTTTTCAATCTGAATCCATCCCTGCCATCCGCTGGCGTATCCGCAGGTGATGCCCGCTTTACGCAGCGCGGCGGCATCCTGCTGTAACGCCTGCCAGGTAGCGGGCGGCTGGTCCGGGTTCAGGCCGGCCTTTTTGAACGCATCTTTATTGTAATAGAGTACCGGCGTGGAGCTGTTGAACGGTTGTGATACCAGATGGCCCGTTTTGGCATCGCTGTAGTAAGCGGCAAGGGTGGGTACAAACTGTTTCTCATCAAAGGGGATCCCGGCATTTTTAAAGACGTCATAGACCGGGACAATCGCTTTCGACGCCATCATTGTTGCGGTTCCCACTTCGTAGACCTGCAGGATCGCCGGGGCCTTGCCCGAGCGCACCGCAGCAATACCCGCCGCCAGGCTCTGTTCATAGTTGCCTTTCCAGGTCGGGACAATTTTATAGTCCGGGTGCGATTCGTTAAAACGCTTAGCCAGTGAATCGACCTCTACGCCCAGATCGCCCTGCATCGAATGCCAGAAAGGGATCTCGGTCACGGCTAACGCCTGTCCGCTGAGGGTCAGCCCCATCAACATGCTGAGTGCAGTATGACGAAATGATCGTGATGACATGTGGTTTCCTGTTCCCGGGGTAAGGTGCGCAATAGCGCGCACTAAAGGTATCCGGCAGGTAACATGACATGGAAAAATGACAGAAAAATAACGGTATAATGATGATGAGGTGACAGCAGGGTGGCGCGTGATATAACCTGCCGGAGTGACAGGCTATGCTGAAATAAGGGCCTGTCTGCTGGCTGGCCTCCGAGTGACGGGCTAATCAGCCTCCGAGATAGGCGCTTCTGACCGCCTCGTTGGCCAGCAGGGCATCGCCGCTGTCCTCCAGCACCACGCGCCCGTTCTCCAGCACGTAGCCGCGATCGGCCAGCTTTAGCGCCTGATTAGCGTTTTGCTCAACGAGGAAAATCGTCATGCCCTCCTGCCGCAGCTGTTCGATGGTGTCGAAGATCTGCTGGATGATAATAGGCGCAAGCCCAAGAGAGGGCTCGTCCAGCAGCAGCAGACGCGGCTGGCTCATTAGCGCCCGGCCAATCGCCAGCATCTGCTGCTCGCCGCCCGACATGGTTCCCGCACGCTGCGCCCGGCGTTCATACAACCGCGGGAAGAGTGCATAGACGCGCGCAATCAGGGTCTGATACTGCTGGCGAGCCGCAAAAAAACCGCCCATCGCCAGATTTTCCTCCACCGTCATGCGGGCGAAGACGCGTCTTCCCTCCGGCACAATGGCAATCGCCTCGCGCATAATACGCGCGGTCTGCCAGCCGGTTATGACCTTATCATCAAAAATGAGGGTGCCTGCGGTGGCGCGTGGCTCGCCGCACAGCGTGCCCAACAGCGTAGTTTTACCTGCCCCGTTTGCGCCGATAAGCGTGACGATCTCGCCCTGATTAATGTGCAGGCTCACGTCGTGCAGCGCCTGGATTTTACCGTAGTGGGCACTGACATTTTGCAGAGATAGCATCGGATTCACCCTATGCCTCCCCTAAGTAAGCGCGGATCACATCCGGGTTGTTACGGATTTCCTCTGGCGTACCGTTCGCCAGCGGCGTTCCCTGATTAACCACATAAATTCGATCGGAAATGCCCATCACCAGTTTCATATCGTGTTCAATCAACAGTACCGACACCTTATGTTCACCTCGCAGCTCGGCGATGAGCGCGTCCAGCTCATGCGTTTCCTTTGGGTTCAGCCCCGCGGCGGGCTCATCCAGCATCAATATTTCCGGCCGGGTAACCATACAGCGGGCAATCTCCAGCCGGCGCTGCTGACCGTAGGCGAGATTACCCGCCTGACGATTGGCGAGCGCCAGCAGGCCGACGCGTTCAAGCCACGTCGCCGCTCTGTCCAGCGCCTCGCTCTCCGCACGACGGAAGGCGGGCGTTTTTAACAGGCCGGCAAATACCCCGCTTTTCAAATGTTGATGCTGGGCGACCAGCAGGTTTTCAATTACCGTCATCTCACGGAACAGGCGTACGTGCTGGAAGGTTCGGACGATGCCCATCCGGGCAATTTTCTGCCCCGCCAGGCCCGCCAGCTCGCGGTCGCGCAGCCTGATGCTGCCGCCCGTAGGCCGATAAAAGCCGGTCAGGCAGTTAAAGACGGTGGTTTTACCCGCACCGTTTGGACCAATCAGCGAAACGATCTCCTGTGGGCCCAGCTCCAGCCCGACATTGTTTACGGCAAGCAGGCCACCAAAGCGCATCATCAGGCCGCTTACGGACAATACCGGCGTCATACGACATCTCCTTTTTCCACGCTTTTCAGCTTGAGATGCGGTCGCTTCATCGGCAGCAAACCCTGAGGACGCCAGATCATCATCAGCACCATCAGCCCGCCGAGCACCAGCATGCTGTACTCATTCAGATCGCGCATCAGTTCACGCGAAACGACCAGCAGAACGGCCGCGAGGATCACCGCGAACTGCGATCCCATCCCGCCCAGTACCACGATAGCCAGCACGAAGGCAGATTCCGCAAAGGTGAAGGATTCCGGGCTGACAAACCCCTGGCGGGCGGCGAACAGGCTACCGGCAAATCCGGCAAAGGCCGCGCTGATGGTAAAGGCGGTCAGCTTGATGTGCGTTGGGTTTAGCCCCAGGGAGCGACAGGCGATTTCATCCTCGCGCAGCGCTTCCCAGGCGCGGCCCAGCGGCATCCGCAGCAGCCGGTTAATCACGAACAGCGTCAGCACCACCAGCAGTAGCGCCACCATATAGAGAAAGATGATGCGGTCGCTCGGATCGTATTTCAGACCAAAGAAATGATGGAAGGTATCCCAGCCGCCATCGCGTACGCTGCGGTTAAACTCCAGACCGAACAGCGTTGGTTTAGGGATCTGGCTGATACCGTTAGGGCCGCCGGTTATCTCAGTATTGTTGAGCAGCAAAATACGGACGATTTCCCCAAAGCCGAGCGTCACTATCGCCAGATAATCCCCGCGTAGCCGCAGTACCGGGAAGCCAAGCAGCAGTCCGAACAGTGCCGTCACTACCCCGGCCAGCGGCAGACATTCCCAGAAGCTCAGTGCGTAATAGTGATTAAGCAGCGCGAACGTGTAGGCACCGATGGCATAAAAGCCGCCATAGCCCAGAACCAGCAGGCCTGACAGGCCCACCACCACGTTCAGCCCCAGACCCAGCATCACATAAATCAGCGTCAGCGTGGCGATATCCACCGTGCCGCGCGTCACCAGGAAGGGCCAGGCAATGGCGGCAATTAGCAGCAGCAGCATAAACAGCTGCTGTTTTCGCGTTGAACCGTCGATCCCCGGCAGTACCAGAGACGGCGTAGAGACCTTTTTCAGCCCGTGCTGTAGCAGTGGACGCAGCAGCTGAAAGAAGAAGACCACCGCACCGCCGACCGCTATCCAGTTCCAGCGTACGCTCCCGGCGTTATTGACCACCAGCCGGGTACCGTCCAGATCCAGGCGCATCCCCATAAAAAAAGCGGCCAGCACCACCAGCATCGCAGCGGAGGCCAGAGCGTTGAGCAGATTGAGGTGTTTCATACTTTTTCCACCTCCGGACGCCCCAGGATACCGGTCGGCATGACCAGCAGCACCACGATCAGCAACGCGAAAGAGACCACATCCTTATATTCCGTGCTGAGATAAGCCGAGGTGAGCGCTTCGGCAATACCGAGGATCAGCCCACCGACCATGGCCCCTGGAATACTCCCTATTCCGCCCAGTACCGCAGCGGTAAATGCTTTCATCCCGGCCATAAAGCCGATGTAAGGATTAATGACGCCATAAAACTGGCCGAGCAGCACGCCCGCCACCGCCGCCATTGCCGCTCCGATAACAAACGTCAGGGAGATAATCCGGTCGGTATTAATGCCCAGCAGGCTGGCCATTTTCAAATCTTCGGCACAGGCGCGGCAGGCACGTCCCATCCGGGAATAGCGGATAAACAGCGTCAGCGCCAGCATCGCCACGAAGGTGACCAGCCAGATAACGACCTGCATCGTTGAGAGAGTGGCCGAAAAGCCGTTACTTTCGCCCAGCGTCCACTGCCCGGTTATCAGGCCCGGCAGCGCAAGGTCACGCGAACCCTGAGTAAGGCTGACGTAATTTTGCAGGAAAATGGACATACCGATAGCGGAGATCAGCGCGATCAGCCTTTTTGAGGCTCGTACCGGACGGTAGGCTACGCGTTCGATGCTCCAGCCGTATGCGCTGGCTATTACGATGGCGACGATAAAACCAGCACCAATCAGCATCCAGCCGACGTCGATACCCATCATCATTAGCGCAGCAATCACAATAAAGGAGACGTAGCTGCCAATCATGTAAACCTCGCCATGAGCGAAGTTGATCATCCCGATGATGCCATACACCATGGTATAGCCAATGGCGATCAGCGCGTAGGTGCTACCCAGCGTCACACCGTTGAACATCTGTTGCAAAAAATAGAGGAGCTGCTCGGACATACCTGATTACCTTACTTCTTCCCGCGTCGGCGGAGAGAATAAAAAACGCCTGGCATCTGAACTGGCTGGCCGATGTACTGGCCAGCCGCCGGTTTTATTTCACCGCCGTGGAGGAGCCGTCAGCATGCCATTGGAACAGGCCAAACTCGAACCCTTTGAGATCCCCTTTCGCATCCCAGCTCAGATCGCCCATCACCGTCGGCACGGGCGCCCCCTCCTTCAGATTTTTAGCGATGTCCGCCGGTTCTGCGCTCTTACTGCGCGTCATCCCGGTAGTCAGCGCCTGTAGCGCAGCATAGGTAGTCCAGACGAAGGGACCGGTCGCGTCGAGTTTTTTCGCCTTCAGCGCATCAACAATCGGCTTGTTAGCTGGCACCTGATCGTAGCGCTTCGGCAGCGTAACCAGCATCCCTTCGGAAGCCGCACCCGCGATATTCGACAGCGAGGAGTTGCCGACGCCCTCAGGCCCCATAAACTGCGTTTTCAGACCGGCAGCGCGAGACTGGCGCAGGATCTGCCCCATTTCAGGATAGTAGCCGCCAAAATAGACAAAATCGACGTTCTCTTTTTTCAGGCGGGCGACCAGGGTGGAAAAATCTTTATCCCCTGCGGTGATCCCTTCAAACATCAACACGTTGCCGCCGGATTTTTTCAGGCTGTTCTGCACGGCGCGCGCCAGGCCTTCGCCATACTGCTGCTTATCGTGGATAACGGCGATGCGCTGCGGTTTAACTACGCTGAGTATATATTTCGCTGCAGTTGGCCCCTGATCGGAATCCAGCCCGGTGGTGCGCATAATCATTTTATAGCCGCGGGTGGTCAGCTCGGCATTGGTTGCCGCAGGCGTGATCATCAGCACGCCCTCATCTTCGTAGATATCCGACGCAGGCTGGGTGGAAGAGGAGCAGATGTGGCCTATCACGTAGTGAATGCCGTCGTTAATCACTTTGTTAGCTACGGCCACGGCCTGTTTCGGGTCGCAGGCGTCGTCATATTCAACGCCAACCAGCTTGTCGCCGTTGACGCCGCCTTTTGCATTGATGTCTGCGATGGCCTGCTTCGCGCCGGTGAACTCCATATCCCCATACTGCGCAACCGGACCCGACATGGCTCCGACAATAGCTACTTTAATCTCTTTCGCTACCGCCACCTGACTCATTGCCAGCGCAATGCATCCTGCCAGCAGCGCGCTACCTTTCATGATTTTCATCCTCAACTACCCCGCCTGTTGTGTTTGCTGTTTTTATAGCCATCGCATCTACGTAAAACGCTTTAGGAATAAGGCGTTAGGAGATTTCAGGCCATTTTTATTAATAACTCTTTATTATCAGTCCATTAAACAGGAGTTTTCTTCTTCAACGCAACTGACATATTAAGAAAACTCTGCCCTTAACAGGCACTTTCACTGGCAGAAGCGGTGGCATAGTGAGCAATTATTCAGCGCATTATGCTGCCTTTCCGGCGATTATTTATGCTAATCTCTACTGAAGTCGCGCGTCGCAGAGCGAATGCTTCGTTTTCTGAATGACGAAAGTTAACCGTCTTCTGACAGGCGTTTTAGATAAACCAGGCCTTTCACTTTGATCCGATCAGAATTATGAAACTTACCATTATCAGACTGCACCACTTATCTGCGCAGGACCGACTGGACCTGGGGAAAATATGGCCCGGTACCTCGCTGGATGCGCTTGAGGAGTGGCTGAATGATCAACATCAGCTATACGCCGCCACGTTCAATGAGCGCCTGCTCGCTGCGGTCAGGCTGACGATTAAAGGCACGCGAGGTGAACTGGAGGCGTTTACGGTGCGTGAGGTAACGCGTCGTCGCGGGGTGGGAAGCTACCTGCTGGCCGACACTCTGGCGCAGAATCCGGCGGTGACGCAGTGGTGGATGGCAGACACTCATGATACCGATTCAGAGATTATTGCGGTCTTTATGCAGCAGGGAGGCTTTGTACGTGCCGGGGATGGCTGGATTTGCCTTCGCGGTTAGCAGCGTCAGACAATCCCCCTTTAACGACAGGTGCGTCAGTGACTTTCGCAGACAACCCTGTACGTTAAAAAAGGGTGAAAGCGTCGTACGATATGCTACTCATACATGTCAGGGGGCTAAATAATGAAGGTATGGAGTGATTAAGAAGCATTAAAGGAGTGTTGGAGAAGTTTACGCTCTGAGAGCGGGGCCAGATCATCGCCCCTGGCGGGGCGATGATTCGCTTAGCGCGGATGTTCCAGGCTACGCTTCTCAGGCTTCGATAGCCACGCGCAGTTTCTTCATGGCGTTCTTTTCAAGCTGACGCACGCGCTCGGCAGAAACGCCGTATTTATCGGCCAGCTCCTGGAGCGTGGTTTTATTATCATCGTCGAGCCAGCGGGCACGAATAATGTCCTGACTACGCTCATCCAGGCCCAGCATGGCATCGCTCAGCTTATCAGCCGCGTGCGCATCCCAGTTGTCCTCTTCAATGCCACCGGCAAAGTCAGATGACTTATCCTGCAGATAGAGCATCGGCGCCATTGAGCGGCCTTCACCTTCGTCATCAGGCGTTGGGTCAAAGGTCATATCCTGAGCCGCCATACGCGACTCCATTTCCAGTACGTCTTTGCTGGAAACACCCAACTCACGGGCTACCATTTCAACCTCTTCCTGGTTGAACCAGCCTAAACGCTGCTTAGCCTTACGCAGGTTAAAGAACAGCTTGCGCTGTGCCTTAGTGGTCGCAACCTTGACGATACGCCAGTTACGCAGCACGTACTCATGGATCTCAGCTTTGATCCAGTGAACGGCAAAGGAGACCAGACGCACGCCCACTTCCGGGTTAAAGCGGCGTACGGCTTTCATCAGGCCAATATTGCCTTCCTGAATCAGGTCAGCCTGCGGCAGGCCGTAGCCCGAATAGTTACGGGCAACATGAACAACAAAGCGCAGGTGAGACAGGATCAGCGTCTTAGCCGCATCCAGATCGCCCTGGTAATGCAGCCGTTCAGCCAGCGCTTTTTCCTCTTCTGCCGTCAGCATAGGCCAGGCATTGGCGGCCCGGATGTAGGAATCCAGGTTGCCTAAAGGAGCAATAGCTAAAGTTTGCATTTCTTTGGTCATTCAAACCCTCTCTGTATTAAGCATTGTTACTGTGCCATTCCCTGCACAATTCACCAGACTACGTGAACGCCGGTCTTATTTTAACGCAATCTGTGCTACTTCGACTGCAAACTTATCCACAAGTTCACTTTCATGTGTGCATAAAGTAAACACAGCTTCTGGAGGACTGGAGCCGATGCAGGGAGGCGCTAAAACCTTCTCTTCCCCTGCGGCCTTACTCAAACAGCAGAGGAAGATTATAACAAAAAATCGTGAAAAGGGGTTACTGCGGCGTAAATCGACGTAAATGTTGTACCGTTGCGAGCCAGGCAGCAATCCAGCCAATCATAGCGGAGATCAGCAGCAGCAGCAGGCTCTCATCCCAGGCCAGGCCGTGCAGATCAAAGGTCGTGCCAAACACGGCGGCAACCTGCGTCACGACGGACTCCAGACGAAAGACCAGCACCTCCGACAGCACCAGCGACAGTAGCGCCCCGGTAAAGCCCAGCAGGGCTCCGCCATACAGGAAAGGCCGCAGGATGAACCCGTCGGTCGCACCGATCAGCTTCTGCACATTAATGGTGTCGCGACGGGCAAAAATACTGAGCCGCACGCTGTTACCGATAACCAGAAACACCGCAACGATCATCAGCACCCCAATCATCGCCGCAACCTGCCCTACCAGACCGGTCAGCGCCGCCAGCCGGGCAAACCAGCTATCGTCCATTTTCACTTCGTCGATACCCTGTACCTTCGCCACGCGATCGCGCAGATTATTCATGGTGTCTGAGTTCTGGAAATTTAGCTTAGGCGTGATAATCGCCACCGCCGGGAGCGGGTTTTGCTCCAGCATATCCATTGCACCGCCAAAGCCTGACCAGTTACGAAACTCGCCCATCGCCTCTTCGCGTGACAAATAATTCACCTTGTCCACGCCGTCCTCTTTCTTCAGCTGGGCCACCACGTTTTCTGCGGCGTCGTCATCCAGCGTCTTACTCAGATAGACGGTCAGCTGCGGCGCGGGATACCACTGTTCAGCGGCCTGGCTGACGTTTTTCCACACCATAAAACATACGCTCGGCAGAGTGAGTGAGATAGCGATCACCATCACCGTAAGCAGCGTGGCCAGCGGCTGACGCCACATGTCCGACAGCGAGCCGCGCAGCGCATAACGCCACTGCTCCTGCCACCCTCCTTTTAACGCCTGGCTTTTAGAGGGCTGTTTTGTCTTCGTGGTTTTTGGCGCTGGCGCGCGGGTATTGCGTTTATTGACCACTCTGACCTCCGTGTAAACGTCCCTGATTAAGCCTCATCAGCCGGTAATTACGCCGGGCAATCAGAGCCTGATCATGGGTGGCCATCAGCACCGTGACGCCAACGCGGTTAAACTCTTCAAACAGACGCAGGATGTCTTCCGACAGCGCATCATCCAGGTTTCCGGTAGGCTCGTCGGCCAGCAAAACGGCAGGCTTATTCACCACCGCACGGGCAATGCCTACCCGCTGCTGTTCACCGCCAGAAAGCTGGATGGGATAACTCTTCGCTTTGTCCAGCAGGCCCACTTTATCCAGCGCAGCCGACACGCGGCGGCGGATATCTTCGCCGCTCGCCCCGGCAATAATCAGCGGGATCGCCACGTTGTCATAGACCGAGCGGTCCATCAGCAGGTGGTGATCCTGAAATATCATCCCAATCTGGCGCCGCAGGAAGGGGACTTCGCTGCTTTTCAGACGGCTGATATCATGCCCGCTGAACCAGATATGCCCGGCGCTGGGGCGTTCAATGCCGCAAATAAG
This sequence comes from Erwinia sp. PPS120, assembly GCF_047918655.1. GTDB lineage: Bacteria > Pseudomonadota > Gammaproteobacteria > Enterobacterales > Enterobacteriaceae > Erwinia > Erwinia tasmaniensis_A. Next base: position 71,069 of record NZ_JBLREF010000011.1, on the reverse strand, counting down.
TTTCAGCAGCGTACTTTTCCCCGCCCCCGAATGCCCGGTCAGAAACGCCATCTCACCCGGACGCAGATGAAAATCTACCCCCTGAAGCGCTTGCCGACCGCCGAGATAAGCCTTACTGACCTCTTCAAAGCGAATCATCCTAATTAGTCCTCTCGGGCAAAAAGTGCCTCAATAAAATCGTCTGCCTTAAACGATCGCAAATCTTCAATACCTTCACCTACGCCTATATAGCGAATGGGAATGTTGAACTGATCCGCCACCGAGAAGATAACGCCACCCTTTGCGGTGCCGTCCAGCTTGGTAAGCGTAATACCCGTCAGCCCAACCGCCTCGTGGAAGAGTCGGGTCTGGCTGATAGCATTCTGTCCGGTGCTGGCATCGATGGTCAGCATCACCTCATGCGGTGCCTGCTCGTCGAGCTTCTTCATCACCCGGGTGATTTTCTTTAACTCTTCCATCAGGTGCGATTTATTTTGCAGGCGACCTGCGGTATCCGCAATCAGCACGTCAACGTGGCGGGCTTTGGCCGCCTGAATTGCGTCAAAGATAACTGAAGCGGAATCGGCACCGGTCTGCTGGGCAATCACCGGGATATGATTACGCTCGCCCCACACCTGGAGCTGTTCAACGGCTGCCGCCCTGAAAGTGTCGCCAGCGGCCAGCATGACCGATTTCCCTTCAGCCTGATACTGGCGCGCCAGCTTGCCGATGGTGGTGGTTTTACCCACGCCATTCACGCCAACCATCAGGATGACAAACGGCGACTTCGTGCCGACATCCAGCGGTGCTTCAACCTTCGACAGAATTTCGGCCATCTCCTGCTTTAACAGGCCATAAAGCGCTTCGGCATCGCGAAGCTGCCTGCGGTTGGCCTGAGCGGTGAGGTTACCGATAATCCGACGGGTCGTTTCAACCCCCACATCGGCAATCAGCAGCTGCTCCTCCAGCTCTTCAAACAGATCGTCATCAATCTTCTTACCCCGGAACAGGCTGATAAAGCCCGATCCCAGATTCTGCCGCGTTTTAACCAGGCTACGCTTCAGACGCGCAAAAAAGCCCTCTTTGCTGGGGCGCTCCTGCTCGGTGTGTTCGATGTTCTCAACTTTTGCCAGCGCCGCAGCGATCGAGTCTTCCGGTACGACTGGCTCGGGCTGGATCTCAGCGCGCTCTTCCGGCAGCAGCACGGCTTCCGGCTCGGGCTGGATCTCAGCGCGTTCTCCGGGCCGGTTTTCTACCGCCAGAGGGCTATCCTGAGTCAGGGTGGCGTCTTCACGCGGCTCGACCAGCACCGAAGGCTGGACGGATTCAGGGTGTTCCGCCTGCCGATGCGCCACTTCCTCAGTGATCGCGACCGTCTCATCAGCACGCTGTTCTGCTTCAGGCGGGGGAGAACCGTCATGCGCGGACGTCTCTTCAGCCGGAGATAGCCTGTCGTCGGACGTGTCTTTCGTCTCTTCCTGCGGCGCTTTTTCTTCGCGTCCTAATCCCAGCCAGGAAAAAAAGCCACGTTTTTTATTTTTTGCCATGGTGCAACCACACTCCTCGCGGGGGGAAATCCGTCAGGTCTCTGAAAATCATCTTAATCCCCTAGTCTAACACTTTCCTGCTAACGCAACACAGCACCCTTTTTACGTTTCCTCAGCCCGGTAAGCCCGTTAAACTGTGCAACAAATTATGAAGAGTTCAGCAGCATGAATAAAAAGAACAGCAGCAACAGCGCCGGACAGATCCGTATTATCGGCGGCCAGTGGCGCGGCAGGAAACTTCCCGTACCGGACAGCGCAGGCCTGCGTCCAACCACCGACCGCGTGCGTGAAACGCTGTTTAACTGGCTGGCACCCGATATCCAGGCCGCGCGCTGCCTGGACTGCTTTGCCGGTAGCGGCGCGCTGGGTCTGGAGGCGCTTTCACGCCATGCGGCCTCTGCCACTCTCCTGGAGCTGGAGCGCCCGGTCGCGCAGCAGCTGGAGAAAAACCTGGTTACGCTGGGAGCGAAAACGGGCAGGGTCGTTCATACCAATACGCTACAGTGGCTGGCAAAACAGGGCGAGCCGCACGATCTGGTGTTTATCGATCCGCCGTTTCGCAAGGGTCTGCTGGAGCAGACGTTAACGCTGCTGGAGACCCAGGGTTGGCTGGCCGATGAAGCCCTGATATACGTAGAGAGCGAAGTAGAAAACGGTCTGCCGCCGGTCCCCGCCAGCTGGCAGCTGCATCGGGAAAAGATCGCCGGCCAGGTTGCTTATCGCCTGTATATTCGTCATACCACTGAAAAGGAAGAGAGTGATGCTGATTAATCTGGGACGCATACTGATGACGGGCGTGTGGGCATTTCTGCTGCTTAACCTGGTGCACCCGTTCCCCACGCCGCTAAAGTATTTTGTTAACGTCGCGCTGATTTTTATGGTGCTTATGCATGGCTTACAGCTGGTACTGATGCGGGCCACCCAGCCGAAAGGCGGGCCATCGCTCAGCGGACTGGTGCAGATCAAAATCTTCTTTTTCGGCGTATTTGAGCTGCTTGCATGGCAAAAAAAACAGCTGCCGAAAAAGTAATCTTCGCAGAAAAAGCGTTCTCACGCGTTGACCTGAAATGTCCATTTCAGGTCACGTATACCCGCTGACGGGCTTTATCGCACGGCATCACAGCGGGGTGAGAAAGAGATAAAACGCGTTCCTTTAACCTTCAGTTCGCCCTTCACTCCCCGATCAATTTGATGAAAATCGCCCGCCTGCAGGACGAGTTTAAAATCACCCGCGCCGTTGAGGGGCCGAAACCAGGCTTCATAGCGCATCGCCTCCACCGGAATCGTTTCCCGCTGGCGTGAACGCCGGTTTGGCACGGGGACTTCTCGCTTCTCCTTCACCATTACCGGCAACGCCCTGACGGGAGAAGCATCGTTAACCGCGACCTCACGCCGCCGCCGGATAAACTGCCGCGTAGCCATCACGGCAATCACCGCCAGTATGATGATAAAAATGAGGGGAGGCTTCATGATTTTCTTCGTCCTCTTTCATAAATTAAGCAATAAATTTTACGGCCAGTAAGGATACAACCAGACCGCTCCCATTGTCACATCGGTCTGACCTGACCTAGACTGGAGTGAGAATTGTGAGGTTTTACCTCTAAAAAACAAAGGGACACATTATGATTTGGTCGTTTCTGGCGGTTCTTTTTTCCGGCTGGCTGTACGTTGATGCTTCCTATCGGGGGCCACAGTGGCAGCGTTGGGTATTCAAACCCGTTACACTGCTGTTGTTGCTCATACTGGCGTGGCAGGCACCGGTTCTTAATACTACCGACTATCTGATTCTTTTCGGGCTGCTCGCCACGCTGATTGGCGACGCGCTGACGCTGCTGCCCAATCGCCGCATGCTGTATGCCATCGGGGCGTTTTTCCTGTCGCATCTGCTTTATACCCTCTGTTTTGCCAGTCATATGACCCTGAGCTTTTTCTGGCCGATCCCGCTGGTGGTACTGATCATTGGCGTGGCGCTTATCGCCAGCATCTGGACTCGTCTGGAGGAGCTGCGCTGGCCAGTATGTACTTTTATTGGCATGACGTTATTGATGGTCTGGCTGGCCGCAGAACAGTACTTTTTCCGCCCCGGAGATGAGAGTTTCTCCATTATGGTAGGCACGTCGCTGCTGCTGCTGGCCAATATTGTCTGGTTTATCAGCCATTATCGCCGTCGCTTTACCTCTGACAGCGCCATCGTTGCCGCCTGCTACTTTGCGGGACACTTTATGATCGTACGCTCACTTTACCTCTCATAACCGCTAAGCCTTGACTCTGGAGTCTACTCCAGAGTGTAAGATGTCACCGGCGGGGCGTTCCCGCCAGTTTCATCAGGAGGCAATATGCATCAGCACGCTACGCCCTGCGCCTGCGGGAAGTGCCTGGCCAGGACGACATTTCGTCCTCATTCTCGCCCGCTGGCTTCAATGGGAAAAATCACGTCAGTGAATACTCTCTCGCCTGATATCACCTGCAGCGACTGCTCTGGCAGCGCGGTACCCGCCAGCGATCCGGACGACGATAGCGACAGTGACGCACAGCATGAAGGCTACCGCTGGCGAATTTCTGGCATGGACTGCCCCGCCTGCGCGCGGAAAATCGAAACGGCGGTGGGGCAGCTTAGCGCGGTCACCGAGGGACGGGTCCTATTTGCCACACAAAAGCTGATAGTAAAAGCGAGTGAGGATGTCCGCGTACAGGTTGAAGATGCCGTTCGCTATGCAGGTTTCAGCCTGACGCGCAGCGGTACGCCGATAAAACAAATTGAGCCTGCCGGGTTCTGGTGGGAAAACCGCACGCTAATTTTGTTCGCTCTGCTGCTGCTTGCCAGCTGGCTCATTCAGTCAGTGAGTGCTCAGGCCGGGCAGGTTGCCTTCACCCTGACCACGCTGTTCGGGCTTTGGCCCACGGGCCGCCGGGCCTTTCGGCTGATAAAAAGCGGTTCGCCCTTCGCCATTGAAACCCTGATGACTCTTGCTGCATCAGGCGCGCTGCTGATTGGCGCCACGGCGGAAGCCGCCACGGTGCTGATACTCTATATGCTGGGCGAACGGCTTGAGGCCTTCGCAGCCGGTCGCGCACGGCGCGGGGTAAATGCCCTGATGGCATTGCAACCGGATACGGCGGTACGCCTCCAGGGCGAGCGCCGGGAGACCGTCGCAGTCAGTTCGCTAAATCCAGGAGATATTATCGAAGTGGCGCCGGGCGCGCGATTGCCGGCCGATGCAAAACTCCTTGATACTTTCGCAAGCTTCGACGAAAGCGCCCTTACCGGTGAATCTATGCCTGTAGAGCGGCAGCAGGGGGAGCCGGTTTCCGCAGGCTGTCTGAGTATCGATCGCCCGGTCAGGCTTACGGTTACCTCAAAGCCCGGAGAAAGCGCCATTGACCGCATTCTTCATCTGATCGAGCAGGCTGAGGAGCGTCGGGCACCGATTGCTCGCTTTCTCGATCGCTTCAGCCGTATCTATACGCCAGCCATCATGGCGCTGGCACTGCTGGTGGCGCTCCTCCCCCCTCTGTTACTGTCAGCCGACTGGCAGCCGTGGATTTATAAAGGGCTGGCGCTGTTGCTGATTGGCTGCCCCTGCGCACTGGTGATCTCAACCCCGGCGGCGATCACCTCGGCGCTGGCTGCGGCAACCCGGCGCGGTGCGCTGATTAAAGGCGGTGCCGCGCTGGAGCGTCTCAGCGCTATTCGCACTATCGCTTTCGATAAAACCGGTACGCTGACAGCAGGTAAACCGGTGGTCACAACGCTTATCGCCCTTAATGAGGAGGATGTAAACCTGCTGCTGGCGAAAGCGGCGGCGGTTGAAACCGGTTCTTCTCACCCTCTTGCCCGGGCTATAGTCGCACGAGCCGCAGAGCTGAAGTTAAACGTCCCGAGGGCATCCGGGCAGAAAACGCTTATCGGGACGGGAATTGAGGCGATAGTAAGTGGACACACACTTCTGATAATTGCGCCGGGCAGGCTGACGCCAAACAGGCTGACAGAGCAACAGTCAGCCCAGGTTTTCAAGCTTGAGTCGGCTGGGAATACGGTCGTAGTGATGCTTGAAGACAACCAACCAATCGGGTTAATTGCCCTGCGCGATACCCTGCGGGAGGATGCAAAGGCCACTGTGGACGAGCTCCGCGCCATGAACATTCACAGCATGATGCTGACGGGGGATAACGCCCGCGCCGCGGCGGCCATCGCCGGTGAGCTTAACATTGACTATCGTGCGGGAATGCTGCCTGCTGATAAGGTCGCAGTTATCGCTGAACTAAGCCACCAGCCGCTGGCCATGGTGGGTGACGGCATCAATGATGCGCCAGCAATGAAGGCTGCGACCATAGGTATTGCGATGGGAAGCGGAAGCGATGTGGCGCTGGAAGCAGCAGATGCGGCACTGACCCATAACCGCCTTAATGGGATTGCGGCCATGATCCGCCTGTCACGCGCGACCCATGCCAATATTCGGCAGAACATCACTATTGCGCTGGGGCTAAAGGGGATTTTCCTGCTGACCACGCTGCTGGGGTTCACCGGGTTATGGCTGGCGGTACTCGCGGATTCAGGCGCTACAGCATTGGTGACGGCTAACGCACTGCGGCTTTTACGTAAAAATTAGCTTTCCGGCCAGAATGCCCCTTCTGCATTTTGGCCGCTCTTTTACAGCCCCTTTTTTAGCAGATATTTAAAGGGCAGTTCGTCGGTGAACTGCTCCAGCAGCGTATGCTCCATAAAACGGCAGAAGCCCGGGATATCGCGGGTGGTGGCGGGATCGTCCGCAATAATCAGCAGGGTTTCACCCTCCTGCATATGGCGCACGGCTTTACGCACCATCATTACCGGCTCAGGGCAGCGAAGGCCCAGCGCATTCAGGGTCTGGTCAGGATTTGCGAACCGATCGCTCATAGTCATCTCATCAGGGGGACGTTCAATCTGGCGACTATTTTACCCGCCGTAGCGTTATCTGCAAGGTAGCCCATTTTGCGGGTTGCACCGATATGCCACTTACCAGCGAAACGGTGCCTGGGTATTTATCAGGCCGTGCATTGGTAGTAAACGTTTGCGTAAAAATTACTCATTGCATTGATACCCTGTTTCGGTAAGATCCCGCGCACTGCTTACGTTAAGCGTTAAGCCTGTTTTTTGGGTTCCCTCACCCCAATATTCAAAAAGGTCATAAAATGATTCCACTTTCTCCCCGTCAGCGTACGTTTGCGCTGGTCTGGCTCTCGCTATTCCATGTATTGGTAATTACTTCCAGTAATTATCTGGTGCAGCTACCGATTTCAGTATTCGGACTGCATACCACCTGGGGTGCATTTAGCTTTCCCTTTATCTTCCTGGCCACCGATCTGACCGTGCGCATTTTCGGCGCTCCCCTTGCTCGCCGTATTATTCTGGCGGTAATGGTCCCGGCGCTGGTTATCTCCTATGCCGTCTCCGCGCTCTATTATCAGGGCGAATGGCAGGGCTTTGCCGTGTTAAGAGAGCCAAACCTGTTTGTTGCCCGCATCGCCTGTGCCAGCTTTATGGCCTATGCCCTGGGGCAAATTCTGGATGTCCACGTCTTCAACCGGCTGCGCCGCTTACCGCGCTGGTGGATAGCACCAGCCTCCGCGATGTTTCTGGGCAACATTAGCGACACGCTCGCCTTCTTTTTCATCGCCTTTTACAAAAGTCCCGACCCTTTTATGGCGCAAAACTGGGTGGAAATTGCCCTTGTAGACTACAGCTTCAAAGTAATCGTCTGCATGATTTTCTTCCTGCCAGCCTATGGCCTGCTATTGAATGCGTTCCTTAAGCGCCTTGCGGAAAAATCCACTGGCGCACAGGTTAACTTCGGCTAAGCTGCTTTCTTAAAATAGAGTCGGTTGCTTTTACCCGCCGATTGCGATTTTATAGGTAGCTAAATCAGTCATATGACTAACGTAAAAGGGATCATGATGCGTAATTTATTGAAATATGCCGGAATCAGCCTGCTGGTGGTTGGACTGACCGCCTGCGACGGCAAAAATGATAAAGCCGCAGCCGATGACAATGGCGTGAGCAGCAGCCAGTCCAGCCAGAATGTGACTCTGCTGGATGGTAAACTGAGCTTCACCCTGCCAGCGGGCATGTCCGATCAGAGCGGCAAGCTGGGCACCCAGGCGAATAATATGCACGTTTACGCCGATGCATCAGGCCAAAAGGCGATTATCGTGATTGAAGGCGATGCCACTACCGAAAGCCTGGACGCCCTGTCCAAACGCCTGGAACAGCAGCAGCGTAACCGCGATCCGCAGTTGCAGGTGGTCAGCAACAAGTCTGTAAACCTGAAAGGGCAGCCTGGACAGCAGCTGGATACGGTAATTTCCGCTAAGAACCAGTCATCATGGTCCTCCGTGGTGCTGGCTAAGGCTGATGGCAAACTGGTAACGCTGCAAATTACGCTGCCGGCAGATAATCAGCAGCAGTCACAGACCGATGCCGAAAAAATCATCAATACCATTGCACTGAAATAACACAAAAGCCCCGGCACTGTTGGCCCGCTCCCGTTGAGTATTCAACGGGAGCGGACATGAATGACAGGGGCTTGTTGTTGGTGACTGCTTTGTTAAATATCGCTTTATCGAATACTGCATTATCAGATACTGCTTTATCGGATACTGCCTGAGTCATTACCGCTGTCGCTTAATGCTTACAGCCCGGCATGCTCGCGAATATATTTCCTGGCTTTTACCGCATATTCAAACGGATTCGCTATCGCAGGATCCTGCTCCGCCTCAACCACCATCCAGCCTTTGTAGCCTGCCTCGTCCAGCAGCGTGAAGACCGGCATAAAATCAATAACGCCATCTCCTGGTACGGTAAATGTGCCTTTTCTTACCCCATCAAGGAAAGAGAGTTTTTCGCTGCGTACCCGTGCAACCACCTCATCCCGCACATCCTTGAGGTGGACGTGATTAATGCGGGGCAGGTGCTTTTTCAGGATAGCCAGCATTTTTTCCTGACTTCCCTCTGAGTAGTAAGCATGACCGGTATCGAACAGCAGAAAGACGTTTTCATTGGTGATCGCCATAAAACGGTCAATCTCTTCCGCGGTCTGAATCGCTGTACCCATATGGTGGTGCAGGCAAACCTGCATGCCTTTTTCTGCGGCCAGCGCAGCCAGTTCATTATAGCCCTGCGCGGTGAGCTGCCACTGTGCATCGGTGAAGGTCGGCTTTTCCTCCAGGACACCCAGCGTGGTGCACTGGATGCTTTTACTCTGCTCCGAGCAGCCAATTACTTTTGCGCCCATTGCATGAAGGAAATCACGATGGTTGATAAATTCGTCAATGGTTTTTGCCCGCTCGCCGTCTGCGAAGAAGGTGCTGAACCACGCGTTACAGATCTCTATGCCCCGAATCTCCAGCATGGGTTTAAGCACTGTCGGGTCACGAGGATATTTGCTGCCCACTTCACTCCCGGTAAAACCAGCCAGCGCCATTTCGCTGACGATTTGCTGGAAGGTATTTTCTCCGCCCAGCTCTGGCATATCGTCGTTAGTCCAGCCAATCGGCGCTATCGCCAGCTTCACGTGATCTTTGTTCATTTTATGCCTCAACGTTCGCAAAGGCGGCCCATGCCGCCCGGTATTATCGGTTAAGCAGTTCACGCTCGATCAGTTCACGCGTTTCCACTGCCTGATACTTCATTTTTTCCGGGTAGCCGAACAATGAAGAAGCGATAATCGATTCACCGCCCACCTTGTAGCTGCGGTTGGCAAAGTCCATCTCACGGAGGGTCTGGAAAAGCGTATCGAAATCCACTTCGCCTTCACCAACGCCTACGTGCTGGTGGATGGTGGCATCAACGCCCGGCGGATTAACGATATAGCGGCAGTGCTTGGTGTGGTTCATGGTATCGGCTATCAGTACGTGTGAGAGGTCGGCTCCTGCGTACTCCAGCATACTTTTGACGTCCCCTTTTCCTTTGTCATAAAAGAAGGTATGGGGCGCGCTGTAGAGGTATTTCACATTCTCGCTGCGGAAGGATTTCACCAGATCCGAGGTTTCATTATTCTCTTCACAGAAATCCCACGGGTGAGACTGGATTTCGATGCGGATACCCTCGCGCTCGACAATTGGCAGTAGCTCTTCCATTGAGCGATAGAACATCTCTTCACAAATTTCTGGCTCATTCGGCGTACCTGAAAGCTCGGTATTGATTACCTGAACGCCAGTTTCAACGGCGATTTCGATCATCCTTTTCCAGTTACGCACCGCAGCCTGGCGACGCGCCTCATCCGGCCCGGACCAGCGATAGACCACAATGTAGGACGAGATTTCCAGCCCGGTCTCGCGCAGCGCGTTTTTATACTCGGTGATGATTTCACGGCTGGCTTTAGGATGCTTGTAGAATGGGTTGATCTGCGGGTGGGGGGACTGCTCAATATATTTATAGCCCCAGTCGGCCACCTGATGGACCATTTTGGTGATGCCCATATCCCTGATGACATCCACATCAAAAGCAATTTTCATCGCAAACTCCCGAGAACGTAGATCTGTTATAAGCGCCCGGACTAAGCGGGGCGCCAGTGAAGCATTAGCGGTTGTAGAAAGCCGGGCGTGGTGGCATTTCGACGGGTTCAATCTGTCCGCTTTCCTGCGCCTTCAGGCAGGCATCTCCGGCCACGGCGGCGGCGAAGCCATCCCAGGCTGAAGGGCCCTGAAGCTGGCCGATGGCAATATCGTTAATGAAAGCCTGGAGCTCAACGTCATACGCATCAATAAAGCGGTCTTTCCAGTCGGTCAGAATGGTTGTCGCCAGTTTGGCCTCTTTGCGCATCTGGACCGAAGCAGGCTCAGGCAGGCGGGCAATCCCTGTTTCACCCACGACTTCACACTGAATGTCGTAGCCGTAGGCACAGTTAACAAAAATTTCGACGTCAATACGTACGCCCTTGTGGGTTTCAAACAGGACGATTTGCGGATCGCGCAGTTTTGCGTGGGAGTTTTTAGTGGAGCGCGGGAAGACTACCTGTACAGATTTATAATCATCATCTGTCAGCCAGCGCAGTACGTCCAGTTCGTGGATCAGCGTGTCGGTAATGGCCATATCGGTGGTGTAGCTTTCCGGCACCGCTGGATTACGATGGGCGCAGTGCAGCATCAGCGGCTCGCCAATTTCACCCTGCGTAATCACCGATTTTAGCGCGCGATAGCCCGCATCGTAGGGGCGCATAAAACCAACCTGCACCAGACGCCTGCCATAGGCCACCTCTGCCTCAACGATCCGGCGGCAACCCTCGGCGCTCATCGCCAGCGGTTTTTCACAAAATACCGGTTTGCCCGCGGCAATCGCAGCCAGGGTAAACTCCTCGTGAGTCGGCCCCCAGGAGGTAATGATTACGGCATCAACATCCGCAGCGTTAATCACATCGTGGCCGTTGGCATACACTTCTGCCTCCAGGCCCAGACGGCTGACGACGCCTTGCGCACCATCAAGATTAATATCAGACACGGCAACAACCTTCGCGCCCTGCAGGACTTTACTGCAGCGGCGGATATGTTCCTGACCAATTGCACCGGTGCCGATTACGCCAAGTTTCAAAGTCATACGATCTCCTGGATAGGTAAGGTGTCGCGCGGATCACAAAACGGAGCGCCGCGCAGAGCATTCAGAGTTAAGATGAAAGAATTAGTATTTACGTGCCTGATCAATATGCTCATTCAGCATGCGGGCTACGGCATCGACGCGTTCAGACTTCGATACCTGCGCCCCACCCACTCGCCACCAGCTAAAGTATTTGTGCACCATCGTTTTCGGCAGCACTTTGATGTCAATCAGAGTGGAAACCGGTGAGCGTTTCGCCTCCTCAAGCGCCTGCTTAAGCTGGGCCAGCGTAGAGACACGCCAGGTTTTACAACCGTATCCGGCGGCAATCGCGGCGAAATCGACCGGTATAAAGCCCCCGTCCAGTTTGCCCCCCTCGGCATTACGGAAGCGGAATTCGGTAGTGAAACTGTCCATACCGTGCTCCATCTGGAGGTTGTTGATGCAGCCGTTAGTCATATTATCGAACAGCACCACGTTGATTTTGGCACCTTCCTGAATCGAGGTGACCAGCTCTGAGTGGAGCATCATAAACGAACCATCGCCTACCAGGGTGTAGACTTCGCGGTGCGGCTCGGCCAGTTTCACCCCAAGCGAGGCGTTGACCTCGTACCCCATACAGGAGTAGCCATACTCAACGTGGTAACCGTTGTAATCTTTGTTGCGCCAGACGCGCTGTAGATCGCCGGGCAGGCTACCCGCAGCGGCGACGATCACTGCGTCCTTTGGGAGCTGCTCGTTAAGCGTTCCCAGCACGCTGCTCTGGGTGAGGAAGGAGTCGGTTAAGCGGTTAAATTCAGCAAAGACCGCTTCGCGATCCAGATGATCGTCAATTTCCGGTACATAGCCTTCATTGCTATAGACGGCCTGGTAGACGCGTTGGGTCTCTTTCAGCAGTCTGCTTTGCGCCTGATCCACCTTCTCGCCCCAGCCGCTGCTAAACCCCTGGGCTGCCAGCCGCCCGTCAAGCGCGGTAATCGCCTCTCTGGCGTCAGCCACCACCTGTACGCCGTCCAGCTTCCAGGCGTCGAAATTACTGACGTTGATATTGATATAGCTGACGTCCGGATTCTGGAAAATCCATTTTGAGGCCGTAGTGAAATCGGTATATCGCGTACCAATGCCAATCACCAGATCGGCCTCTTTGGCCAGTAAATTGGCCGCCAGGCAGCCGGTTTCCCCGACCCCGCCGACGTTGAGCGGATGGTCAGAGATCAGCGTTCCCTTACCCGCCTGCGTTTCGGCGAAGGGGATCTGATGACGTTCGGCAAACTGACGCAGTGCATCGCCCGCTCCCGAATACTTAACGCCACCGCCGCAGACAATCAGCGGCTTGCGCTTGCCGGCGATAAGCTTTAACGCTACCGCCAGCTGCGCTTCAGTCGGCAGGCGACGGTCGAGGATGTGCACGCGCTTCTGAAAGAAATAATCGGGATAGTCCCAGGCTTCGCCCTGTACGTCCTGCGGCAGCGAAAGCGTTACCGCGCCGGTTTCTGCGGGGTCGGTTAGCACCCGCATGGCATTAATACAGGCAGTCATCAGCTGTTCCGGACGGTTAACGCGGTCCCAGTACTTACTGACGGCGCGAAAGGCATCATTAGTGCTGATACTCAGGTCATGACTTTGCTCAACCTGCTGCAAAACCGGATCGGGCTGGCGCGTGGCGAAGACATCGCCCGGCAGGAGTAATAAAGGTATGCGGTTCGCGGTGGCGGTGCCTGCCGCGGTAATCATATTGGCCGCACCCGGGCCGACTGAAGAGGTACAGGCAATAATCTCGCGACGCAGCTTTTGCTTGGCGTAGCCGATGGCAGCATGGGCCATACCCTGTTCGTTACGCCCCTGATGCACCACCAGGTCGCCGCTGTCTTCCTCAAGGGCCTGACCCAGCCCCAGCACGTTGCCATGGCCGAAGATGGCAAAAATCCCTTTAACAAATTTGGTCTCAACGCCATCTACCGAGAGGTATTGGTTATCCAGGAATTTTACCAGCGCCTGTGCCGTGGTTAATCTGATCTTACCCATTTGCTCTTCCTTAACGGTACAGCGGCGCAAAGGCCAGCCGTGATTCGCGTTGGTGGTCGCCACGGATGCTGATGAAGGCGACGGCTGTAAATGAAACGTGAGGCGATTATAAACAAATATTTTTTCCACAAAATATAATTACAGAAGAAACGTTTCATTTTGCGAGTGAGATCAAATTCTCAGTGAAAAGCAGCGCGACCAGTGCGATCTCACCTGCAAAAATGAAAGCCCGCAGAACGAAGGCGTGTTAAGGCGGGAAACTCATTTCATTTCAATCGTTTCCTGACGTTACAGATTCCTCCTTATTCCCTAAAAAAACCGTCCCAAATCTTTGACCTTTTCCGGTGATTTTCACTGGCTAAATCTCTCCTCCCAGAGTTTTAGCCACCTCACATTTTTGGGGTATTAATTTCATTTTATATTGATATTGAAATATTCATTCCCCATACTGACGAACATAGCAAATCCAATCGCCAGCACGTGGCGCTCCAGACACCCGCTGGAGAGGCGCGGCAGAGGTGGCTTATGACAGAAGGAAAAACAGGTATGAGTACACAAGAAAAACGGCTTGATGTGATTTGTATCGGGCGCATAGCCGTTGACCTCTATGGCCAGCAAATCGGTGCCCGCCTTGAGGATATGACCACATTTTCTAAGTACCTTGGCGGTTCGTCCGGTAATGTCGCCTACGGTACCGCTATTCAGGGTTTGAAGTCCGGTATGCTGGCCCGCGTTGGCGATGAACATATGGGCCGCTTCCTGCGGGAGGAGCTTCAGCGGGTGGGAGCAGATACCCAGTGCCTGATTACGGACGAAAAACGTCTGACGGGCCTGGTGATCCTGGGGATCAAAGATCAGGACACCTTCCCACTGGTGTTTTACCGTGATAACTGCGCAGATATGGGTCTTGTCCCCGATGATATCGACGAAGAATATATTACCTCCGCCCGCGCCGTTGCGGTGACCGGTACCCATCTGTCGCATCCCGATACGCGTGCCGCCGTGCTGAAAGCGCTGGATATCGCCCGTCGTCATGGCCTGCGCACCGCGCTGGATATTGATTACCGTCCGGTTCTTTGGGGCCTGACGTCATTAGGCGACGGTGAGACGCGCTTTGTTGAATCGCAGCATGTCACCCAGCAGTTACAGGAAGTGTTGCACTATTTTGATCTGGTGGTGGGGACGGAAGAAGAATTCCATATTGCCGGTGGCAGCACCGATACGATTACCGCATTAAAAAATGTGCGGCAGGCCACTAAAGCCACGCTGGTTTGCAAGCGTGGGCCGATGGGCTGCGTGGTGCTGGAAGGCCCGATACCCGACAGCTGGGAGCAGACGGCGCTACAGAGTGGCGTTCGCGTAGAGGTACTGAATGTGCTGGGCGCAGGGGATGCCTTTATGTCCGGTCTCTTACGCGGCTGGCTAAATGATGAGAGCTGGGAGCAGGCCTGCCGCTACGCCAATGCCTGTGGTGCCCTGGTGGTATCACGTCACGGTTGCGCGCCCGCCATGCCGACCCGTGCAGAGCTTGATGACTTCCTCAGCCGCGAAAAAGAGGTGAAGCGTCCCGATCTGGATAGCCGTCTTAACCACCTCCACCGCGTCACTTCGCGTAAGCAAAAATGGGAAGAGCTGTGCGTCTTTGCCTTTGACCATCGTAAGCAGCTGCTTGATATGGCCGATGAGGCAGGTGTGGATGCCTCACGTTTGCCGGAGCTGAAAACGCTGCTGCTGAGGGCCGCAGAGGAAGCGGCCGGTGAAGCCGGCCTCGATAACCGCAGCGGTATTCTGGCCGACACAACTTACGGTCAGCCAGCCCTGAATGCCATTACGGGTAAAGGATGGTGGATCGGACGTCCGATTGAGATGCCGGGTTCCCGCCCCCTGCGGCTTGAGCACGGTAATATTGGTTCGCAGCTGATTGACTGGCCCCAGGAGCACGTTGTGAAATGCCTGGTGTTTTACCATCCTCACGATGAAGCCGGTCTGCGCCACGAGCAGGATGAGCTGATCCTTGACGTCTGGAAGGGATGTAACAAATCTGGCCATGAACTGCTGCTGGAGGTCATCCTTCCCGAGGATAACGCAGATAAAAAGGAATCGTATTATTTCGACATGCTGAGCCATTTTTATTCGCTGGGTATTCAGCCGGACTGGTGGAAGCTGCCGCCGCTCTCTCTGGAGAGCTGGGAAGCCATTAGTGGCCTGATTGAGCAGCAGGATCCCCACTGCCGCGGTATTTTGATTCTGGGGCTGGATGCGTCGGAAGAGAAACTTAAAGCCGGTTTTGCTGCGGCGGCCAAAGCACCGTGGGTGAAAGGATTCGCCGTGGGAAGAACGATTTTCGGCCAGCCTTCCCGGCAGTGGTTGCAGGGTGAATTAGATGATGATGCACTGATAGCGCAGGTTAAATCCAACTATCTGACGCTGATTGATTACTGGCGTCAGGTGCGCCCAACGCGCCAGAGCTAAATGGCAGTGCCACATCCAAAGGGGGCGAAACTCGCCCCCTTTTACTCCCATTCGCTGCTTAATACCTCACGTTTCTCCCCGCCACTTTGTCTACTTTTGCTGTTACTGTTATCTCTGTTTTGCGTGCCGGTTAATGTTTTATGCGTAACTGGTCCGATGTTTTGTGATTGATTTCATATCCCGATGAAATAAAGCACCGTATTTGCGTTAGCAAGTGAAATTTTTTGTTCATCTGATAGAATAGCGTACAGAAGAACATCACAATTTTTGACCAGCGAGCCGAAGTAATGACTAATAACTCGACGCAGCTTTCCCTGTTACAGGACGACATTCGTCGTCGATACGATACGCTGAGTAAACGCCTCAAACAGGTGGCCCGCTATATTTTAGATAATAGCAACAGCATCGCTTTCGACACCGTTGCCTCTATCGCTCAGCAGGCAGACGTTCCGCCCTCTACGCTGATCCGCTTTTCCAATGCATTTGGCTTTAGCGGCTTCAATGAAATGAAACAGGTTTTCCGTCAGCATCTGATGGAGGAAACGGTTAACTATACCGAACGCGCACGACTCTTCCGCCAGACAGCCATTGATGAAACGGCAACCCCACCGGAAACGCCCGCAGAAATCCTCAATGTATTCACCATGGTAAACTCACAGGCGCTACAGCAGCTGGCGATGCAAACCAACCCACAGCATCTTGATAAAGCCGTAGAGTTGCTGGATCAGGCAGAGAATATCTATGTTATTGGCCTGCGCCGCTCCTTCAGCGTGGCCTCATACCTGACTTATGCGCTGCGGCACCTTGAGCGCCGTGCTTTTCTGATTGATGGCCTGGGCGGAATGTTTACCGAGCAGCTGAGCATGGTTAACCCTAAGGATGTGGTAATCGCCATCAGCTATTCTCCCTATGCACGTGAGGCTGTCGAACTGGTTGAACTGGGTGCCAGGCGCGGCGCGCATCTTATCGCGATTACTGACAGCCAGGTCAGCCCGCTGGCGGCCTTCAGCGATGTATGCTTTGTGATACGTGAAGCGCAGGTAGACGGTTTTCGCTCTCAGGTGGCTTCACTTTGTCTTGCTCAAACGCTGGCCGTCTCGCTGGCGCTAAATAATGCTGAGGCCTGACGGCCCGTACGCAGGCCGGGCGGCGACGCGTTGCGCCGCCCTCACATCAATTCACTACCCCAGCGGCTAAACGCCCTGATATCAAAACAATATCATCTCCGCTGAATCTGCCCTGCTTACATCAAATCAATGCCAAAGCGGCGGAGCAGGCTGGCCCAGCAAAGGAAAATAATGATCGTTATACCGCAGCTGGCAGCCAGCGTAGGCCAGAATCCCCAGCGCTGATAAAAAAAGGGGAACATGATAAACATAGGGAGTGTGGGAACGACATACCAAAAGGTATACCACGCATGTGCCGCAATCTTCTCCTGATTTTGCCCCTCAAGTTTCATCCAGATCAGCACCAGCACGGTGACCAGCGGCAGAGCCGCTATCAGGCCCCCAAGACGATCGCTGCGTTTCGCCACCTCTGAAATAAGTACAACCATGCCAGCCGTAACGGCATATTTTAAAACCAGCCAGAGCATTTCGCCCTCCTTATACCCTACCAGTTTCGTGCTGCAGGACTCTTCCAACGGTACACCAGCATTGGTTTGTGATAACGCCCCAGTGCTGCCCTTCGCAGCGTATTCAGATAGTTATATACCATAAAACCCGCTCTGTTTCTGATGATCCTGGCAGCCGACTGGCCCTCCTGACAACCAAATTAACATGCCCTTTTTTTCAGTAACTATTCTCCTGTCTCATAAGTCATATCATCGCCCGCGTAAAAATCATTGCAGAAATAAAGCGGATATAGTTACACCTGCTAAACTTTCACCGTGAATAATTAACATAGCAGGCATTAGCATCCTATAACAAACATTTAACGTTATATTAAAAAATAGCATCATTATGGGATGATATTTCCATAAATGTTTATAAAAGGGTCTGATTACAGGAAACCTGAGGTCATCCCCCATAAACGGGAGCGTTTAAATGGAATTATTTAGAATTTTATCTATATACTTTTATCCGAAAAAATTTAAATATCGCTTATTAATTTTAGAATTAAGTAAAGGTCATAAACCAGGGGCAGCGCTGCCTTCACGCCGACAATGCTTTGCACCGGATCATTACTCCAGCCTTACTGGAAAACATTAGATATCGCGCCAGTTATAGCCCTAAAGTAGATATTTTCTCAACATCTGGGGATCAGACTCCGGTATACCCGTAAAGCCAGATATCGCCTTTATGGATAACCCCATCCCGGCGTTCTAAAAATTAAGGACCAATGATGAAAATCCGCAACCGCCACTTCCACTTCCACTTCCACTGGCCAGCACTACTACTCTTTTTTTCAGAAAGTTACCCGGTACAGGCACTGCCTTCCATCGTGGCGCCGGGTCAAAGTATTGTGGGTGAGCAGATTTATGGCACGCAAGAAGTGCTCGGCAATGTGATTGATAGCAACATTCGGGATGGGATTCAGATTATACAACAAGGGGGATCGGCGCAGAATACTGTCATAACGAAGGGAATGCAGATAATTGAGAAAGGGGGCTATTCGTCTGATGTATATCTGTACGATGATTATCGTATTAACGAGGGTATGATCTATAATATCGGCGTTGGAGGGCAGGTCAATAACGCCACGCTTTACAAAGGTAAAATGGAAGTCTTCATGGGAGGAGTGGTCTCTGGGAAGGTCTACCTGCAAAACGGATCGCTTATACAGATTGATATAACTTCTGACACTCGCGCCATGCATCTTTCACTTGATAAAAGCGAGGCTTTTTTCCATGGAGGATATCTTGACACTCTTGCAGAATACACTATAGCCTCGATAAATCTACGCGAAGGGATAATGACGCTTTACAACTTAGATTTAAAAGGTAAACCCTGGTTTACCCGGTTAAATACCACTACGCTTTCAGGTCAGGGCACGTTTGAAATCATAACGGATTTGGCATCACTGAAGGGAGATTTTTTAAACATTAGTGGAAGTGCAAATGGTGAATTTGGCATTAAAGTTTATGACTTCGGAAAAACCCCCCTGACGGATGCCAGCCTTCAGATTATTCAAACGGGTGGAGGAAGTGCGACGTTCACCTTACTAAACAAAAATCAGGTCGTGGACGTTGGAACCTATCAATATTATCTGGTAAGAATGGGTAAAAATGGCTGGGCACTCTCTCCCTATCAGCAGGATGATATACCGGATGTCGATGACCCTGAGGATAACAGGCTGCCCGAGGAAAATACGGATATCGTTAATCCCGATGAGAATACGCCGCCAGATGAAGATCCGGACAATAAACCTGTCCCTCCTGTCCCAGACGAGCCTGATCATGGCAACAAGACGGTGACTCCCAGTGCCGCCGCTATTCTTGCGATGAGTACCGTCGATAACATTATTTCCAGCGAGCAGATGAATACAGCCCGTGGACGCCTGGAAGAAATAAGGCAGGTTCCGCACGATACTGAAGTGTGGGGCAGGTTCAACAATAGCCGTTACAACGTCAAAGTTATTGAAAATGCCAATTACAGGCTAAAACAGAACGGTATAATGTTAGGCATAGATGCAACGTCTGAAACGGGCTCAGGATCGTTCACCCGTGGGCTATTCCTGGCTTTCGATCGTGCGACCACAGACTTTAGCCGGGGCGGCGGAACAGGGCATGTGGATGCTTATACTGCGGGGGGCTATCTCAGCTATGCTGATAGCAACGGATACTATGGTGAAGGTATCGTGAAATTCAGCCGTTTCATCAACGATATTAACGCCTTTATGAACGGTGGTACCGCAGCCAATGGCCTCTTCCGGGCGACAGATATGGGCTTAAATATCCAGACAGGGAAATACTTTACTCTCTCCCGGGTTTATCTCGCGCCCTATGGCGCAGTGACGGCATTCGCCAATCATTCCGATAATACCTATCAACTTTCAAACGGGCTGAAGGCCAATAATGGTATTCAACGCAATCTAACCAGTGAAATTGGAATAAATCTTGGCCTTCCTGTGATGGTCTATGGCAATAGCATAAAACCTTACGCTAAAGCTGCTGCGCTTCATGAAACCATCAATTCAAATCACGTCACCATCGCTAATAACCGCTTTACTCACCGTAAAGGCGGCGCACGAGGCTTGTATCAGGCTGGAATTGATATCCGAACGAAGGGAAATCTGTCACTGCATAGCGACATTAGCTACTCAAAGGGGAAAAATCTTGAGTCCCCCTGGGCTGCCACTCTGGGCGCCGCGTGGACCTTTTAAAGGGGCAAACGCGCAGATGCCCCTTAGGTTAAGCTGAATGGGTGCCAGACTCAGCGCGGATAGGCATCACTATTAACCCAGGCATGATCCTTTTCCCAGGTGAACTTCCACAGGCGTACAGGACCAGCCATAACGTTGAGGTAGTAATTATTGTAACCTGCTAGCGTTGCTACGGGGTGATAACCGCGTGGCACGGTTACCACATCCCGGTTATAGGCCGCCATACATTCATCCAGCGTGCGATCATCCGTATAAACGCGTTGCATGGCAAAACCCTGCTCGGGATCGAAGCGATGATAGTAGGTTTCTTCCAGGTAAGTTTCGTTTGAATTTTCCTGGTCATGCTTATGACTGGGGTAAGAGCTGCTGTCACCTTCGTCGGTATACACTTCTACCACCAGCAAGCTGTCGGCTGGCTCGTTATCCGGCAGAATATTATGTACCAGACGCTTATTTCTGCCCTTACCGCGCTGCTCAACGCCTACGTCCGCGGGGGAGATCAGGCGAGCAGGTAGTGAACCATGGCCAGGAGCGTTACATACGGCCAGCTCCAGGTCTGTATCAGCACGAACCTCAACCCTGTCATTATGCGGAACATACACTGAATAGGGCGGCGTACGTTCAAATGGAGACATACGTTTGCCGATGGCGGGGAATTCAGCTTTCTGCGTTTTAACTGATGCAATACCGGCGACCAGTACCAGACAAAGTTCCCTGTCGCCGCTCTCCAGATTCAGAGTCTGACCCTTTTTCAACTGGTAAGCATCAAAGCCGACGTAGCGCCAGCCCGCACTTTCCGGCGTGACGTGCTGGATACGGCCCTGCGCATCCGGCTGCTTTACTTTGGATAGCAATGACATTCTGCTGCTCCTTATATTGTGACCAAAAAGACGCGGCGGCCGCATCAACAAAACCGGGGCAATAAATCCTGCTTTGCCGGGTTGTTAACGCCTACCGCAACGCCTGTGACTTTCGCTAAACGGAGATTATCCCAGCGTTGGCATACTGAATTCAGACACGGTTTTCTGCCCGCTCGGCCAGCGTACCGTGGCCGTTTTCATCCGGGTGTAGAAACGTACGCCATCCGGCCCGTGGACGTTTAACGCACCGAACACGGAGCGCTTCCAGCCACCGAAGCTGTGGAATGCCATTGGTACCGGTACAGGGACGTTCACTCCAACCATGCCCGCCTGAACCTCACGCACAAAGTCGCGTCCGGTGTGGCCATTGCTGGTAAAGATGGCGCTGCCGTTGCCAAATTCGTGGCTGTTGACCAGCTTCAGCGCGCTGGCGTAGTCCGGAGCGCGCATGATGCTCAGCACCGGACCAAAAATCTCTTCACGCCAGATAACCATCTCAGCGGTGACATTATCAAACAGCGTGCCGCCTACATAGTAACCCTCGGTATAGCCCGATACCTGACAGTTACGGCCGTCCACGACCAGCTTCGCCCCCTCTTCAACGCCCTTGTCGATATAGCCCAGCACTTTCTTCTGGTGCGCAGCGGACACCACCGGCCCCATCTCGTTCTCTTCGCTGCCCTTCTGAATACCAGGCCCCACGCGCAGCGCCTTAATTTTCGGCGTCAGGGCGGCAATCAGCTTGTCCGCCGTATCGTCCCCGACCGCGACCACTACCGGCAGCGCCATACAGCGCTCACCCGCCGATCCAAATGCTCCGCCCATGATGGCATTGACGGTGGCATCCAAATCCGCATCGGGCATGACGATGGCGTGGTTTTTCGCGGCACCAAAGGCCTGCACACGCTTACCGTGAGCGCTGGCCGTTTTATAGATATGCTCGGCCACGCCAGATGAGCCGACAAAGCTTACCGCCTGCACGCGCGGATCTTTATACAGCTGCTCTGCATCTTCATTTGAGCAGTGAACAACGTTGAATACGCCATCCGGCAGGCCCGCTTCGGTCAGCAGCTCCGCCATGCGTACTGAGGCAGACGGGTCCAGCGCAGGGGGCTTGAGAACAAAGGTATTGCCACAGGCCAGCGCGATGGGGAACATCCAGAGCGGCACCATTGCAGGGAAGTTAAAGGGGGTTATTCCCGCGACCACACCCAGCGGCTGCATCAGGGAATAGCTGTCGACCCCGGTTGCCACGTCAGCTGAATTTTCACCCTTAATAAGGTGGGGAATACCGCAGGCAAATTCGACAACTTCAATTCCACGCGTCAGCTCACCCAGCGCATCAGACCACACCTTTCCATGTTCACTGACGATCAGAGCAGCCAGCTCTTCCCGATGCTGTTCCATCAGGTTCTTGAAGTTAAACAGCACGCGAGCGCGACGCAGGGGTGAGGTGCGGGACCATTCTTCAAAGGCACTGTGTGCCACTTCGATCGCTTTAGCCACCTCTTCTGCGGTGCTCTGAGTAAGTTCACGAACCGTTTTACCGGTAGCAGGATCGTAAACCGGAATGGTTTCATTGCTGGCGCTCAGAGACGTTTTCCCGCCAATAAAATTTCCTACGATAGTCATGTTCTGGCCTCTTAGATGTGAGTATTCCCTGCAGGCAGCCGCTGGTAAGCGTCCGTTGCCTGGCTGCATAACTGCCCAATGCGTGAAATGACAGTATTATATTGGAATGAATTTTTCAAATATTAAACTTTAGAAAATTCATTTTTAGTGCAGTGGATCGCATTTTCACTTTTTAGAATGCAATCAATTACTAAAGAAGAGACCGCCCCGCGCGAGTCGCGTTAACCTAAGGAATAGTCTTAAGTTTTGAGGGTCTTAACCGTCAGGGGGCAGCGGTATAACTCATCAAATCATTGGGCCATTCAGGGGGGTTTTCCCCCTCAGTCATGCGGCTAAAGACGAAATTTTGAGAGAGCGATCTAAAAATTTAAATTTCAATATTCACCATTAGTGAAATAAATGTTCTCTTATGCCCATCGAAGATAACTCACCGTCAGAAATCAGGCTTGCAGGGATCCACCCTACTCTCATTACATTCAGCAGGAGTTGCAAAATGGCCATCGAATCATCCCGTTTTTGTGTAAATCGTAAAATCGCCCCTAATCTGGGCATAGACGCATTTTTTAAGGTGGTCCACGATCTTGGCCTGACCAAAGTTGAACTGCGTAATGATATGCGCGGCGGTAAGGTGACGGATCATCTGAGCCATGCCGAAGTCAGCGCGCTGGCGCAGCATTATGGCCTGGAGATTGTCACCATTAACGCCGTTTATCCCTTTAACCAGCCTGACGATGCGCTGTTAGCGAAAACTGAAGGCCTGCTGAAAGACGCCAGGGGCGTGGGGGCAAAAGCGCTGGTGCTCTGTCCACTGAACGACGGTACGCCGGTTAGTCCGGAGGAAACCGTCAGCGCCTTGCAGAAGCTGGCGCCGCTTTTTGAGAAATATGGCATTGAAGGCCTGGTTGAGCCGCTGGGCTTTCCCGTCAGCTCTCTGCGTTCTGCCGTTCAGACGCAGGCGCTCATTCGCGACGCGCGCGTTCCTTTTAAACTGCTGCTGGATACCTTCCATCACCATCTGTATGAAAAGGCGGAAGAAGAGTTTGAAAGCGGCATTGATATCGCCGGTATCGGACTTGTTCATCTCTCCGGCGTGGAGGATGACCGCCCGACCAGTGAACTGACGGATGAAGAGCGCATTATGATCAGCGAGGGGGACCTGCTAAACAGTGTGTCTCAGGTACGTCGCCTGGAAGCAATGGGCTATAAAGGCATCTACGCGTTTGAGCCATTCTCAACGGTAATGGAAAGCTGGAGCGAGGCAGAAATCGTGCGTGAGATCCAACAGAGCATGGCGCTGCTACAGGGCTAACATCCTCATCCGGGAGCGACTGGCCTTCAGCGTGACTGGCAGCTGAGTACCGCTTCTGGCCAGAACAGGGGAAAGGCGCAAGCCTGTTCCCCTTCGATACACTCCTCACCTTTGCGCGGCGACTGACGTTTTAGCCTCCAGGTTAGCAGCATGCCCAGACAAACCAGCAGGCCACTGAGCAAGTAGATAACCGGAACGCCCAGATAGCTCATCACGAATCCGGCAAGCGGGCCGGATAGCGTTAGGGAACAGCAGTCGCGTCCCCACAAACGCGGCGCTAAACAGCGTCAGCGCCCAGGCGGCACCGTCCCACCCCTTATCCCGGTAGAAAAGGGTAATGAAAGTGGCTATTACCCCGAATCCCGCCGACCCCAGCGCAAGGATTAAGCCGTAGCCCCAAAGCCGCCCCAGCACTGCCCGAAAAGGCAGCTGCTTGCCCTTGCTGCTTTTCACGCTCTGACGCGGCAGCGCAAGGACGATCGCCACAAAGGCGATGACAGCGATCACCAAGGCCAGCAGCAGCAGGCCGCCCCAGCGATCGGCGAAAAGCGTTAGGGACCGCCTCCGCTCCGGGTTGTTCAGGCATGGAAAGCGATACCCTTTCAGGAAAAGCACAGGTTGCACTATACCTGGTTTTAACGGCGAAGATCACTCCTCTGTCTCGTGCCCCCCTAAACCAGGCTTTAAGGGGGGTCAGCAACCCACCTGCAAGGGGGCCAGCGTAAGTCAGAAAAAGAGCCTGACTGACGCGAAAAGGCCACTGCCGACGCACAATAACGGTCAATAAACGTGCTTATCACTGCGAACTTTCTTAAATTCAGCAAGTTAGCCGGTAAAGAGGCTAAGCTTTGTATCAATATTATTGCCCGGAGATGCCATGAGCGAGCTGCAGCAGGAGAAGATAGGGCAGAATATGCTGCTGAAAATGGCCATGCTGGTCGTCATTCTGGCCGGGATCAAAGCGGCCTCGGAAATTCTGGTACCCTTTCTGCTGGCACTGTTTCTGGCGATAGTGCTGAATCCGCTGGTGACGATACTGATGCGGCGTGGGGTCCGACGCGGCCTGGCGATTACGCTGGTGACCCTGGCCATGCTGATTATTATTGCTCTGCTGGTCGCGATGATTGCCGGTTCAATCAATGATTTTAGCGATATTTACCCGCAAATTCGCAGCCAGATGGCGCAAAAACTCGCTATCCTGCAACATCTTGCCGCGCCCTTTCATATTAATCTTTCTACCGACCGCATTATTGAACGTCTCGATCCCAGCTCCATGATGAATCTGGCTGGTACCCTGCTAAGTCAGTTTTCCGGCGCAATGACCGGGACCGTGCTGCTGTTTATGACGGTCGTTTTTATGCTGTTTGAAGTTCATCATCTGCCCTATAAGCTACGTTTCGCCCTGGTTAATCCGAAAATTCGTATCGCCGGGCTGCATAAAGCACTGAAAGGCGTGACGCACTATCTGGCGCTGAAAACATTACTCAGCCTGATAACAGGCATCGCGGTCTGGCTGGTGCTGCTGCTGCTGGGCATCAAGTTCGCGCTGCTGTGGGCCGTAGTGGCTTTTGTGCTCAACTTTATTCCCAATATCGGTCCGGTGATAGCCGGTATCCCCCCTCTGCTTCAGGCTTTATTGCTTAACACGCCCTTAGACGCCGCACTGGTCGCCGCGCTGTTTACCGTCATTCACATGGTACTGGGCAATATGCTGGAGCCGAGGATTATGGGAAAAGGCCTGGGCCTTTCCAGCCTGGTGGTGTTTCTGTCGCTGATATTCTGGGGCTGGCTGCTGGGGCCGATCGGTATGCTGCTGTCGGTTCCGCTGACCTGCGTCTGTAAAATCCTGATGGAAACGACGCCGGGCGGTAGCAAGCTGGCGATTTTACTGGGCAACGGCAGGCCACGCACCGTACGTCTGAAGTAACCGTTCCGGCGCTTCTTGCCTGCCCACTGCGATCGTCATCACGGCATCCTTAGCCGTTGCGCTTTATGCTGTGTTTAGCGGCTTTCTGCCATTACTCTTCTATTTTACAGGAGCTGAACATGGAACATACGTGGCGCTGGTATGGCCCCAACGACCCCGTTTCGCTGGATGATGCACGGCAGGCTGGCGCAACCGGCATTGTGACGGCGTTGCACCATATTCCTAACGGCGAGGTCTGGCCCGTAGAGGAGATCTCGGCCCGTCAGGCGCTGCTGGCAGCGAAAAATCTGGTGTGGTCAGTGGTGGAAAGCATCCCTGTTCATGAGTCGATCAAAACGCATCGCGGCGATTATCAGCGCTTTATCGCTAACTATCAGCAATCTCTCCGAAATCTGGGCAGCTGTGGGGTAGATATCGTCTGCTATAACTTTATGCCGGTGCTGGACTGGACGCGAACCGACCTCGCCTGGCCACTGCCGTGCGGGGCCAACGCGCTGCGCTTCGATGATACGGCCTTTGCCGCGTTTGAGCTGCATATACTCAAACGGCCCGGTGCCGTGCAGGATTACGATCCGCAGGAGCGGGAGCAGGCCGCGCGCTACTTCGCCGCAATGACCCCTGACGATGTGGAAACGCTAACCCGCAATATCATTGCCGGTCTGCCGGGCGCGGAAGAGGGCTATACTCTGGCGCAGTTTCAGGCGCAGCTGGCGCAGTATCAGGGGATCGATAAAGCCAAACTGCGTGAGCACCTGGCAGAATTTCTGCGGGCAATTGTGCCGGTCGCGGAAGCTTCGGGCATCATGCTGGCAGTGCATCCGGACGATCCACCGCGATCGCTGCTGGGCCTGCCGCGTATCCTTTCCACACAGGACGATCTGCAGTGGCTGAAAGAGGCGGTAAACAGCATTCATAACGGTTTTACCTTCTGCACCGGATCGCTTGGGGTTCGGGCTGATAACGATCTGGTCAATATGGCCACGACCTTTGCCGATCGGATCCATTTCGCGCATTTACGTTCAACGCAGCGGGAAGCAAACCCGAAAAGCTTTCATGAAGCCGCCCACCTCGGTGGCGACGTGGACATGGTGGGCGTCGTTAAGGTCATTCTCGCCGAGGAGCAGCGCCGTCGTCGGGAGGGAAACAGACGCCCTATTCCCATGCGGCCTGACCATGGCCATCAGATGCTGGACGACCTGCATAAAAAAACCAACCCAGGCTATTCTGCCATTGGTCGACTTAAAGGACTGGCAGAGGTTCGCGGCGTTGAGGCTACGCTGCAACAACTATTTTACAGTGATAGCTAACGCATACCCTTAACGGGCTTGTCCCGATCCACCATTGCGGCTGATCGGGGCGTGTCGTGCGGTAAACGCTGAACGAGCGTCTATTCATTCTGACCCGGCCTCAAAGACGCTGGTATCGGTAATGGCCTGCACGTCTACCTTCTGCGGCAGGATCGCCAGCGAAGAGAACAGATCGGAGACGCCCTGTACTTTCTTAATATCCTCTGCAGAGATCGGCCTGATGCCGTGGGAAATCCGCGCCGTGATCGGTGCCGACGCCTGCGGTGAAAGACGGGTGAGCGCAGCATAGACCTGATTATAGTCGTCAGGATGCGCAATTCCCCAGGCCCGCGCCTTCGCCAGTCGGCGGGCAAAGTCAGCAATAGCCAGCCGCTTAAAGGGATCTTTTAGCGCGCTGTTGGTGGCGGTCACAAATGACAGCGCGGTCGTCAGCCCTTTACTGTCACGAAGCAGCCGCGCGCCGTGCTGTTCGGCGATGCCCAGGTAGGGATCGAAGGTGGCCCAGGCCGCAATCTGACCGGAGTTAAACGCTGCGCTGGCGTCTACGGGCAGGACAAAGCGCACCGACACTGCCTCTCGTTTTATGCCCGCCTCCTGTAGCGCCTCATACAGCAGATGCTGCGAAATGCTGCCGCGCGCCGAGGAGACCACAACGGTTTTCCCTGCCAGATCACTCACGCTGTGGATAGGGGAATCTGCCGGGACAATCAGTCCGTTAGATCCCGCGTCTCCTACGTTGGTTGCGATGATTTTAAGATCCACCCCGCCAGCGGCAGCCATCAGTACCGGCAGGTCACCGGCGTAAGAGGTATCAACCGCTCCCGCCCGCTGCGCCTCGAAGAGCGGCGCAGCGCCCTGAAAATTGGCCCAACGATAGTGATAAGGCGCATCCTTCATCACGCCGGATGCCTCCACCAGCGAGCGCAAATTACGGGCCTGATCGCCCAGCACCAGCGTGACGCTGGAGAGATCCTCTGCCGCGCAGGCAGCAACGGAAACGCAGAGCAGTAAAGCCGTCAGTAGCGATTTATACATAGCGTGCGTTCCTCCTGTCAGAGTGCGTTTCGCTGTAGCTGACGGACGTAGGCATCCCAGTGAAGCAGATACTTTTTGTTTCTGATGCCATTATCAAACGCCAGTGCGGCCTTCTCCGCTACCGCATCCGGGATAATACTCAGCGCCGCGCCGCCGGACTGCGCGGCAATTTGCGCGACGCACGCCCGCTCCAGGTAGTAAAGATTGTAAAATGCCTCTTCCAGATCCCGGCCACAGGTCAGCAGACCGTGGTTTCGCAGGATTAGCGCATTGCGCTCGCCAAGATCGGCCACGATGCGCTGCTGTTCATCAAGATCTAACGCAATCCCTTCATAATCGTGATAGCCAAGACGACGGTGGAAACGCGCGCTGTGCTGGGAGATCATCAGCAGCCCCTGCTGCTGAGCCGCTACGCCAATACCCGCCGCAGTATGAGTATGCAGGACGGCGTGGGTTTCCGGGCGGGCGCGATGAATCGCACCATGAATCACATAGCCCGCAGGGTTAATCCCCAGCCCCGTAGGATCGTCGATAATTTCGCCATCAATATCAATTTTGACCAGCGTCTCCGGCGTAATTTCATCGAAGGTCTGACCATAGGCGTTGATGAGAAAATGTGGGCGGTCACCCGGTACGCGCAGGGAGAAGTGCGTATAAATATGATCCGTCCAGCGCAATTTTGCCGCCAGGTGATAACACTGCGCCAGTTTTACGCGCGCCTGCCATTCAGCCTCTGAAATTCTGGCTCGCAGACCCGGTGCCGCATTCAGTTCGCTAACCTCTGCCATTTGTTTTTCTCCTGATCTTTTTAAGCGCGGACGGGCCGCAGACAGGGCATCCTGGCACAGGAGAAAATACCGGGGAAATAATGAATATGACAATAATCTGCATAATATTGACTAAGGAATATGCGCAAAGCTTATTTTTCCACTGACCAGCAATATTTATCTTTCGGGGGAGCGGACATGCTATTTTACCGCCAACCGTAAGTATAAATATGGGTGGAAACAGGGATACACTATGGACTCTCTTTTAATAAAGGGACGTGAACGTAAGGGACTTTACCTGACAATGGCGGGCCTGTTGCCTTTACTGCTCTGTCTGGTTTTTACCGGTATCGAAGCCAGGCAGATTATCCAGCGACAGCAGGCCGTCACCGCCGAAATGCTGTTAAACCAGTCCGAAGCCATTAGCGATCATGCCTGGAAGATGATTGCCCAGCTGCAGCAGTTCTCCGGAAGACCCTGTGAAGAGATAAACGATCGGCTTCAGCGCTTTTCGGCTATCTATCCCTATTTCCGCTCCGTAGGTATTATCCGGCACGATACCATCACCTGCTCCTCCGCATTCGGCACCAAGCAGGGCGATATTACAATCCTGCTTCAGCGTCCGCCGCCTGAAAAGCGGTGGACTTCCTGGGTCCTCTCTCTGGCGGGCACCTTTGGCGTCAGGGATCGCCCGGCAGTGATCTTTGTCCGCGAGGGGGTGGCGGGCTCCAGTAGCTTTGCCCTGGTCGACGGCCAGTACCTTTATGATTTTATGAACGCGGTCGGTAAAAGCCACGGCTACCGTATCGCCATTCAGTTCGGCGGCGGATTTCGCATTACGCGCGGCAACGTACCGGACGCGGGCAGTGGGTTTATTCGCGCCAGCACCTATACCGCCCCCTCCAAACGTTACCCTATTGTTGTTAGCGTTACCTCGCCGCCTGCGGATATCGCCTATACCTGGCGGCAGGGGCTTTATACCTTCCTGCCGATGGCGCTCATCCTTTCGCTCCTGCTCATGGCGGTGACCAGCAACTGGCTCAAACGGCGGCTCTCCTATGGCGACCTGATCCGCCGCGCTATCGCGCGCGACGAGTTCTCCGTTAATTATCAGCCGCTGTTTAATCTTGAAACCAACCGCTACAGCGGTGCAGAAGTGCTGATGCGCTGGCAACTGCCAGATGGCCGCTGGGCAAAGCCGGACCGCTTTATCAGTGCCGCAGAGTCAGAGGGTATGATTGTGCCGCTAACGCGGCATCTGTTGATGCTGATTAGCAGAGATGTCAGGCACTGGCACGTACCGCCTGGATTTCACCTTGGGATCAACGTAGCAGCAGAGCATCTGCAGCATCCTGACTTTGTGCAGGATATCCGCGGCTTTTCCGCGCAGCTTGCTGCCAAAAAGCTGAATATCACCCTGGAATTGACCGAGCGGAGCCTGATCTCCGACGGCGATGACGTGGTGAAGAAGCTGCACCAGCTTCGTGCGGAAGGTATTCATATCGCGATTGATGACTTCGGTACCGGGCACTGTGCGCTGAGCTATCTCCAGACTTTTCCTCTGGATTACCTTAAGGTGGATCGCGGCTTTGTCAACGCCATCGAGTGTGCCGGAGATGAAGCGCCGATTCTGGATGCGATTATTAACCTTAGCCAGAAGCTGAGGCTTAAAATTGTCGCTGAAGGCGTCGAAACGCCGATCCAGCTCGACTACCTTAAAAAACGCGGCGTTATCCATATTCAGGGCTATCTCTTTGCCCACCCGATGACCAGCAGTGCGCTGATGGCGTGGTTGCGGAGCAAAAACCCAGGTCCATCTTTTCCACTATAAATCTGACCGCATTGGGACGATCTGACGGGACGATTATGCGGTTTAGCCACGTGGGCTCCCGTCAGAAATTATGTTACACGGCCAGAAAACGATATACTAATAACAGAAAAGGACGGGTTGACGGACGATTTCACCCGTCTCTTTTCACTTTCTGCCTGGCTACAGACCACAGATAATTTGTACCCTGAGCCGCTGTAATTCGTTCATTTCAGACGGTTTATGGGAGAATTCTAACTGGGAAACAGACTATTACAGGGGTATTATGAAGCTACGTAGGAAGCGTGTTAAGCCGATGGGCTTAAAAGACGTAACGATCATTGATGATGCCAGGTTACGCAAGGCTATTACCGCCGCCTCGCTGGGTAACGCGATGGAATGGTTCGACTTTGGGGTATACGGATTTGTCGCCTTTGCGCTGGGTCAGGTATTCTTCCCCGGGGCCGATCCGGGCGTGCAGATGATTGCCGCGCTGGCGACCTTCTCGGTACCTTTTCTGATCCGTCCGCTGGGTGGGCTGTTTTTTGGCAGGCTGGGTGACAAATATGGCCGCCAGAAAATCCTTTCCATTACCATCATTATTATGTCGGTCAGTACCTTCTGTATTGGCCTGATCCCCTCCCATGCCTCCATCGGCATCTGGGCGCCTATTCTGCTGCTGCTGTGTAAAATGGCTCAGGGCTTTTCCGTCGGAGGCGAATATACCGGCGCATCCATTTTCGTTGCCGAATACTCCCCGGACCGCAAGCGCGGCTTTATGGGCAGCTGGCTGGACTTCGGTTCAATCGTAGGATTTGTGCTGGGTGCCGGCCTGGTCGTGCTGATCTCAACGGTTATTGGCGAGGCGAGGTTTCTGGAGTGGGGCTGGCGCGTGCCGTTCTTCGTTGCCCTGCCGCTGGGTCTTGTCGGGCTCTATCTGCGCAGCGCGCTGGAAGAAACACCGGCCTTCCAGCAGCACGTTGAGAAACTTGAGCAGGGCGATCGTGAAGGGCTGGCTGACGGTCCTAAAGTTTCGTTTAAAGAGATTGCGACTAAACACTGGAAAAGCCTGCTGGCCTGTATCGGTCTGGTGCTCTCCACCAACGTTACCTATTACATGCTGCTGACGTACATGCCAAGCTATCTCACCCATAATCTTCACTACTCTGAAGATCACGGGGTACTGATCATCATTGCGATTATGATTGGTATGCTGTTTATTCAACCGATTATGGGCCTGATGAGCGATAAATTTGGTCGCCGTCCCTTCGTGATCGTCGGTAGTATCGCACTGCTGTGTCTGTCCATTCCCTGCTTTATGCTGATCAACAGTAACGTGATGCCGTTGATTTTTGCGGGTCTGCTCATTCTGGCGGTGGTACTTAACTGCTTTACCGGAGTGATGGCTTCATCGCTGCCCGCGATGTTCCCTACGCACATCCGCTACAGCGCGTTAGCCAGCGCCTTTAACATCTCTATCCTGGTGGCGGGCCTGACGCCAACGCTGGCTGCCTGGCTGGTTGAAGCGACCAACAATCTCTATATGCCTGCCTATTACCTGATGATTATTGCCATCGTAGGCCTGGTAACCGGTATCATGATGAAAGAGACGGCGAATATGCCACTGCGCGGTGCCACGCCAGCGGCATCAGATATGGCCGAGGCAAAAGAGCTGCTGCAGGAGCATCACGATAACATCGAGACTAAAATTGGTGATATCAGCGAACAGATTGCCGAGCTTGAAGAGAAGCGTAAACACCTGATCAACCAGCATCCGAATATCAACGAGTAATCCACGCCGAAGCGCAGTAAGCGCTTAACACAGACTGCACCCCAAAGGTTGGCCTGCCAACTGAGTAAGGTGCAGTTTTTTTTAGTCTGTTACTGCGCGGTCGTCCAGTAGGTTCCGGTCTGCGGCACCGTCAGGAAGTCACGGTTCATTTCATCCAGAGTTCGCTGCGGATCCAGATCGCTAAACAGCTGGGGGTGAAAGAATTTCGCGAAGATTTCTACGTCCAGCAGATGCCAGGGACTCATATAGAAATTGTGCCAAACCGCGAGCGTCCTGCCACTGCGCACCGCCGATAGCTGAGAGACGACGGGATCGCGGCTCAGCACCTGCCGAAAACTCGCCCTTGCCTGACCGGCGTTAACGTCAGGGCCAAGCTGCAGCTGATTCTTCTGTCCCGGCCCCGCCATACCGGTGGCCAGCCAGAGCGCTGGATTGAGCGAGACAATCGCCTCCGGGCTGAGCTGTCCGAAGACGCTGGCAAACCGCCCTGCCGCAATGTTTTCGCCCCCGGCATAGGTGATGAGATCGGCCAGATTGCCGTGGCTGACCGTGGTACAGCAGGTTTCCCGCCGTCCGATATGCAGCTGTAACATAACGCCGGGTCGTTCTGGCTGCGCCTGCTCCAGCCTCTGCTTAATCCGCTGCATATGCTGCTGGTAAAAAGCAATAAAGCGCCCGGCCTTTGCGCTGTCGTTAAGGGCCTGGCCGAGGATTTTCAGGCTGGGAACGGTATTGGCGAGCTGATTAACGCGCGTATCAATATAAATAACCGGGATACCCGCGCGGGTCAGCTGGGCCTGGACGTCGTCGTGGTTGCTCTCTTTTTTGGCGTATACCGGCAGAATAACCAGATCTGGCTTCAGGGCGATCGCCTTTTCCACGCTGATCTGGCCATAGTTGGCCTGACCAGTCACCGGGATGGCGTTGATCTCCGGAAAAGCAGCGGTGTACCGCGCCCAGTTCTGGCTGTCCAGCTTTTTCAGGTCTCCGGGCCAGCCCACCACCCGCTTCGCCGGATTTCCCTCCTCGACCAGCGCCAGGGTATAAATCATCCGACTTTCCCCCACAATAATCCGCTGGGGATTATCGGGGATGACCACGCTGCGCTGCAAAATATCGGTGACAGTTCTGGCCTGTGCCAGGCTGCTGACCAGCATCATCAGCACAAGTAAACGTTTTTTCATTGCGCTCTCCAGACGGCGATCAGAAATCTACCGATGCCTGCACATACACCACTCTCGGCTCGCCCTCAATAACCCGCAGGTTACCCGCGCTGGACTCGTAGTAGTGTTTGTTCAGCAGGTTGTTAATGTTCAGCTTGAGCTGGGTATGTTTGCCCACCAGCCTGCTGTCCCAGGCGATAAACGCATCGGCCACGGTATAGTCAGGCAGGGTAAAGCTGTTCTCGGGATCGCCCGCCCGGCTGCCGACGTAGCGGCCGCCGCCGCCCACGCGCAGTTCCCCCGGTAGCCAGGAGAAGCGCATGGCGTGGCTGAGATAAAGGCTGCCCATATTGCGCGGCGCGTTGACCAGGCGGTTACCGACGTTTTCAGGATTGACGCCGTCCTCAATAATTTCGGTTTTGTCGTAGCCGTAGGTGGCAATCAGGTTCCAGTCCTCCGTCAGCTCACCGTTAACCTCAAGCTCGGCCCCGGTTGATCGCGCTTCAGGAATGTCACGCGTCACGCCGTTGATAAACACCGACATATCCTTTTCATCAATACGATACAGCGCCAGCGTGGCAGAGAGCGCGGGCATGGCCTGCCACTTCGTGCCCACTTCCCAGGTCGCGCCTTTCTCGGTCGAGGCAACATTGCCGTTATCGTCCGTCTGGGTCGAGGGGGTAAAGGAGCGGCTGTAGCTGCCGTAAAGCGAGACGTCAGGCAGCACTTTATAGACCAGCCCCATCTGCGGTAAAAAGGCGTCGCCGCGATCGTTAAGGGTGCTTACCGGATTATCATTGCCGTGGCTGGCCGTCTGGGTGTAGCGCTGGAGGCGACCGCCCAGCACTGCAATCCATTGATCAGAGAGGTGAATGCTGTCCTTTGCAAAGAGTGAACGGCTGTAGAGATTGGTGCGGATATTGCTGACGGGATCCGCATAAGTACTGCTGTTCAGTACGGGTTCCTCGCCATAGATCGGATCGTACATATTGAAGGTTTTAGAGACTTTTCCGCGATAAGAGCGGGCTTTGTAGGTTTCGTTCTGCTCGTAGTCCACACCCAGCATCAGATCGTGCTGCCTGTTCCACAGCGTGGGGCTGCCGCCGATATCCCAGGAGAGGTAAGTGGTCTGGTGGTTAAAGCCGCGGTTAGCGTCGGCGCGGCGCGAAACAATGCCGGTGGTGGTATTAATCGCCGTCGCCCTGACCTCATTACTGTCGTAGCGGCGCTGCATCCAGGCGTAGTTGAGATGGGTATCCCAGGTGTCATCCAGCGCCCAGGCGTAGTTGACGTTCAGACGCTTATTCTTGCCCCATGCATGGTTGGCGCTGTCGTCCAGCCGCTGATTATAGGGGATGTTGACCGGTTTCTTATTGATAAACGCGGTGCCGCGATCGTAGGGCACGTCATATTTATATTCCACGTAGCTGATATTCAAAGAGGCTTTTTCGCCAAACCAGCTGAGTGAGGGCGCAATTAACGTATGTTGATTAACGCCGAAGTTGCGCCAGTAATCTTCACGCTGGCGCTCGGCGATAAGCCGAAAAGCCAGGCCATTTCCCAGCGGACCGGTAACGTCCACACTGCCGGCTCCCCCGCCAAAACTGCTGGTTTCACCGCTGACGTGCGTGTTCCACTCATACTGCGGTTTTTTACCGATCAGGTTGATTACTCCGCCCGGATTAAGAATTCCGTAAAGCAGCGAAGCCGATCCTTTTAGCACTTCAACGCGATCAATGGTGTCGTCCATCGACAGCCCCTGATTACTGCGTACGCCGTCAAGAAAAATAGAGCCGTCGGAGTTAGCGCCAAAGCCGCGCTTAACGAAGCCATCCTCGGTGCCACCAAGAGTATTCCCCTGGGTGACGCCGCTGACAAACTTAACCGCGTCGTTGACGCTTTTGACCTGATAGTCCCTGATGACCTGCGGGGTGACCACGCTTACGGACTGCGGCGTTTCACTGCGCGGTGCAGCCGTGCGGGTGGCCGTGGTAGCGCTATCTTCCGCATAGCTGCCGGTCCGGCTGGCGGCATCGGCGGTGACGGTCAGCGTGGGTTCTTTATTTTCTCCCGCGACCGCGACGCCGCTGCAGGGCAGCGCAGTCAGCACGATTAAACAGGGTATCCCGGTGAGGCGATGAAAAGCAGAGCGAACCAATAAAAGTGATTTCATAAGATGAGTGACACAGGCGAACGTTATTTTTTGTTCGCGAATGGTAATCACTATCATTGGCATTATCAATTTAATTAACTGCGTGTATTCCCCCCGCTGCCATATTTTCAATCGCTGCGGCCATCTCTTTTATCGCCATCTGCGCCGCCCGGGAAAGCTGGCGTGAAGGAGCAATACACAGGGCCAGCGTCAGCGGCCTGATATGCTTACCCTTTAGCGGGACAAAGCTGAGCTGACGATGTTTGACCTCCTCCAGCACGTCCAGCAGGCTGAGAACGCAGACGCTACCTCCTTGTTTAATCAGCGATTTTATCAACCTGATATCATTACAGACGATGGCATTCTCAGGGGCAAAGTTATGATAGCGATAGAGCGATCTGACCCGCTCATGCACCACCAGCGGTTCGCCAGGCAGAATATGCCTTTCGCCGCTCAGCTCGGCGGGGGACAGCACCTCGCGGTGTTGAAGTGGGTGGTCAGGCAACATCACCACCCCCATCTCCAGCTCGGTGAAGGCAACCACCTCCAGGCCGCCTTGTCCCTGAGGATCGAGTATTAGCCCGAAATCAATTTCCGACTGGCGGATACGCTGGCTGATGGTCAGGCTGTCGCCCACCGTCAGATCCAGACTCAGCCCGCTGTGGGCTGATGCGATGTTCGCCAGGGCATCGGCCATACAGCCTTCGTTAAGCGCCTGAATCATACCGATGCTCACATGCCCCCGCTTCAACCCTAAAATATCGTCAAAACGCTGGCGGGTGATGCGGAATTCCCGCTGCCAGCGCAGGATATTGTCATACAGCAACTCCCCGGCTGTGGTCATCCTCAACCCCTCGGGGAGGCGCTCAAAGAGCGGCGTACCGAAGGCGGCTTCCGCCTGGAGGATCTGTCGGTTAATAGCCGAAGCGGAAACGTGAAGTTTTTCCGCGGCCTTTCTGAGGCTGCCGCTTTTAGCCACTTCGGCAAAGTAGATAGCAAAGCGAGAAAATGGGCTCATGGCCGCTCCTGTAAACTTTTTTGCAACACTATAGTGAATATTTGCTGATGGATTGCAACACCCTTCTCCGCACAGAATGAACTGACAATAACACCGTCAGCCAACGTCGCCGACCTGCTGAGAGCCACCGACAGGAAAATGCACTATGAACCCAACGCCTCCCGCACACTGTACGTTTGAGCCAGATGACTGGCTACGCCTTGCCCGCCACTGGCATCCCGTTACACGCACCTGCGACGTTAGCGCCGCGCCGACCAAAGCAGTGCTGCTTGATGAGCAGCTGGTGCTTTACCGCGTCAAAGGCCAGGTTGTGGCGGCCAGGGATGTTTGCCCACACCGTGGCGTTCCCCTGACGCTGGGTTTCAGTGACGAGGAGGGAATTATCTGCCCTTATCACGGGCTGCGCTTTGGTGAGAATGGCCGCTGTAATCGCATCCCGTCCAGCCCCGATCAGCCGATCCCGGCTAAACTCAACCTCACCCCTTACGCGGTGGAAGAGCGTTACGGGCTGGTCTGGGTCTGCCTGGCGCCCGAAGAGGGCACCCTGGCCCCGCTACCCCAGATGCCCCACTGGCTTGACGACGGTTTTCAGCAGATCACCTGCCCACCGTTCGACGTAGAGGGTTTTGCCGGGCGACAGGTGGAGGGGTTTCTCGACGTGGCGCACTTTGCCTGGATCCATACCGACACCTTTGCCGACCCGGATAATCAGGTGGTGCCAGCCTATAACCCGGTTGAAACGGCGCACGGTTTTACGGTCGATTACTGGAGCACGGTGGGTAACTATCCGGCCAGCTCCGACTTTCGCGCCCCGGAGGGGTTTAGCTGGCTGCGGCACTTTGAGATGCACCTGCCCTTCACCGCCACGCTGACCATCCATTTTCCTGGCGAGGCCCGACTGGTGATTATGAACGCCGCCTCGCCGGTATCGGCACGTAAAACACGCATGTTTGCGCCGATCGCCCGCAACTTCGATCTGCATATTCCCGTTGAGGAGGTCCACGCCTTTAATCATCGCGTGTTTGAAGAGGACCGCCTGATGGTGGAAACGCAGCGCCCCGAACGCCTGCCGCTCGACCTGACGCTTGAGGCCCATATTCCTGCCGATCGCAGCTCCATTGCCTACCGTCGTGGGCTGAAAAAGATGGGGTTTGGTGAATTCTTTCTGGTCTGAGGGGAAGCAATAATGAATACGCTACGGGTTGTCGTCGATGCACTTATCCGTCAGGGACACAATAACCTGGCGGTCCACCTCGTCGCAGAAGACGGTCAGCCGCTGCCGGCGTGGCAGCCGGGCGCGCATATCGACCTGCACCTGGATAACGGCATTACCCGTCAGTATTCGCTGACCGGCCCAGGGCCTGGCGAGCAGGGCTATGTGATTTGCGTAGCCCGCGAAAGCCACTCGCGCGGGGGATCCCGCTATATTCACGACAGTCTGAGGCCCGGACAGGTGGTCTCCGTCTCCCCGCCGAGGAACGTCTTCCCCCTGGCGGCAGAGGGTGAGGCTGTTCTTGTCGCGGCGGGGATAGGTATCACGCCGCTTTTCGCCATGGTCGAAGCGCTGGAGGCTTCCGCCAGGCCATTCGTGCTGCATTACTACGTGCGGGAGAGGCACAACGCGGCCTTCGTGCGCGAGCTGAGCCGCACGTTCCGCCATGGCCGCTGCCATATCTGGTATAGCAGCGAGGGGCACAGCCCGCGCGGGCATCTGCCGCCGGAGCTGTTGTCGGCTGACGGGGATCGGCACCTCTACCTCTGCGGACCGAAGGGTTTTATGGAAAATATGCGCAGCACTGCGGCTGAAAAGGGCTGGCCAGAGTCGCGTATGCATTCGGAAGCCTTTCTTCCCCCCTCTCTGCCTGCCGCTGAACGCCCCGACGATGCCTTTACCGTCACGCTCGCCAGCACCGGCCAGTGCTGGCCGGTTTCCGCCGACAAGAGCATCGCCTGCGTGCTTCAGGAAAATGGCGTTAGCGTGCCGCTCTCCTGCGAAATGGGCATGTGCGGCGCCTGCCTGACCGGGGTCATTGCGGGCGCTGTCGACCACCGTGATACGGTGCAGTCGGCAGCGGAAAAGGCCGCGCCGGTTCAGCACATTGCCCTGTGCTGCTCACGCAGCCATTCGCCGAACCTTATTCTGGACCTGTAGAATGACGGGTATTACAGACCGTTAAGGAAATCCTTTATTGACTCGCGGAGTTCAAGAATGCGCGGCTCGCAGCGGCGAAAGTAGGTCCATTTGCCAACTTTCACCGCCTCCAGCAGCCCGGCCTCCTGCAATACCTTAAGGCAAAGCGAGGTGGCGGGCTGAGAAAGCCCCGCCTTGTCCTGGATAAGGCTGGCACACACACCGTACCGATCGTAGTCGTAAAGCTGGCTGTAACCGGCAAAGGCTTCCGCCGGGTTTTGCAGCCATTTCAGTACTGCCATACGCGTTGGGTTAGCCAACAGTTTCATGGCATTTTCAGGTGACATGCAGCCTCACATCGTCAGGAAGGATAAACCGGGTAGTCAGTATATCCTTTACGCGTGCCGCCATACAGGGATGCGCCATCAACCGGGTTTAACGGGTGAGCCTGTTTAAACCGCGCCGGCAGATCCGGATTGGCGATAAAGGTTCGACCAAAGCCAAACAGATCGCCCCAGCCGTTTTCCAGCACGCGTTCCGCCTTCTGCTGGGTGTAGCGTCCTGAATACATGATCGGTCCCTGAAAAGCGTCGCGTAGCGCAACGCGGAAGCTCTCCGGCAGCTCAGGGCTGTTGTCCCAGTCGGCTTCGGCAATCGAAAGATAGCCCGTTTCAAGCTGGCTGAGCATCCGGGCGGCGCTGATGTAGGTGTCGTGCGGATCGCTCTCCACCAGGCCCAGATACACCCGCTCTTCATCGGTACTGGTAAACAGCGGCGCAAAGCGTACGCCGACGCGCTGGCTGCCAAACACCTCGCTGACCGCAACGATTACCTCTTTTAGAAAGCGCAGGCGGTTTTCCAGTGAGCCGCCGTATTCATCCGTACGGAAATTACTGTGCTCAGAGATGAACTGATTAATCAGATAACCATTTGCCGAGTGCAGCTCCACGCCGTCAAAGCCCGCTTCCTTCGCGTTTTCAGCGGCCTTACGGTAGAGCTGGACGATCTCTTTTACCTCGGCGGTGGTCAGCTCGCGTGGCGTGGAGGGGGCGGTCAGCATCCCCTCGCCCGGCCCGGTTTCGATAAACACGCGCACGCCGGTCGCAGCAACGGCAGAGGGTGCGACCGGAGGCTGCTGGTCGGGCTGTAGCTGATTATGGGAGACCCGGCCGACGTGCCAGAGCTGGCAAAAAATCACGCCGCCTTCCTGATGCACCGCCTCTGTGACCTTTTTCCAGCCGTTAATTTGCGCTGCGCTGTGAATGCCCGGGGTCCAGGCATAGCCCTGCCCGCGAGGCTCGATCTGCGTCCCTTCGGTGATCATAAACCCGGCGCTGGCCCGCTGGCGGTAGTAGTCCACCATCATCGCTCCGGGGATATTGCCCGGCTGCTCGCTG
The DNA here is from genome assembly GCF_047918655.1 of Erwinia sp. PPS120. GTDB lineage: Bacteria > Pseudomonadota > Gammaproteobacteria > Enterobacterales > Enterobacteriaceae > Erwinia > Erwinia tasmaniensis_A. The sequence continues at coordinate 30,858 of NZ_JBLREF010000011.1, read as the reverse complement.
CGACAGCGGGTTAACGGTGGCAGTGCTATGCGGTTGCGTAAGGTGAATCCACCAAGCTGTAGGGGGCTGAAGAGTGTGGTCTGGGTCATAACGTTAAAGGATCCATTGGGAAAGAGTGCGCTCATTATATTTATAAATTTAAATATGTAAATGCATTAAAGCCCCTGGATGTACTGAATGCCCTCGACAGCTAAAAGGTCTGGATCCGTTAAAAAGCGTTAAGTATCCCATCCTTTGGCCGATAACCCTTCCGTCATGCAGCCGGAGGGGGAAATTATCTCCTCCCTGCCTGATAACTCACTGACTCTGTGGTACTTCGGGGCGTGCATGCCCCGTTTTTTTACAAGGATTTTTTAGATGAAAAACCAAAAGAAACTGGTGGTGGCTCTGGTCGCTTCCTGTCTCGTGCTTTCCGGCTGTAGCGCCATGGGTACCGCCATCAAAAAGCGTAACCTGGAGGTAAAAACGCAGATGAGCCAGACCGTCTGGCTTGAGCCATCTTCGGATAAAACCGTTTACGTTCAGGTACGTAACACCTCTGACAAGGATATGAGCGACCTGCAAACGCTGCTGGCGCAGGATCTGCGTAACAAAGGCTACACCGTGACCTCCTCACCCGATGCGGCTTACTACTGGATTCAGGCAAACGTCCTGAAGGCCGATAAAATGGACCTGCGTGAAGCACAGGGCCTGCTGGGTAAAGGCTATGAGGGTGCGGCGACCGGCGCGGCGCTCGGCGCGGGAATTACCGCTTATAACGGTAACTCCAGCGGTGCGGCGCTGGGTGTGGGCCTGGCGGTGGGTCTGGTCGGCCTTGCCGCTGACGCGCTGGTTGAAGACGTCAACTACACCATGGTCACCGATTTACAGATCAGCGAACGCAGCAAGGCTGCGGTCACAACGGATAACCTCGGCGTGCTGCGTCAGGGCAATGCGGGCGTGAAGATCCAGACCAGCAGCGAAGAGGGCAACCGGATGAAGTATCAGACCCGCGTGGTCTCTAATGCCAACAAGGTTAACCTGAAGTTTGAAGAAGCAAAGCCGGTGCTGGAAGCGCAGCTGGCTAAGTCTGTTGCCGGAATTATGTAACGGACCCGGGCGGGGGAAGCCTCGCCCAGTGCGGCTTCATCACAACGCCTGCGCGCACGCCCAGGCCGACGCCCACGCCCACTGGAAGTTATAGCCCCCCAGCCAGCCCGTCACGTCCACCACTTCACCAATAAAGTACAGGCCCGACACCGTCTTTGCCTCCATCGTCTTTGACGAAAGCTGGCGGGTATCAACGCCGCCCAGCGTGACCTCGGCGGTGCGGTAGCCTTCAGTGCCGTTAGGCTGGATACGCCATTGATGCAGAGAAGCAACCAGATCGGCCTGCTGACGGCTGTTAAGCTGTTTCAGCGTGCATTCCGGTACGCTACCCAGCAGTTGCAGACATTCGACCAGGCGCCGCGGCAGCACTTTTGCCAGGCTGTTTTTCAGGCTCAGATTAGGGTGTGCCTCGCGTTCCTGGCTAATAAAGTCATCAAGTGAACGTTCGGGCGCGAGGTCAATCGTTACAAACTCCCCCGGCTGCCAGTAGCTGGAAAGCTGGAGCACGGCGGGGCCGGACAGGCCGCGATGGGTGAACAGCAGCGCTTCTTTAAACCGGGTGCCGTCTTCGGCGGTTATTGCGGACGGCACCGCCACGCCCGAGAGCGTTTGCAGCTGCTCAAGCAGGGGTTTGTGCAGCGTGAAGGGCACCAGTCCGGCCCGGGTAGGGAAGACGCTCAGACCAAACTGCTCCGCGACTTTATAGCCGAACGGTGATGCACCCAGGCCTGGCATCGACAGGCCGCCGGAGGCAATCACCAGTTTTTCCGCCTGCACCGGGCTGCCGTTTACCTGCAGGGTATATCCCTCTTCATCACGCGTAACGCTCTCCACGTTGCTGCGCAGCCGCAGGGTGACGCTACCCGCCTCGCACTCTTTCAGCAGCAGATCGACAATCTGCTGTGCAGAATCGTCGCAAAATAGCTGGCCCAGGGTTTTCTCATGCCAGGCAATGCCGTAGCGGTTGACCAGGTCAATGAAGTCCCACTGGGTGTAACGCGCGAGCGCCGATTTAGAGAAGTGAGGATTATGAGAGAGATAGGCCGACGCATCGGTATAGAGATTGGTAAAATTGCAGCGACCGCCGCCGGACATCAGGATTTTGCGGCCCGCCTTTTTGCCGTTATCCAGCAGCAGCACCCGCCTCCCGCGCTGTCCGGCCTGCGCGGCACAGAACAATCCGGCTGCACCCGCGCCGATGATGATAACGTCAAATTTTTCCACAATTTCGCCCTGCCTGTACAAAAACGCTGATTGTAGAGAGTTGCCTGAAACGATGCCAGCCTGACAGGACAGTGTACAGAAACATTTTGTAACTGGGTGAAATTTCAGCGCTTTTGCAACCTTATTCCACCTTTGTGACCCGATCACCTCAAAAAAAGTCTATATTTCTCTTTCCCCTGGCGCGGTTTCTCGCTGATAATGCGCCGCGTTCATGTCCTCCAAAAATGGCGTAACGCTTATGCTACATCTGTTTGCTGGTCTTGATTACCAAACCGGCCTGTTACTGGTGCTTGCCCTGCTCTTTGTTCTGTTTTACGAGGCTATTAACGGCTTCCACGACACGGCAAACGCGGTGGCAACTGTGATTTACACCCGCGCTATGCGATCGCAACTGGCGGTGGCGATGGCCGGGATATTTAACTTCTTTGGCGTACTGCTGGGCGGGCTAAGCGTTGCTTATGCTATCGTTCATTTACTCCCAACCGACCTGCTGTTGAACGTCGGATCGGCGCACGGACTGGCGATGGTGTTTTCCATGCTGCTGGCGGCGATCATCTGGAATCTGGGCACCTGGTATTTTGGGCTGCCAGCCTCGAGCTCTCACACCCTGATTGGGGCCATTATAGGTATTGGTCTGACCAACGCCATGATGACCGGTACGTCGGTTGTCGACGCGCTGAACATCCCGAAAATGATCAACATCTTCCTGTCTCTGGTGATCTCCCCCATCGTTGGCCTCGTGCTGGCGGGTGGCCTGGTATTTATCCTGCGTCGCTACTGGAGCGGAAGCAAAAAGCGTCGTCGTATACATATGACGCCCGCGGAACGTGAAAAGCTCGACGGCAAGAAAAAGCCGCCGTTCTGGACCCGTATCGCGCTGATTGTGTCAGCCATCGGCGTGAGCTACTCGCACGGCGCTAATGATGGTCAGAAAGGCATTGGCCTGATTATGCTGGTGTTGATCGGCGTGGCGCCTGCAGGCTTTGTGGTCAATATGAATGCCTCCGGCTACGACATCACCCGCACTCGCGACGCGGTAAACCATCTGGAACAGTATTATCAGCAGCATGCTGATTCACTGAGCCATATTGTGCAGCTGACGCCGCCTGCCGTACCGACGCCGGAAGAAAACGCGGGAGGGCCGAAGGAGTTCCACTGTGATGCCGCCCGTGCAATGCCGGCGATTAAACGCGCGCAGGGCCTGCTCAATAATCTGCAAAGCTACGATACGCTGAACGTCGACCAGCGCGCGCAGCTGCGTCGCCTGCTGATGTGTATCTCTGATACCGCAGATAAAGCCGCAGGCCTGTCAGAAACGCAGCCGGACGATCGGCGCTTCCTGAACAAGCTGAAGGGAGACCTGCTCAATACCGTTGAGTATGCGCCGGTGTGGATTATCTTCGCCGTCGCGCTGGCTCTGTCGCTGGGTACCATGGTGGGCTGGCGACGCGTTGCGACCACTATCGGTGAGAAGATCGGTAAGAAAGGCATGACCTACGCGCAGGGGATGTCCGCGCAGATGACGGCCGCTGTCTCTATCGGCGTGGCGAGCTATACCGGGATGCCGGTCTCAACCACCCACGTGCTCTCCTCCTCCGTTGCCGGTACCATGCTGGTTGACGGCGGCGGCGTACAGGGACGCACGATCAAAAATATCCTGCTGGCGTGGGTCTTTACCCTGCCCGTCTCGATATTGTTGTCAGGTGGACTGTACTGGATTGCGCTTAAGCTCCTGCCATAACGAACGTACAGCGAGACAAAAAGGGTGGAAGCCAGGCTTCCACCCTTTTTTTATTAATGCCAAATCACCAGCCCGACAAGGCTAATCACCACCATTCCACAGAGTGAAGAGGTCAGAATAAAGTGGCTGCGTACCCGCTCGCAGCGCCGGATAAACTCATCGTCATGATGGTCACGATAGCGCTGCGACCAGATGTAGCGTACCAGACGAACCTGCTTACTGGGTTGCCCGTGCGAGGTAAAAAACCCCGCGCCATCCACATACTGATAGAGTAAGGGATCGCATCCGCGAAGGACCACCAGCAGCGCGCGTAACGACGAGAAGTAGCGTGCCATATTCACCACACAAACTACACACAGAGCCCAAAAAAGCGCGATGGTGCTGATCATGATCCCCTCCCGACAATTCATCAACGTGAATGTGACGCGGGATAAAGCCGGCCCGGCTCCCACGATGAATCGTCAAATACAGAATTGAAAACCACGGAATTTTCGTTGTCACCGCAACCTGCCCGCCATTAGCGCATGGCGTACTGTCATTAACAGTGTAGGAGATCTGATTAAAATAGTTCCAGCGTTGTTTACGGCTTCGCTTGAAAAAGAGGAATTTTCACCTTGATCCCGGTCGCAAAGGACGCGCCCTGACGCAGATTCTGTTAACAATTCAGTCTATACTCCATAGCGAAAATAAATCAGGAGGCCGGATCAAAGCCAGAAGGCCTCGACGAAATCCCGCATCGTATTATACCTGAGCAATGGATTTCACCGTATGATGCATCAAAGACGAATTTGCTGGCGATTACGCAGCCGCAACGAAAGGAAGGAGTATCGTTATGTCTTATAAACACATTCTGATCGCAGTAGACCTTTCACCGGAAAGTAAACTGCTGGTAGCGAAAGCGGTTTCAATGGCCCGCCCTTACAACGCCAAAGTTTCCCTGATCCATGTCGACGTTAATTATTCCGATCTCTATACCGGGCTGATCGACGTTAACCTCGGCGATATGCAAAAACGCATCTCGGAAGAGACGCATTCCGCACTTACCGAACTCTCCACCAGCGCCGGTTATCCGGTTTCTGAAACGCTGAGCGGCAGTGGTGACCTGGGCCAGGTCCTGGTCGATGCTATCCGGCAGTATGATGTTGACCTGGTCGTTTGTGGTCACCATCAGGACTTCTGGAGCAAGCTGATGTCATCAGCACGTCAGCTGATTAACACCATTCATATCGATATGCTGATTGTTCCACTGCACGATGACAACGAAGAGTAAGCCGCAGCCCGGCCAGAATGACCGGGCGTGAAGGTTTGTGCTTAGCCGCGACGCTGCCGCACGGAAAAGAAGCCGTGCGACGGCGTTGTTATGCCTCGCTGGCTAACGGGGGATAGATATCAAAGCGGTGGCTTTTCGTCACCACTGCTGACTGCGTGACTACGCCAGCAAGCGGAGGTGCATAGTCAGGCCGCTTAACCACCACCCGCTTTTTCGCCAGCCTGCGCGCCGGTTCCAACAGTCCATCCGCATCGTCATCCGCCCCGACCAGCGACTGAAACACCCGCATCTCTTTTTTCACCAGCGCGCTTTTCTGTCTGTGGGGGTACATCGGATCCAGATAAACCACATCCGGCCTGATGCTGATATCCGCCAGCGCCTGCAAACCTGATGCATGCAGCAGCGTCAGCCGCTCACGCAGCCAGGGGCCAATTTCAGGATTGAGATAGCCTCGCTGCAGGCCATCATCCAGAAGGGCTGCCACCACCGGATGGCGCTCAAGCATCTGTACCCGGCAGCCCAGCGAGGCCAGTACAAACGCATCCCTTCCCAGCCCGGCCGTGGCGTCGATAACTACCGGCAGATAGCTCCCTTTTACGCCCACCGCCTTGGCGACGGCTTCGCCACGACCGCCACCGAAACGGCGCCGGTGAGCCATCGCGCCCTCAACGAAATCCACAAAGATCCCGCCCAGCTTTGGCTCATCACGCTTGCGTAGCTCGAGGTGGCTGGCGGTCATCACCAGCGCCATCGGCGCCCGCTCATCGTGCTGCAGCTGCCAGCGTTCCGCTAAAACAGATAAGGCGCCGTCTCCGGCGCCCGCTTCATCAACTAAACAGATGTTCACTTACGCTTCCTGAATACCGTAATGGTCCAGCATGGCGTCCAGCTGCGGCTCACGGCCACGGAAACGTTTGAACAGCTCCATTGGCTCTTCCGACCCGCCGCGCGTCAGAATATTGTCCAGGAATGACTGACCGGTTTCACGGTTGAAGATACCCTCCTCTTTGAAGCGAGACCAGGCATCTGCCGCCAGCACGTCGGCCCACAGATAGCTGTAATAACCCGCCGCATAGCCACCGGCAAAAATATGGCTGAACGCGTGTGGGAAACGCCCCCAGGATGGGCTCGGCACCACGGCCACCAGCGCTTTAATCTCTTTCAGCATCTCCAGGATGCGCGCCCCCTGAGCCGGGTCGAACTCCGCATGCAGGCGGAAATCAAACAGGCCAAATTCCAGCTGACGCAGGATAAACAGCGCCGCCTGATAATTTTTCGCGGCCAGCATTTTTTCCAGCAGCGCCTGCGGCAGCGGTTCGCTGGTTTCATAGTGGCCGGAGATAAACGCCAGCGCTTCCGGCTCCCAGCACCAGTTTTCCATAAACTGGCTTGGCAGCTCGACCGCATCCCACGGCACACCGCTGATGCCGGATACGCCAGGCACTTCGATGCGGGTCAGCATATGATGCAGACCGTGGCCAAACTCATGGAACAGGGTGGTCACTTCGTCATGGGTAAACAGCGCAGGCTTACCGCTAACCGGACGGTTAAAGTTACAGGTCAGGTAGGCAACAGGTTTCTGTAGCGTACCGTTGGCCAGGCGCATCTGGCCCACACAGTCGTCCATCCAGGCACCGCCGCGCTTGTTCTCACGCGCATAGAGGTCAAGATAGAAGCTGCCGCGCAGTTCGCCGCTGTCGTCGAACAGGTCAAAGAAACGCACGTCGGGATGGTAAACGTCCACGTCCTTACGCTCTTTCGCCGTGATGCCGTAAATGCGCTTCACTACTTCAAACAGGCCGTTTACCGCCCGCTCCTCGGGGAAGTAAGGGCGCAGCTGCTCATCGCTGATGGCGTACAGATGCTGCTTCTGCTTTTCGCCGTACCAGGTCAGATCCCAGGGGTTCAGCTCATCTACGCCGTACTCCTTCCTGGCAAAGGCGCGCAGCTGCTCAAGCTCTTTTTCAGCCTGGGGACGGGCGCGCTTCGCCAGATCGGTCAGGAAGTCCGTCACCTGAGCCGGATTTTCGGCCATTTTGGTCGCCAGGGATTTATCCGCATAGGAGGAGAAGCCCAGCAGCTCGGCCAGCTCATGGCGCAGCGCCAGCTCCTCGGCCATCACCTCGCTGTTATCCCATTTTCCCGCATTCGGCCCCTGATCGGAGGCGCGAGTGGAGTAGGCGCGGTACATCTCTTCACGCAGGGCCGCGTTATCGCAGTAGGTCATTACCGGCAGGTAGCTTGGGATATCAAGCGTCAGCAGCCAGCCCTCCTGTTCTTTGGCCTCAGCCTGGGCTTTCGCGGCGGCCAGGGCGCTTTCCGGCATGCCCGCCAGCTCTGACGCATCGGTAATAAGCTTGCTCCAGCCCATGGTGGCATCCAGCACGTTATTGCTGTAGGTGGAACCCAGCTCAGAGAGGCGGGCGGCAATTTCGCCGTAGCGCTTCTGTTTGTCTTTCGACAGGCCAATACCGGACAGCTCAAAATCACGCAGCGCATTATCAACCGCTTTCTTCTGCGCCAGGTCCAGCCCGTCATAGCTCTGCTCTTTCAGATTACGATAAGCCTGATACAGTCCTTCATGCTGCCCTACCCAGGTGCTGTATTCAGACAGCAGCGGCAGCGTCTGCTCATAGGCCTCACGCAGCTCGGGACTGTTTTTTACCGAATTCAGATGGCTCACCGGGGAGAAGAGACGACCCAAACGATCGTCGGCCTCTGCCAGCGGCTGAACCAGGTTATCCCATGTCCAGGGGGCGCCCTGAGCCACGGCTTTCTCGACTTCCGCGCGACAGTCTTCCAGCGCCTTAGTGACGGCGGGAACAACATGTTCGGGTTTGATGGCGGAAAACGGAGGGAGCGTGAAAGATGTGAGTAGCGGATTGGTCATAGCGCAGTCCTTGTAATCATCGTCGTGTATGTGGCGCGGTTTAAGCGCGCGATTACGTTAACATGAGGCTAAGTGTAGCGAAATTCAATGGCGTGACGTGGCGCAGAGGGAGGAAACAGAAGGATTTGCCTGCTACCCGGCCTGGGAGCATACTTTCTGCGGCTTTGTTTGTGGCATCATTTTTGGTCTGTATTCAACGTAAACAGGGAGCGTATGTATGTGGTATTTGCTTGCCACCTCGTTATTATTTTTGCCTTTTTATCCTGGCGCCTCGCTGGCGCTGCTGGGGGTGACGCTCATTGTCGCCGTGTGGGACAGCACGCTTCAGCCAACGGGCATTATCGCACTATTGCTAATGACCGTGGTCGCGATTTATCGCGCCCGACAACGGAAGCAAACGGCCCTGTCGCTGGGGGGTGAGGTAATCCTGGTGGCCAGCGCATTCGCGCTGATGCTGCATCTGATCCCCGGCTTTGATAATCAGCTTATTGCTTCACGGGTTCAGGCCGGTCCGGAAAGCGCCCCCTTTTCCTTCTATTACAACCTGGATAAAGCGCTGATCCCGTTTGTGCTACTGGCCTGCCTGCCGACGCTGTTAAAACGCCCCGCCGCCCCGCCGAAAAACAGACTGTGGTGGCTGGTGCTGCTGATGTCGATGCCTGTACTGCTGCTGGTTGCCACGCTGGCCGGTGGCCTGAAGGTTGAGCTGCACCACCCCGTCTGGCTGGGGCAGTTTATGCTGGCTAACCTGTTTTTTGTTTCACTGGCGGAAGAAGCGCTGTTTCGCGGATACCTACAGCAGCGGCTAAGCCAGCTGCTGGGTAACGGCTGGGGACTGGTGATTGCCGCGCTGCTTTTCGGTCTGGCGCATCTCTCCGGCGGCCTGCTGCTGGTATTTTTTGCCACCCTTGCTGGCGCCATCTACGGCCTGGCCTGGCTCTGGAGCGGGCGTATCTGGGTGTCGACGCTGGTGCATTTCGCATTCAATATGCTGCATCTGCTCTTTTTTACCTATCCGGTCCTGCACCGCCTGCCGGGTTAACGTAAAACCGGAACGGGGTCACTCCCGTTCCGGCTGCTGATTCAGAATTCGCGTCTGAGGATGGGATAGCCGTTAAATCTGAGGCTACTCTCGTTGTCATTGATTAACAGTAAGGCAATAAATACATTATGCTTATCGCGCTTATTAACATATTCATAGCTAACTAGCAGATTTTGGGTTATCGCCCTTACAGATACCAATATCCTTATTAATTTTTTCATCAGGTAAGCCTGATTCTTTCAGGTCCTGTTGAGCAAAAAAGCGAGCCATTTCCCCCGTAGCATTGTATTCCCCCAACAGAGTGAGCCTTGTCTTGTACTGCATCAGATCGGTCAGCCGGAGAGCATAGCGCCGCGATCATCCTTAAGCCACAGATAAGCGGGAATGGCCATGTGCAAACGCCTTTATGGCTTTGAGATCGAAAAACCACTTCAGAGCATCAGGGCTTACACCGGCGTGGCCGTCGGAAAAAGTCATGAGCACGCGTACTGATGCGCCGACTTTGTTTTGCGGCTTTTCGCGCATTCGCTTTTAACCCTGATATAATCGCCCGCCTTACCAGGTTCTCATGCTTTTCCTGCATCCGTTGCCGTGCGTCGTTCTGTGGGTAATTCGTGAGGTAATAATTGTTATAGATTGATTTACCATCAATTAAAACCTTATAAATTCAACAGGATAGATTAAGATGCTCAGTTACCGCCACAGTTTCCACGCTGGCAACCACGCCGACGTGCTTAAACATACCGTTTTGAGCCTGATTATTGAGGCGCTGAACGAGAAGGATAAACCCTACCTCTATCTGGACACCCATGCGGGCGCAGGTCGCTATCTGCTGAGCGGCGAACATGCCGAGCGCACGGGCGAATATATGGAAGGCATCGCACGCATCTGGCAGCGGGATGATTTACCGGAAGAGATGGCGAGCTATATGTCCTGCATCAAGGCGCTCAACCCTAACGATAAGCTGCGCTTCTACCCAGGCTCGCCGCTTATTGCGCGTCACCTGCTTCGCCCTTATGACAAGCTCAGCCTGACCGAACTGCACTCCAGTGACTACCCGATGCTGCGCAGCGAATTTGCGAAAGATGACCGTGCGCGCACCGAACGCAGCGATGGCTATCAGCAGCTCAAATCTAAGCTGCCGCCCCTGTCGCGCCGGGGTCTGGTGTTGATTGACCCGCCTTACGAAATCAAGTCTGACTATCAGGCGGTGGTGAAAGGCATTCAGGAAGGCTACAAGCGTTTTGGTACGGGCGTGTATGCGCTGTGGTATCCGGTCGTGCTGCGCCAGCAGATCAAACGCATGTTTGCCGAACTGGAAGCCTCTGGTATCCGCCGTATCCTGCAGATCGAGCTGGCCGTGCGCCCCGACAGCGATCGTTTTGGCATGACCGGCTCCGGCATGGTGGTGATTAACCCGCCGTGGAAGCTGGAACAGCAGATGAACAACGTGCTGCCCTGGCTGCACCAGCATCTGGTGCCTGCCGGTACCGGCCATACCAAAATCAGCTGGATTGTGCCGGAATAACGCCTGACGGGGCATCAGTGCCCCGCTCCACGTCTCTATGCTTAACAGTGAAGCGCCCCGTTTTACGCATCGATCCTGGAAAGTAGGTGCCCCGCTCTACTTCTCTATCCTGAACAGGGAAAAGTCATGCGCCATCTCGGTATTGGGGAAGATGGCGCGGCACTCCTCCAGCAGGCGGCTGACATCCTCGCGCAGATAGCGAGAGCTTAAGTGCGTGACGATCAGCCTTTTCGCCCCGGCATCTCTGGCTACCGTTGCAGCCTGCACGGTGGATGAGTGCCCCCGGCCATTGGCCTTCTCTTCCAGCGCCGCCTCAAGCGTGGCCTCATGTACCATCACGTCCACCCCGGCGGCCAGTGCCTGTGCGGCGACGGTGGGGCTGGTATCGCCAAAAATCGCCAGCGTCAGCCCCGGCAGCGAGGGTCCCAGGTAATCCTGGCCGTTAACCACCCGCCCCTCCTCCAGCGTCACCGTTTTGCCCTGCTTAAGCTGCTGGAAAAGGCTGCCGGGTTTAATGCCGTCGGCCAGCAGACGCGCCGCGTCCAGCGCGCCGGGCTTATCATGCTCCTCAATTCGGTAGCCGTAGCACTCAACCGGATGGGTCAGCGGATACGCCACCACGCGAAAATGCCCATCGTTCAGCACCTCGCCTGCCTCAATTTCGACGATCTCCAGCGGAAAGGTCAGCCATGAACCGCTCAGACTCAGGCTGGTTTCTACAAACTGCCGAAGCCCTTTCGGGCCATACAGGGTCATCGCCCCGCTGATTCCGCTCATCGAGCGGCTGGTGAGCAGCCCTGGCAGGCCGAAAACGTGGTCGCCGTGCAGATGCGTAATAAAAATTTTCTCGATTTTCCCGGGCTTAACGGGCGAACGCAGGATCTGATGCTGCGTGCCCTCGCCGCAGTCAAATAGCCAGCAGCCGCTGCGCGCGCCCTTAAGCAGCAGGGCGATACTGGTCACGTTTCTCTGGCGGCTGGGCGTGCCCCCGCCGGTGCCTAAAAATAGCAGTTCCATCAAATTTCTCTGTGCTGAGTAAAGGTAAAAACAGTGAGCGCCATCGCATTTAAACGGCGATTATGCCGATTTTCGCGCCAATGCCCTATCACAATCATAGACGTAAACTTTGCGGCAATTACGTTTGTAGCGTTACAATCTGGCGCTATTACTTTCACTGACTTATGGGACACTCTCGATGACCAAACATTATGACTATCTAGCCATCGGTGGCGGCAGCGGCGGTATCGCCTCAATTAACCGCGCGGCCATGTACGGGCAGAAGTGCGCGTTAATCGAAGCCAAAGCGCTTGGCGGCACCTGCGTCAACGTTGGCTGTGTCCCGAAGAAAGTGATGTGGCACGCCGCGCAGATTGCTGAAGCTATTCACCTTTACGGTCCCGACTACGGTTTCGATACCACCGTTAACCACTTTGACTGGTCCGTGCTGGTAAAAAACCGCAGCGCCTATATTGATCGTATCCACACCTCGTATGACAACGTGCTGGGCAAAAACAACGTCGATGTGATTAAGGGCTTTGCCCGTTTCATCGACGTTCATACCGTTGAAGTGAATGGTGAAAGAATTACCGCAGACCATATTCTGATTGCCACCGGCGGCCGTCCGAGCCTGCCTTCCATTCCTGGCGCAGAGTATGGCATTGATTCCGACGGTTTCTTTGAGCTGGATGCGCTGCCGAAGCGCACGGCCGTTGTCGGGGCAGGCTATATCGCCGTGGAAATTGCAGGCGTGGTAAATGCGCTGGGTTCAGAAACGCACCTGTTTGTCCGTAAGCATGCGCCGCTGCGCACCTTCGATCCGCTGATTGTCGACACTCTGGTTGAGGTGATGAACGCCGAAGGCCCGGCGCTGCACACGGATTCCACGCCGAAAGCGATCGTGAAAAACGCTGACGGTAGCCTGACGCTCCAGCTTGAAAACGGCAAAGAGCAAACCGTTGACTGCCTGGTATGGGCGATTGGTCGCGAACCGGCTACCGATAACCTGAACCTGAATGTTACCGGCGTTGAGCTGAACGAAAAAGGCTATATCAACGTTGATAAATATCAGAATACCAGCGTCTCTGGCATTTACGCAGTGGGTGATAACACTGGCGCAGTCGAGCTGACGCCGGTCGCCGTTGCGGCAGGCCGTCGCCTTTCCGAGCGCCTGTTCAACAACAAGCCGGAAGAGCATCTGGATTACAGCAACGTGCCGACCGTGGTATTCAGCCATCCGCCAATTGGTACCGTTGGCCTGAGCGAGCCACAGGCGCGTGAGAAATACGGCGACGACGACGTGAAGGTCTACAAATCGTCCTTTACCGCCATGTACACCGCCGTGACCCAGCACCGTCAGCCGTGCCGCATGAAGTTGGTCTGCGTTGGCAAGGAAGAGAAAATCGTCGGTATTCACGGAATCGGCTACGGTATGGACGAGATGCTACAGGGCTTTGCGGTCGCACTGAAAATGGGCGCCACTAAGCAGGACTTCGATAACACCGTAGCGATCCACCCGACCGGCGCTGAAGAGTTTGTCACCATGCGCTAACGGCGCTCCTCTAAAGCCAGCGTTTGCTGGCTTTTTTGTCTGTTATTTCCTATCCCGGAATCCCCTCTCAATCCCAAAAACACCCCGTCGGCGGCGACTTCACCTAACGAGTCAGGATTCACGGGTCAGGTTGTCTCTGCCACGCGTTAGCTTCCTGTGAGCGTATTATGCCTATGCCTGCCGGCTGGCTGGCGCCGTTCCCTCCATCAGGCAACTACCCGGTGGCCTGACTCAAAATCCATAATTCCTCCATGATTGGATAAAAAACAGACTCTTTCCAACTGACTTTCCTGCTTTCCCTTTTCCATCAAACCACTGCGACAGGACAGAACTTTACATTCTGCTTTCTCTGACCGGAAATTTTACCCACTCCAGCAAAATCTGCCCGAACGTCATTTTTAACGCTGTTTATTTTCTGCCTCAGCCGCGTATGATGCCCCTGCTGGAAATGCGAATGAGTTACATTTACTTCGCTGCTATTGGTGTTCACTTTCAGGAGAGAAAGGGTCATGAAATTACCGCGGTCGTTTGTTTCGTCACTGGTTTTTGTTGGACTGTTAATCGGTGGTGGTTTCGGTTCAGTTGCTACCGCCCAGCAACCTGCCACGCTGAGCATTGACCATGCTCAGGGAACCACGGTGGTGCCGCTTAATCCCAAAAAGGTCATTATTCTCAACCCGTCGACGCTCGATATCGCCGATGCGCTGGACATCCACGTCGCAGGGGTACCCAAAACCAATTCCCATCTGCCGGAATTTCTCAAAAAATATCAGGGCGCAGCCTGGCTGAACGCCGGTACGCTGTTTGAGCCGGATTATGAAGCCTTAAGTCATGCCAGCCCCGATATTATCTTTGCCGGAGGTCGTGCGCGCGATGCCAGGGACAAACTCAGCGAGATAGCCCCGGTTGTGTCGCTGGAGATCGATCCCGCCCACTTTATCGCCAGCCTTTCACAACGCACCCACCAGCTGGCCTCGATCTTTGGTAAGCAGGCGCAGGCGGAAACGCTGCTGGCGGCCTTTACTGCCAAAGCGGAGGCGATTAAAGCCAAATCAGCCAGCGCGGGCAGCGCCATGGTGATTATGGTTAACGGCGGAAAAATGTCCGCCTATACGCCCGGCTCGCGCTTTGGCTTTATTTACGATGTGCTCGGCTTTTCCCCTGCGATTAACTTCCAGAAAACAGGCACACATGGCAGCATCGTGTCCTCTGAGTTTATTTTGCAGGCCAATCCTGACTGGCTGTTTGTGCTGGACCGCGACAGCGCAACGGGCAGCAGGACTGGCGCGGCGGCGCAACGGGCAGCAGGACTGGCGCGGCGGCGCAACAGGTGCTTGATAATCCGCTGATCCGCAAAACCTCAGCGTGGCAGAAGGGGCATGTCGTTTATCTCGACTCGGCATCGCTGTATATCGCAGGAGGCCTGCAAAGCTATAGCCGGCTTATGGACAGTATCAATAATGCACTGAGCCTGTAGCCTGGCTCCCACCCTCTATATGAAGATGAATCTTTTTGCCGGGCTGGCCGTCATGCTCGCTCTGATGGCAGGTAGCCTGTGCGTTGGCCCGGGAAACGTCACCCTTAGTGGCCTGTGGACCAATGCGGAGATGCGGGACATTGCCCTTATCAGTCGGGTTCCGCGCACGCTGGCGCTGATGCTGGCGGGCTGTGCGATGAGCGTGTCAGGGCTGATTTTGCAGATGCTAACGCAGAATCGCTTCGTCGAGCCTACCCTCGCTGGCACCACGCAGTCGGCCAGCCTTGGCCTGCTGCTGGTAACCCTGATCAGCCCGTCTGCCCCGGTCATCACCAAAATGGCGGTCTCCACTCTGTTTGCCCTGGCAGGCACCCTGCTTTTTATGCTGCTTATCCAGCGGATGCGCATCCGATCCGCCCTGCTGGTACCGCTGTCCGGCATGATGCTGGGTGCCGTGTTTAGCGCGATTACCACCTTCCTGGCGATGCAGTTCGATCTGCTCCAGTCGCTGGGTGGCTGGGCCTCCGGTGATTTTTCCGGCGTAATGCAGGGCCGGTATGAGCTGCTGTGGAGCGTGGGAGGGCTGACGCTGCTGGCGATGCTGATTGCAGACCGCTTCACCCTCGCCGGCATGGGGCGGGATATCTCCGTCAACAGTGGCCTGAATTACCCCCGGGTGATGCTAACCGGCATGACAATTATTGCGCTGGTCTGCGGCGTGGTAGTGGTGGTCATTGGCGTACTGCCCTTCGTGGGGCTGATCGTCCCGAATATCGTCAGCATGGCAATGGGCGATAATCTGCGCCGCAGTCTGCCATGGGTGACGATGTGCGGCGGAGGGCTGGTGGTCCTGTGCGATATCGCAGGACGGCTGATCGGCTACCCCTTTGAGGTCCCCGCCAGCGCGATGCTTGGCGTTGTGGGTGCGGTCATTTTTCTCACCCTGCTGCTGAGGAAAAAACGCCATGCCCGTTAATACGCGCCCCATCCATCCCGCTCTGCCACGAGCCAGCGGGCGTTTCGCCTCCCCGAACAGACGCCTGCTGCTGCTGACTATGCTGGCGCTGGCGGTGATGGCTATCTATATGACCCTCAACCTGAGTGGCAACCTGCGCTATATCCTGCTGCATCGTGGGCAGGTTCTGGCGACCCTGCTGCTGGTCGCCTTTGCCTCCGGCGTCGCCGCGCTGCTGTTTCAGACGGTGACCCATAACCGCATCCTGACGCCATCCATTATGGGGATGGAGTCGCTGTTTATCCTGATACAGACGCTGGCCCTCTTTTTTATTGACGCTGACGCCCTGAACTCGCTGGGCACGGTTGGGAAATTTGTCTGCGAGTCGCTGCTGCTGGTAATTTTCTCAGTACTGCTTTATCGCTGGCTGTTTGCCAGCGTCGGCGTGGATCTGCACCGGGTACTGCTGGCCGGGCTGGTGTCCGGCACGCTGTTTAACAGCCTTTCCAGCCTGATGCAGCGACTGCTCTCACCCGGTGAGTTCGCCATTCTCCAGGGGAGGATGTTTGCCACCTTTACCCGTGCGGCTCCCGAGGTACTGGCTCTGGCCGCCGCGATTGTTCTGGTCATTACGCTGATTATCTGGCGAATGCGACACCAGCTTGACGTACTGGCGCTGGGGCGCGACGCCGCCGTCAGCCTTGGCGTCTGCTGGCGGCAAAAAACCCTGGTACTGCTAATACTGATCGCCGTACTGGTGGCGATATCCACCGCGCTGGTTGGGCCGCTGACCTTTTTCGGGCTGCTGGTGGCCAATCTGACCTGGCAGCTTGCTGGCTCACACCGGCACCAGTATCTGCTGCCGGTGGTGGTACTGACCGGGATCGTGACGCTGGTCGGGGGGCAGCTGATTCTGGAGCGCCTGCTGCATATGTCCGGCTCTCTGTCGGTGGTGATTGAGTTCACCGGCGGCGGGCTGTTTCTTTACCTGCTGATTAACAAGGTGAGGGTATGATTGAAATCCGCGATGTGACAAAAACATATCAGCAGACGCAGGTGCTGAAGCAGATCAGCGAAACGCTGCCGGAAGGCGGGATCACCGCGATCATTGGCGCTAACGGTGCGGGGAAATCCACGCTGCTGTCGGTCATCAGCCGCCTGCTCACGCCTGATAGCGGCAGCGTTAGCATTGACGGTCAGGTGGTGGGTAAAAGATCCAGTAGCGAACTGGCGAAGGTGCTGGCGATCCTTCGCCAGGAAAACCATCCGATGGGCCGCCTGACGGTCGGCGATCTGGTCGGTTTTGGCCGCTATCCGCATTCCCGCGGGCGCCTGACGACAGAGGATCGTCAGCATATTGAGCGCGCACTGGCCTTTCTGAATCTGCATCCCCTGCGCGATCGCTATCTTGATGAGCTCTCTGGGGGCCAGCGACAGCGCGCCTTTGTGGCAATGGTCCTCTGTCAGGATACGAAATATGTGCTGCTTGATGAGCCGTTAAACAACCTGGATATTCGGCACAGCGTGGCGATGATGAACGAGCTGCGTCGCGCGGCGGATGAATTACGAAAAACAGTCCTGCTGGTTATTCATGATATCAATTTTGCCTCCGCCTATGCCGACCACATGATAGCCATGAAGGAGGGCGAAATTATCCGGCGCGGCAGCCCGCAGCAGATGATGACGGCGGAAAATCTTGAGACCATATTCGACACGCCGGTCACCGTTGAACGGCTCAACGGGCACTATGTCGCCCTTTATTACCGCGGCATGAATCTGGCACGGCCAGACGTTGCCTGATCCCGACGATCCTGGCTATGGTTAACAGATTACTGATAACCCATCTGGATATGAGGAGCGATGCATGGCGACCTTCAACGCGCAAGACGGCACGAAAATCTACTTTAAAGACTGGGGCAAAGGTAAACCGGTTTTGTTCAGCCACGGCTGGCCATTAGATGCCGATATGTGGGACAGCCAGATGAACTTCCTGGCCCAACGCGGCTACCGGGCTATTGCTTTTGACCGTCGTGGGTTTGGCCGTTCCGATCAGCCGTGGGAAGGGTACGATTATGATACCTTTGCGTCGGATATTAATGACCTGATTGAGCATCTTGACCTGCGTGAAATTACGCTGGTGGGCTTCTCAATGGGCGGCGGCGACGTCGCCCGCTACATTGGCCGCTACGGCAGCGAACGCGTCAGCGCTCTGGCCCTGCTGGGGGCGGTGACGCCGATCTTTATTAAAACGGACGATCACCCGGAAGGCGTGGATAAATCCGTTTTCGACGATATCAAAGTCGGGCTGCTGAAGGATCGGGCGCAGTTTATCAGTGACTTCTCCACTCCTTTTTATGGCCTGAATAAAGGACAGAGCGTGTCTGACGGCGTAAAGGCCCAGACGCTTAATATTGCCCTGCTGGCCTCACTGAAGGGGACGGTAGAGTGTGTAACTGCCTTTTCTGAGACTGATTTCCGGGCGGATATCGCAAAAATCGACGTGCCAACGCTGGTTATTCACGGCAGCGGCGACCAGGTGGTGCCCTTTGAGGCGACCGGCAGGCTGGCCGCATCGACCATCAAAAATGCCCGGCTGAAGGTGTATGAAAATGCCCCGCACGGCTTTGCGGTGACCCATCAGCAGCAGCTGAATGATGACCTTCTGGCTTTCCTGACATCACATTAACGCCGCGAGGCCAGCCAGACCGCGTAAGCTTCATCCCAGATAGCGGCAGGCGAACCCGCCCTACCCAAACCAAACCCGTGGCCGCCACGAGTAATATTAATCTGCTCGACGGAGACACCCATCCGTCGGCAGGTATCGTGCATGATCACCGTGTTGTGCGGGTTGGATATTGGATCGTCCTCAGCCTGGGCCAAAAACGTTGGGGGATAGCGATGGGTAACATAGTTTTCCACCGACCAGCTGGCCTCTTCATTTCTTGAGGCATTTTTCCCCACCAGCTGAAGATGCGTATTGGTGTGAGTGTAGGGTGGCTCAAGGGTAATCACCGGATAAATTAACCCCACGCTGTCCACCACGGGCATGACGCTATCAAGGGGATCCTGAGCCGGGTAGGAAGCAAAATCGGGGCGCGCGGCGGCCAGGCCAAGCAGATGGCCACCGGCCGAGAAGCCCAGCAGATGCACCTTCTTTTCCATTGACCGCACCAGCCGAATTGCCCGCTGCGCGTCCTGCAAAGGCGCATAGCTTCCGGCCCGCCATTTTTCACCCGGCAGGCGATAGCTCAGTACATAGGCGGTATAGCCGCGCGCATTCAACCAGCGCGCCACCGGCCAGGCCTCCCCACCCATGCCTATCCAGCGATAGCCGCCACCGGCGGCAATCAGCACCGCCGACCCATTCGGCTCTGCGGGCTGGAAGCGCTGAATGGCGGGGCTGACGATATTTGACCAGGACCCGTTAGCCGAAACGTGCAGGTTGCCGCCTGGCCCACCGCCGCCGGGAGGATCGTCGGGCCAGAGCGGAATAATATCCTCACGTGCAAAGATTTTACCGGTGGTCATCGCAAGCAACACGGCGCCGGTGCCCTGGATCAACCGACGACGACTAATCATCTGACATTCCCGTCATTCTCAGTAACAAAGAGGATTCAAGCGCAATTACCGCTATTTATGCGATTTCCAGCCGGGGATCAAGCAATATCCATCATCAGGGTGAAAAACAGCACGGCCCGCAGGCTACCGGGCAGAGAGGATCAGTGAGTGGAGCTCTTTTCCCGGCGCGACATGCCGTCGAGGTAGCCCATCACAAAGGCGGAGAGAACGAAGGTCAGGTGAATCAGCACGTACCACATCAGCTTGTTATCAGGGATATTTCTCGCATCCATAAACACCCTCAGCAAGTGGATGGATGAGATCGCCACTATGGATGCTGCCACTTTATTTTTCAGCGAACCGGAGTCCATCTTACCCAGCCAGCTCAGCTTCTCTTTGTGTTCGGCGATATCTAATCTGGAAACAAAGTTTTCGTAACCAGACAGCATCACCATCACCAGCAGACCGCCCACCAGCGTCAGATCAATCATCGACAGCAGTACCAGCACCAGATCGTTTTCGGCCATCGCCAGTACGTTGGGGAGCAGGTGAAACACCTCCTGGAAGAACTTGATGGCCAGGGCCAGCAGTCCCAGTGAGAGGCCTAAATAAATGGGCGCCAGCAGCCAGCGCGAAGCATAAATAAGGTTTTCAGTGAAACGTTCCATAGCATTCCGTAAGCGAAAGAGATCGGCCAACAGTATACGTTATCTTCTTCCGTTATGGTTCACTGCGCGCGAAGGTCGGACTCAGTGAAATTCGCGGTACTGATTGCGATAGTCTCTGGGGGTCACGTTAAAGTGCTTTTTGAACACGCGCTGAAAGCACTGCTGAGAGGAAAAGCCCAGATCCATTGAAATGGTCATAATCGTTTTATGCGAACTGACCAGGCTTTTCGCCGCCTGATCCAAGCGGCGGCAGCGGATAAACGAGCCCAGGGTCATGCCTTTTTTCTCTTTGAACGCACGCTGTAAATGCCATTTTGAGTAGCCTGAACGCGCCGCGACAGCTTCGATATTTAGCCCGTCATCCAGGTGTTCTTCGATCCAGTCAATAATTACGTCTACAATTTCGCCTTTCACTTGCTCTCTCCTTCGGCGGTCATCCTGCATATGACGCCGCCGTTCCCGCAGGGGGAATAACGATGATAATTATAGTTTATTGATTTATAAGAGGTATCATTTGATATGCCCGAAAAATCGGCGGCAAATCGAAATGTAATGGCGTGGATGGTATAAAGAAGCTTAAAATAGTTCAAATAGATAATATAAATGTTCATTTATAGATAATCTCTATACAGGTTAATCATGTTCGATCTCAATTTAGTGCGCGTCTTCACGGCTATCTATGAAACCCGCAGCGTGAGCGGAGCGGCAAACCGCCTGTTTATTACGCAGCCTTCAGCCAGTTACGCGCTGGCAAAGCTGCGCAATGAGACTAATGATGAGCTGTTTAAGCGTAGCCGCAGCGGCATGGAGCCGACGTCCACTGCAGTCCAGCTGTATAAGGTGTTCAAGAGATCGCTGACCGGCATTGATAAAGCCGTGGCGGAAACGCGTACCTTTTCCCCGGAAACCTCGCGGCATAAATTCCGGCTGGCACTGTCGGACTTAGGGGAGCTACTGCTGCTGCCGAAGCTGGTAGCCTGGCTGCGGCAGGTGGCACCAAATATCCAGCTGGAAGTGCTGCCGGTGGATATGGAGCGGCTGGATGAGTGGCTGCTGACCGGCCGTATTGATGCCGCGCTGTGCAGCCGTAACGAATCTGTCTCTTCTGCCCAGCGCGAACTGATGCTCTACGAGCGCTATGTCTGCCTGCTGAATATCCAACATCCCCGCATTGGCGAGACGCTGTCGCTGGAGGAGTACCTGGATGCGCAGCACGTCATTGTGTCAGCAACCAGCGGCCATCATATTGTCGAGGATCGACTAAAAGAGTCTGGTTTTGAGCGTGAGATTGCGGTAGAAGTGCCCCATTTTGCAGCCCTTGGCGAGCTTATCGCCTCCAGCGAGCTGCTGGTTACCCTGCCCTCCAGCGCCGCTAAAATTTACGCCCGCCGGGGTAATGGACGCATTCTTGAACTGCCCTTTCAGGTGCCTAATCAGGAGGTTTTCCTTTACGGTCATACTGAAATCGGCGATATCACCGCTAAAACCTGGTTTTATGATGTGTTAAGGATTGCCGGGCCAACCATGATTGAACCCTGACGGCGGCACGCCTCTGCCTGATCGGCCCGGTGATTTGTACAAAAAGCCGTCTTCACGTAGACTCATTGCGTCTGGCATAGCGATTCTACCCCGGCCAGAAACCTTATCTGAGCATGCCTGAAGATAATTCGCGCCAGGTCGTCGCCCCAACCCGCCGTAAACAGGAAGCGCACCGATGTCACTGACTCTTTTGACGCAGCTGGCCGATTTCCCTGCCAGCCAGTGGGATGCCCTCACTCCCGACACGAGTCCCTTTACTCGTCACGCTTTTCTCAGCACGCTGGAAGAGAGTGGTTGCCTGGGTAAAGGCACCGGCTGGCAGCCGGAACACCTGCTGTGGTGTGAGAAGGGCCAGGCGCTGGCCGCCGTGCCCGGCTACCGAAAAGCGCACTCCCGCGGCGAATACGTGTTTGATCACGCCTGGGCAGACGCCTGCCAGCGCGCCGGAATACCCTATTATCCTAAATGGCTGGCCGCCGTCCCCTTTAGCCCGGTCACGGGCGGCCGCCTGCTTGGTGAGGCAGCGGCCGGAAAGAAACTGTTGCAGGCTATCCCGGACTTCCTGCATCAGCAGCAGCGACATAGCGCTCATATCAACTTTAGCGATGCCCACACCCACGCGATTATGCAGGATGAACCGGGCTGGCTGCTGCGCCTCGGCTGCCAGTATCACTGGCGCAACCCGGGATACCGCGATTTTCAGGACTTTCTCGACCAGCTCATGTCACGCAAGCGCAAGCAGATCCGTCGCGAACGCGAACGTGTTGCCAGCCAGGGCTTCGAGTTTAGCTGGCGGGCGGGTCACCAGCTCAGTGAGGCGCACTGGGATTTTGTTTATGCCTGCTATGCCAATACCTACGCGGTACGGGGACAGCGCCCTTACCTGACCCGCCACTTCTTTAGCCTGCTGGCGGAAAGGATGCCAGAGGCCATTCGCGTGGTGCTGGCAACCCGGCAGGGTCAGGCGGTGGCGATGGCATTCAGCCTCGCAGGCGGTTCATCGCTCTATGGCCGCTACTGGGGATGCCTGGAAGAATTTAACCACCTCCATTTTGAAACCTGTTTCTATCAGGGGATGGAGTATGCCATTGCGCAGGGCCTGTCACGCTTTGACGCCGGTGCTCAGGGTGAGCACAAGCTGGTACGAGGCTTTGAGCCGGTTATCACCGAATCCTGGCACCTGCTGCGCCATGAAGGTCTGCATGACGCGGTGGCAGACTTTTTGCGACAGGAGCGGGAAGGCGTCCACGCGTGGGCGGAAGAAGCCAGGCTGGCTTTACCCTTCCATCGCCCTGCTTAAAATATATTCTTTTCACATCAAAAATAATAACCTGATTATTTTAGCCACCTCGTGCGAAGGCATTATTTAACGTACATACTCAAATCAGGTTAGCTTTTTTCCGCTGCTCTAAAATAAACATCCCGGAAAAATAAAACCGACAACAGCCTTTATATATTTCAATAAAAAATAATTGAACATCAGAAATTAAAACCAGCAGCCACGGGAAGCTTCGCGAGCCTGCGCTTTACAACGAGGGTAATACTATGACGCCTGAGCGAAAAAACAGTCGCGTAAAAAAACTGCCGGTGCGCGCAGCCCAGCCCGACAATAATCTACAGGTGCTCGACCAGAATGGTAAGGTTATCGAGTTCGGCAAAATCGTTCTGGAACTGGCGTCGCTAAAAGGCGTGGAGGACGGTGTATTAACCACCGTTGCAGACATCGCTGCCCTGCGCGCCCTTGAACCCCGCTCCCCGGTAGAAATTGTGGTGGTGCTGGAGTATGCGAAAGGTAGCAACAACGGTGGCGGGGTATTTGTTTACGACGCCAGCGACACCACTAGCAAAGAGGATTATGGTTTAACCATTGTCAGCCCGAAAGGGGCGCGCTGGAAGCGATCAATCAACGACCAGAATGACGTTAACGTCATCGCCTTTGGCGCCATACCGGGTGGAAAAGTTGACTGTCTGGAAGCAGTAAAACGCATGTGGCACTGGTCGCAGGCTAATAATCCTAATATTGGCATTAAGTTTCCTGCTGGCACCTTTTTAATTTCCCGCTTCGATATTTCTGACAAGGAGGTCAGCCGTTTCAGGCTGGTCGGCGAACATGTCAATTCCGGTTATTACCCTGCTACTAAGCTTATTTCAGATAAAAAAAATGGCGAGGTGATGTTCCGGGTTAATGCACGCTATATGGTAATTTCCGGCCTGGAGGTTGATGGCCAAAGCAGCAGCGGTTCACCGAATACGAAAGGTTTTTATAAAAATATTATCACGGCGGGGCAGTTTGTTCGCGTCACCAGCATTAACTTCATTAATCTGGGGGGACGGGGGCTGGACCTGATCGATACGCTTGACTGTAAAATCGATCAGTGGTTCGCAAAAAAATGCAGCGGCACGGTGATTTATGCCACCTGGTCTAATAACCCCAGCGGCAAGTGGGATCATATTACCGCCATTGAGCTGTCAAACTTCAATATTCAGTACTGCACTACCAACCCGGCAATCGATCTTCAGCGTGCGGCCCAGTCGCTACTCTGGAACGGCTGGATTGAGCATACCGATTATCCCGGTAATATTTCCAACGGCCACTGGTCCCTCCACGCGCTGAATATTGAAACCTGTAAAAACCCGCTGGCGTGTCACTACAGCCGAATTATCAATATTCAGTTCAATCAGCAAAATGGTGAGGGCCTGGATTTCTCAGAAAAAGGCGATCGCTGGGATTTAATCTCCGAATACGAAATGGGCAACGTACGAATTGAGAATCACGGCATTAGCGTTAATGGTTCTGTTAACTACCAGTATCTTACCTCACCCGACAGGATGGATAACCGCTCTGATAAAGAGAAGTGGTTCTACCTGGGAGAATTCTTCCTGTCGCAAAATACCGCCCAGCTACATATCCGCATTGTGGGCTCTGCCTTCTACAGCAGCGCGGGCACTACTCAAAAAGGCTATACGGAACGTACCGCCGAGGGCGGCGCGGATATTTATCTGCAAAAAATCGGCGATAAGAACTATATCGGCAGCTGGGTCGGTGAAGGGTCCGTGCCGGTGACGCGCGTGCTGTTACAGCCGGGAAGCAGCGGTGAGAAGATCAAAATGTATGTCAAAATCGCCAAATATACCGGCTACTGCATCGCGCTGATGGACACCAACGCCTTCGATCGCTATGCCGCAGGTATCCATTTCCGCTTTTATAAGGCGTATACCCCTGCTACGGCAGCCGAGATTAAGCAGCTGGATGCCGCGGCTGATAACTGCTTTCATCAACACTGGTTGGGGAGGGATAAAGTCGGGATCGGTTTTAACAACGATGATGAACTGCTTATTCAGGGCAAGCTGGCCGCCATGAGTGCCTTTGATAGCGCCACGCAGTGTCTGCAAGTGCTGGTAAACGGAAAAACCTACGGGCTGGAGCTGAAGCCGCTGAAAAGCTGACAGAGGCACGACAAACCACTACTGGGGCAGGATCCTGCCCCAGTAGCCTGCTGGTAGCACAGGGTTACTGTAAAGCTGTCCGAAATCATCCTATTTGTGACATTCCATATAACTGTTCACCGCCTCAGTCCAGTTCATGATCTCTGAAAAAGCATGGCTATCAGTTTCGGAGGGATTGATCAGCATATAAGCTGGCTGATAATCCGGCGCACCAATACCTTTCACTTTCTGGCATAGCGCGCTCTTTTTATGCGGATCCTTCATCCCTTTCTGAATCTGATCCCAAAGCATATTCTTCTGAACATCATCGAGTTGATTAACACTTTCTTTCAGGAGCCGCCCATGGATTGAGCGTGCATACTGAGTATTCACTCGCATAGCATCATACCAGGTATAACTCCCCGCTAGCGCGTAAAAAAATACCGCATTATCCAACATGCCTGCATTGACGCATTCGTTCATCGCCTGATAGAAGCTAGTCGGATATGCAGGCGAGATAGTCGGCACGTTAGTACTACAGAATTCACTCTCAATGCCTTTGGGCCCTGGCGCCGTGATTGCTTTAGTCGTTGTCATTGACTGACAACCGGTCATTAACAGACAAAGTGATAAAGTCATCATTAACCAGGGGGAGTGTCTACCAGTCGATATTTTGCTCATCACTCACTCCATCGGATAAAAGAATTTTCTGCTTCCATTCTTCATACATCAGCTTAAAACCAAAGCTTACTTCTGAGGTTTCTTTAGACATGATATCATCTAGTGAGTGAATTTCGTCTATATGTGCGCTACTGGGGCCAGACTGCATCCCACCAAGGAAATTAATTGCCGTCATCCGTTACGCCCTCCCATTTATTTTCTGTAATATTAGTTACTTCTTCAACCGGCTGGTAGTAAAGTGCAATACGTTGATGCAAATTCTGAATAGCCTCAGTAGAAATTTTTTGACAATCATGATAAAAATCGCAGTTATCCATTAATGATTTAACGGTAGAAGCGATGTGCTCTTCAGGGTAGAATTCAGCCAGGTGTTCTTTATACTTAAATACAAAGCGAGGCTCCTGATGGTACTGAAAAATAGCGCCACTGGGATGCTTACTTTTGATAGCCTCCGTGAGATTAACTTTGAATCTCCGATTGGTATAGGGCATAAGAATATTCAAAGGCGCATCAGTATCTGTCTTGTCTAATGTATCAATCCATTCATCGACTATTTTCAGCAATACGCTTTCTTCATCAAAAAGCTCCGTTACTAAATTTTTTAAATCACTCTCTATTTTTAGATAGAGTGTCTCAGCATATTGAACACTGTTATCAATGTATTGACAGACAGAATCTACGGATATCAGCAATCCGCGTTCATAGCCTGTACGATACGATTCTTTACGAATGTTTTCGCCTTCACGAACGGCATTTTTGACTATTTTTCTGGCCCTGGACTCCGCATTAGCGATAATATCATCACTCTTCCTCATTTTCCTTAAGGTAGATCCCGGCACCAGGACATTTTCCAGTACTTTCTGGAGAAGATAATTATTGGTTTCGGCTTGCATGTTGAATGGCCATTCTTATTAATAATTCATTATCATCCGATGGGAAAAAGGAGGGCAGATTGTCCTGACACGCCCTGGGAAACAAAAGGGGAATCCGTTCTTTCATTACCTTTGATACAGGATCGCAGAATGTCAGTAACTCCCGGAAAGCCGCCCCCCAGAGCTGGTCAAATGTGAACCGTCCACTAAATTCATCATTGGATCCCGTTATATCAGACAGTGCAAATTGCCGCGTTATATTATCCAGCTTACTCAAATTCCCATACCAGGCGAGACTTGACCGATAACGCTGACACATAGCCATAAACGCTGCTCTCGATAACAGCCACCAATGATTGGCAAGATAGCATTCTTTACTATTACCGAGGTCCAGCTCTCCGGTTGAAAGTTTATATTCGCTTAAAATAATGTCATTCAAAATACTGCGGCATCTGACAGAGGCTAATTGTTCAGGCACTGAGAATCGTTGTGGATGAATCCACGAAACAGGATCATACACAATCCTCTGCACATTAACGTACATTATCCCCACCCTTCACAGCAAATTCATCCCCTTCAGGACTCGCATTTTCGTGAACGCTGGCCGTTGAATTCTTATTACCTGGCGCCTGTCCGTTAAACGTTTCTGTTTTATTGAGAAAACCTTCCTTCTTAAACCCATGGCGGCCTTTCAGTTTTGTTGCCAGAGAATGATTGCCTTTCTTTACAAATAACATGAAAAACATCATCAAACTCAGTATCAGCAGTCCGCCAATAAGTAGCCATGAAGTATGGGAAGGAGAGCTTGCTGATGAGGCAACGGGTGGAATGCGTTGAACATTATCCACTTTTGAAAGTACCACGGAGATGTTGTCATAATCTATATCATCGAAACTATTTTTCAAGAAGCGCTTAACATCGCCAATTAAAAGCGTGGTATCGACGATACGATTATCATAGTTAAGTAGTGACGATAAATGAACCGGTTTCTTTTTCCTTTCGCCCTCGCCTGCGTCAAAATCATAGCTAACATGGACGCGTGCCGAAACAATACCTTGAATAGACAACAGGGACTGCGCGAGTCGCTGTTCTATGCCAGAGTAAAGACGCGCTTTTTCCGCACGCGGAGAGGAGACCAGTGAATCGGCTGGAAACATTTGTGCTATTTCCATATCAGGCTGCCGCGGTAGCCCATAGGTCGCCATAAGATCCACGGCGGCGGCAAAATCACGCGGTTCAACCGAAACGCTAAAACCTTCTTTCATTGCCCCCTTTTTCATCGCCAGAATGTTATTGCGCTGTAATAGCGCAATAACGTCGTTCGCCTGGTTTTGATCGAGACCTTTCAATAACTCTTCCTGCTTACACCCGGTAAGGAGAAGGACGGTTAATGGCAAAACTAAATAAATTTTTTTCATTATCAGGAGCGCAGTAAAGTCTCTACAGCACTGACACCTTTGCGAGTTAATGTACTGATCATGGAAACCTGCAGATTGTAATCTGAGGTTCGTTGTTGCAGTTTGAATAGTTCAGCAGGATCTGAGATGACGTTCCGCATTTGCAATCTGCTGATAACATCAGCCTGTTCCGCCTGAGCGTCAGATGCCGTTCTGGTATAGGCCTGAAGCATGCGATCTTCCAGCGACACCGGTGACGCTTCGGACATGCTGATATCGGAATTCTGGCCAGAGAATGCCTGAATTGAGTTAATTATAATACTCATCGTCTATTACCGTAAAAATATGTGGTTATCGGAAATTAGTGATGATAGCGGATGCAACATCTTTATACACTTTTACAACGTTCGACTGAGCATTACGATAAAGAGTATATTCCGACAAACGGGACTGATATTTAGCTAGATTTTCAGGGTTCGAAGGATCACTCTTAAGTTTATCCAGAGCCTCAGCCAGTTCTTCATTAAGCTTAGTCACGCCGGTATCGAAACTATCGGAAGTAGAGGATAAGAAACCGTTCCAGCCGGCGTTATTTCCATCAACTCTTGAAATACTCATATTATAAATCCTTTTGTATGTTTCTTGGGAAATACCAGTGTCCGGGTGCGAGTTTTACATAGCCTTGCGCCCCGTATTTATATGATTTGCCTTTCAGCCAGTCATTTTTTAGTTCCAGTGCAAACTGTATATATTCGCCACCCCATGTCTGATAATATTTCGTTATGAAATTTTTCAACCGTTCCAGTTCCCCATCCTCGATGGCTCCCCGAATCACGAAGGTAGTGCTGCTGCCATTGTCGATTTCAGTAAATAGCAATGCCATTTTCTTCAACCCTTCAATCGCCAGATTTTTAACTTTCACATCAGCTAGATTTTCAATAACCACGCTGGTTGAGTATGGAATACTTTCCGACAGCGCATTTATCAAACGTTTTTTTTCTGGTTCACTTAGCCTGGTGCGTTCGGCACTAATTTGCAGAACAGGTTTTTTAGGATCGTCCAGTATAACGCGATGGAATTTAACCTGTGGCCAGTTACTCCCAATCCATTTGCTAATGCGCTGTTCTTCTGCCTTTAGTGTCAGTACCTGCATCTGATAAGATTGGGGGGTACGAACTATGGTCTGAAGTGCCCATTGGGCCGCTATATCGGTGAGCGCCAGGGCATAGATTTTTTTATCACTTCCGTAAACAATATGATAGTTACCGATGCCACTTTCCAAAAAAGCAGATACAGAGTTGATTTGCCGCTGAGTTTCGGTGAGGTAAGTATAACCTGCAAAGGAGAGGCACCCGACGATGCCTAATACCATTGCCCCTTTCCACCACGTGGATCCAAATCGCCTGGGTTCATCATCTTGTGGGCCGAAGGACGGTATGACCTCGTCAGTGGTATATGCCAGCACCTCATCGGAAAACGGTACAGCTTCAGGACGCCAGCATATTCTTTGCCCGCCAATACTGATGATTTCATTAGAGACAATAATCCTTTCCGGCGTTTCTTTTTCCTTCAGCTCCCTCAGTATTACCTGCTGATCAGCCTGATCAGGCACCAGAATCTCAAAATTAACATCATTACCTTTCGCCGGTATATAGATAGTACTGTCGGGTAAAAGGGTTCCCTGATGTTGCTGCCGAATAGTATTGTCATCACTAACAATAAATAAGGTCCTGCCTGATGCTAGCGTGAACTCACATCCACGTAGCATACCGTTTATCAACCTCACTACTATTTTATTAGTAAGTTCAAGGTTTTCTTTTACCTGTAACATAACGAAACACATACCCTTGTTATCAAGGATGAATACAATGATCCATCAGACCTGACGTTAGAATATAGAATGCAGCGCTGCAGATCCTGATTCAATTATGATGAGAGTATACTCCTGTATTTGCTTCATGCCTTATCAATAAGGTATGAATACATCAAGGCAGGTTTGAGACAAACATAACGTTGCGTCCTGCTGCCCGGTAAACGCCTAAGTTGTATAAAATAATAATGCATTTTGCAACTCGCGATCTTATCTAATCATCTATTGGCACAATAATTTAGTAACAACACGATACAAATCCCTAACATGATCGGTTTCAGCCAGATATTCTTCCTTATATTCAATTTTAAATTTATCCTCTAAAGCCAGCACAAGATCAAGCAAAGCCAGTGAATCAGCGAGCAAGTCATAACAAAGGTGCTTATCAGGTAGAATGTCGGACAGTGGGCGATTAAGCGTCGTAGCGACAACGTCATTAATTGTTTGAATTAATTGTTTATTAGCTTCCATAACATCCTTTTTATCGCCCCCCACCTTACTGGTGGAGGGCGCCTCCGTTATTTCTGATATCTATTACTGAATCGAGATGGACTTGTAAAAAGGGACTGTGCCGAGGAAGATCCGGGACTTCCTATATACCTCTTATTTTCCTGTTGGAGATAAGTGCGCTTACCCCATTTATCCAGACCAATGACAGATGAATCAGGATTAATCTTACCTTTCGCTCCCGGATT
>NZ_JBLREF010000011.1:0-295 GCF_047918655.1 Erwinia sp. PPS120 | reverse complement strand
TTATATACCGGGATATTTCCCTTTACATGACTGCCCGGCAGGGATGATAAAGAGTGGTTCATGCCCTGGAAAGGCGTGCCGTGACGGTTCAGGTGCCGCCGCGCTGGAATGGTTGGCCCCCACAGATCTTTGCTCACGCCGGACAGTACAGAGCTGGCCTGCGCTGAACCCATGCCGCCCCTGAAGCCCGGTGTCACTCCGCCCGTCCGGCTATCCGCTGTGGAAACCGTACCGTCAATGCTGACGGGCCCGCCTTCGACGCCATCATCCATGCCGGTGCTGGCGTCCTTACCCG
>NZ_JBLREF010000010.1:0-104950 GCF_047918655.1 Erwinia sp. PPS120 | reverse complement strand
CGGACAGCTTTGCGAAGTACGCCGCGGCTTTTTTTAATATGTCCCTTTCGTCGGTAACCCGCTTCAACTCTTTCTGAAGACGGCGGATCTCGGCCTGAGCATCTGACTGTTCATTATTAGTGGAAGACTCCGGACCGTACTTCTTTATCCAGGCGTAAAGGCTGTGGGTGGTGATATCGAGACGTGTTGCAACGCTGGAAACAGAATGACCACGATCAACAACCTGTTTGACTGCTTCAATTTTAAACTCTTCAGGATAACGCTTACCGCTCATGAGCACCTCTCTTTAAGTCATCTTAAATGACTCTGAGGTGTCTGTTAAACCCGTGGCGATTCAAACCCATTAAATTTTTATAATAGATTTTCACTCCAAGCTAAAAACGACCAGATAAAAAATCTGACACAGTGAATTAAATTATTTTAAAAATTTATAATGCATTATTAAATTTTTTGTGGGCATAAAGCTATAAATAAACCTCCTGTTTTAACTGACGTTTTCCGTTACATCCCTTACGCGCCCACGCCCGGCAGACTGAGCGGATAACCGGCGCTCATAGCTCCTGCATATGAAAAATGGCTTTATCCCCGCCTACATTTTGCTAAAGTCCGACATTCCGCTAATCTGAGGGGCACCCTGCCGGACAGACAGGCAGCAGACGGGAAGATACATGATTAGACCGCTTAATGAAGAATATGGCATCAGCGTGGCGGCACTGAAGATGCTGCAATACCTGGAACAGATTTCACGCGGCGATGCGTCGTTTTCGATTCTGGACACCACCCTGAATCACCGCTGCAACGTCACGCCGCCGGATAATTACAAACTGCTGGATCAGCTGTTTGAGGCCGGTAAAATTGACTACGACTACCGGGGAACAGGGCTTGACAGCGAACGTCACGTCAAGCTGGTCAGGTAGCGCCCCCACCGGGCCAGCCGGGCGCACGGCGCGCCCAGGGCCGTCGTTTCGCTGGCGGCCAACATCTGGCTAAGGTCCGGCTAAAACAGGGTTTATAAATGATAAATGTGCGGCCCTTTACCGAAGCCGATCGCCCTTTTCTGCGTACGCTGTTCCTTGCCTCGCGCAGGGCCAGCTGGCTCTGGCTTGACGGCAGCGACTGGCGGCTGGAGGACTTTGACCGGGTCACGCTGGGCGAACGTATTCTGGTCGCGGAGGAGAACGACCACCGGCTGGGTTTTGCCGCCCTGCTACCGAACGATAATTTTTTGCATAGCCTGTTTGTCGATCCCGACGCGCAGCGGCGCGGTGTGGGTCGGACATTGCTGACGGCGGTGCAAAACGGCTTTACCTCTACCGGCGCACTCAAGTGTCTGAAGGCGAATAAAGCCGCCGCCGCCTTTTATCAACAGCACGGCTGGCGGATATTGGCCGACGGCGAGAGCGAGCAGGGCGAGTACTGGCTGATGCATTTTGTACGCGGTATGAAGCCAGGCTAATAGCGCTTACACCCGGGGTATGCGTTCCCCGGGTTGAGACGTTAAGCCGGCCGGGGCGGGATGGAACAGCCGTAGCGAGCTAAATTTACCTGACTCTGGCTGAGCCAGGACGTGCAGTTCTGACTCAGCCTGGACGTGCCGTTAAAGCGCGCGGAAGGCAATATCAGCCGGAACCACCTCGCCCTGCCAGTAAAGCTGGGCGGCAACCTCTCCCGCCAGCTGACGATACAGCTGAGTCAGCTCGCTGTCCGGACGGCGCACTACCGTGGGCACTCCGTCGTCCAGATCCTCGCGCAGCGTAATATGCAGCGGAAGCTGGCTTAGCAAACGCGTATGGTACTGGCTGACCAGCTTCTCCGCCCCGCCGCTGCCAAAGATCGATTCGGCATGGCCACAATTGCTACAGATATGCACGCTCATATTTTCCACCACGCCCAGCACCGGCACGCTGACCTTCTCAAACATGACTATCCCCTTGCGGGCATCCGCGAGGGCAATATCCTGCGGGGTGGTGACCACCAGCGCGGCGGTCACCGGCACGTTCTGCGCCAGGGTCAGCTGAATGTCACCGGTGCCCGGCGGCATATCCAGGATCAGATAGTCCAGCTCTGACCAGAGCGTTTCATTCAGCAGCTGCATCAGCGCCTTGCTGGCCATCGGGCCGCGCCACACCATGGCATTATCTTCCGTTACCAGATAGCCGATGGAGTTGGTCGCCAGCCCGTGAGCCATAATGGGCGCCATATGGGTGCCATCCGGCGAGGTGGGCCGCTCGTCCCGCGTACCGAGCATATCGGGGAGTGACGGGCCATAAATATCGGCATCAAGCAGCCCGACCTTCGCCCCTTCTGCTATCAGCGCCAGCGCGAGATTTACCGCCGTGCTGGATTTCCCCACCCCGCCTTTGCCGGAGCTGACGGCAATGATGTTCTTCACCCCTTTAACGCCCGGCTGGTTTTTCACCCGCTTCAGCGTGGCAACCTCGTGGCTCAGCCGCCAGCTAATCGCCTCTGCGCCGGTCAGACGCAGCAGCTCGGCGCTGGTCGTCTCTTTCAGCACCTCAAAACCGCCGTTCCAGACGAAAGGCATCAGCAGGTCAAGATGCAGGGTATTGTCCATCAGCGCGCAGTGGTGCAGCGCCTTAAGCGTGGTGAGATTAGCCTGAAGCGTTGGGTGTTCAAAGTGGGTCAGAACACCCATCACCGTGGCGCGCAGCGCTTCCGGAGAGTGCTGCTGCTGGGAATTTAACGACATCCCGGCTCCTTGTATTCAGTGTGAGGTGTAAGAGTTAAGCATATCAGATGTCGCTTAGAGCAGCGCGATGCCCGGCAAAACCCCCAATCGGGATCGCAGTACAGTTTACGCAGGGACGACTCTCGGTTACCATCTATCCCCCCTATTTAAACAGGTATAGCAAGTCTTACTATGACTCAAGTCGCGAAAAAAATATTGGTAACGTGCGCCCTGCCGTACGCTAACGGTTCCATCCATCTCGGCCACATGCTCGAGCATATCCAGGCAGATATATGGGTCCGTTACCAGCGAATGCGCGGCAATCAGGTTTACTTCATCTGTGCGGATGACGCGCACGGCACCCCGATAATGCTGAAAGCTCAGCAGTTGGGTATTGCCCCCGAGCAGATGATTGCCGAAATGAGTCAGGAGCATCAGACCGACTTTGCCGGCTTTGACATCAGCTATGATAACTACCATTCGACGCACAGCGACGAAAACCGGGAGCTTTCAGCGCTGATTTATGGCCGCCTGAAGGAAAACGGTTTTATCAAAAACCGCACCATTTCACAGCTTTACGATCCGGAAAAAGGCATGTTCCTGCCGGATCGCTTTGTGAAAGGCACCTGTCCGAAATGTAAATCGGCCGACCAGTACGGTGATAACTGTGAAGTATGCGGTGCCACCTACAGCCCGACCGAACTGATTGAACCTAAGTCCGTGGTGTCCGGGGCGACGCCGGAAATGCGCGATTCTGAACACTTCTTCTTCGACCTGCCCGAGTTTAGCGAAATGCTCAGGGCGTGGACGCGCTCAGGCGCGCTCCAGGAGCAGGTCGCGAACAAGATGCAGGAGTGGTTTGAATCGGGGCTGAATCAGTGGGACATCTCCCGGGATGCGCCCTACTTCGGCTTTGAAATCCCCGATGCGCCGGGCAAATACTTCTATGTCTGGCTGGATGCGCCTATCGGCTATATGGGCTCATTTAAAAACCTGTGCGACAGGCGTGGAGACATCGATTTCGACGCTTTCTGGAAGAAGGATTCCGACGCCGATCTTTATCATTTTATCGGCAAGGATATCGTCTATTTCCACAGCCTGTTCTGGCCAGCGATGCTCGAAGGCAGCAACTTCCGTAAGCCAACCAACCTGTTCGTGCACGGCTATGTGACGGTCAACGGCGCGAAGATGTCCAAATCACGCGGTACCTTTATCAAAGCCAGCACCTGGTTACAGCATCTGGATGCGGACAGCCTGCGCTACTATTACGCCGCCAAGCTCTCCTCGCGCATTGATGATATCGATCTGAATCTGGAAGATTTTGTGCAGCGCGTCAATGCCGATATCGTCAACAAAGTGGTGAACCTGGCCTCGCGTAACGCGGGTTTTATTAACAAGCGTTTCAACGGTCGGCTCTCTGCCGAACTGGCCGATCCGGCGCTGTATAAAACCTTTACCGATGCCTCGGTCAGTATTGGCGAAGCCTGGAACAGCCGTGAGTTCAGCCGCGCGGTGCGCGAAATTATGGCGCTGGCGGACATGGCTAACCGCTACGTAGACGAGCAGGCGCCGTGGGTGGTGGCAAAACAGGAAGGGCGCGATGCCGATCTTCAGGCAATCTGCTCGATGGGCCTGAACCTGTTTCGCGTGCTGATGACCTGGCTGAAGCCGGTGCTCCCTTCACTGAGCGCACGCGCTGAAGCGTTTTTAAACCAGACCCTGAACTGGGAGGGGACCGAACAGCCGCTGCTCGATCACGATATCTCAGCCTTTAAGGCGCTTTACAGCCGTATTGAGATGGATAAAGTCAATGCGCTGATCGAAGCCTCCAAAGAGGATGCCGCCGCCAGCCAGCCTGCTCCAACCGGCCCGCTGGCCGATGCGCCCATCCAGGAGACGATTGGCTTCGATGACTTCGCCAAAGTGGATATGCGTATCGCGCTGATCCAGGACGCCACGCTGGTTGAAGGCTCTGACAAGCTGCTGCGCCTGACCCTGGACGTGGGCGGCGAAACGCGTCAGGTGTTCTCAGGTATTCGCGCTGCCTATCCGGACCCGGAGGTGCTGAAAGGTCGTCTGACGGTGATGGTGGCAAACCTTGCACCGCGTAAAATGCGCTTTGGACTTTCCGAAGGCATGGTGATGGCCGCTGGCCCGGGCGGTAAGGATATCTTCCTGCTCAGCCCGGACAGCGGTGCGCAGCCGGGCATGCAGGTTAAGTAAGCCTGTACCAGCCTTACTCAGCCCGGATAAACCGGGTTGAACAGGCACATTAAGGGGCGACGGGGTTCGCCCCTTTTTTATTCTGACCGGCTGAGTCACACTACGCTTTATTCTCCATTATGGGATTCACGTTCATCAAAGCAGGAGTGCCTCATGCGCCGCGCGCTGTCATTTATCTGGCGATACCTTCGCGCCTTCATCATCATTTACCTCTGCCTGTACGCCGGTAACGGCATCGCTTCTTTACTGCCGGTGGCCATTCCAGGCAGTATCATCGGCATGCTGCTCCTCTTTGCGCTGCTGGCCTCACAGATTATGCCGGTTGAGTGGGTCAGACCCGGCAGTCATCTGCTTATCCGCTATATGGCGCTGCTGTTTGTCCCCATCAGCGTGGGAATAATGAACTACACGCAGGTACTGAGCGCGCAGTTTGGCCCCATTGTTATCTCCTGCGTCGTCAGCACCTTTGTCGTTCTGTTGACCGTTGGCCTGATTTCACACCGTCTGCACGGCATAACAGCGGGATTAACGGAGGCGGAAAATGAGTGATATCTGGTGGTCGCTGCCGCTTACCCTGCTGGTGTTCCTGGCTGCACGTAAGCTGGCTGCAAAGGTAAAAATCTCGCTGGTGAATCCGCTGCTGGTATCCATCGTGGTCATTGTGCCGCTGCTGGTGCTGCTAAAAATGCCCTACGCCCGCTATTTTCAGGGCAGCTCGCTGCTGAATCAGCTTTTGCAGCCCGCCGTGGTCGCGCTGGCGCTGCCGCTCTACGAGCAGATGCATCAGATTCGGGCGCGCTGGAAGTCGATTATCAGCGTCTGCTTTATCGGCAGTATGACCGCCATGATCTCCGGCACGGCCATTGCCCTCTGGCTGGGCGCGTCGCCGCAAATAGCGGCAACCATTATGCCTAAGTCCGTGACCACGCCAATTGCCATGGCCGTTTCCGCGACCCTGGGCGGCATCCCGGCGATTAGCGCGATCTGCGTCCTGATGGCCGGCGTGCTGGGTGCAGTGTTTGGTCATATGCTGCTTAACCTGTGCAAAATAAAGAGCAGGGCGTCGCGCGGACTGGCCATTGGCAACGCCTCGCACGCGCTGGGCACCGCCCGCTGCGCCGAGCTGGACTACCAGGAAGGAGCTTACAGTTCGCTGGCGCTGGTGATCTGCGGCATCATTACCTCGCTGCTGGCACCCTTTATCTTTCCGATCATGATGCACCTGTGGCGGTAAACTTGCGGCAAGTCTCTCATTTGAGGATTCTTTTTCACAGATTACATTGTAAATGTGAACAAAATCACATACAACGCTGCGGCGGCTCGCCAGAATAAGCGGCCAAATCTGCCAGAGAGGCCTGATATGCACCCACGTTTCCAGGCAGCGTTTACCGCGCTGCCCACGCTGCTGCAGAGCGCCCTGCTGCCTGTACTTTCCCGTGATGATTTTGCGGCGTGTTTCACTCCGCAGCAGGTTGAAGAGATCAAAAATGTTAGCGGTCTGAACGATCGCGAGCTGGCGTTTGCCCTGCTACCGCTGGCGGCCGCCTGCGCCGTTGCCCCGCTTTCTGACTTTAACGTCGGCGCAGTCGCGCGCGGCAAAAGCGGTCATTTGTGGTTCGGCGCCAATATGGAGTTCAGCGGCGCCACAATGCAGCAGACGGTTCATGCCGAGCAGAGCGCGATTACCCATGCCTGGCTCAGGGGCGAACGGCAGCTGGAGGCGATCGCCGTTAACTACACGCCCTGCGGCCACTGCCGCCAGTTTATGAATGAGTTAAACAGCGGAACCGCGCTGAAAATCGATCTGCCAGGGCGCGACACCGCCACGCTCGGCCACTATCTGCCGGATGCCTTTGGGCCGCGTGACCTGGCGATCCAGACCCTGCTGATGGATGAGACCGACCAGGGTATTCAGCCAGAGGGCGATGCGCTGACCCAGGCAGCCCTTCTGGCCGCTAATCGCAGCCATGCTCCTTATACCCAGGCCTGGAGCGGCGTCGCGCTGGAGGCGTCGGACGGCGCGATTTTTGCCGGTTCCTATGCGGAGAACGCCGCGTTTAACCCCAGCCTCCCGCCGCTGCAGGCCGCGCTGATTTTGTTGAACCTGTCCGGGCGCAGCGTGCAGCAAATCCGGCGGGCGGTACTGGCGGAATCAGCGGAGGCGAAGGTGATTCAGTACCAGGCAACCGAAGCAACGCTTAAGGCGCTGGGCTGCAACCATCTGACCGTGACACCGCTAGCCTGATGCCATTATTCCACCTGGGTGCGACCAGATGGCCCATTGCGTCGCACCGTAACGGCAATAATGCTGCTGCTTTTGTTATCAATTGTTAACAAAAGCTGTACTTTCAGATGAATTATTTTAGGATTGTTCCACACCTTCCCGCTTCGAATGAGTAATACCCGCATGGAACTCGACTACGAAAGTAAAAGACCGCTCTATATCCCTTACGCTGGCCCTATCCTGCTGGAATTCCCCCTGCTGAACAAGGGCAGCGCCTTCTCTGTCGAAGAGCGTAACGATTTTAACCTCAACGGCCTGCTGCCCGAAACGGTGGAAACCATTGAAGAACAGGCCCAGCGCGCATGGCGACAGTTTGAGGATTTCAAAAACGATAACGACAAGCACGTCTACCTGCGCAATATCCAGGACACTAACGAAACGCTGTTTTATCGCCTGCTGGACAATCATCTTGAAGAGATGATGCCGATTATCTACACCCCGACCGTGGGTGCTGCCTGCGAACACTTCTCTGAAATTTATCGTCGCGCGCGCGGGCTGTTTATCTCCTATCCTAATCGCGGCAGCATTGAAGATATGCTGCAAAACGCCACCAAGCAGAATGTAAAGGTGATCGTAGTCACTGACGGTGAGCGCATTCTTGGCCTGGGTGACCAGGGCATCGGCGGCATGGGGATCCCGATTGGTAAGCTGTCGCTCTATACCGCCTGTGGCGGCATCAGCCCGGCCTATACCCTTCCTGTGGTACTGGACGTGGGCACCAATAATCAGCAGCTGCTAAACGACCCACTGTATATGGGCTGGCGTCACCCGCGCATCACCGGCGAAGAGTACGATAACTTCGTTAACGAGTTTATCCAGGCCGTGAAGAGCCGCTGGCCAAACGTGGTGCTGCAGTTCGAGGACTTCGCGCAGAAAAATGCGATGCCGCTGCTGGAGCGCTATCGCGATGAAGTGTGCTGCTTTAACGATGACATTCAGGGCACCGCGGCGGTCACTCTGGGGACGCTGATTGCGGCCAGCCGCGCAGCGGGCAGCACCATGAGCGAGCAGACGGTGGTGTTCCTCGGTGCCGGTTCTGCGGGCTGCGGTATCGCCGAACAGATTATTGCGCAGATGAAATCAGAAGGGCTGAGCGACGAAGAAGCTCGCGCGCGCGTCTATATGGTCGACCGCTTTGGCCTGCTGACCGATAAGCAGCCTAACCTGCTCAACTTCCAGACGAAGCTGGTGCAGAAGAGTGAAAAGCTGGCGCACTGGGATGTCGCGTCTGACTCGCTGTCGCTGCTGGATGTGGTACGCAATGCACGTCCTGACATCCTGATTGGCGTATCCGGTCAACCGGGCCTGTTTAGCGAAGAGATCGTGCGGGAAATGCACAAACACTGTCCGCGTCCCATTGTGATGCCGCTCTCTAACCCTACGTCACGCGTTGAGGCCACCCCGCAGGATATTCTGGCCTGGACCGATGGCGCGGCACTGGTCGCGACCGGCAGCCCGTTTTCTCCGGTGCTGCTGAAAGAGAAGACCTATCCAATTGCCCAGTGTAATAACTCCTACATCTTCCCGGGCATCGGCCTGGGCGTTATCGCCTCGGGTGCGACCCGCGTGACCGACAGCATGCTGATGGCCGCCAGCCGCGCGCTGGCAGACTGCTCTCCGCTGGTCAATGACGGCCGCGGTCCGGTACTGCCTGAGGTGAAGGATATTCAGGGCGTGTCAAAAGTGATCGCCATGGCGGTGGGCAAGGCTGCCCAGCTGGCAGGCGTGGCGGTAGTAACGTCAGAAGACGTCCTGTCAAAATCCATCGCCGCCAACTTCTGGCTGCCGCAGTACCGTAACTATCGTCGTACTTCAATCTGATCCTGCTGCCGGGCGTTTCCCACGCCCGGCGTTTTCCCGCCCTCAGTTTCCTGCCAGCGCGTATTGTGCGAAATGCCACCATATGGTGCAGCGCTGCTTGCTTCGTTTCCCTGGGTAAAGTAGCCTTGACCCATCCTTAGGCAGCAACGCTGAGCAACGTCCGGCATGGTAAAACGCTTGATTTATGGTCTGATTATCATCGCTACGCTGATGGTAGTGACCGCGCTCGGCCTGGATCGCTGGATAAGCGTCAAAACCGCGCCCTGGGTCTACGACGATCTTAAATCTTTGCCGCACCGCCAGGTGGGCGTGGTCCTGGGGACCGCTAAGTACTACCGCACCGGCGTGATTAATCAGTATTACCTTTACCGCATTCAGGGCGCCATTAACGCCTACAACAGCGGTAAGGTAAACTACCTGCTGCTAAGCGGTGACAACGCCCAGCAAAGCTACAACGAGCCGATGACCATGCGCCGCGATCTGATTGCCGCAGGCGTCGACCCGGCAGATATCGTGCTCGACTACGCCGGGTTCCGCACGCTGGATTCGATAGTGCGCACCCGCAAAGTGTTTGATACCAACGACTTCATTATTATCACCCAGCGTTTTCACTGCGAGCGCGCGCTGTTTATTGCCCTGCATATGGGGATTCAGGCCCAGTGCTATGCGGTGCCGTCGCCAAAGAATATGATCAATATTCGCGTACGTGAGGTGGGCGCCCGGCTGGGCGCGCTGGCTGATTTGTATCTGATGAAGCGTGAACCGCGTTTTCTTGGCCCGCTGGTGCCAATTCCGGCAAGACAGGAGGTGGCGGAAGATGCCCAGAGCTATCCCGCCGTGACGCCGGAGCAGCTGCTGGAGCTACAGGAAAAGCTGGAGAAAAAACCGCACGACCCTCAGTGATGGCGTCATTCTGCCCGACGCCCACACGCGGCGGGCGCAGGACGCCTTTACTTCTTCCGCGAATATTTCAGCGAGTCGAGCGCCACGGCGAATATAATAATGCCGCCCTTAATAATGTACTGCCAGTAAGGGTTCACGCCGATATAGGTCAGGCCATAGTTAATCACGGTGAAAATCAGCACCCCGGTGACCACGCCCGCTACCGTTCCCACGCCGCCTGCGAAGGAGACACCGCCCACGACGCAGGCCGCTATCGCATCCAGCTCATACATAAAGCCCAGATTATTGGTCGCCGACCCAATGCGTCCCGCTTCCAGCATGCCACCAAAGGCATAAAACACCCCCGATAGCGCATAAATCAGGATCAGGTTGAAATTGACGTTAACGCCCGAG
This sequence comes from Erwinia sp. PPS120, assembly GCF_047918655.1. GTDB lineage: Bacteria > Pseudomonadota > Gammaproteobacteria > Enterobacterales > Enterobacteriaceae > Erwinia > Erwinia tasmaniensis_A. Next base: position 94,637 of record NZ_JBLREF010000010.1, on the reverse strand, counting down.
ACCTTAGCCGCTTCCGGGTTACCGCCAATGGCAAAGATATTTTTCCCGAAGCGGGTCTTATTCCACAGTACCCAGACGAAGAAAATGGCGATAGCCGCGTAAAAGGTAATGTACGACAGCTTAAAGTCACCGAAGCGAATAAACCCCTGCGCAAACGTTGAAAATTTCTCGTCAAAGCCCGCGATTGGCGAGGCACCCACATAGTCGTAATAGAGCGAGTTAATGCCGTAAACGATAATCATGGTGCCCAGGGTGGTAATAAAGGGCGTCACCTTCAGATAAGCAATGATCAGGCCATTCACCAGCCCGATAATCCCGCCGATAAGACATACCGCGAGGATAACCAGGGGAATTGGCACCGTATCCATATGCGGGAACACCTTGTTGGCGTTGTCCATCGCCTGAAGCAACGTTGCGGCGACGACTGCCGCCAGGCCGACCTGACGACCGGCCGACAGGTCGGTACCCTGGGTGACAATCAGCCCGGCGACGCCCAGCGCAATAATAATCCGCACCGACGACTGGGTTAAAATATTGCTCAGATTCATTAAGCTCAGGAAGGTGGGATCCTGAAAGATAATAATCGCCAGCAGCACCAGTAATACAACGTATATTCCGCCCTCTTTCAGCCAGGTGAGCGCATTTTTCTTATTAACTGCTTTCATGGTAACAGCCCTTACCTCATTAAAGGTGCAATGATGCCAAACGTAATATTTCGTTTTGCGTAGCGGTTTTTGTGTCGACTATGCCTGCAACCATGCCGTTACTCATTACCAGAATCCGGTCGGTAATGCCTATCAGCTCTGGCATTTCGGAGGAGATAATAATAATGCCCTTCTCTCTCTTCGCCAGCTCTGAAATAAGCTGATAAATTTCAAACTTTGCCCCTACGTCAATGCCGCGCGTTGGCTCATCCAGCATTAAAATTTCAGGCTGGGTGAGCAGCCAGCGGCCAATAATAACCTTCTGCTGATTCCCTCCCGATAAGGAGCCGATCGACGTGCGGTGCCCAGGCGTTTTCACCCGCATGGCATCAATTACCCACTGGGTGTCGCTTTTCATCCGCTTATTATCGAGCAGGCCAACGCTGTTTTTATATTTACGGATATTGGAAATCAGCGAATTAAACCCGATATCCAGGAAAGCGTAAATACCCGTCGCGCGACGCTCTTCGGTAACCAGCGCAAAGCCGTGATTGATCGCTTCGTTTGCGCTGTGGTTATTGATCTTTTTGCCGTGCAGCCGGATGGTGCCGCCGGATTTCTCGCGAATGCCAAACAGGGTTTCGACAATGTCGGTGCGCTTTGCCCCCACCAGTCCGGCAATGCCCAGGATTTCACCCTTGCGCAGATCGAAGGAGATATCGCGGATAGACGGCTGGCGCAGCGATGTGAGGTTGCGCACCTCCAGAATGGTTTCCCCCGGCACGTTCGATTTATCCGGGAAGCGCTGATTGAGCGAACGCCCCACCATCATCGCTATAATCTTATCCATATCCAGCCCTTCCAGCGGCTGGGTAATAATCCACTGACCGTCGCGCAGGATAGTTATCTCATCACACAGCTGGAAAATTTCCTCCATTTTATGCGAGATATACACGATCCCGCAGCCGCGCGCTTTCAGCTTACGGATAATGGTGAACAGATGATTCACCTCTTTTTCCGTTAGCGAGGAGGTCGGCTCATCCATAATGACAATTTTTGCATCATAGGAAAATGCTTTGGCAATTTCGATCATTTGCATCTGCGATACGGACAGCGTAATCACTTTATCGCGCGGATCGATATTAATATCCAGCTCGTCGAATATCGCTTTAGTATCGCGATACATTTTATCCTGATCGACAAATATGCCTTTTTTCGGGTAGCGTCCAAGCCACATATTATCCATTACCGTGCGCTGGAGTACCAGGTTCAGCTCCTGATGTACCATCGACACGCCGTTTTCCAGCGCTTCCTTCGCGCTGTTAAAATTTACTTCCTGGCCCTGAAAAAGAATGGTGCCCGCGTCTTTGCTGTAAATACCAAACAGGCATTTTAATAACGTCGATTTCCCCGCGCCATTTTCACCCATCAGGGCATGGACGGAGTGCGGACGCACTTTGAGATTGACATGGTCCAACGCTTTCACACCCGGGAATGACTTACTGACATCGGTCATCTCCAGCAGGTATTCGCGCTGTGTTTGCACTTTATCACTGGCCATAGTTCTACCTGGCTAATTGTTGCGTGAAACCAGGCGGGCCCGATCGCCAGCCCGGTAGCGGGCGCAAAGGGCTGCGCCCGTCAGATCTGAGTTATTTAGAAAACTGGGCCAGGTTGTCTTTATCCACCGGCACGTAGGCTACGCGTACCACTTTGCCATCCAGCTTGTACTGGGTGCCTTCGGTTGCGGGCTTGCCAGCGGCGAGGTTTTTCGCCAGTTCAAAGGTCGCTTTCGCCTGGTTCCCGGCGTCGTTCAGCACGGTGCCGGCCATCGCGCCTGATTTCACCATGGCCAGCGCTTCCGGCAGGGCATCGACGCCGAAGACCGGCACGGAGGATTTATTATGAGCTTTCAGCGCCTCAACCGCCCCCATAGCCATGGCATCGTTATTGGCGATGACCACTTCAATTTTGTTGCCGTTCGGGCCGGAAAGCCAGGCATCCGTTTTATCTTTCGCCTGGGCGGTGTCCCACATCGCGGTATCAAGATGCAGCTGCTGGGTTTTCAGACCGTCTTTATTCAGGGTGTCGATAACATATTTGGTGCGGGCTTCCGCATCCGGGTGGCCAGGCTCGCCTTTAAGCAGCACGAACTGGATCACGCCATCTTTGTTCAGATCCCATGACGGGTTGGCTTTCCAGTGTTTCTCAATCAGCTCGCCCTGCTTCACCCCGGACTCTTTTGAATCGGTCCCGACGTAATACGCTTTGTCATAGCTGGCCAGCGCTTTGGCGGTCGGCTCTTTATTGAAAAAGACCACCGGAATATCATTCGCTTTGGCTTTCGCTATCACCACTGCCGCCGCCGCCGGGTCAACCAGATTAATTGCCAGCGCCTTAACGCCTTTGGCGACCATCACATCGATCTGATCGTTCTGGGTGGACTGGCTGTTCTGAGAGTCATTCATCAGCAGCTGGATGCCCGCGCTGTTTTTGGCTTCTTTCTCAATGTCTTTACGCACGACGGACATAAAGTTGTCGTCATATTTGTAGATCGTTACGCCGATACGGGTGTCGGCGGCGTGAGCCGCTGCACCGAACATCATGCTGGCAGCCAGGGTGGTGAGGGTGAAAGCCTTCTTCATAGTATCTCCGGTTTTAAACAGGGTGGTCTGCGGCGTCGCGGATCTGCAACAGCGCGATCCCGACGAGGCGTTAAGGTTGACGTAACGTTAAGCAAAGCCAGTTATGTGTTAAATAAAAACGACTTCCCCCCTGCGGTACCACTTCCGGACGGCTTTGTAATTTATTATTTCAACAAGCCAGAAACCGCCATCATATAAGGGTTGACCTGCGTTACATAATGTTTCATTACCGTCAGGTCGCAGCCATCATAGAGAATGAGATGTTAATTAACTGTGAATTTACTCACAGATTGAAAACGGTTACACCAGGGAATCACCTGAGTTAGTGACCGGCTCCGCATTTTGACAGAACGCAACCGAATGGCGGCGTACCAGCGTGGGCATAAAGCAGTGCTGTTCGCTTTCATCCAGCTGCCCGGCCGCGCCCCTGAGCGCTAATTCCGTCGCCAGCTTTGCCATAGAAATAATCGGGTAGCGAACCGTCGTTAACTGTGGATCGGTGTAGCGTGAAATGGGGATATCATCGAAGCCGACCAGGGATAACGCCTGCGGTACCCGGATGCCGTTATCCTTCAGTGCGGCCAGCGCGCCTGCCGCCATACTGTCGTTATAGGCAAAAACCGCGCTCAGATGCAGGTTGCGGCCAAGCAGCTCAACCATTGCCGCTTCGCCTCCCTGCATATCCGGCTCACCGCTTGCTATCCAGTTTTCCGGCGGCAGAATGCCCTGTTCTGAAAGCCCCTGCCGCCACCCCTCACGTCGCTGGTGCACATCTTCAATCCCGTGACTCGAGGCCAGATAGCCAATACGTTGATGCCCCTGCTGATGCAGCATGCGGGTGGCCATCAGCGCACCGCTGACGTTATCAAGGCAGACGCAGCGGTGCGCATAGCCCGGCACCACGCGGTTGATCATCACCATGCCTGGGACTTCGTCCATCAGCGAGATCAGCTCTGCATTCTCAAGCGCTTTCGCATGCACCACCAGGGCGTTACAGCGCTGACGGATCAATACCTCAATGGCATGCCGCTCTTTGTCGGCCTGATGATAGGCGTTGTTAATCAGCACGTGCTTTTGCCAGCGCTGTGCAACCGAATCCACCGCTTTAACCAGCGCACCAAAAAAGGGATCGGAGACGTCCATCACGACAACGCCAAGGGTATCGCTGACCTGGTTGACCAGCGCCTGGGCATTAGCATTGGGTCGATAGCCGAGGCCATCGACCGCCTTTAACACCGCATCACGGGTGCTCTGCGTAACGACGGCGCTGTTATTCAGTACGCGTGAAACGGTGGCCACCGAGACACCCGCTGCGCGGGCGACATCACGAATGGTCATCATGGGCAGCGGCCCGGAGAGAATGGTTGATGCATAGACCTTCCAGATGTCAGATTGACTGGAGGCCATTCTTACAGCATAAGCGGCGCGGCTACGTGAAAGTCGTCACAGGGATGAAAACGGTTACAACGCTTTCTCCTGCCTTTGTGAGCGCCATCATCTTCCTGACAACGCAGTGATTATCCCTTTCCCGGAAAACCCGTCGTCAGAGGCTTACCGCCGTTCAGCAGCGTGAGCCTGCGCCACAGCCATTCAACCGGGCCCTGTCGGAAATGGCGCAGCCAGAAGAGGGAGAACGACAGGTTTACCAGCCACACGGCAGGCACCATCGCCACCAGCTGCCAGCGATCCCATTGGTTAAACCAGCCCAGACGATTAAACAGGGTGGTGCATATCAGGGTTTGCAGCAGATAGTTGGTCAGCGCCATACGTCCCACGCCGCTCACTGCCCGGGTTATCCTCAGGCGCGACAGCGTGGGCCAGTAGCCAAAACAGAGCGCCGCGTACCCTGCTGCCTGTAGCGGCGCGCTAATTTCACGGGGAACCTGCAGAAAAAAGCCGGACCAGCGGAATTCCCAGCCGGAAGCCCACTGTAAAGCGATAGCGGGAAGCTCAATCAGCCAGGCCAGCGAGATAAGGATAGCGGCGGTGCGGCGGTAATGTGCCAGGCTGTAGCTGCCTTTCAGCCAGCCGCTGCGCATCAGGGCGCTGCCGACCATCATCAACCCGGCCAGCTGCCAGCCATACTGCACGGGCAGCGCCATCAGGCCGGATGAGAAGAGGTCGAGTCGGTTCAGAATTGCAGGCCAGCCCCCCTGGGTCTTCCAGAAGGTTTCGTACTGCACGTCGGCAAAACCCGGCAGCCAGCCACTATTGGGGTGTGAAGAGGCTCCCAGTCCCAGCACGACAAGCGCACAGCTGCCAATCAGATAGAGCATTACGCCGGTATTGAAGAGCTGGCGGCTGGAAGAAACATCGCGGATCATCCGCCAGACCACCAGCCCAATCAGGCCGTAGTCGAACAGAATGTCCCCGTCCCACAGGAGGGTGCTGTGCAGAAAACCCAACAGCACCAGCCAGCTGAGCCGTGCCTGGAGCCAGCGTTTGCCCCGCGGCAGCAGCATCTGCAGACCGGCGCCAAAGAGTAACGCAAACAGGGCAAGGAATTTTTCCTGGGCAAAGAGATCGACCAGCGCCCAGCACCAGGCGTCATAATCCGGCGGCAGCCCGTGCCAGGCAGGATTAAGGTAGGCGGCCCGGGGCAGGCCAAACGCGATGATATTGAGCAGCAGAATGCCCAGAATAGCCAGCCCACGGATAAAATCCAGCGTGTGAATACGCGGCATGACTCCTGTCCTGTGTTAAAGCAAACCTGATGAACCGCAGGGCATCAGCTATGGCGTACCGCGCGAAGGAATTCCTGCCGCGTGTTCTGGCTGGATTTGAATAATCCTCCCAGCGACGTGGTGGTGGTGGCGCTGGTCGCATCGCGAATGCCGCGCGCCTTCACGCAGTAATGCACCGCATCAATGGAAACGGCAACGTTATTGGTGCCGAGCAGGGTTTGCAGCGCCACCAGAATCTGCTGGGTGAGACGTTCCTGAACCTGCGGGCGCGAGGAGAAAAACTGCACGATGCGGTTAATCTTCGACAGTCCGATAACCTTTTCCTTAGGGATGTAAGCCACAGTGGCCTTACCGTCGATAATCACAAAGTGGTGTTCACAGGTGCTGGTCAGGGTGATATCACGCACCGTTACCATTTCATCGACCTTCATCTTATTTTCGATGACGGTGATTTTTGGAAAATTCGCGTAGTCCAGGCCAGAGAAAACTTCATTAACGTACATTTTGGCCACGCGATGCGGCGTTTCGGCGAGGCTGTCGTCTGAAAGATCCAGATTCAGCAACTGCATGATTTCAGTCATATGCCCGGCTATCAGGCGTTTGCGAGTTTCGTCATCCATTTCACGCGCAGGCGAGCGTAACGGGGTTTCCAGTCCACGCGCAAGCAGCGCTTCGTGAACCAGTGCGGCTTCCTGACTTAACGTAGCCATGGCGATCTTTTCTCCAGCGGGTGTTATTCCGGCCCCGGGCGGGACCGGCAAAAATTCTGAGGCGCTATTCTGGTACACAATGCGACGTTAATCCAGTGAATCAATTTAAACCGGGGTGAAACTGTTTCACGTAGCGCCAGAAGACAGGTTCGCAAGGCGTCGGTGGCGACTTTCACTGCGCCGCCGGGTCGCGTTTCCAGACCAGCGCGCCAGCTATCAATAGCGCCGCCCCGGCCACGTACAGCGCGGGTTCCAGTCGGTGCGTTAGCTGGGTGGAAAGTGCGGACAGCAGCGGTCCGAACAGCTGACCTACCGCATAGCCGGTGGTTAACAGGCCCGCCATGTAGCGGGCATGCTGCGGCGCCAGCTCGCGGGCATAGTGCAGGGTAAGCTGCACTACGCAGAGAAAACCGCCCCCCATCAGCACCGCACCCAGTGCCAGACCGCCGATCCCCGGCATCATCTCAACGACAAACACCCCCGCCGCCTGCGCCCAGAGCACTATCGCCAGCCGGAGATTAGCCTGACCAAAATGGCGGGTGAGAATGCCAAGGCCAATGCCGATAACCGCCGCCCCGCCGAATATCGGCCAGACGTACTGGGCAAATGGACTGCCGGGAAAGCGCGAAACCGCCATCTGTGACAGGAAGGTCGCGGGCAGGATGTAGCCAAAGCCTGCCAGACTGTAGCTCCAGACCAGCTTTTTCAGACCCACCGTCAGCACCAGCGGCGCCGGTGCCGTTTCAGGACGGTGAAGTTGCCCCGGCCCCGGCAGGTTACGGGCTATAAGCGCGATCAGGACCAGCGCCAGCAGTCCGTAAGCCAGCCAGGCCGTGGCGGCGCTGACGTGCTGCCCGTGCAGTAAGACCGCCAGCATGCCGCTAAGCAGGATCCCGGTGCCCGGCCCGGCGAACACGGCAGCGCTCAGTCCGGCACGGCCATGTTTATGCAGCTGTTCATTACTCCAGGCGGCAATCAGCACCATGGCCCAGCCGCTGGCCCAGCCAGTCAGAAAGCGGACGACGCCATGCAGCCAGGCTCCTTCAACGCAGGCTGAGAGCAGCGTTAGCGCCACCGCCCCCCAGACGCCGACTTTCAGTCGAAGCTCCACCCGCCGGGTTGCGCGCATAGCATCGTACGAACCAAACAGATAACCGAGATAATTGATGGCGGCCACTACCGCCGCGCTGGTCAGCGAGAGCTGATGCTCGCCGATCATCAGCGGCACCTGCGGGGTAAAAGCAAAGCGGCCAATCCCCATCGCAACAACCAGTGATAAAAAAGCGCTCAGCGCCACGCGAACAGCCATATTCCTGCTCCTGAAAGTAAAGTGCGCCAGTAGACAGCTTGCCGATAAAGGGTTGCCAGTATGATGGAGGATCGCTACACTGACGGAAAGTGAATAATCATCACCAACTTACTTACAAAAAGAGAAGGCATGGATCTGACCCAGTTGAAAATGTTCTGTTCGGTAGCGGAAACGGGTTCGCTGGCGCGCGCGGCTGAGCAGCTACACCGCGTGCCCTCCAACCTGACCACCCGTCTGCGTCAGCTTGAACAGGAGCTGGGAGCCGACCTGTTTATCCGCGAGAAACAGCGCCTGCGCCTTTCGCCGGTAGGGCATAATTTTCTCTGCTACGCCCGGCGCATTCTGGCGCTGAGTGAGGAAGCGATGAGTATGGCGCATAACGGCGAGCCGGGAGGCAATTTTGCCCTGGGCTCAATGGAGAGCACGGCAGCAACCCGGCTGCCCGCGCTGCTGGCTGCCTACCATCAGCGTTACCCTTCTGTGGCCCTGTCGCTGATAACCGGCACCTCTGGCGAGGTCATCAGCCGGGTGCGCGAAGGTACGCTGGCCGCTGCGCTGGCCGATGGTCCTGTTACGGCGGACGAGCTTAACAGCTGTATTGTCTTCCATGAAAAGATGGTGCTGATTTCCGGTCTCGGCCATACGCCCATTACACATCCCGCCGATGCCGTGGGGGAAACGCTGTTCGCCTTTCGCCCCAGCTGTTCCTACCGGCTGCGCTTTGAAAACTGGTTCCGCGGCGGCGGCGTTCAGCCCGGCAGTTTTATGGAGATACAGTCTTACCACGCGATGCTCGCCTGCGTCGCCAGCGGCGCGGGGCTGGCTATGCTGCCCGAATCGGTTCTCGAACAGCTTCCGGCCCGAATGGATGTCCGGCGTCATGCACTGCCCGCTGACGTCAGCGAGACCACCACCTGGCTGGTCTGGCGGCGTGATGCCTTTACCCCTAACGTAAAGGCCCTGAAGTTACTGATTATCGAGCACGTTGACGATACGTCAGATCCTGACGAAATTCGTCCATAATTAATCACCCCTGTTGCACTGAAACCACAAAAGAGAAGAGCTATGGAAATGATCAAAACGCGCGCCGCCGTCGCCTGGGCTGCCGGTGAGCCACTCAAAATTGAAGAAGTTGATTTAATGCCACCGCAAAAGGGCGAAGTGCTGGTGCGCATCGTTGCAAGCGGCGTGTGCCATACCGATGCCTATACCCTTTCCGGCAAGGATCCTGAGGGCGTGTTCCCGGCCATCCTCGGCCATGAGGGCGGCGGTATTGTTGAAGCCGTGGGCGAAGGCGTCACCAGCGTCGCCGTAGGCGATCACGTTATCCCGCTTTACACGCCTGAGTGTGGTCAGTGTAAATACTGTCTGTCCGGCAAGACCAACCTTTGCCAGGCTATTCGTACCACCCAGGGCAAAGGCCTGATGCCGGATGGCACTACCCGCTTCTTTAAGGACGGCAAACCCATTTTCCACTATATGGGCACCTCGACCTTCTCTGAATATACCGTGATACCAGAGATTTCACTCGCGAAAATCAGCAAAGAGGCACCGCTTGAAGAGGTGTGTCTGCTGGGATGCGGCGTGACCACCGGCATGGGTGCGGTGATGAATACCGCCAAAGTGAAGGAAGGCGATACCGTGGCAATTTTCGGTCTGGGCGGCATTGGTCTGTCTGCCATCATCGGCGCAAAAATGGCCAGGGCGGGTCGCATTATCGGTATTGATATCAATACCAGCAAATACGATCTGGCTACCAAACTGGGCGCAACCGATCTGATTAACCCGAAGGACTATGATAAGCCTATTCAGGAAGTGATCGTTGAGATGACCGATGGCGGGGTGGATTTCTCCTTCGAGTGCATCGGGAACGTTAACGTGATGCGTTCAGCGCTTGAGTGCTGCCATAAAGGCTGGGGCGAATCGGTGATTATCGGCGTGGCGGGCGCGGGAGAAGAGATCTCAACCCGGCCTTTCCAGCTGGTGACCGGGCGCGTGTGGCGCGGTTCGGCATTTGGCGGCGTGAAGGGTCGGACGCAGCTACCAGGTATCGTTCAGCGCTATATGGACGGCGAGTTCCAGCTGAACGATTTTATTACCCATACGATGCCGCTGGAAGAGATCAATGACGCATTTGACCTGATGCATGAAGGTAAATCGATCCGTTCCGTGGTGCATTTCAGTAAATAATCGGGAGGACTGATGGCGTCCACGCTGGAACTACTTGAAGAACATCGTCTGTTTGGCGGCTGGCAGCAACGCTATCGCCACCGTTCTGCCACCCTGAACGCCGATATGACGTTCAGTATTTTTCTGCCCGGCCCTAAACGCGATGCGCCGCCGCCGGTGGTCTATTTTCTGGCTGGCCTGACCTGCACCGATGAAAATTTTGCCACGAAGTCCGGTGCGCAGCGCGTGGCGGCTGATTTAGGTCTGGTGCTGGTGATGCCGGATACCAGCCCGCGCGGGGAAGGCGTTGCCAATGATGAAGGTTATGATTTGGGCCAGGGTGCAGGGTTTTATCTGAACGCGACCGAAGCGCCCTGGAAGCCTCATTTCCGCATGTACGATTACATTAACGAGGAGCTACCGGCACTGATTGCCAGTAATTTTCACGTTAGCGATCGTCAGGCCATTATGGGACATTCAATGGGCGGTCACGGTGCCATTATGCTGGCTCTACGAAATCCGGCCCGCTTTCGTTCCGCGTCAGCGTTTGCACCCATTGTTAATCCGATGGAGGTCCCCTGGGGGCAGAAGGCGTTTAGCGCCTATTTGGGCGACGATCGGCAGGCGTGGCGCGAGTATGATAGCTGCTGGCTGATGCGGCAGGCGTCATCAACGCCGCCTCTGCTTATTGATCAGGGTGACAGCGATCAGTTCCTGGCCGATCAGCTGCACCCGGAGAGGCTGGAAGCGATTGCTCAGGAGAAGGGTTTTCCGTTAACCGTGCGGATCCAGCCGGGTTACGATCACAGCTATTTCTTTATTGCCAGTTTCGTGGAGGATCATTTGCGCTTCCACGCTGAGCATCTGCTGGCGTAACGAGGTCGGTTTGCGCGTATTAAGGGTTCCCATCGGGGAGCCTTTTTTTTGGGCGGTTCGGGGTAGTCGCCTGGGGATGGGGGCCGGTGCGGCAAAGGTCCGGGGTAGTCGCCTGGGGATGGGGGCCGGTGCGGCAAAGGTCCGGGGTAGTCGCCTACGGGTGGGGGCCGGTGCCTGGCGGTCCTCCCGCCGCGCGTTGCGCGGTTCCTTCGCTCCTTTCGCATTGTGCTCGCTGCGGGTAAGAGCGGTTCCGGGGGTAACATAAACTCTTTCGGCAGGTTTGGAAGAGGAAGAACTCTGCAAAAAACTCAGCGCTATAGGCTGGGCAGGCGCTATCAAAAGCACACTACCGGATTACCTGCTAGTGGTCCGGGCGGGCTACAAAGCCTGAGCGTTTTTAGGGCTTAACTGGAAGTTGTGCTGATGATACCTGCGGAGAGCTAAACGGTTTTACTCAAAGCAGCTCGGCAACCTGAGAGGTGGACAATCCGATATTGCAGCTTCATGACGTCCGGCAAACGCTGGGATTGTCCCCGGAAAAGCCGATATTGCAGCCCGGCGAATACTGCGCTGGCCCACCGCCCCCGCAGCGGACCCGCTAACCAGCCCACACTGCCTGCCGTCGTAGCAGACGACAACCTACAGCGCGGGCCACAGAGACGAACTAGAAGGTGTAATCAATCCCGGCGAAATAACGACGGCCATCTTCGTTATAGCTGTAGCTATCGCGATCCAGCGCCTTATCCCCCAGATTCATCACCCCCGCTTTCAGCTTCACCGCCTTACTGGCCCGCCAGCTCCCCCCCGTGTTCCACAGCATATAACCGCCCGGCGTCACGCCGTTGTTCTTCAGGGTTCGACGCTGCCCCGAATAGTTCGCCTGTAGCCAAAATGCCCAGTCCGGCAGTGGTGACCAGTCCAGCGTCCCGTTGGCGGTATGCAGCGGCAGCTCCTTCAGTGGCTTATTGCCACCATCGCTAAGATCGCGTCCGTCGCTATAGGTATAATTTAGCGTCAGCTTCCACGCATCCGTAAAGGGAACAGAAACCTCACTCTCGACGCCGGTGATGCGCGCTTTATTCACATTGTAATAGCGGAAAATGGGCTTACCGTTCTTATCAAACCCCACAAAATTAGTGTAGCCGGGCGCCAGCTCTTTTGAGGAGTTACGCGCCACGCTAATCATATCGCTAATCGTGTTCTGGAAAGCCGTAATGCTGCCGGTTATACCATCAAGCAGCCCTTCCTCCCCCTCATAGTAAAGCCCCAGCTCCACGCTCTCGCTGGTCTCCGGCTTCAAATCTTTACTTCCGACAATGCCGCAGCTGCCGCGACAGGAGTTCGCCTGCCAGTCAGGGCTGAGCTGTAGCAGCGAAGGCGCTTTGAATGCATTGGCCCAGCCGCCTTTCACCGTCAGGGTATCGCTGGCGTTATAAACCAGGTAGGCGCGCGGACTCCAGCGATCGCCATAGGTCTGATGATCATCCATACGAACGCCGGTGGTCAGCGCCAGCGCGTCGAAAATTCGCCACTCATCCTCGACAAAAAGCGCAAACTGGCTGGCGGAAGTGCGCCCGCTTCCCGTCAGATTGACCGGGTCCGTCAGCGTATCATGTCGCATTTCGCCCCCAAAGGTCAGCAGCTGGCTGATATCGGCCAGTGGTATAACCAGCTTGCCTTCCAGCGCATTATTCTGCGCCACGATATTATCGCTACCGGTATAGTTATCTATCCGATCGCCGTAAAAGCGCAGTTCAGTATTCACCCCGCCCCAGCGGCCATTGTGGCCCAGCGAGTAGTTCTGCCGCTCCAGACGATTTTTGTTCAGCGAGTCGGAATCACGATCCTGACGGTTCACGCCATAGCCCAAAGTCAGTTCTTGATCCTCCGTGGGCGTCAGCGTAAATTCCACGTTGGCATCGCGGGTGGTGTAGCCCTCAATACGCGGCGACAAGCCCGTCGCCGACGTGGAAGACACCTGCTGGCTGTCCTTTCCCCGCCTGCCCAGGCTACCGTAAATTTTAGCGCCCAGCAGATCCTTAATTATTGGCCCGCTGGTAAAAAAATTGCCGTTTTCGCTGTCTCCACGATCGCGATGCGCCTGCATCGTGGCATCGGCGCTCAGCGTGCCGTGCCATGCCCTGCCTACCTTACGGGTGATGATATTCACTACCCCGCCCAGCGCATCGGAGCCGTAAAGCGAGGACATTGGTCCGCGTACCACCTCAATACGTTCAATCGCATCGGCGGGTATCCAGTTCAGGTCGAAGTCGTTATGCCGAAACACGGCGTTACGCGAGTTGACCCGCTTGCCGTCGATCAGAATCAGCGTATAGCTGCTATCCAGCCCGCGCAGGCTGACGCCTTTACGGTTATCGCCTTCGTTATTGAGCTGTATGCCGGGAACGTCGCGAAGTACGTCACTGAGGTTTTGTACGGGCCTGCGTTGCAGGTCTTCAGCGGTAATAACGCTGATGCTGGCGGGGGCTTCTTTGAGATTCACTTCTACCGAGGACGCGGTGACGACCATCGTCTCTTCTTTTTCATCACGTTCTTCAGCCGCAGCCGGGAACGTAAAGATCAGCGCGGAAGCATACAGCCCACCGCGTAACAGAGGGTTGAACCGGAACATAGCCTTCTCCTTGGTAATGCTTAATGTGTTATCAGTCCTTATGCCCACACTTCAAAAACTGCCACTTCTTAATTAGTACCGGTTAACCGGTTTATTTTGAATTCGGGGCGAAAACGCCCCGCTTACTGCGGGTGACGGTTCTTAAATCCTGAACGTTACCCTTAAAGCATCTAAAGCATCTAAAGCATCAGAGTACCGGCGCGGTCACCAGACCATCAATCAGCACCTGCGGCGTACCCTGAGAGCAGCGCTCAATGCGCCCTCTTACGCCGTAAACACTCGCCAGGCTCCCCGGCGTGATAACCTCTTCCGGCGTACCGTCAGCGATCAGCGCGCCATTTTTCAGCATCAGTACGTGTTCGCCGTGACGCAGCGCAATATTGATATCGTGTACCACGACCACGGTAATGATATTTCGCCTGCGGGTTTCCCGACGAACGAGATCCATTACGTGAAACTGATAGTTCAAATCCAGTGCGCTCAGCGGTTCATCAAGCAGCAGAAGTTCTGGCCGACGAATAAGCGACTGGGCCAGACCCACCAGCTGTTTTTGACCGCCAGAAAGCTGGTCCAGATAGCATAAGGCCAGGTGGGCAATGCCCAGCTGATCCAGCAGGGCCATCACTTCTGCCTCGCTGTCGGCGCTGCTGCGGCCACCGGATGCGCGCTGAGCAACAATAATCGATTCCAGTACGTGCAGATGAACGCCTGCCGGCAGCGACTGCGGCAGATAAACTACACGCTCCGCGCGACGGGCGAATGGCAGCGACATCAGCTCACAGCCATTAACCCACAGTTCGCCCTGCGCGCGGTTTAGGCCTGCCAGGGACCGCAACAGCGTCGATTTACCACAGCCGTTTGGCCCCAGCAGCACGGTAATTTTCCCCCGTGGTAAGCAGGGAACATTCAGATTACTGATGACCCTGCGCTTCGGATAACCGGCATGGAAACCGCTAATCGTTAAACCGTCCATCAGACCGTCCCCCGGTGGCGCAGAATAATACTCAGGAAGAAAGGCACACCGACCAGTGAAGTGACGATACCGACCGGAATAATCACCCCGGGGATCAGGTTTTTCGACACGACCGACGCCATGGATAGCACCAGCGCGCCGGTCAGCGCACTCGCAGGCAGATAGTAGCGATGGTCTTCACCGAAGATCATCCGGGCGATATGCGGCGCCACCAGACCGATAAAGCCGATCGGCCCGACAAAGGCGACCGCCAGCGCAGAGAGAATACTGATGCGCAACAGCGTACCCAGCCGCAGGCGTCGCACGTCAATGCCAAAACTCACTGCGCGATCTTCGCCCAGGCGCAGCGCCGTCAGCTTCCATGAACTCATCATTGAGAACGGCACCAGTATCGCAAAGGCCAGCGCCAGTACGCCCAGCTTTTGCCAGGAGGCGCGCGCCAGGCTGCCCATGGTCCAGAACACCAGCCCCTGTAGCGTATCTTCGCTGGCGATAAACTGCATCATGGAGACCAGCGCATTAAACGTAAAGACCAGCGCGATGCCGAACAGCACCACGCCGGAGGTGGCAACCTGTGTCCAGCGGGTCACACCATCCAGCATCAGCGCGGCGATCAGCGCAAAGATAAAGGCATTACCAGAGATAAACCACTGGTCAGAAATGCCGGGAATGCCGATACCCAGTACGATAGCCAGCGCAGCACCAAAGGCGGCAGCGGACGAGACGCCAAGGGTAAACGGACTGGCCAGCGGGTTATTCAGAATGGTTTGCATCTCCGCCCCTGCCAGGCCGAGCGACAGTCCTACCACTACCGCCATCAGCGCATAGGGCAGGCGAATATCCCAAACGATGACGCGCGTTCCGGCATCGACACTCTCCGGCGACATCAGCGTCCGCCAGAGGTCATGGAGTGAGAGACCGGACGGACCCAGCGTAAAATCCAGCATAAGCGAAGCGAGAATAGCCAGTACCAGCACGGCCATCAGCAGCAGGCGATAGCGAAGCAGCTGATGGTAACGTCCCATCACGCTCTCTTTAGGCTTTTTTTCGACGTACTGCATGGAGTCGTGGGTCACACTCATGGTTAATACCTGTAATTGTTCGCGCTGAGGCAGGAGAAGCAGCGGCGTAACAATAAAGCAAATGATAATGGTTATCAATGGTATTAGTAGTAAGAAGCTGTGACCAAAAGGGCGCGGAAGCCGCGCCCTGTGCGTATCACGCTGTCTGAATTAGCGATTACTGGAAGGGAATACCATCTCGCTGTACTTCACAAAACGGGTTTTTTTGGTCAGCCGGTAGCCCAGCCAGATAATCAGGAACAGCGGCAGACCAATATAGGTGGCCGCAACCGAATACCAGTCGATACGATCCTGCAAAAAGGCCTGATAGTTCTGTCCCAGGGTGATGGTCAGACAAAGAATAAAGGCAAAAATCGGGCCCAGCGGGAATAGGCCTGAGCGGTAAGGCAGTTCAGCGATCGAATGCCCCTGCGCGATATAGCCCCGGCGGAAACGATAATGGCTGATGGCAATACCCAGCCAGGCGATAAAGCCGGTCATCCCGGAGGTATTCAGCAGCCAGAGATAGACCGTCTGGTTGCCAAACATCGAGGAGAGAAAACAGAGCCCGGCGACCACGGTGGTGGCATACAGCGCATTACGGGGTACGCCGCCTTTCGACAGCTTGCCAAAAATACGCGGCGCTTTTCCTTCCCGCGCCAGGGTAAACAGCATACGGGTGGAGGCATACATGCCTGAGTTACCCGCCGACAGCACCGCCGTCAGGATGACGGCATTCATTACCGCCGCCGCCGAGAGCAGGCCCGCGTGTTCAAACACCAGGGTAAAGGGGCTTACGCTGATATCCTTCACGTCGTTACGCAGCAGGCGCGGGTCGGTATAAGGGATAAGCAGGCTAATCACCAGAATCGCCAGCACGTAGAACAGCAGAATACGCCAGAACACCTGGCGCACGGCGCGGGGGATGTTCTTCGCCGGATCTTCGGACTCACCGGCGGCGATGCCAATCAGCTCCGTTCCCTGGAAAGAGAAGCCGACAATCATTGCCACGCCGATCATGGCTGAAAAGCCGCCGGAGAACGGTGCATCGCCGATCTGCCAGTTGTGCCAGCCGGCATTCTCACCGCCGCGCAGAATGCCCGCGATCATCAGCACGCCAACCGCGATAAAGATAATGACCGTCACGACTTTGATTAAGGAAAACCAGTACTCCGCCTCACCAAAACCCTTTACCGAGATGTAGTTAAGCAGAAAAATCACGCCCATAAATAGCGCGCTCCAGATCCAGCCGGGGGTATCGGGGAACCACCAGGTCATCACCAGCTGGGATGCCACCAGATCAACAGCGATGGTCACAGCCCAGTTGTACCAGTAGTTCCAGCCCAGTGCGAAGCCAAAGCCTTCCTCAACGTAGTTCGCGCCATAGGTGGCAAACGAGCCGGTGACCGGCATAAAGGCAGCAAGCTCCCCCAGGCTGGTCATCAGGAAATAGACCATCAGGCCGATCAGCACATAGGAGAGCAGCGCCCCGCCCGGGCCAGCCTGGGAAATGGTCGCACCCGAGGCAACAAACAAGCCGGTACCAATTGACCCCCCAATGGCGATCATCGTCAGATGACGCGCCTTTAACTCACGCCTTAGCGCAGGCTGTTCTGTTGTTTTTTTGTCCTTAACCATCTTGAAATGCTGTATCCTGGATAAATAAGGCGCGATTGTAACAAACTCCCCCCGCAGGGATAGTGATTCCACCGCGTTATAAGATAGGTTCATGATCAGCCCGGAATTATAAGCAACAGCCCCTTATCCCGCGTCAATGCCACGGTAATACTTATAACGCAGGCGCCAGGGCAGGCATATCGCGGTCCGGGACTATTCAATACAGTCGCTGAGGAGCGCAACAGCGGTCGGGGACTATTCGATACAGTCACTGAGGAGCGCAACAGCGGTCAGGGACTATTCGATACAGTAGCTGAGGAAGCGCAGCAGCGGTCGGGAAAGATGTTTCTGCCGGTGGTGGATACGATACAGCGTCCGGTTGAGTTCGGGCAGAGGAATGGCCACCTCGCGCAGCGTTCCCAGCGCCAGCGGCTCCTCTATAACCCGGCGCGACAGACAGCTGATGCCCATGCCGTGACGCACCGCATGCTTGATTGCTTCTGAATTTCCCAGCTCCAGCGCCAGTCTGAACTGCGGCAGATGGGAAAGCAGCAGATAGTCGACAATTTCTCGCGTACCCGATCCCTTTTCACGCAGGATCCAGGTGGCGCTGGCCAGCGTATCAAGCGTGACGGGCTGGTTAAAGATATCTGCATCGGGTGCGG
Organism: Erwinia sp. PPS120; assembly: GCF_047918655.1. GTDB lineage: Bacteria > Pseudomonadota > Gammaproteobacteria > Enterobacterales > Enterobacteriaceae > Erwinia > Erwinia tasmaniensis_A. The sequence goes on along the minus strand of NZ_JBLREF010000010.1, from coordinate 76,652 downwards.
CAAACACCACCAGCTCGTCCTCCAGCCAGGGTTCGCTTATCAGATCGGGTCGGTGACACGGGCCTTCAATCAGGCCAATATCGACCCGAAAGTCGGCGACCGCATTAATCACATCCTGGCTGTTACCGACGCTCAGCTCAAGTGGCAAATCAGGATAATCGCGTCGCCAGCCGGCAATCATGCCAGGCAGCAGGTAATTGCCGATGGTACTGCTGGCATAAACCCGCAGGGCGCCGTTATCCTCACGAAACAGCTGCTCTATTTCCATTGCCTGTTCCAGCAGCGCCAGCGCACGCGGGTAGAGCAGCCGCCCATGTTCGTTCACCACCAGTCGCTTGCCCACCCTGTCAAACAGCTGGACGCCGAGCTGCCCTTCGAGATCGGCCAGTGCTGCGCTGACGGCCGACTGGGACAGCGACATTCCCTGTGAGGCCTGAGTGGTGGATCCACTTTTCAGTACCTCGCAGAACACCTCCAGCTGCCTTAACGTGATATGCATAACTTCCCCCTCTCCATCTGATAATGGCCCTGAATCTATCTTTAATAGTGGTTAATAATAAATATATAATCTATTTCTCTTTTAAACCAGCCTTCTCCATGCTGTGCATATTGAAAAGGAGCGAGCCATGACTGATTTTACTTTCCCTACCTTCCCCGCGCGACCGCAGCGCTTTATTCCGGGATTGCTGATGGCGCTGCTGCTCGCCGCAGCCGCCACCTGGCTGAGCGCCCTGCCGGTGATAGCCTCACTCGGCCTGGGTGCGCTGACGCTGGCGATTATTGTTGGGGTGGTTGTCGGGAATACGCTTTACTCCCGCGTCGCGGCCCGCTGCGATGCAGGCGTGGTGCTGACAAAACAGCGCCTGCTGCGGCTGGGGATTGTGCTGTATGGTTTTCGACTGACCTTTCAACAGCTCACGGAAGTGGGCGTCCGCGGCATCATCATTGATCTGCTGACTCTCAGTTCAACCTTTTTTATCGCCTGCTGGGCGGGCCGTCGCCTGCTGGGCCTGGATCGGGAGTCTGCATGGCTGATCGGAGCGGGCAGCAGTATCTGCGGCGCAGCAGCAATTCTGGCGACGGGACCGGTGATAAAAGCCGATTCAGTAAAAGTGTCCGTCGCCGTTGCCACCGTGGTCATTTTCGGTACCCTGGCGATCTTCATTTACCCCCTGCTCTACCCTTACGCGCACAGCCTGTTTTCGCATCTGACCCCTGAAATCTGGGGCGTCTATACCGGGTCAACGCTACATGAGGTGGCACAGGTCGTTGCTGCGGGACACGCCGTCAGCCCGGAAACCGAAAATGCCGCCGTGATCGCGAAAATGCTGCGCGTGATAATGCTGGCTCCTTTCCTGCTGCTGCTCAGCGCCTGGGTAAAACGTACGGCCAGCCAGAGTAAAACGTCTAAGGTAAAGATCGCCATTCCCTGGTTTGCTCTGCTGTTTATTGTCGCCATACTGGTTAACTCGTTACATCTGCTACCCGCCTCGCTGGTTAACGGACTCATCCAGATCGATAATGTGCTGCTGGCTGCCGCAATGGCGGCGCTGGGGCTGACGACCCGGTTCGCGGACCTCAGGCAGGCCGGTACTAAACCTCTTATGCTGGGTGCGCTGCTTTTCATCTGGCTGATTACGGGCGGTGGCATTATCAACCTCACCGTTCAGCATCTGTGGGCATAACTTATCGTGCAGCAGCTGTGGTCATCGCTTACCGCCAGCGGTTATCATTGCGATCTGAACAGAGGCCTTTAACAGGAGAGACGGCTTGAAATATATTGGTGCCCACGTCAGCGCAGCGGGCGGCGTAGATAAAGCAGTGGTTCGCGCACATGAACTTGACGCTACGGCCTTTGCGCTTTTCACCAAAAACCAGCGTCAGTGGCGGGCCGCGCCGCTCAGTGGAGAGGTAATTAATGCCTTTCGCGAGGCCTGTGAAAAATACCGCTTCACCTCCGCACAGATCCTGCCGCACGACAGTTATCTGATTAATCTTGGCCATCCGCAGCAGGAGGCGCTGGATAAGTCGCGTGAGGCGTTTTTAGATGAAATGCGCCGCTGTGAACAGCTGGGACTGTCGCTACTGAACTTTCATCCCGGCAGCCACCTGCAGCAGATTGATGAAGAGGCGTGTCTGAAGCGCATTGCCGAGTCAATCAACATTGCGCTGGACCAGACTCAGGGCGTGACTGCCGTCATTGAAAATACCGCCGGACAGGGCAGCAATCTCGGTTTCCGCTTTGAACATCTGGCGGCGATTATCGATGGCGTAGAGGATAAATCACGCGTCGGCGTGTGTATTGATACCTGCCATGCCTTTGCCGGAGGATACGATTTACGTACGGAAGCGGCATGCGTGGACACCTTTGCGGAATTCGATCGCACGGTGGGCTTTGATTTTCTGCGCGGTATGCATCTCAACGATGCTAAAAGTGAATTTGCCAGCCGGGTCGACCGCCATCACAGCCTGGGTGAAGGCAATATTGGTAAAACGGTATTTAGCTGGCTGATGAAAGATGCGCGTTTTGATGGCATTCCGCTGATTCTGGAGACGGTAAATCCCGATATCTGGAAAGATGAAATTGCGTGGCTCAGATCTGAGCAGAAGTAAGTTTATCGGGAGGGGCCTGCCAGCGTGTTTCCGGTTGTTTATGCGGGGCGGGGATCAATAAAAAAGCGCGGTTGCCCGCGCTTTTTTTCATCAGAAAGGTATCAGGCTTTAGCCAGCTCCGACTCCGGACGCTTCAGTATCGCGTAGGAGAGACCCGCCACCAGGGTTCCCACGATAATGGCCATCAGGTAACCCATTACCGGGGTGATAGCGCCGGGGATCAGCAGAACAAACAGGCCGCCGTGCGGCGCCATCAGCTTCGCGCCTACCGCCATAGAAATGGCACCGGTCAGTGCGCCGCCCACAATGCAGCAGGGCAGTACGCGCATCGGGTCGCGTGCGGCAAAGGGAATGGCCCCCTCGGAGATAAAGCAGAGGCCGAGTACCAGCGCTGCCTTGCCCCCTTCCTGCTGGCCTTTATTAAATTTCCTGCGCGCCACCAGCGTTGCCAGCCCCATGGCCAGCGGAGGAACCATGCCCGCGGCCATGATTGCCGCCATTGGCGCATAGGTTTGCGAACTGAGCAGACCGACGCCAAAGGCATAGGCCACCTTATTAACCGGGCCGCCCATATCGGTGCACATCATGCCACCCAGCACCGCGCCCAGCAGTACCGCATTTGCCGTACCCATATTGGCCAGCCAGTGGGTCAGCCCTTCCATGATTTTCGCAACCGGCGTGCCAACCACGTAAATCATCAGCAGGCCGGTTATCAGGCTGGCGATTAGCGGGATAATCAGAATCGGCTTAAGCGCCTCCATACTCTGCGGAAGCCGGAGTTTGGCGCTGATAAATTTTGCGGCATAACCGGCAATAAAACCGGCAATAATCCCACCGAGGAAGCCCGCATTAATGCTGGTCGCGAGCATGCCGCCAATCAGACCCGGCGTCAGACCCGGGCGGTCAGCGATGGAGAAAGCAATAAAACCAGCCAGCACCGGTACCATCAGCGCAAAGGCGCTACCGCCGCCAATTTGCATCAGTGCCGCCGCCAGCGTGCCCTGCTCTTTGAAGGCGGTAATACCGAAAGCAAACGACAGCGCGATGCTCAACCCACCCGCGACTACCATCGGCAGCATATAGGAGACACCGGTTAACAGATGACGGTAGGCGCCCGCGCTCTCTTTCTTCTCTTCACTCTGTGATGTTGAGCTACTGCCCCCTTTAGGCTGATAAGGCTTCGCTTCCGCGACCGCCTTATCCAGCTCCTGGGCCGTTTTCTTCAGCGCCAGTCCGGTAGAGGTGCGATACATCGGCTTACCGGCAAATTTCGCCAGATCCACCTCAATATCTGCGGCCACGATGACCAGATCAGCCTCTGCCACCTCTTCTGCCGTGATGGTATTGCCCGCGCCCACGGACCCGCGCGTTTCAACCTTCACCCACCAGCCGCGTTTTTTCGCTTCGGTATCAATGGCTTCGGCTGCCATAAAGGTATGCGCCACGCCGGTAGGACAGGCGGTTACCGCAACAATGCGTTTTGCCCGCTGTTCGCTCAGGGCACCTGCTGGCGCCTGCGCTGGCGAGGCTGCTGGCGCATGCCAGGGCCTGGCTTCGCTCTGCGCCGTAGTCAGCACCGCGTCTGGCTGGCGCAGGAGCTGTTCAATATCGGCAACGTAAACAGATTTGCCATTAAGGCTGGCGTCGGCAGGAATATTTTTTCCTGCCACAATCACCTGATCGGCCTCAGCCAGGCTATCGGTCAGCGTCACGCCCAGTTTCACCGCAGCGGCGGTTGCTATGTTTTTTGCCAGATAACCTGTTGCCAGGCCCAGCGAAGAATCAATTATCAGCAGCGTTTTCATTGTGCTTCTCCTGCTGTCAGTTAAATGGTTCCAGCTTGACGCGCGCCATCATCGCGGCCAGCTGAGTACGATCGGTAATGCCAACGTTGCTCTGACTCACGGCCAGAGCCGCTACGGCCGTAGCCAGTCGAAGCGTGTGCTCGCTGGATTCGCGCATCAGCAGGCCATAAATCAGCCCACCAACCATTGAATCCCCGGCACCCACGGTGCTTACCACTTCACACGCGGGCGGTCTGGCAATCCATTCACCTGAAGCATTTACCCACAGCGCGCCTTCAGCACCCAGTGAGATCACCACGTGAGCAATACCCTGTTCGCGCAGAGCATGTGCCGCTTCTATTACATCCTTCAACGTCGGGAGTTTGCGTCCGGCCCAAATCTCCAGTTCGCGCCGGTTGGGCTTCACCAGCCAGGGCGCGGCTTTAAGACCCGCCACCAGCGCTTCACGACTACTGTCGAAAATAATGCAGGGGCAGTGGGTACGCAGCGCGCGCATCCAGTCGGTAAACGCATCCGGCTCAACACCGGCGGGCAGGCTACCGCTGACGCAGACCATGTCAAACTGGCCCAGCCACGTTAGCGAGTCGGTCGTGAAACGCTCCCAGTCCTGCCCCGTAACCTCAAACCCCGAAAAGTTGAGATCCGTTACGTCTCCGCCTTTCTCAGTGAGCTTAACGTTGATACGGGTACGGCCTTCAACGACCTGAAAACGATTGGCAATACCCAGTTCGCTGAACAGATGCTGAAAGCCATCCTGATTCTCTTTACCGAGGAAGCCACCAACGGTGACATCGATCCCCAGGTCCTTCAGCACTTTAGCAACGTTTATCCCTTTACCCGCCGCATGCAGACCGGTCGTTTTTACGAGGTTGACCTCGCCCCGTTCGATTTCAGGCGTATAACCCACCAAATCGTAAGCCGGGTTCAGGGTGATAGTGGCGACGCGCCTGCTCATGATGCCCCCTCGCCAAGACCGCCAGAAATTGCCTCACCAATAGCCTTAATTGCCTGAGGTGCATCTTCACCGCTGGCGGTAAAACGCAGCCGGTGACCTTTCTTCACCCCCAGCGCCACAACCTTCATCAGGCTCCGGCCATTGGCTGGCTTGCCGCTTCCGTCGAGATTCGTCACGGTGACGTCGCAATTAAACTGTTTGATCACCGTGACCAGCGCGGTGCCGGGACGGGCATGCAAGCCATGTTCGTTGCGGATGGTGAACTCTTCCGTCAGCACATCCGCCTGTTCCGAGACTTCACTGGTCAGTAGCGCAAGAATACCCGCTGCATCGGCACTCAACAGGCGATCGGCTTTCTGGTTAATCAGCAGGTCACTGAGGTAGTTCAGCACGTTTAGCGGGCTGTCATCGTTGACCGCCACGGTCACCAGCAGCGCGGCTTTCTCACCGTCAACCTCAAAGGACGTGGCGCTGCGGCTGACGGCGACCGCGCTGGCAAGATTGCCCTCGGTGCTGTCGCTTAGCCAGACGCCCTGCCCCAGGTTAAGCGGGCGGGAGGCGATGACACGGCTGACAAAGGTCGCATCGACTGCCCCCGCCTGCTGTAAGCGGCCCGCATTAAGCGCCTGAAGCGTCATCAGATCGCCGGTGGCAACGTCGGTGGTAATCAGCGAAGTATCAAACTTAAATTCCCCTGCCAGCTTTTCGCCCATCAGCAGGCTACGGAGCATTTCGGCTGAATCGGCGCTTTTTAGCTGCTCGGCCACGCTGTCATCGCTGAGAACGTGGGTCAGCTGACGCAGCAGCGCGAGATGCTCATCCGACTTTGCCGCGATACCAATCACCACCCAGGCGGTCTGATCCTCGCCCCAGGCGATACCCTGCGGAAACTGATACACCTGGACGCCCGTTTGCAACACCAGATCGCGGGTATCCGTGGTGCCGTGAGGGATAGCAATACCGTTACCCAGATAGGTTGAGGTCTGCTGCTCGCGGGCGAGCATACCGTCAACATAACCTTCTCCCACGTTGCCCGCGCGTGTAAGTGCGGCAGCAACCTGACGAATGGCATCCTCTTTGTTTTCGGCAGTGGCGCCGGGATGAATAGCGGACAGTTCAAGCTGGAACATAGTTCTCCTCGCTGCTTAGATTGAATCGTTTCAGCTAATGCATGAAACCGCGTACGCTCTCTGGTCTAACACGCTGAACGGACAACGCTGAAACGTTTCAATGAGTGTGTTCTTCTTCGCCTGGGCGATGCAAGTTTTACCGCTGGCTGGGTAACGATTTTTTGATGCCACGCACATTTTATCGCTTCTTTCTGGAATTATCGGGCAGAAAGCGTTCTCCGGGATCGGGTCAGCTGAAGCTTGGCTGACACCTCTCGCGCCGGGTAAATCGCAGAATGTCGGGGGCCGCCGCCAGGGAGGGGTCCACACCCTGTCTCGGTTTTGCATCTCGCATCCGGGGTTTGCAACAAGGTAGAGCGGCAGAGAACGCAATAAAGGTTAAGGTGCCGTTTCAGCTTCAAGCTGAATAAGCCAGGTCAGGGCTTCGTCCCGATGGGAGAAGCACATATCAGACCTCGCCTTTAAGCTGCCGCATACGCTGGGACGCAGGGGCGAGGTGAAGATCTTACACATGAAATTATCAGCAAGCTGGATACAGCGCGTATTCGCGGGCTTCCCCTGCGGCATGCCGGGGATGGGGCTGGAGATCGAAGGGGCTATGCAGCACGCTCCGCAGTCGGTACGACATTCCATCAAAGACCTCGGGGAAAAATCAACGGTAACGGAGCGTCGGATAACGCGGCAGGCGTTTAAAACCTGAACATAGCAGGCACCCTGAGTGAATACTATTCTTTAATGACATTCTGAGAAAAGTGTCCTGCATGACTGCCGTTCAGCACTTGCCTGAATCCCTGCGCAAGAGTAAGTTGTCGCGAGAATTTTCCCTGGCCCTTTTTACTGAGATTTTTATATGCCAAGAGCGAACGAAATTAAAAAAGGTATGGCCGTAAGTTTCAACGGCAAGCTGCTGTTAGTGAAGGATATTGACGTTCAGAGCCCTAGCGCACGCGGGGCATCGACGCTGTATAAAATGCGTTTTACCGATATCCGTACCGGTATGAAAGTGGAAGAGCGCTTTAAGGGTGATGACATTATTGACATCATCTCTCTGAGTCGACGTCAGGTGACTTTCTCCTACATTGATGGGGACGAGTATGTCTTTATGGACGACGAGGACTACACGCCCTATATCTTTAAAAAAGAGCAGATTGAAGAGGAACTGCTGTTTCTGCCCGAGGGCGGGATCCCTGGTATTCAGGTCCTGACCATGGACGGCCAGATTCTGGCGCTCGAGCTGCCGCAAACCGTTGATATGGAAATCGTGGAAACCACGCCGGGTATTAAGGGCGCCTCTGCCAGCGCCAGAACAAAACCAGCCACAATGATAACCGGCCTGGTTATTCAGGTTCCTGAATACCTGAGCAGCGGCGATAAAATACGCATTCATATCCCCGAGCGCCGCTATATGAGCCGTGCGGACTAATCAGTAAGTGATAAATTCGGCAACGTCCTTGCGCGCGGCCGAATTTGTTATATTACAACAATTCCCGGGCGTACTAATTGTAGTTGACGGTCATAATCCCCATTTTGTGCTGTGCGTCGAGCCATTTCACCTGCGTTTGCCCCAGCTCAGCAGGCAACGCCTGCGCATCAGGATGCGTGATGTAGACCTGGGTTTTCCCCTGCTTAAAACAGGATGTTCTGATCAAGTCGGACTGCTGGTCGATTTCACAGCCGGGCGACACAATCGCGCCCTGAAAGGTAATGGTGCCAGAGCCTGCACTGGCCTTTGACTCTCCTGCCAGAGCGGTTTCCGTCCATAGCGGGATGAGCAGACTGACTACAGTCATTTGGACTGCAATTTTTACGCCATTCATAGTTACCTCGTCGATTAACTGCTGGCACTTTGAAGATAGTCGTTGGTGGGCAGGTAAGTTAATTATCGGCATCGGTGAGCAGAAGATTAATTCACCTTTAGCTGAATGCGCAGAGAGAGGAAAAGATGGCGCGAGTCAATTTAATCACCGGATTTCTGGGCAGCGGCAACCCCCCCCTCCAGCATCTTCTTTCTCAAAAACCAGCAACCGAAAAATGGGCGATACTGGTTAATGAGTCTGGCGAAGTGGGTATTGATGGGGCCCTGCTGGCAGAGAGCGGCGCTATCCTCAAAGAGATCCCCGGCGGCTGCATGTGCTGTGTTAACGGCCTGCCGATGCAGGTGGGGCTGAATATGTTGCTTAAACAGGCCCAACCCGATCGCCAGGCGCTGCACGACTGGCAACAGCAGGATCCACTGAGCCGTCCGGTCATCACCGCCTCCTTTGGCAGAATTGATGCGCAGCTTTTGCGCCAGCCGCGTAAAAACCAGCAGGCGCTTCCTCAGCCAGCCCATCATCATGGCCAGCCCGCTTCGGGCCTTGCCGCGCTGACACTAAAGCCTGACGCACGCTGGCGCCGTTCGCTAAATCAGGGCCAGGGGTATTTCGCCTGCGGCTGGGTATTTGACAGCGATACGGTGTTTGATACCATCGGCCTGCTTGAATGGGTGCGCCTGTCTCCGGTCACGCGCGTTAAAGGTGTGATGCGCATCCAGGAAGGGTTGGTTAGCGTTAATCGGCAGGGTGACGAATTTCATATCGAGACCCGATCGTCTTCGCCACCTGACAGCCGCATTGAGGTCATCCATGAAGAGGAGGCGGACTGGAACGCGTTGCAAACATCTTTGTTGAAACTTCGTTTAACTTTCGTGTAATAATCTACGCCGTTACGATTTCTTAATTTAACCTTAAGACGACATGACTGCTAAACGCTTACTTTCTATCCTGGTGCTTAATGCACTTGGCCTGGCGCTATTTTTCTCGTGGTATCTGCCCGCCCATCACGGTTTCTGGTTTGACATTGATAAAAGCATTTTCTACTGGTTCAATGAAAGACTGGTCACCAGCAAACCCCTGCTGTGGTTCGTGGCCGTTACCAACTATCGCGCTTTTGATGGCGTTTCGCTGTTAGCAATGGGTGCGCTTTATCTGAGCTTCTGGCTGCAGGAAACCCCTCAGGGCCGCCGTCGCATGCTGGCCATCGGTATTACTATGCTGCTGACCGCCGTCGTGCTTAACCAGCTCGGCCATCTGATCCCGGTTTCACACCCCAGCCCAACCAAATTCTTCCCGGACGTGAATCATGTGACGCGGCTGACCGGTATACCGACTAAAGATGCCTCCTCGGACAGCTTCCCCGGCGATCACGGCATGATGCTGATGATTTTTGCCTGCTTTATGCTGCGCTATTTTACTCGCCGCGCCTTTTTAATTGCGGTAGCCATTGTGCTGATTTTTGCCTCTCCCCGCATAATGATTGGGGCACACTGGTTTACTGACGTGGCGGTGGGTTCGCTTTCAATTGTGCTGGTCGGCATGAGCTGGCTGTTAATAACCCCGGCCAGCGACTATCTGGTCAATGTGGTTAATCGCTATTTACCTGGAAAATATAAGCCCGCTAAGTAAATATTAGTCTGTTAATGCTTTGCAGCAGGCAGCATCGTAATGCTTATCTCATTTATTACGGTGCTGCTTAATACCCTTCTTCGCTCACAGACATAAACGCTTTGCCGGAAATAACTGAACAAAGAACGACGAGGGTGCCGCCCTGGCAGCAGTTTATGCCATAAAAAATGCTTTCAGACCGACATTTAACTACGTTCTGCATCATACCCCTCTTTAACACCTGAATACCTTCTTTACCCTCATGATTCCTGCACATTTGTCGATAAAACGGCCATTTTAATATTCTTATGTTTCACATCATTAAAACCTATAAAAAAGACGCTAAAACCCCTCGCCATGCCGTCTGTAATCGGTTAATCTCATTTTCGATTAGGCCAACGCTGTAAGATATTTCCTTAATTTACACTTTTAACTGTGCTCTCTGGCACTTTTTAGAGGTTCAGGAATTGTCTTACCCCTGTGCGCTAATTAATCTCGTTCCGTTTCGTAATATCTGACGACTTCGTCGTTAAGGACTTCAAGGGATCGCAAACATAATGGTCAAGTCTCAACCGATGCTGAGATATATCTGGCGGGTTTTACCTGCTGTCGCCTTAGCGACGTTACTGTCAGCCTGTAGTTCGACCAATAGCAGCAACAATGCACAAACTGATACTCATGCAGTTAAGAGCCAGGATGGCTTTTTACTTCAAGCGTCTCAGGATGAATTCGAAAAAATGGTTCAGAACGTGGATATCAAATCCCGACTGATGGACCAGTATGCGGTCTGGAAAGGCGTTCGTTATCGCCTGGGCGGCACCAGCAAACGCGGCATTGATTGCTCTGCCTTTGTACAAACCACCTTCCGCGAGCAGTTTGGTCTCGATCTGCCGCGCTCAACTTATGAGCAGGAAGACACAGGGAAAAGCATTCAGCGTACAAAGCTGCGCCCGGGTGATTTAGTGCTGTTCCGCGCCGGTTCAACCGGTCGCCACGTCGGCATTTATCTGGGTAATGATAACTTTGTCCATGCCTCAACCAGCAGCGGCGTGATGATCTCGAATCTGAACGACAACTACTGGAAGCATCGCTATCATGAGGCACGGCGCGTTCTGACCCGAACGCAAAGCTGATTTCGATCCCCTGAAGTCTGCGAAAAACGAGAGAGAAAACGCTGCCGCGGCAGCGTTTTTTTTTGCCTGCTCCCAGGCGTGATAACGGGATGTTGGCATTAACGGTGGGAGCTAAGTAACTTTATGATATTGCGCTTTGCTTTTATACTTTTCAGCTGCATGGTGACCACGGCCCAGGCTGAGAATATTAATGAGAGTTACGCGTTTGCACAGCTCGGCGAGCCTAAATATGCCGTCGATTTCTCCCACTACGATTATGCCAATCCCGCCGCGCCCAGGGGCGGTAATATTACGCTTTCGGCGGTGGGTACCTATGATAACTTTAATCGCTTTGCCTCACGCGGCAATCCTGCGGCGGGCACTGACACGCTCTATGACCGGCTGTTTACCTCATCAGAGGATGAAGCCGCCAGCTATTATCCCCTGATTGCCGAGTTTGCGCGTTATCCTGATGATTATCGCTGGGTAGAAGTTTCCCTGAATCCCCTGGCTCGCTTTCATGACGGCAGCCCCATCACCGCCCGCGACGTGGCCTTCACCTTTAACAAATTTATGACGGAAGGCGTACCGCAGTTTCGGGTGGCAAATAAGGGTGTGACTGCCCGGGCTATTTCCGCGCTGACCGTGCGGTTTGACCTGCCTGTGGGTGATAAAGATCGGGTACTGTCGCTGCTGTCGCTGCCGGTATTCCCGGAAAAATTCTGGCAGCATCACCGGCTGGATGAACCGCTTCGCACTCCACCGCCGGGCAGCGGTCCCTACCGGATAACCGCCTGGAAAGTCGGGCAGTCTGTTACCTGGTCGCGCGTGAAGGATTACTGGGCGGCAAATCTGCCGGTGAATAAAGGTCGCTTCAATTTCGATACGATCCGCTACGACTATTATCTTGACGATAACGTTGCCTTCGAAGCCTTCAAGGCGGGCGCATTCGATTTCCGCACAGAGAGCTCGGCTAAAAGCTGGGCCACACAATATCGCGGCAGCAACTTTGACCACCATCTGATTATTAAGGATGAACAGCCCAACACCGCCGCCACGGATACCCGCTGGCTGGCCTTTAATGTGCAAAAGCCGCCGTTTATGGATCGCCGGGTGCGCGAGGCTATCTCGCTGGTTTTTGACTTTGACTGGATGAATAAAGCGCTGTTCTATAATGCGTACCGTCGAACTGACAGTTATTTCCAGAATACCGAATATGCCGCGCGGCATTATCCCGATGCAAAAGAGCTGGAGATCCTTGCGCCCTTTAAGGGAAAAATCCCCGATGAAGTATTCACGCAAATTTATCAGCCTCCCCATACTGACGGAAGCGGATATGATCGCGATAATCTTCTCAAAGCGCTGGTCCTGCTTAAACAGGCAGGCTGGGAGATAAAAAACCAGAAGCTAACCAATCAGCAGACGGGGAAGACATTCAGCTTTGAACTGCTGCTGCGCAGCGGGGAGAATAATCAGTGGGTACTCCCCTTCCAGCACGCGCTGTCACGGCTCGGTATCCAGCTTACCCTTCGCCAGGTCGACAGCTCACAGTATCTGGCCCGTGCGCGCAGTCGTGATTATGATATGCGCCCCATCAGCTACTTTGCTTTCCCCATCCCCGATCCCTCACTGCGGCTGGTCTGGGATTCGGCGTATCTCGCCTCCAGCTATAATGCCCCGGGCGTCGCCAGCCCGGTAGTTGATGCGCTGATAAAGCAGATCATTCAGCACCAGGGGGATAAAAACGCGCTGCTGCCGCTGGCAAGATCGCTGGACCGCGTCCTGCTGTGGAATGATTACATGATCCCGATGTGGTATAACGCCCGCGATCGCTATGCCTGGTGGAATAAGTTCTCAATGCCGGCGATCCGCCCTGCCTGGTCACTGGGCTTTGACAGCTGGTGGTATGATGTCAACAAAGCCGCGCGGCTGCCGGCACAGCGTCGTTAAGGAGCAAAGAGTGGGTGCCTATCTGCTACGCCGGCTGCTGCTGGTCATCCCCACGCTGTGGGCGATTATTACCATTAATTTTTTTATTGTGCAGATTGCACCCGGTGGTCCGGTTGACCAGGCGCTGGCCAGTATCGAGTTCGGTCAGAGCACCGGACTACCAGGCGGGGGTAGTGCTTCCGACAGCCATGCGCGCGGCACGCCGAATTCGATGCCCGGCGACAGCCAGTATCGCGGTTCCCGGGGACTGGACCCGGAAGTGATTGCCGAAATCACCCGCCGCTACGGCTTCGATAAACCCCTGTATCAGCGCTATCTGGACATGTTGTGGCGCTACGCGCGCTTTGACTTTGGCGACAGCCTGTTTCGCAGCAGTTCGGTTATTCAGCTGATTAAACAAAGTCTGCCCGTTTCGGTGACCCTGGGGCTGTGGAGCACCCTGATTATCTATCTGGTTTCTATCCCGCTCGGCATCAACAAGGCGGTACGTAACGGTAGCGTCTTCGATACCTGGAGCAGTACGCTTATTATCGCGGGCTATGCTATCCCTTCATTTTTGTTTGGCATCGTGATGATAGTGCTCTTCGCGGGCGGCAGCTACCTTGACTGGTTTCCCCTGCGCGGGCTGGTGTCGCCTCAGTTCGACTCGCTCCCCTGGTTTGGAAAAATCTCCGATTATCTGTGGCACATTACGCTGCCGGTGCTGGCCACCGTTATCGGCGGCTTTGCCACCCTGACCATGCTTACCAAAAATGCGTTCACCGATGAAATTCGTAAACAGTATGTGGTGACCGCCAGAGCGAAGGGACTGGATGAGAAGAAAATCCTTTATCGTCACGTCTTTCGTAACGCCATGCTGCTGGTTATCGCCGGGTTTCCTGCCACCTTTATCAGCATGTTTTTTACCGGATCGCTGCTGATTGAGGTGATGTTCTCCCTTAACGGCCTGGGCCTGCTGGGCTATGAAGCGACCCTGCAGCGTGACTATCCGGTGATGTTTGGCACGCTTTACATCTTTACGCTGATCGGCCTGCTGTTGAATATCCTTAGCGATATCACCTATACGCTGGTGGATCCACGCATTGATTTCGAGGGGCGCTAATGAAAAGGTTGAACCCGGTTAATCAGGCGCGCTGGGCGCGGTTTTGCCATAACCGACGCGGTTACTGGTCACTGTGGATTTTTATCGTGCTGTTTATCCTCTGCCTGGGCGCTAACCTGCTGGCTAACGATAAGCCGCTGCTTGTCCACTACCAGCAGCGTACCTATTTCCCGCTGCTGGTGAATTATACCGAAGCCGATTTTGGTGGCCCGCTGGCCACCGCCGCAGATTATCAGGATCCCTGGCTTAAGTCGCGCCTGAGCCAGCACGGCTGGGCCGTTTGGGCGCCGATCCGTTTTGGTGATAACACCATTAACTTCGCCACCCGCGTCCCTTTCCCCTCGCCCCCCTCCGCGCAGAACTGGCTGGGCACCGACGCCAACGGCGGGGATGTGCTGGCGAGGATCCTCTATGGCACACGCATTTCACTGCTGTTTGGCCTGACGCTGACGATTATCTCCAGCGTGATGGGCATCATCGCAGGCGCGCTACAGGGGTACTACGGCGGAAGGGTGGATTTATGGGGCCAGCGCTTTATTGAAGTCTGGTCCGGTATGCCAACGCTGTTTCTGATTATTTTGCTCTCCAGCATCATCCAGCCGGGATTCTGGTGGCTGCTGGGGATAACCGTGATGTTCGGCTGGATGCAGCTGGTCGGCGTGGTGCGCGCTGAGTTTCTACGCGCGCGCAACTTCGACTACATTCGTGCGGCCCAGGCGCTGGGCGTCAGTGACCGGCACATTATGTCGCGGCATATGTTGCCGAATGCCATGGTGGCGACGCTGACCTGGCTGCCGTTTATTCTGTGCGGATCGATAACCACGCTGACCTCGCTCGACTTTCTCGGCTTTGGCCTGCCGCTGGGCTCTCCCTCGCTGGGAGAGCTGCTCCTGCAGGGGAAAAACAACCTTCAGGCCCCGTGGCTGGGGATTGCGGCCTTCTTCTCGCTGGCGATCCTGCTGTCGCTGCTTATTTTTATCGGCGAGGCGGTTCGTGACGCCTTCGACCCCAGTAAGGTGCACTGAGTATGTCCCTGCTTATTGTGAAAGACTTAAGCATCGCCTTCCGCGCCTCCGGGGTCGAAAGGCGGGTGGTGGACAGCCTGTCGATCTCCGTGGAGGCGGGTGAAACGCGCGCGCTGGTGGGAGAGTCCGGCTCGGGGAAAAGCGTTACCGCCCTGTCAATTATGCGCCTGCTCCCGTCACCGCCAGTGGTTTATCAGCAGGGTGACATACACTTTGCCGGACAGAACGTACTGACCGCCGACGAGCGCACGCTACGCGGCCTGCGCGGCAACCGCATGGCAATGATTTTTCAGGAGCCGATGGTGTCGCTCAACCCGCTGCACACCGTCGAAAAACAGCTGTATGAGGTACTTTCGCTGCATCGCGCGATGCGCAGAGAGGCGGCGCGTGCCGAAATGCTGACCTGCCTGGATCGCGTAGGCATTCGCGACGCCGCCCGGCGGCTGAAAGATTTCCCGCATCAGCTCTCTGGAGGCGAGCGTCAGCGCATCATGATCGCCATGGCACTCCTGACGCGCCCTGAGCTGCTGATAGCTGATGAGCCCACGACGGCGCTGGATGTCTCGGTCCAGGCGCAGATCCTGACTCTGCTGAAGGAGTTAAAGCAGGAGCTGAATATGGGGCTGCTGTTCATCACGCATAATCTGAATATTGTGCGACAGCTGGCGGATAACGTCACGGTGATGCACAACGGCCAGTGCGTGGAGAGCAATACCACCCGACGGCTGTTCGACTCGCCCCGGCATTCCTATACACAAACGCTGCTTAATGCTGAGCCGGAAGGCAGACCCGAACCGGCAGACAGCCACGCCGAACCGCTGCTTCGCGTCAGTCAGCTTCAGGTTGCCTTTCCGATCAAACAGGGACTGATGCGTCGGGTCACCGGTTACCATCACGCGCTACGCGCGCTCAGTTTCGTCCTTCGCCCCGGTGAAAGTCTGGGGCTGGTGGGAGAGTCCGGTTCGGGAAAAAGTACCACCGGGCTGGCGCTGCTGCGGCTTATTCCCTCACAGGGGGAGATCTGGTATCGCAATCAGCCGCTGCACCAGTGGGATCGGCGAAAGATGCTGCCGGTGCGGCCAAAAATCCAGGTCGTATTCCAGGATCCCAACTCTTCACTCAATCCCCGGCTGAATGTGCTGCAAATTATCGCCGAAGGGCTACAGGTACATCACCCCGCCCTGAACGAAAAGCAGCGCGAGGCGCGCGTGATTGCTGCGATGCGGGAGGTGGGACTGGATGCGGAGACACGCCACCGCTACCCTGCCGAGTTTTCCGGTGGGCAACGCCAGCGAATTGCTATCGCCAGGGCGCTGATATTACAGCCCGAGCTGATTATTCTTGATGAGCCGACCTCATCGCTCGACCGCTCGGTTCAGAAACAAATCCTGGCGCTGCTGAAAAAATTGCAGCGCGATCGACGGCTGGCCTATATTTTCATCAGCCATGATTTGCAGGTGGTCAGATCGCTCTGCCATCAGGTTGTGGTGCTGCGGCAGGGTGAAGTGATTGAGCAGGGAGAGTGTGAGGCGATATTCTCCGCCCCAAAAGAACGCTACACGCAGCAGCTTATAGCACTGAGTGATTTCGCCATGTTTCCGCAATCCCCACGCCAAAATTCTTAAGGCGGCAGGTGGTGGCGCTTTCATCATGACGGGTCACGAACAGGCAGGGCTGCCCGTCCCACTCGACCACCGCACACTCAAGCTTGATGTCCGCCAGCGCCTCTTTGATCATCTGCATGATATCCCATGCCTGCTCCCCCTGGTGGCTGAGCAGGCTGAGGCCTATCAGATCGTCATCGTCGGCGACACCATTTAGCACCAGCGGCAGCGGCTCTACGCTGAGTTTGGCCGATCCCGTACCCCAGCGATAGCTTTGCGGTAATCGGTGTACGACAGAATGTTGTAACATATGCAGCTAACCCCCAGTTCAATAGCGAGTGCAATATCATCCCTGCCGTTTTCTTCATCAACGGCAGGCTATGCACGGCAGGGTAAAGCAAGGGCATCATCACCTGAGCAGGGTTGTTTTTGAGCGTTGCCTCACGTTTCAAGGCTATATTTACCGCGTCGCGGCGCTAATAACAACCCTTTTTGTTGCATACAGGTAAATTTTAGCAGCGTTATATTCACATTAAAGCAACATTATCGGCACTGAGCCTCTTCTGATCTGTAGTAAGGATGCAATCAGACCGTTACGCCTTTGCGCGGGCGGGCAGCGTACAGGAAGAGCAGAACCGAGACGGTCGCGCAGATAAAGATCGATCCCACCATTGGCCAGGCCGAGTGGAAGGAGAGCGTCGAGAGCAGCGCCCCCACCAGCGCGCCCACGCCAAATCTCAGCGTGCCCGCCAGCGACGACGCCGTGCCTGCCATATGGGGGAACTCTTCCAGAATGACCGCCATGGCATTGGAGGAGACCATCGCCACGCAGCCAATAAACATCGCCACGCCGAACACCAGCGGCAGAAAGCCCAGATTGAGCGCGCTAACCACCACCATCCACACGCCCATGCTGAACTGAATCAGCAGCCCGAGCCGGAACATTGCCAGCGGACCAAAGCGACGGACGCAGCGGCTGTTAAGCAGCGTCATCAGAAACAGGAAGATGATATTCAGGGCGAAGTAGTAGCCGAAGTCCTGCGGGCTGATGTGGTTCAGCTCAATATAGACAAAGGGCCCGACGTTAAGGAATGAGAACAGCCCGGCAAATGAGAAGCCGCTGGCCAGCATATAGCTGAATACGCGCTTGTGGCGGAACAGCGACAAAAAATTTCTCAGCGTGGTACGAAGATGGAATTTCTGTCGCTTTTCACGCGGCAGCGTCTCTTTGATCTGGGTGACAACCAGCACGGTGGTGACCACGGCGGCCAGCGAGATGGTCCAGAAGATTGCGTGCCAGCTCCAGACCAGCAGCATCCAGCCGCCTACGATGGGGGCCACCAGCGGTGCAATGGTGGTGACCAGCATCACGAATGACATCATGCGGGAAAACTCTTCCTTCGAGTAAGTATCCCGCATCAGCGCGCTGATCACCACGCTGCCCGCCGCTGCCGACAGGCCGTGCAGCAGGCGCATAAAAATCAGCTGGTCGATTGACTGGGAAAGCGCACAGGCGGCAGCGGCAACGGCAAAAATCAGCGTTCCCACGGCTATGACCGGTTTACGCCCGAAGCTGTCCGCCAGCGGCCCGTAAATCAGCTGCCCGAGAGCAAACCCGAAGATATACAGATTTAGCGTCATCTGCACGCTGCCCGCTGATACCCCGAACTCATGGGCAATTTGCGGGAGCGCAGGTAAATACATATCAATCGACAGCGGCATTAACATCGCCAGCAGGCCAAGGATCACCACCAGCCCCAGCGACGAATTCTTTTCCTTACGCACCCTCATCTACCCCACACAAGCTTCTGGTTACGATCAACGGGTCGGCAGACCCACGCTGGCAATTTCTTCTTCGGTCAGGGCACGGTATTCACCCGGCTGCAGATCCTCGTCCAGGGCTATCGCACCAATGCGCTCACGGTGCAGCTCCACCACGCGGTTGCCGACCGCTGCAAACATCCGTTTTACCTGGTGATAGCGGCCTTCACTGATGGTCAGACGCACCTGATGTTCGTCGATGACGTCCAGACGGGCCGGTTTAGTCAGGTCTTTTTCGTTATGCAGCTGGACGCCCGCGGTGAACTGCGCCGCCGTATCCTCCGACAGCGGCGACTCCAGCGTTACCCGGTAGGTCTTTTCGCAGTGATGGCGAGGCGAGGTAATACGGTGTGACCACTGGCCGTCGTCAGTCATCAGCACCAGGCCGGTGGTATCAATATCCAGTCGCCCTGCCGCATGGAGCTTATAAGCGGTGGGCTCATGCAGGAAATAGAGCACCGTTGGGTGATCGGGATCGTCAGTGGAGCAGACGTAGCCCTGCGGCTTATTCAACATAAAGTAGCGCGGTCCGATCTGCTGCTGTAGCGGATTGCCATCATACTCAACCTGGCTTTCAGGGTTCAGCCTGAACGCGCTTTCCCGTACCACTTCCCCATCAACCGTTACCTTACGCGCCCGTATCTCGCGTCCCGCGATGGCGCGGCTGATTTCCAGCTGCTGAGACAAAAATTTATCAAGTCGCATTAAATCTGCACTGCCTGTTTAGTAGATATGAAAACCGACGCTCCTGACTGCGGAGCGTTTGAAGAGAGAGAACGCGTGGATCCTGACTGTTCTGCCCATCACCGGGAAGACGGGACAGCGCCCCCGGATACGGCCTCAGTATATAGGGAGTTGGCGTCGAGGCACAGAGGGTGACGGGCATGAAGCGGCCTTTCATGTCATAATGCGGTTTTGCTCCCAGATCCTCCGAAAACCATGTCGTTTACTCTGCGCCCCTATCAGCAGGAAGCGGTTGATGCCACGCTCAGCTACTTCCGTCGTTCTTACCAGCCTGCCGTTATCGTGCTGCCAACCGGCGCGGGTAAAAGCCTGGTTATTGCCGAACTGGCCAGGCTGGCCAGGGGCCGCGTGCTGGTACTGGCGCACGTCCGGGAGCTGGTGGCGCAAAATCACAGTAAATACCTCGCCTACGGGCTGGAAGCCGATATCTTCTCCGCCGGGCTACAGCAAAAAGAGAGCCGCAGTAAAGTGGTCTTTGGTAGCGTCCAGTCGGTGGCCCGCAACCTGTCGCAGTTCGCGGGGGAGTTTACCCTGCTGATTGTCGACGAGTGCCACCGCATCAGCGACGCCGACGACAGCCAGTATCAGCAGGTGCTGAACCATCTGCGTGTAAGCAACCCGCGACTGCGACTGCTGGGCCTGACCGCCACACCCTATCGCCTGGGGAAAGGCTGGATTTACCAGTTCCACTACCACGGCATGGTGCGCGGCGATGAGCGGGCGCTGTTTCGCGACTGTATTTACGAGCTGCCGCTGCGCTATATGGTGAAGCATGGCTTTCTGGTACCGCCGGAAAGACTGGACATGCCGGTGGTGCAGTACGACTTCAGCCGCCTGACCGCCCGTGAAAACGGCCTGTTTAGCGAGGTAGACCTTAACCGTGAACTGAAACAGCAGCAGCGTATTACGCCGCATATCGTTCAGCAGATTGTGGAATTTGCTCAGGACCGACAGGGTGTCATGATCTTTGCCTCCACGGTTGACCACGCGAAAGAGGTGCTGGGCCTGCTGCCGGAGGGTAAGGCCCTGATTACTGCCGGGACGCCTGCCGCCGAACGTGACGCGCTGATTACCGCCTTCAAGGCGCGCCAGCTGCGCTACCTGGTTAACGTTGCGGTCCTGACCACCGGCTTTGACGCGCCGCACGTAGACCTGATCGCCATTCTGCGCCCTACCGAGTCGGTCAGCCTTTATCAGCAGATTGTCGGGCGCGGCCTGCGCCTTTCCCCCGGGAAAACTGACTGCCTGATTCTGGATTACGCCGGCAACCCACACGATATTTTCACGCCCGAGGTGGGCTCGCCGAAAGGGAAAAGTGACAATAAACCGGTGCAGGTATTCTGCCCCGCCTGCGGGTTCGCCAATACCTTTTGGGGTAAAACGACCCCGGACGGCAGCGTGATTGAGCATTTTGGCCGCCGCTGTCAGGGCGTCCTGGAGGATGACGCAGGCAATCGCGAACAGTGCGACTATCGCTTTCGCTTTAAGCAGTGTCCGCACTGCAATGCGGAAAACGACATTGCCGCCCGGCGCTGTCACCAGTGCGATGCGCTGCTGGTGGATGCCGACGATATGCTAAAAGCGGCGCTCAAACTTAAGGACGCACTGGTTCTGCGCTGCGCTGCAATGGTACTGGAAACCGGCAGCGACGAAAAAGGAGAGTGGCTAAAGGTGCGCTATTATGATGAGGAGGCCACCGAGGTCAGCGAGCGCTTCCGGCTCTCCACGCCTGCCCAGCGTACCGCCTTTGCGCAGATTTTCCTGCGTCCCCACCAGCGCGCGCCCGGCGTTCCGCTGGCGTGGAAAACAGCGGCGGATATTGTCGCCCTCCAGCCCCTGCTGCGCCAGCCCGACTTTGTCGTGGCGAGAAAGCAGCGCCATTTCTGGCAGATCCGGGAAAAAGTGTTCGACTATCAGGGACGCTATCGCCGCGCCAATACGCTACGCTAGCGCCACGGCAGTTTAATTCATTGCCGCTGATGGGAAACCTGGGCTATAATGCGCCCCGCTTTTGCTTTCGCGAAAGCTGAACACTCCAACCTGTTGCTGGGTCGCCTGTAGCAGGATAATCAGATAAAGAGATTGAACAATGTTCACTATCAATGCAGTAGAACGTAAAGAGCAGGGCAAGGGTGCGAGCCGCCGCCTGCGTACAGCTAACAAATTCCCGGCCATCATTTATGGCGGTAACGAAGCAGCTGTTGCTATCGAACTGGACCACGACTACGTGATGAACATGCAGGTTAAGCCTGAGTTCTATACCGAAGTGCTGACTCTGGTTGTTGATGGCAAAGAGTCAAAAGTAAAAGTGCAGGCTGTACAGCGTCACCCGTTCAAGCCAAAACTGCACCACATCGACTTCGTTCGCGCTTAATCGCCCGTCCGTGATCTTGTGAAGAAAACGCCGCGTAATGCGGCGTTTTTTTTGCCTGCAATAGCGGCGCGGTTAGCTGCGGCAACGTTACTCAAACAGCAGCGTTGTTTACCGTGGGTAAGACTCTGCTCAAACAGCAGCGTTGTTCGCCGTGGGTAAGACTCTGCTCAAACAGCGACCTTATTTGCCGCTGTTGAGATCCCTTTCAAACAGCGGTTTTTATTTGCCGCTACTGCGACGCTGGAGCTGATCACGCAGGTTGGGCGGTGTGCCTTTAATCGTCAGCGTGTCCGTTGCCGGATCCCAGAAAATGCGCTCGCCTAACAGCATTGCGTCAAAGTTGAGCGTTAGCCCCCCGCCGCTGCCGGAAAATTTGGTCAGCTGGCGCAGCGTACTGCGATCGGCCGGAAAACTCTCCTCCAGCTCATATCCCTGCTCCTGCGTAAAGGCCTGGAAACTTTTTTCACCGAGCGGCGCCAGCTCTTCAGAAAGCCCCTGCAGCGCAATCTCCTCGCCCGCCTGCAGCTGTTCATTACAGTAGCTGTAGACCTGCTGCCGATAGTTCTGCCGCTCATTTTTATCGA
The DNA here is from genome assembly GCF_047918655.1 of Erwinia sp. PPS120. GTDB lineage: Bacteria > Pseudomonadota > Gammaproteobacteria > Enterobacterales > Enterobacteriaceae > Erwinia > Erwinia tasmaniensis_A. Next base: position 54,411 of record NZ_JBLREF010000010.1, on the reverse strand, counting down.
GAGCCGCCTCCGAGCAGTAGTCGTCTACCGCCTGCAATAATCCACGGTTCTGCGCTTTGGTATCCAGACCCACGCTGGCGCCAAGAAAATCCATAAAGAAGTCGGCCACCTTGCGCCCTACTCTTCCCCGCAGGAAGGTGAGATAGCGCGTTGACTCCGTATTCGTTTCCCATTCGGTCAGGTCAATACGCGCCACAATGTCAGCATGGTTGATATCCAGATAGTGCGTGCTGCTGATATCCAGCTCTTCATTCACGCGCATGCTGTTCTGGCTGTTCAGTACCGCAATCAGCAGATAGTCGACCGCCAGATAACGGTAGTGACCGAACAGCACCACGCCGCCTTCCGCAAACGGATATTTTGCCAGCTCATCACGCAGTCGACCCGTTGCCGCCCGGCTGAACGCGAGAAAATCATCCTCACCCTTCCGACAGTTGCGCAGCGCCTCGGCCAGCTCGCTCTCTTCGTTAAACAGGCCGTAAGCTTTGTTCTTGGCGCTGTAAACACGATGCAGTTCTTCCATCATCGCGGTGACCGGAGCATTCGCGGGAAGCAGTGATTCGCGCAGCACCAGCTCAAGCGTCTGCTCGTCGCGTTTGATCAGCTGGTGAAGAGCAATCTGCTCGATATCCAGACTCATGGTAAACTCTCCTATTGATGTAGGCGCGTATTCAAACACCGAGTGGGACGGCGATCAACAGGCAACAACTTTAACCGGGCGTTGACGATAAAAGAGCAGAAAAAATCGCACTTTTACGTTAAGATGCCGCCCTTTAACACTGAATAAACTCGACCTTATGCCGCAATCATCCCGTTACAGTGACACCCGCGTGGAGAAACTCCTCGCCGAAATGGCCAGCGTACTTGAAAAAGACAAGGCCCCCACCGATCTTTCCCTGATGGTACTGGGAAATATGGTGACTAATTTACTTAATAACAGCGTCTCACCTGCTCAGCGCAGCACGCTGGCTCGCTCCTTCGCCGACGCGCTACAGGCTTCGGTACGTGATGATAAAGCCCATTAATGTGAAGATTCAGACTCTGCTATGGTAACAAATCGGCAGCCCTACCGAGAAAAAGTGTCCCAGATGATTAGCTGGGGGCACTGGTTCGCCCTGTTTAATATTATCTTTGCCTTTATTCTGGGTAGCCGTTACCTGTTTGTTACCGACTGGCCCGCCTCGCTGGCAGGACGCATCTATGCGTTTACCAGCTGGATTGGTCACTTCAGCTTTATTGTGTTTGCCGCCTACCTGCTGATTATCTTCCCGCTCACCTTCGTGGCGATGTCTCAGCGGCTGCTGCGCTTTCTCTCTGCCATTATCGCGACCGCCGGGCTGACGCTGATTCTGGTGGACAGCGCGGTCTTCAATCGGTTTCATCTGCACCTTAACCCGGTCGTATGGGAACTGGTGGTTAACCCGGATCAGAGTGAGATGGCCCGCGACTGGCAGCTGATGTTTATCAGCGTACCGGCCATATTTCTGGTCGAGATGCTGTTTGCCACCTGGAGCTGGCAAAAACTTCGCAGCCTCAACCGGCGTAACTTTGGTAAGCCGATGGCGCTGCTGTTTATCGCGGCGTTCTTTACCAGCCACGTGATGTATATCTGGGCGGATGCGAACTTCTATCGTCCTATAACCATGCAGCGCTCCAACCTGCCGCTCTCCTACCCGATGACCGCCCGACGCTTCCTGGAGCGGCACGGCCTGCTGGATGCGCAGGAGTATCAGCGACGCCTGGTGGAACAGGGTAACCCTGAGGCACTCTCGGTGGCCTATCCGCTAAACAGCATTACCTTTAGCGATGCCGGTACGCGTAATAACCTGCTGGTGATCACCGTAGATGGACTGAATGAGGCCTCAGTGGCAAAAAGTCTGCCGCATCTGCAGCAGTTTGCCGATGAAAACGTCAATTTCACCCAACACTTTAGCGCAGGCTTTACCGGCGACAGCGGCCTGTTTGGCCTGTTTTACGGAATTTCACCGGGCTATATGGACGGCGTGCTCTCCGCGCGCGTCCCTTCTGCCCTGTTTGGCGCACTAAGCAGGCAGGGTTACCAGTTCGGCTTGTTCGCCTCCGACGGCTTCAATGCGCCGCTCTACCGCCAGGCACTGCTGGCAGATTACTCTCTGCCTGCATCCAAAAGTCAGCCGAACTCGCAGACCACCCTACAGTGGCAGCGCTGGCTGGACGGGCAGAAAAACAGTCCGTCGCCGTGGTTCTCCTGGCTGTCGCTGTCAGGCATGGCGGAGCCAGCGGGCACTACGAAGGAGTTCGCCCGCCGCTACGCGCGCAGCGCCGCCGACGTGGATACGCATATTCAAAACGTGCTGAACACGCTAAAAGATAACGGCATGCTGGATAAAACCGTCGTGGTGATCACCGCCCGCCACGGCATCGCGTTGGACGGCGACAGCAGTATGGGTAACCGGGCCAATCTGCAGGTGCCGCTGGTGGTTCACTGGCCGAATACTCCTGCGCAGCAGGTAGACAAGCTGACCGGGCATCAGGATATTATGACCACCCTGATGCAGCGCCTTTTGCACGTGAGCACCTCTGCCTCGGACTATTCACAGGGAGAGGATCTCTTTGCCCCTACCCGCCGCCGCGACTGGGTGATTAGCAACAGCGATCGCCAGCTGGTGATCACCACCCCTTCCGTCACGCTGGCGCTGGATGCTAACGGCAGCTACAAGGCATGGGATAACCAGGGGCACCGGCTAAAAGATCATAAGCCTCAGCTTGCCCTGCTATTGCAGGTGCTGACCGATGAGAAACGTTTTACCGCCGATTAATGGGCACTGTATAAATTCAAAGCAGTCAACGCGTTAGGCGCTTGCAATTGCAGATGAAATGAGTACTATAAGCCCACGTGTCGGCACGTAGCGCAGCCTGGTAGCGCACTGTCATGGGGTGTCAGGGGTCGGAGGTTCAAATCCTCTCGTGCCGACCAAATTATCCCAACGTTTTGTCTGGTGAAGTCCAGAGAGAACCATAAAAAACAGTTTAAACAGTAGGTTGTTGAAACCTGCTGTTTTTCTGTTGTATAGTGAAATCCTGATTGCTCCAGTATTGTTTTTATCTGCCTGGCGGGCAGGAAGAAATCCACTTCAATCGCCAGCGCTTCCCGATTAAAGTCATCGATAACATTCAGTAAACGAACAGAACGTCCATCCGATAGCTGATCATGCTTAAAATCCATAGGCCAGCACTCATTGCTGCTTTGAGGCACTACCAGGGGTTCAGGCTTGTCCCGCTTCAGTCTTTTTTACGGTTTGATCCGCATGTTCAGCGACAACTCGCAGTAAATCCGGTACACCCTCTTATGGCTAAATCGAAAGCCTTTTAGGTTACGCAGGTACAAAAAACACAAGCCGCCCCCCAGTTGCGCTGACTGTCGGTGATGCGGAGCAGCCAGTTGGCAATAACATCATTTTCTTTCCTCCGTTTAGCCTGGTAGCGGTAGCTACTTTCGCTTACAACAAACAGCTGGCAGGCAAAACGTACACTGATATTGCGATGCCTGACTGCATCCTGCGCCATCCGCTTTCAAAGCGATGTCCTCAGCGCTTTTTTGCCATGGCTTCCTGAATGATTTCGGCTTTGAGTCGTTCTTCGGCATACATCTTTTTTGAGACGCCGATTTTCGTCTTCCAGCTCTTTCAGTCAGGCCATCATGGAAGCATCCATACCGGCAAAGCGTGAACGCCACTTATAGAAGCAGGCATTACTCATGCCATGCTCGCGGCGCAATTCAGCCACTGGTGCTCCGGCCTCGGCCTACTTCAGGATGGACATGATTTGGCGACCGGTAAAACGTGATTTTTTCATAGAGATCTCCCCTGTTCGGATTACGAAAAACTCTACTTATGAATACCCCGGTATTTTGGGGGGATTACCCAGCCAAGCCTTTCTCACAACGTTATGGTATGTGAGTATGAACAACCTCCAACTCGACTACCTGTTTTTTGACCTTTGTAGCACCAAAGCATCAATCTTACTTATGTCAAATTCTTTTAACCATAGCCAAAACTTTTTAAATCAACCACTAACTACATGATTTATAACAAATAAAAAATATCGCCTAATATTAATCAGAAAAATTCTTAATCTTTAAACTAAAACACTCTAATATGTATAGAAAAATTTTAGTTGCTTAGCTATCCAGGCGTAATGCGCTGATAAAAAAGTAAAATTCTCAATTCAAAGGTTATGCGTAATGGATGAAAACGAAGGTTCACTTTACAAAAACTCTAATCTGTCACTCAGCCAGAAACTTGAAAAGTCGCGAGCAGAGTTACTCGATCTGACAGCTAGAAATCGTTTACTTAACATACCAAAATCAAAACCTACAAAATTTTTGGAAGTAGTTAATGAAAGGTCTGACATTCTGTTCAAGATGCTTTATGAAGAAGGCAAGCCGTTCACTTTTCTTCATGGTCGAGAAGATAAAAAGACGGATGAAAGCAATGAGAACAGTGAGACAGACTCAGAGTCCGAAGATATTATTTTCTTAGATAATCCTGAAACCAACCATAATGATACTAAACTCCAGACCAAGCTCACGCCAAAGACATTACAAAAAAAGTTATTAGATTTATATTACGACTCAAAAACCCTTGAAGAAGAACAAGGTGTAAACATCCTGTTTATTTCGCTAGGAGCGCTTAAATGGGTAGAGCCTAATAAGAAATCAAACATGCGCTATGCCCCTCTTTTATTGTTACCTGTTGAATTAATGCGAGCTAAAGCAAGAGAACGCTTTAAAATTAAAGTCAGGGATGAGGACATCATTAGCAACCTGTCTCTTGAGACATTCCTCAGCCGCGTTCACCAAATGACTTTACCATCACTGAATATCGATGATGAGTTTTCTTTAACGGACTACTTTGCTGAAATCAAGAAAACTATTTCATTGAAAGAAGGCTGGGAAGTATTAGAAAATGAAGTGAATTTAGGACTATTTTCTTACGCTAAATTCATGATGTACACAGATTTAGATCCTGATAACTGGCCTCCAGATTCAAAAATCACAGATCAGGAATCAATAAAGTGTCTTTTAGAAACAGGCTTCTCTGGTGGAGAGTTAATCTCTGACGACATTGTAATTGACTCAGTCATTCCCCCCCGAGAAATGCTTCATATTTTGGACAGTGATAGCTCACAGACTCTTGCCATTCACGAAGTACGTAATGGTAAAAGCTTGGTTATTCAGGGTCCTCCCGGAACTGGTAAATCTCAGACAATCGCAAACATCATAGCTTCAGCAGTCGCAGACGGTAAAAAAGTATTGTTTGTAGCTGAAAAAATGGCTGCCCTTGAAGTAGTTAAGCGCAGACTTGATCAGGCAGGTGTCGGAGATGCTTGTTTGGAGCTACATAGCAACAAAACAAACAAAAGAGCATTCCTTGAAGAATTGAAGCGAGTCTGGGAACTCGGTTCACCCCGAGGAGAATTTCCAGATACATTAGTCAATAATCTCACAGAAAGCCGAGACATCCTCAACAATCACCCCGCAAGGATTCATAAAACGTACATGCCATCTGGCTTAACGCCATATAAGGTTATGGCGCAACTGATACGTCTCAGACAATCAGGTTTTGATCCTAACGATTATAAGCTTAGCGGATATGAATCATGGAGTAACGACGATTTCTCTAAAAGACATGCACTTATTGATGAGTTAATTGAAAGGATTAGTGATATTGGCATTCCTGATTCGCACCCATGGAATGGTGTCAATAGAACTGAGATACTCCCTAGTGAAGTTGAAAGACTCACTGCTTCCTTAACGAACCTGCAGTCTGAACTTTCGGATTCTATTGCAGAGTCTATCAATCTTTCTGAACTGACAAATGAAGTCTATCGTATAGACTCATCAAAAGAGTTACAGGAATTCATCCGAATAGCTGAATTAATCAACTCAGCTCCTAATTTATCACCTGAATCGTTAACCTCGCCGTTATGGGCCACTTCTAATGATGAGACAAAAGCGTTAATTGAAACCGGGTTCTCATTTAAAGAGCTTTACACCAAGCTTGAAAAAGAATTACATGCAGATAAATTCAACACCGAGGTCGCCAGCCTTTCAGAAGGCTATCGTAAATTACCTGAAGATATTAATATTAATGCTTTTACTGCTGCGTATAAACTGAAGACACTTACACCTAAGATCTTAAAAGAGTCTTCAAGATTACAGCAGGAGTTGGGTTCAAAAATCGGATTCTCGAATCTAAGTGAGATTGAAAATCTTATTGAGTTGGGAGAAAGTATTACTCAAGCTCCAAATGTAAGTCCAGAAGCATTCATTGCCACTGTATGGGAAGGTGGTATTGAAAAAGCGGCAAGTCTGGTTGCAGATATTAAACAACTTAGCATTTATAAAGAAAAAATCAATCTTATCTTTGTTGAAAAAGCGTGGGAAACAGATGTAGAAAGCACACGAAACAGCCTTGAAAACAACACTGGCGCTTTTAAATTCCTTAATAGCGAATGGCGAAAGTCGAAAAAGCTTACTTTTTCATTGATAAATGATAAAGGTTTGACGATCCCTCAGCAGGTTGAGTACCTCGATCTGTTGATAAAAGCACAGAAACTAAGAAAATCTGTCAATGATTTGAACGAGTTCGGACAGTCTGCCTTTGGTTCTGACTGGCGCGGTGAGAACAGCGATAGTGAGTTATTAAAGTCACTTGTTGAGTGGATGCGTACCTTGCGTGGTATTAACTCTGAAGCGAGAATAATTGCAAGCCGACTTTCTAACAAAGACGCATTATCATATCAAGTAAGCCAACTTAAAAAGCTTACAAATGAAGTTTTAGTTGAAACTTGTACTCTTTGGGATTCCTTGGGAAGCGCTCCAGAAGAATACTTTGATAACTGCTATGCAGTAAATAATATACCATTGGAATCACTCTTAGTAAAATCTGATTTCCTGAGTGGTATTGATTCTATGTATAAAGAAGTTTTTGTCAATACTGAATCCTCAGTTCCTGAGCGTATTAAATTGCTAAGCCTGTTATCACAGACTCAACAAAAACTTAAAGTCATTCATACTTTCGATAATTTAGCTCACTCAACCATGTATCCATTATGGTTGAACGAAAAAAGTGATTGGGAGTTGTTACTCAATGCTTACTCATGGATTAGATCAAATAATGACCTAAGATTCATAGCATCCAAAATAGATGACAAACAGGGTTTAGTTGATAAATCCAGAAGTTTAAGCGAGTCTGTGCAAGTGCAGTTTGACAAACTCACATCATTGATTGCTTCTCTTAAATCTTCCTATGGATCAATTTTCAAAAATGAAAATGCTCATGATTTACCATTTAATCTAGTCTATGACAAGATTACTCTTTGGATAGATAATTCTGAACAACTTTCAAAATGGGTAGCCTGGCAAAACCGTGTAGAGCTGGCGAAAACATTTGGTATTTTTCCATTAATCTCCGATTTGAGTAGTGGCGTTCTTTCCTCGGGACGTTTACTGGGTACTTTTGACAGAACTTATTTCGACTCAATTCTGTCTTTAATGGTCGAAGATGAGCCAGAACTGGCTCGTTTTGATGGTGATTTGCATTCAAGAAGAGTTGCAAGCTTCGCTGAGATGGATCTGCGAAGAATTAAAGCTTCGAGTTTTGAAGTTGTAAGAGCTCACCACAGAGCAATACCCTCTAAAGTTGGCGTAGGCCCTGTGGGTGTACTGCGGGGTGAGATGGCACGCAAACGTGGTCATATGGCGATTCGACAGCTCATGATAAAAGCTGGAGCAGCTATTCAGGCTTTAAAGCCAGTTATGATGATGAGCCCTCTGTCAGTTGCCCAGTTTTTAGTGCCAGGTAAGCAGTCGTTTGATTTACTGGTAATGGATGAAGCCAGTCAGATCCAACCTGTAGATGCATTAGGAGCTATTGCACGAAGTAAGCAGATAGTCGTTGTCGGAGACGAACGTCAGTTACCTCCGACTTCTTTCTTCGCTAAGATGACAGGTTCCGCAGATGAGCAGGATGATGAAGACTCAGCACAAGTGGCAGATATTGAGAGCATACTTGGACTTTTTGTTGCCAGAGGGTTACCTCAAAAAATGCTTCGCTGGCATTACAGAAGCCGTCACCAGTCATTGATTGCTGTGTCGAATAGCCAGTTTTATGGAAACAAGCTTTTTATAGTTCCCAGCCCATATACACTAGAAGCAGGTATGGGCCTAAGTTTTCATAAAGTTGAAGATGGCGTATTCGAATCTGGAAGCAATGCAAACGAAGCAAAACGCGTAGCAACAGCAATTCTTGAGCACGCAAGAAGCCACCCTAATTTATCTTTAGGTGTTGCTACCTTTTCTGTTACCCAAAGAAAGCGTATTCAGGACGAGCTTGAAGTGCTTCGCAGGTTGAACCCTGAGTTCGAGGACTTTTTCTATGCGCACCCAAGCGAACCGTTTTTTGTAAAAAACCTTGAAAACATTCAGGGTGACGAACGCGATGTCATTATCATTTCTGTTGGATATGCCAGAAATCCACAAAACTACATGGCAATGAGATTTGGTCCTCTTGGAGCTGAAGGCGGTGAAAGACGCTTAAACGTTCTTATCAGTCGAGCCAAAAGGCGTTGCGAAGTTTATGCCTCTATCACTGACGAAGATATCGATCTTGAAAGGGCCAAAGGTAAAGGTGTATTCGCTTTTAAATTATTCCTGCAATATGCAAGGACAGGACGCTTGTCAGTAGCAGAACAGAGTGGCCGTTCAATGGACAGTGTGTTCGAAGAGCAGGTTGCAAATGCTCTGCAAAAAGAAGGCTTCCAGGTCCACCCCCAAGTTGGTATAGCAGGCTTCTTCATTGATTTAGCCATTGCCGACCCAGATATGCCGGGCCGCTACCTTATCGGTATTGAATGTGATGGTATGACTTACCACTCTTCCCGTTCTTCGAGAGAAAGAGATCGCCTACGTCAGGCAGTGCTTGAGGATCATGGTTGGATCATTCACAGGATTTGGAGCACGGACTGGTTCCAGCGCCCCGAAGAGCAACTACAGAAAACTCTCTCTGCGATTCAGGCAGCTAAGAAAGAGCTCGAAAATCGTTCTGAAACTTCTCTAACTCGGTCAAGAGCTGTGCCTGTCGAGATTGTGACAGTAGAAAGAGAGACTGTCACTGAAATTGGTCTTGAGACAATTGAAGGCAGTTACAATGGAGCTATGGCATATGTTGAGGCGGTTCCTGACGTTGACATAAGATTCCAGATTCATGAGACCCCAGTTGGCGTGCTCGCTAATATAGTTAAGCAAATTGTTCTTGTGGAAGCCCCAATACATGTAAATGAAGTGATCACTCGTGTCAGGTCAGCATGGGGTCTACAACGTGCGGGGGCTCGTATTGATTCTGCTGTTAACAACGCGATCCAGGTTTTTTTAGGCAATGGAGGGATAAAATCAAAAGAAAATTTCCTTACCTACGAAAACTTCGAAATTAAAATTAGAAATCGGCAAGATGTTTTATCGCAAACATTAAGAAAACCAGAAAATATTTCTCATGAAGAAATTGCTGTTGGTATATTGGCAACCATCACAAAAAGCTTTGGAGCCACGCATGAAGAAATTATTATTTCAGCATCACGATTGCTTGGATTCAAATCCACAAGCTCATTGTTAAGGAAAAATATAAGTGAATCAATTCAAACTCTCATTGATTATGGTCAAATAAGATTGGAGAATGGCCTCTTAATTCCATAATTCAATTCATCTCAATATCAGAGCTGCCAAACTTAAAAATTAGGTAAGGCAGCAAAATATACTTTTCAAGCTTTGCATAGAAAACTTCATAAACTAATTTAAATAAGGGCTGTCATAGACTACTTCAAATGAGGACTGAGTAATGTAAAAAGACAATAAAAACCCACTTAGTACTGAAGGAAAAATCAATAACCTTCATATTAAAGGATTTGTAAACTTAGAAAAGGCATCGCAACTATTTTATACTAGAAAAAAAACATAAATCCAATTAGTTGTTTTCACCTGACAATAAGAAACTACTGAATCCTTTCCATTTAGCTCTTTTTTTTGATTTTTAGCAAGTGCAGCAAACTATTGGATTATTATGTTTATTTAAATCCTTTATGGTTGTATTTTTTTGCAACTTTCGGCATATAGTTTACCTGAAAACTAGAATTACTTGAAAAAACTAACTGATATAGTTACATTGACAGTATCACTTATCGCAGCAGCACTAATCTTACTCAAAGTTTTCAATATGAATAGTAGCATCGCCGAATACTTGGTGTATATCAATAAAAAAGTCAGGACAAAATGTAGGTACTACTTTATCAATTGGTCAGTCATGTTTATTATTTGTGATTTTGGAAATATTTTCATCTTTCGCAACAATATAGCGTCTCTTTTTTGTTGAAGAATTCCTCGAAGCACGAAGGGGCGTTAAATGAAAGTAGGACCTCATTTTTTATTAAACTTCACCTTATTTATTTCTCTCTTCGTAAGTATAAAAAAATCAAGGGAAGATAAAAAAATTAATTGATAATTTAAGAATAGGTGTCTGTTAAACCCGTATCGATTCAGAAAGGAACAAAAAGGGCAGCATAGCAGGCGGAATTAAATACCCTCGAGAAGAAAATCAATCGCAGTTTTGATCTGGGTACGATAAGGGGAAGCATCGCAGAACACAGCTTCAGAGAACGGGTGGGAATACTCGCCATCTCAAGAGTCATGACTGCATACTCATTATCATGAGTCAGTCTGACAGGCGAAACCAGCCGTTCCCGTCGTGTGCTGTCTGGATACTTTAAACGGCAGCAACGGGATCTCAATCCTGCGGTTCAGCAGCTGAGCATATCATTTGTAACATCAGGCAGCAGAGGCGGCGGTCATTTAGTCAGGTCTGCCACGCACCTCTACAGGATGCTATATTCATACAGTTGACGACGGGTCTGTATATTAAATGTCGTTTGTTCTTCTGCTGATAATTTTGCAAAATCATCAACGAACGCTTTGAGCGTGTCTACTGGTTTTTTCTCCGGGGATGTGGAGAGTGACTCTATCGCTTTAACCACAAATATTCCACATCCGTTTGGCACGTTTTCCTGCATATCCCCATTAATGAATGCGATATTTTCTTTAGGCACTCCTGCTGCTCTTGCTGAATCAACCAAGTTGTTTTTTATATTCCCATTTAAGTCAGCCAAAGAATTAAATACAACACACTTATTTATATGATCGGATCCATCTTTATACAAAGCGAACATAACCCAGTGTTCCCCCGTATTTATTGGGAAAACCTCCGGCTTATCAGAAATATTATTGGATTTTATTTTTTCAGCTATCTGATCAGACAGCATATTTGTATTTTTTTCAGGCTCAATCAGTCCAATGGGGAAATTTAATGACAAATTATCATTGTCCTTATTTGCATTATACGTGGCAGCATTTATTTCGTCCGTTGTCAGCATGCGTGCGCTACTCCACAAATCCTGGTCAACAAACTGCTCGAACGGTGATTGACTCCTGTTCCCGGTGCTGAATATAGCGGTTACATCCTGTTTCTGCGTTGCATGAGTTAAGGCAGAACCCGCCATATAAAGCAGTTTAGAGGGGGAATTAAACTTACTTCTATCTGGATCATTTGTTTCTTTAGTATTACACGCCGTTTGATATAATTTAAGACTGGCCAGTTGGATCTCTTCGTCTATCCCTTTCTTCCCCTCAGTTTTTCCGCTAAACAAACCAAAAAGGATATCCTCAGATCTTTTACCTGCCTCATCGTTACGAAGGGCAATGTTATGCAAAATATCAATACAATCAAGGTTGCCATCTGCTGCTGATTGACCCAATAGATCAAGAGTTTTAATATCCACATCGTCTGTGAATAAGTTATCGAACTGTTTTGAATTAATCTGATAACGGGAATAAAGATCAATAATCATTTTTTCCTCTCTAAGAGTTAAGGATCCTAACTAATTTTTCCATCTTTTACGTTAAATCATTCGACAGTAAATGTATTTCAATATTCGCTTTTCTGCCGGTTTAACGGATGATCAGTTAAGCGATTTTTTCTATCAATCGTTTAACAACAGAGCATGACCTTGGAGAGTCGGGCTAAATCATCGCCTGTTTTGTTAACCAACGTGACGAGTGAGGAAATTTCTTTTGCTGCTCTGGGATCAGTCCAGGCACAGATCCTGGGCGTCTATGGGGGGATCTAACTTAATGTCTGCGGATTTGTGATTAGCCTGAATTCATCACATCAGGCTACATAATGAAAAAGTAATCAGTAGCAGCCCTCCAGCGGTATTTATCGTTCTTTTCAACCCGAGTGGATTAATTTTCCTGGCGGAAAAAATGAGTATATGGCTGATGACACTAAGCCAGATACCCATAACGAGCACATGCACGGAAGCCAGGGTCAAATAGTTGCTAACGCCTCCCTGTTTCCCGGCAAATTGGGATACGACCGTCAGATAAAACATAATAGCTTTTGGGTTAAGAACGTTAGCCAGCCACGCCTCTTTAACCGTAACGGACGAGCGTCTGTTATCAGATTTATCAGGCTTTGAAGTAAGGCCGCTGAGGATGAGCATAATCCCTAACCACATGAGGTAGACTGTCCCTGCTATTTTCAGTGCACCAAAAATGGCTGGTGATGAGACAACTACAGCAGTTATTCCAAATCCGATAAGCAGTGCGTGCGTGTAGATGCCCAAAGCCGTTCCGGCCAGCGTTCTGAATAGCCCCCTGCTCCCGCCCGCCAGAGCGCTGCTCATTACCAGCGTGAAGCTGGCTCCAGGTGAAAGAGCCACGGGCAGCAGTGCGGGCATAAAGCCGATAAGGTTGATATCCATATTTTTGGATAGTAACTGAGAAGCTGTAAATCTGCCAGTTCAGAGGGAATAAAGAACCATTCGCCATCTGTTTTAAGTGTAAAATCCACTCCTGAGAGGAATGCAAATGCGTGTTCCCTAAATTCTCCGACTGTAATCAAAGTTACATGTTCTCGTTTATTTCTCACAAAATATGCCGGTTATAGATAATTACAGCCGGGGAGGCAACCCTCTGCAGTTCACATGCAGTGATAATTATCAGGTCTGACTCAACATAAACAAGCCTGCAATGACTTTTTTCTTCATAGACCCCTCCTGCTGTTGATATGGTAGTTTATTGGCTGGTTAAGCCCATACTCATTTTTAAAAGGAAATAAAATGATAGTGATACGACTGCTGCTTCTCGCCCTGGTTTCTCTCGGTATTTCATCATGTGCTTCAGATAGCTATGATGGAAATGATAGATATGATAAATATGATAGGTATCATGCTAAAAAGCCCGGCACATTCAGCCCTGTTCCGGTGTATTCCGTTAATGATAAAGGCGAGGTTAAACGCGACAGGCGTATGGAGCAGGTATCAAGTCGGGGTTGTGCTGATAATAGTACTAACTGCGACAGACCTTTTGGCTGGTAACCTGCCTGCAAAAAAGTGAGTTTGCGCACCTTCCGGCACCCTGAACTGGCACAATCCCTGGCCCGGGCCAAAAAGTTTTCACCCGAGGCGGTGCGCTACTCTATATACTGCCGCTAACTGTTTTCACTGCTCATAAGATGGGATCCCCGGTGGCCGACACACTACACTCTCAAACGCCCCTCTTTCTCTGTGGAAACGCACCTGTCACCCTTCCGGTGGTGCCGGATGCGCACTTTCTCGGTGATATTTCCCGCACCGCTCTGCCCGACTTCCCTGCCTTAACCCTTTTTCAACTGGGGTACAGCCCGGAAGTTTACCATCCGACGCTTTTCACCACGCTGGATATACCCTTTCCCGCACGCCTGCAGCGGGCAGTCAACAAGCGTCAGGCGGAGTATCTTGCCAGCCGCTATCTGGTCAGGCAGGCGCTGTCGCACTATGGCGTTGAGAGATATATTCTCAGCAATGACGCGCAGCGTGCGCCGGTCTGGCCCGCTGGCATCGTGGGATCGCTGTCGCATACCCGGCACTGCGTCAGCCTGCTGCTGGCGTCCGCGGATTGCGCGCTGCTGCCCGGCGTGGACTGTGAAGAGGTGATGCAGGGCAAAACCGCGCAGGAGCTGGCCAGCACGATTGTGAATGATGAGGAAAGGCAGCTGCTTGAGCAGAGCAGTCTGCCCTTTGCCATGGCGCTGACCGCGGCCTTTTCGCTTAAGGAGAGCCTGTACAAAGCACTTTTCCCATCCCTTCGGCAGTTTATGCATTTTAGCGACGCGGAAATTGTGTTCTGTTCGTCACGGGCAGAGCGCGTAACGCTCAGGCTGCGGAAGGATTTCTCCCCGCGCTTTCCCGCCGGATGCGAGTTTAGCGGCCATACCCTGACCGACGGCAGCCATCTGCTGAGCTGGGTGATTACAGAGGGGGCGCATGACGCTACGCCACCGCCATAAAAACCCGGCATGACTGGCGTCAGCCCCCCAGCGTCCCGGTGCGTTTTACCGCATCCAGCGTCGCCTGTTTGCGATCGTCCCCGGTCAGCTCACTCAGCTGACCTTCACGCATCTCCAGCAGGCGATCGGCATGCAGGAAATAGCTATCGTCGTGGCTGATGGCGAGAATAGTTTTACCCATCTCATGCAGCCATGGGAGCAGTTCGCGATAAAATATGCGGCGGAAATGCGGGTCCTGATCGGCCGCCCACTCATCAAGCAGCAGGATATCGCGCTGTTCGGCCACCGCCAGCAGCAGCGCCAGCCGCTTACTCTGGCCTTTAGAGAGCCCCAGGTTAAGCACCCTGTTGCCGTTAAGCTTAATCTTGTCGCGCATTTCCAGCCGCTCCAGCCACTGCTCAACCCTGGCAGGGTCGGCGGGCTGGCCGTTATCATCAATCAGGCGATCAAACAGGTGAACGTCCGTGAATACCGCTGAGAACAGCCGTCGATAGCTCTCCCTGTTTGAATCATCGATGACCTCTCCATCCAGCAGGATCTGCCCGGATACCGGCGTATAAAGCCCGGTCAGCAGCATCGCCAGCGTCGATTTTCCACTGCCGTTCCCACCAATCAGAAAGACCCGTTCACCGCGCGTGAGCGTCATACTAATCGGCCCAACCTGGAAGCCGCGATCGCCATAGTGGAAAACCAGATCCTTAAGCTCAAGGGTCTGCCAGCGCTTCGCCTCGCCGGGGGCGATAAACGCTGGCTGGTAATCGGCCAGCCGGAAAGCATCCAGCTTGTTAAAGGCAACCTGGGCGCTGAGCAGCGTGGGCAGCGCGCCCACCGCAGAGAGCAGCGGCGTACGCAGAAACAGCAGCGTCAGTGAGTAGGTAGCCGCCACCGCGGTATCCGCCCAGCCAAGGGTATTCGCCATGTAAAACACCAGACCAATGGCGCCCAGCATCATAATATTGGACCAGTTAACCGCGCTGAGGTGGTAGGTATCGGCACGCACAATATGGTGGCGGTAGTTTTTGGCATTTTCCTGATAGAGATTTTCATAGATCATTCGCGCCCGCTGGCGGTTAAGCGCCAGCTCCTTGCGCCCATCAATGATCGTCTGATAGTCCGCGTAGAGGTGGTCCTCGGTTTCGCGCAGCTTAGCCATATGGCGATAAACCCGGGAGACCAGCAGCCAGCCGCCAATAATGGTTATTGTGACCCAGACCGCAGTGACCAGCAGCATGCGGGGCGAGAGCCAGGCCAGATAAGCGGCCGAGCCGAGGGTCAGGATCACCCCCTGGATCAGCTCCGGCAGGCGCACAAAGGCAATCGTGATGTTGCGCACATCGCTGGTCAGCCCCGCCAGCAGCTGCGCGCTGCCTATCTGTCCGATACGTTCCACCTGGGTATCCAGGATGCGCTTAATAAATTCGCCGCGCAGCCGCCAGACAAAATGGTGACCGAGCATCGTCAACGTCAGCTGGGAGGCGAGCGTCACCGCCAGCAGCAATAGCAGCAGCCCCAGGAACTGCGGCAGCACCGCCAGCGAGGCATCCAGGGTTACAATCAGCTCGCGGTTAATAAAAGCGATCAGCCCGATGCCGAGGGCAGCGCTAAGCAGGCTGAGGGCAATGACGCCCAGAAACGGCCAGCGGTACTGACGGTAAACAACGTGAAGCAACTCCATGACATCATCCAGGTAAAGTCTACGCAACCTGCAGTTTAATGACTGCCCGGACGATATCAATAACTATTCTCACTTGAGAAGCTGCCGCTAACGAAACGCGCGACGGAAGGTCAGATTATAGCGAAAGGCGCCGGTGGCGGGATGGATACCCGGCTTCAGCGGCAGAATACCGTGAAAGCGCAGCCTGGAAGGGCCGCCCCATACCACGATATCACCATGCTCCAGCAGCACCCGCTGAGCGGCATCACCGCGCTCGAAGCCGCCAAACTGGAACACCGCCGGCAGCCCCAGTGACACGGAAACGATAGGCTGCCTGAGATCCTCTTCGTCCTTGTCCTGATGCAGACTCATCTTCGCTCCCGGCTCGTAGCGGTTGATCAGACAGGCGTCAGGCTGAAAATGCTCAAACCCGGCCTCTGCCGCACAGGCG
Organism: Erwinia sp. PPS120; assembly: GCF_047918655.1. GTDB lineage: Bacteria > Pseudomonadota > Gammaproteobacteria > Enterobacterales > Enterobacteriaceae > Erwinia > Erwinia tasmaniensis_A. Next base: position 37,892 of record NZ_JBLREF010000010.1, on the reverse strand, counting down.
GCAGCCAGCGCGCGAAACCGCTCCGGCATCGGTGGCCAGCGCTTGCCGGTTGCGCTGTCCTGAACGCTATACTGATAGCCCCTGGCGTCGGTTGACCAGCCAAAGTTCCCGCAGTTGGTCATGGCGACCGACATGCGGTGGCCGCCGGGGGTAATACGATGATGAAACGGATTTTGCGCCGAGACTTCGCTGACCAGCGTCATCAGCCCCGCCGCCTCGTCGCGCGCGCGGCGGCGCAGGATAACGGCTCCCTCAGCAAGCGGCTCCGCCCAGGGGACGTCTTCACTAAAAAAGTCCAGCATTATGCCTCCAGTGGGCAGCACGCTGCCCCGGTTATTGCCGGATAAAGGCTTTGAACTGCGGCGACATCCAGGTCACAAAGCCATCACCCTGCTTAACGATCAGACAGACGGCGAGCTTCTCCCGCAGCGCCAGCGCCTTAGCTTTCTCCTCGCCCAGCACCATCAGCCCGGTATCCCACCCGTCGGCTTCCAGCGCCGTAGTGGCAATCACCGTCGCCGACACCAGCTTATGCTGAATGGGGCGTCCGCTGACAGGGTCAATGACGTGTGAAATTCGCTTGCCGTCCAGTTCATAGTAGTTGAGGTAGCTGCCCGAGGTGCTGATTCCGTGCCCCTGTAAGTCCACCACGGCCTGTACTGCGTTCTCTTTGTCGGTCGGTTTTTGAATTGCCACCTTCCAGGGGCGTCCCTGCGCATTCATGCCGCGGGTCAGTACCGCACCCCCGACGGAAACAAGGTAGCTGTTAATGCCCTCTTTCTCCATCAGGCGTGCCAGATGATCGGTGGCGAATCCCTCGCCGACCGTTGACAGGTCAACATACAGGCCGGGCAGATCTTTTTGCAGCCAGGCGCCCCCAGCCTTCTGAATCACCTGCAGATGCTGCAAACCGGTCAGCGCGCGGGCGGCATCAATCTGAGCCTGACTGGGGGTTTTTACCGGCTGCTTGTCCGGCCCAAAGCCCCACAGATTAACCAGCGGCCCCACGGTAATGTCCATCGCTCCGCCGGTTTTTTTACCGATACGCAGCGCAAGCGTGACGATGTCAGCCATATTATCGCTGACCGGCTGCGGGTCGCTGCCGCGATACTGATTAAATCGGGAAAGAACGGAATCCGGCTTCCAGGTCGACAGTTCGCGATCGTCCTCGTCGAGCTGCTGCTGAACCGCTTTTTGTAACGCATTTTTACGCGCCGGGGAGACGCCAGCCAGGCTAACCCTCCAGAATGTTCCCATTGTGCGTCCCTCAAGAACCAGCCCCGGATCGGCTGAACTCTGGTTTTGATTGTCACAGCCGCTAAGGATAATAAATGCTGCTAAACCAGCATAATACAGCGCGTTCTTCTTCATTTGAGCTTTACAACCTTTAGTAAATTTTGGCCCGAAAACAGTCCTTTTTGCTGCTATCTGCCCGGGATAATGACTTGATTGTCATTGAAATGCTCCCCAGAATGGTTGCCCGACGCAGCTCTTTGAGAGCGGCAAAACCCTGGATACAGAGGAGATTCGCTATGATCTATTTTCTACTCCTTGCCGTATGCACTGCGCTGATTATCTTTTCAGGCTATAAGCATTACAAGCAAACGCATACCAAACAGCTCTATCGTCCACATCGTCGCTGAGGCGGTTTCGCATTACCATCAGGAGAAGGAGCAGGTGCTCAGGGAGTGAATATAAAGGGCAAAAGAAAAACGAGAAGGCAACCGGAGTACTTTGAAGGGAAAATAAACAGGGAGCGCAGCGGTGCTGCGCTCCAGCCAGTTTAGAACTGGTAAACCAGACCCAGCGCAACGATGTTATCCGTATTGATGCCCGCAGCGTCGGTAAACTTACTGTCATCCAGCAGGTTGATCTGGTAATCAACGTAGGTGGACATGTTTTTGTTGAAGTAGTAGGTCGCCCCCACATCAACATACTTTTTCAGGTTCTGTGAGCCATAACCCTGAATGTCGCTGCCGCGAGAGCTGACGAACGCCAGGGAAGGACGCAGACCGAAGTCGAACTGGTACTGTGCGACCAGCTCCCAGTTATCCGCTTTATCCGCATAGCCGTAGGCCGCATTCGGCGTGTCATCCGTTGGGGTGCTGCCGAAGCGGGTGGCATTATAAGAGCGGGTATACATCGCCGCCAGGTAGATGCTGTTGGCATCATATTTCAGGCCGCCGGTGTACGCCGTGGCTTTATCGCCGCGACCCAGAATCGTTGAACGATCGGCCGTGCCGCCGTTCTGCTCTCTGGTGCGGTCAGAGCTAAACATGGCACCACCGATACCGAAGCCGGAGCCCAGATCGTACGTAGTTGACAGACCCCAGCCATCACCGTTTTGTCCGAGCGTGTCACGCCCATTTGGCGACTCGGTGGCGCTGCTGTTTTTACCCTGGTACTGCAGTGCAAAGTTCCAGCCGTCAACCAGGCCGAAGAAGTTATTGTTACGGTAAGTCAGCATGCCGTTACCGCGCTGGAACATAAAGTTATCCGCGCCGTAGGTATCCCCACCAAACTCTGGCAGTACGTCGGTCCATGCGCCGATATCATAGGCCACGCCGTAGTTACGACCGTAGTCGAGTGAGCCGGAATCACCGAATTTCAGACCCGCAAAACCTACGCGGGTGTAGCTGTTGGCGGTGCCTTCGGATTCTGCGTTATTCAGTGCTGCCTGGTATTCCCACTGACCATAGCCGGTCAGTTCGTTTGAAATCTGCGTTTCACCTTTGAAGCCAAAACGCATGTAAGACTGGTCGCCGTCGTTACTGTCGTTATCAGAGAAATAGTGCAGGCCATCTACTTTGCCAAACAGATCAAGCTTATTTCCGTCTTTGTTGTAGATTTCAGCCGCGCCTGCTGAACCTGCTACCAGCATTGCAGGAATCATCAGGGAGAGAACTTGACGTTTCATCTATTATTACCCTCTGGTTATATTATAATTGCCACTGCTTACTGAATATTTGTTATTCAGCTGGAAAGCCCATACTAGTGACCAGCGCGTAATAATCTATAAAGAAAATGATACCAAATTTCCGAATGTGTTTCATAGTGTAACCAATCTATTGCTAAACGTAAATTCCGCAGGAATTTTACACAGCACGTATCGCTAATAATTATGGCACGGATTATCAAGAATCCATCAACATTAAATCAAGTTATTGTTTTTATTCATATTTTTAAATTGTAATTTCTGAGCACTGAATGATAAAAAAGAGTGACCATCCGGTTATACAATAACGCCGCTATCATCATTTTATTTCTGTATTACCCTCATTCACCCCGAATGTTTTGCTTTACCCTGATTTCAGCCGAACCTTGCGTTCGGCTTTTTTTATTTCGGGGGGATCACCGCGGATTATCAGCGCTCGCGCAGCGATTCTTTCACTTTATTAAGCGGTTTTATCAGATAATCCATAACTGATTTCTGACCAGTTTTAATTTCAACATTCGCCACCATACCGGGAACAATAGGGAATTTACGTCCAGCCCTGTTCGCCAGTTCCGCCTTCTGCGTACGTACGTAAACGCGATAATAGTACTGATCGCGTTTTACCTCATCCTGCAGGGTATCGGGAGAGACGGTTTCCACCTCGCCCGGCAGGTCGCCATAGATTGAGGAGTCGTACGCCGTCACCTTGACGGTGGCGGGCAGGCCGGGCCGTATATAGGCAATATCGCGCGGATTGATGCGCGTTTCGATCAGCAGCTGATCCTCCAGCGGCACAATTTCCATTAGCTTGCCGCCGGGCTGGAGCACGCCGCCCACGGTAGTGACCTGGATATCCTTGACGATCCCGCGTACCGGCGAATAAATGGTGGCACGGGTGAGCTGATCCTCTTTACCGGTCAGCACCTCCAGCTGCGCATCGAGATCGGCGTTATTCTTCACCTGCTCTTCACGCGCCCTGACCGCATAATCGTTCCTCGCTTCATCAATTTTACCGCGCAGCTCGCTGATTTGCCGTCGCAGCCTGATCACCTCCACCTGTCCGGCGGCCCCTTTCGCCACCAGCGGCTCCGTCATGCGCAGTTCATCCTGCACCAGCTTCATTGACTGGGTTAAATTGCTGACGGTTTCGTTGAGATTTCGGCGGCGCGACTGATAAAGCTGAGTTTCCCTGGCCACCAGCGCCGGCTCTTTCAGCGTCTGCTCACTGAACCGCAGCGGCGCGCCGGTCAGCTCGGAGCGCAGTCGCTCAGCCGAAGCCGCCAGCGTGCGGGCTTTGGCCGCCGCCTCACCAAAGTTAGAGCGAAAACGCGTCGGATCGAGCCGGGCCAGCACCTGCCCCTTCTCGACAATGTTCCCCTCATGGACGTTGAGCTGGTCCACGATACCGCCGTCCAGACTTTCAATCACCTGCGCGCGGCTGAGCGGCGTGACCTTGCCGGTGCCCACGGTGACTTCATCCAGAATGGCAAAGTGCGCCCAGATGAAAAACAGCGCCAGCGCCGCCGTGCAAATCCAGATAACGGAAGAGGTCCGGCGCTCATTGCGTTTCATACTCCGGTCAATCAGTAGCAAACTCATGCTGCATCCCCTTTTCCGGTGGCAGGTACTGACGCTGCGCGCAGGATTTCATCGCGCGGGCCATCGGCAATAATCCGTCCGTTATCCATGACCACGATACGATCCACCAGCTTGAGCAGCGCCGGGCGATGGGTAACCAGCACCAGCGTTCGTCCGGCCAGCCAGCCCTGCATCTGACGGATAACATGCTCTTCAAGCTGCTCATCCATAGAAGCGGTGGGTTCATCCAGCAGCACCACCTGCGGCTGGCGCAGGATCATCCGGCTGAGCATCACCATCTGACGCTGCCCGCCCGACAGCCCCCTTCCCCCTTCGTTGATAATGCGGTCAAGGCTGGCCGCATCCTGCTGGACCAGGCTGAGCGCACCGCTGATACGCAGCGCCTGGAGCATCTCCTGCTCGCTGGCGTGGGGATTACCCAGCATCAGATTCTGTCTCAGCGTGCCGAAGAACAGCCGCGAATCCTGCGACAGCCAGCCGAGCTGGCGACGCAGATCGATAGGATCAATACGGCGAATATCCACCCCGTCAACGATCACCTTCCCCTGGGTGGCCAGCGCCTGCCCGGCCAGCATCCGCAGCAGCGTCGATTTACCCGCCCCCACTTTGCCCAGCAGAGCGATCCGCTCGCCGGGTTTGATTTGCAACTGCCCAAGGGTGACCACATTTTTGACATTTTCCTCGTCGTAGCTGTACTGCACGCCGCGCAGATCGTAGTGCCCGGTGAGCGTTGGGCAGTGCGCCATTTCGCCCTCTTCCGGCTGGTCGAGCGGCTTTTTCAGCAGTTCGTCCAGCCCGTTCATGGCGCTTTTCGCGTGCTGCCAGCGCGAAAATACCATCGTCAGCTGCATCAGCGGCGCGATGGTGCGTGAGGAGAGCAGGCTGCTGGCCACCAGCGTACCGGTGGTGATATCACCGCTGAGCACCAGATAGACCCCGGAGACCAGCATCCCCGCATAGGTAAGCTGCTGCACGGTGGATGCCCAGCCGGTCAGCCGTGCGCCCCAGAGCCGCTGCTGCATACCAATTGCCGCGCTCACCTCGTGCGTCTGCTCCCACTGACGCTGAAAATAGGGTTCAGCCTGGAGGGATTTAATGTCTTCAATCCCCTCAATGGTTTCCACCAGCACCGCATTGCGCAGTGCGCCTTCACGCAGCCCCTCTTTCGCCAGTTTCGCCATCGGGAACTGCACCAGCAGCCCGGGAATGACAATCAGCGGGATCGCCAGCAGCGGCACGATCACCAGCGGGCCGCCGATAAACGCCATAATAAACAGGAACAGGATCACAAAGGGCATATCGGCGGCCGCACCCACGGTCGTCGAGGTCAGCAGCTCGCGCACCTGGTCGATTTCCCTCAGCTGGGAAATAAAGGAGCCGGTGGATTTGGGTCGGGCTTCATTACGAATGCTCATCGCACGGGCGAACAGCATCGACGACACCTTGAGGTCAATGCGCTTACCCATCAGATCGGAAACCTGGGTGCGCATCAGGCGGATAAGATACTCGATGGCGGCCGCAATCAGCACGCCGGTGAACAGCACCCAAAGCGTGGATTCCGACTGTGCGGGGATCACCCGGTCATACACCTGCATGGAAAACAGAATGCCCGCCAGCGCCAGCACGTTCCCCACGATCGACGCCAGCGAGATCTCCATGATCCGCCGCCCCATGCCGCGGAAGTTTTCCCAGAACCAGTGCTTTTTATAGGGCTGAACGAACTCATCAATGCGCGCATCGCGCGCCCGCGCGGCCACGCCAATAATACCCACCTGCGGCTGACTTTGCGCCAGCAGCAGCGTCAGTTCACTTTCACGTACCACATCGCCGCCGTCGCTCAGCCAGTAGCGCGCGTTCCCTTCAGCGTCGATGGACTCTACCACCACCACGCTGCCATTCTCCATAATCAGTACTACCGGCGTGACCTCCTGCCGCCAGCGGATTTTTTCGCGCGGCATCATGGTCATATGCAGGCCCAGCAGGCCAGCCAGGCGTTCGAGCTGCTGAGCGGGGGCAAGGTGTTCAAACCAGCGCATCTGCTGGCGCAGCGTTTTGCCATCTGCCGGTTTGCCAAATCGTGCTGCCACGCGGAGCATCGCGTCGATCCAGTTCTCGGTGCTTGCGGTCTGTTTACTCATAATACTGCCTTATTCTGTTAAGGTGCCCGGCCAGCGTCAGAGCGAAGGAAGGGTTTGCCCGCTGGAGGCTTCACGATCGATGCCCATGATATCCAGCAGATTATCGACCGCAGCGGCATAGCGAACCGTGGCATCCCAGCCGTCATACAGCGCCGTCAGGCGGCTGCTGTCGGCCTGAAACACGTCCTGTTCGACGCTCAGCAGATCGTTGAGGCTGCGCTTGTTAAGCTTGTATTCGTCGGCGTAGACCGCGCGGGTGTGGTCGGCGCTGCCGAGCTGCTGCTCTCCGGCCGTTTGCCGCTGCTGGGCGCCGATCATATCGGCGTAGGCGGTGGAGGCGTGCTGATTGATATCCAGCTTGGACTGCTGGATCGCCGCGACGGCGGCCTCTCTGTCACCCTCGGCGGCGCGGGTCTTTGCGCTGACCAGCCCGCCCTGGTAGAGCGGCGCTTCCACCTGGAGCTGCAATTCATCGTCCCAGTAGGACTGTCTGCTGTTTTGATAACGGGTGCGTCCGGCTTGCACCTTCAGCGTTGGCCAGTGGTTGGAGGCGGCCTGATGGACGCGCTCCAGCGCGGCCTCCTGTTTGGCCTGGGCGCTGCGTACGGCGGCGCTTTTCTCATAGGCGATTTTATCGAGGGTGACCTGCTGATTCAGCAGCGACTGCGGCAGTTCGGGCAGATCGCCCGCGACCACGCCGGTCAGCACCGTCAGCTGAGCCTGGGCGGTGCGCTCCCCGGCCCGATACTGCTCGAGTGTCGCATGCATCCCGGCGATGCGCGTTTCCGCCTGTAGTACGTCAGACTGCGAGCTCAGCCCGGCATCGGCGCGCATTTTCGCAATCTCTTTGACCCGCAGCAGCGAGGCCACGTTGTTACGCGAGGCTTCCACCAGCGCACGGTAGCGTTTCACCGACAGGTAGGCCTGAAGCGTGTCCTGCGCGACGGTGGTCATGGTGTCGTAGAGCGCGTAGCGGTAGGCTTCCGAGAGTTTATGCTGTTCATCTATCGCGCCGCCGGTGCGGCCAAAGTCGTACAGCAGCTGGCTGAGCGTGATCCCGCCTGAGCCACTATTGTTCAGGCTGCCTGAGGAGTCCGTCTGGTGAGAACGACCGCCAGAGGCCTGGAGTGAGAGCTGGGGATACCAGGCGCTCTTCGCCGCGTCCAGATCGGCTTCGCCCACGCGGATTTGCGCGGCAGCCTCAGAAATTTTGGGGTTGCGGGCAAACGCGCGCAGTATGGCGTCACGCAGCGTCAGCGTGGCGACCTGCTCCTCACTCGGGGCTGCCCGCCAGTTAAACTGGGCTTTGGGTTCGGTAGCCGCCAGCGCATGTTGCCCGATCGTGCTGAACAGCGCGGCCACACAAAGTGAAACCCACTTCTTCTTCATTTCGACACCACTATTCCCATTAAAAAAAATAATGTAATGCCGGATATTTCGCGCCAGAGCGGGAGTTATCCGGGCATACGTAAGCCAACGCCCGGCAGGGCGCTAATCAGTACCTGGTGACAAAGGATTACGCTGTAACCCAAAAGAGAAAATGGCTGAAATCAGTACCAGCATGGCGTCATACCATGAAAAAAAACTGATACCAGCCGCCCGTTAGTCAGGCGTTAATGTTGTCTGGCGCTGTGATTAATTGATAGAACAGCGGTCCTTAAATCGACGTTTTTTCCAACCACATCCAATACAAACAATCTACAAAAATATAACATATACTTAACTTTACACACCCTGCACCGGAATGTCCTGCTCCGATGCAGGGTAAAACCCGATTTACACCACGTATGCCTGGAAAGTGTGCTGATTTAGCAGATCGCCCAGCGTATTCTCAGAGACCAGGGGGGCATGATGGCTGGCATCGGCCGCCTGCACACCGAGCGTCCTGTCGGCTGGCGTCGCCCAGATCCCCCCTTCCGCCTGGGGATCGCCGGTAAGCCGGACGGTGGTCAGGTCGACTTTCGCCCCCTCATCTGCCGAAGCGTGCGCCAGCGGTGCTGCCTCATGCAGCCCCGGTTTACCCGCCAGCGCGTGCTGCTCACTGGTGACCTCATGCTTTGCACCACTCACCGCTGTAACCGGCGTGCCGGTGAGCGTCGACAGCAGCGTAGTGATGCTGTCATGTGCCACAGGTTCGCTACCCTTTTCATCCTGATCCGCCAGCGCGGCAGAGGTGGCGTTCACCTCATCTCCATTCCCCTCCAGCGTTTCATAAGCGGTCACGCTGTTGGTGGTGCTGGTGTCAATATCGGCACTCACCTGGTGTACGGACTCAAACGAGTTACGGGCAATATCCGCGACGGTAAAAAGCATCAAGTTGCTGCCGTGCGTGTTGATATCGTTGATATTAACCTCGGTGCTCCAGTGGCCATTCTGGTCGAATTTCAGATCGTAAAGTGGATAATCGCCCGGATTCAGCGATGCGCCGATAATGGGGAATTCGCTCTGAACCGTACCACTCACCGTGACCCAGGTCGCGCCATCATGCTGACTGACGTCGCTGTTGGTGAGGTCATTTACCGTAAAGTGGGGTTCGCTGGAGGGATGGGTGATCAGCCAAATATCGTGCGTCGCACTCGTCCCATTGCCATTAGGATCGAGAGCGGAAAAATACAGCGTATATTTGCCATCGTGCAGCGTCGCAAGCGTATCCGAATCTATATTGGCCATCCATGAGCCATCAGAGCCCCCAACGCCACCTTCATACTTTTTACCATTCAGCATGACGTCAATTAACGTTCCGGCAGGCAGGTGTGAGGACTCCCCGGTGATCTCTATGCCAAACTGCCCCTCATAGATATTGACAGCATCGTCACTTGAAATCGGATCGACGGTTAGCGTAGGCAGAGTCTCGTCGGAACCGTAAATATTCAGGCTTTTTCCGGCGGTGGTTTCATTTCCCGCCGCATCCGAGATTGAAAATTTCATGCCATATGTACCATCGTCCATTGCCTGAATTACCGCCGGGGCGAATTCAAAATGCCAGCGGCCATCGTCCTCAACGGTGGTGGTCCAGGTCTGCTGGTTGAAGGTCATGGTAACGGTCCGGCCCGCTTCCTCAGCATCGGTAGTGCCTGATACGATCAACGGGTCGTTAATCTCGCTGCTGTCGATCATATTGTCCCCAGCAAGGGTATCTACGTTAAGCGAGGGTGCGGTGAGGTCCATAATAAAGCTGGCGGTGGCGGTGCCCGTCTGCCCCCACATATCGGTGGCCTTCACTGATACCTGGTTTTCGCCGTTAGCGAAATTCATGTCCATGTTGTCCATGGTGATCGGAAGCGACCAGTTGCCTGCATTATCAACCACGGCGAGAAAAGTCGTGCCGTTGAGTGTGATCTCCACATGCTGACCCGCGCTGACAGAGCCGGTAGTGCCGGTCAGTAACTGGTCGTTGTGGAACTCCTCATTATTCAGCCAGCCGTCGCCAAATAGCGTATCAATGGTGGGATGAGGCGCTGGCGTGGCTTCCGGGGGAAGTGACGCCTCAACGGTTATGCGTTGATTGGCAGACGAGGTGCCCCCTACCGCGTTGGCAAAGCTGACGCTCAACACCGCCTGACCGGCCGGTAAGGACAGTAACGCCTCGCTGGGGATTTCCACGCGCCAGCTGCCGTCGCTGTTTACGGTAGTGGTCCAGGTATTACCGTTCAGACCAACCGTGAGCGTCGTGCCGGGATCGAGATGGGTACTGGTGCCGTCCAGGATTTGTGCCGAGTGTTTTTCCTCTGCGCTCAGCACCCGGTCGCCGGTAAAGGGGTTAACCTTAATCGTAGGTCCGGAAGCCGCGGCCAGGGCGAAGGAAGCCACCTCCCCCACCGTCGTGTCGCTCGCTACGGCCGCGCCCGCCGTGGTCGCAGCAGCGTTAGCCAGGGTTAGCCCACTGACTGGCGTCGCCTGCACGTCGGACAGCGTGGCATTACCGGCGCTGGCAGGCGTGGTATCAGGCGTGATGGATTCACTGGCGCTCACTGACGCGGTATCGGGCGTGATGGATTCGCTGGCGCTAACCAAAACGGTATCGGGCGTGACGGATTCACTGGCGCTAACCAACGTGGTATCAGGCGCGATGGAATCGATACCGGAAATTGATGGAGATGTCGCTAACCTTTGCTGTGCGGATTGCGCATTTTCTGTCAGCGACGCATTTTTCTCGCGACTCTGTTCTGAAGTAGACATGGTGACCCCTTTGTGCCGGATATAGATATCATTGATTGGCAGGAAACCGACAGCATTGCTGTTGGTTTCCTGCAGTATTGCCAGTAGGCACGTTTTCAGCGCCAGCTGTTGTCCGGTAATCTGGGATCGATAATCAATCCTGAACAGGGAAAATGGTTAAAATTATCAGCGTAAAAACGGCCCGCGACTGGCCACAGCCAGCGAAGACAATTTAAATAATGTTTAGTACCATTCTCAGCAAGGAATCCGGGCGCAAAGTTATTTTTTAACTTAAAGTCAGCAAGTTAAAATCAAAACCTTTGCTTATATCAGCACTGGCATAAGACAAGCTAGTACTGAAAAGGGACCTTTACTATTGGCCAAATTCTGGAAATTCATCCTGAATGAATATTTAATTAGATAAGTATTTCCGCTATTACTTACATAAAACTTACATCTATTTTTTCCCTTTTTTTATGAGACGGATCGCGCCTGCTAACTCATTGATTAATTCCTCTTTAGTGAATAAGCCCTGCACAAAACCGCGTTTTGTGCAGGGCGTCTAGCTTATGCCACCACGACCTGAAGCGCATGTTGCACCAGGACGTCACCCAGCGTATTGGCCGCGTCAAGGGCAGAGTTGTGATAGATGTCATAAATCTGACCGTCTACCGTTCTCTGGCCTGCCGTTTCCCACACGCCACCCTCACCGTTAGCCAGCTGGACCTTATCGCCCTCAACCCCTTTAATCAGCAGGTCGTCCGTCTGGCTGTCAGTAATATTCAGCGCCTCGCTCAGGTTGAGCTTGACGGTATTGTTACCCGCCTTACCGAGGTCGATTATTTCGATATGCTCGACCTTCATTCCCAGCGACGTCAGATCCAGCGTCATATGCTCCCCACCCAGCACCAGCGTATCGGTGCCTGCACCGCCGTCGATATGGGTGAAGTTGAGCGAACTGACGGTGACAGTGTCGTCGCCGCTGCTGCCGGTTACCGAGGCTCCCTCGGCGGTGGTGCCGTCCGCCAGGGTAATCACCACGCCCCCGATGGTATAGCTGCTGTCGTCGGCAATGGCGGTAGTGGATGTTGTGCTCTCCTCCGCACTACCGGCCGTCGCCGCGGCACTGGTGGACGCGCTGCTATCGGTACTGCTGGTATCGCTGTCGGTCACCAGCGTGGAGTGAACCACCGTGGTATGCGCCGCTGCGGTGGTGCTATCTTCGCTGGTTGCGCTGGCCGAATGCGTGGTGGAGGTATCGCTGGTGGAGTCATCCGCCATCACTGCCAGCAGCGTGTTCGCACTGGCAGAGGCCGCCGCTACCGGCAGCAGCGACCCCAGCAGCAGCGTGGTGCTGGTGTAAGCCGGGTTACCCGCGACGTCCACCGCCGTCACCGTGACGATGCTGCTGAGGCTGAGAGCCGTGAGCAGACCGCCCGCAAACTTCACGCTGTACAGCCCGCGCGCATCGGTGGTGGTTTGCAGCGTAGTGCCGTTTAGCGTGACGTTCAGCTGCGTGCCCTGGGCCAGGTTTTGCGTACCGCCCGAGATGGTCAGTCCGTTAATCAGGACGCTGACCAGGGAAGTCACCGCATTCACACCGATATAAGGCAGGTTATGCGTCACCGCCGTAAAGCTCTCATTGGCGGAGGACGTATTGCCGACCGCATCAGTAAGGGTAACGGTGACCTTCTGGCTGCCATCCGCAATGTTGCGCAGATCGCCGGACGGTACGCTTACGCTCCATGCCCCACCCGCGCCAACCGTGGTGGTGTAGATATTCCCCGCCACATTAACCGTTACAGTGCTGCCGACTGCATTGGTCGAGGTGCCGCTCAGGGTTTCGGCAACGTTCGCCTCGCTGAGGTTCAGGTAGTGATCGCCGCCAAACACCGAGCTGTTGTTCAGGGTGACGGTTGGCAGCGTATGGATACCCACCAGCACATTTGAGCTGGCGGTGCCCGCATTGCCAGCCGCATTGGTCAGGCTGGCAGTGACCGTATCGGTACCGTCCGGCAGGGCGGCCAGCGTGGCGACGGGCACCGTCACGCTCCATGCACCGTTGGCGCCCACCGTGGTAGTCAGCGTGGCCGAACCGACGCGGACGGTCAGAGTAGATCCCTCCGCATTGGTGGTGGTCCCGGTGATGGTTTGTGCGCTGAGTGCATCCGTCGCGTTCAGCAGACCATCTCCAAATATGCTGCCAATCACTACCGTCGGCGGCGTCTGCGCAATTACGCTCAGCGAACCGCTGCCAGTGGCGATATTACCGTAGCTGTCACTGACCGTGGCATTGACCGTCTGCGTCCCGTTAGCCAGTACGGCGAGATCCGCTTTGGGTACGTTCAGCGTCCAGGTCCCGGCACTGCTTACCGTGGTGGTATAGGTTATGCCACTTAGCGTGACGCTCACCGCCGCACCCGCCGGAACGTTACTGGCGGTACCACTGATGGTTTGCGCCGAGGTGAGATCGGCGGCGCTCAGTACGCCATCGCCGAAGATGGTGTTCAGCGCCAGCGCTGGCGTTGTGTGGGTTCCCACCTTCACCCCGCTGCTGGCGGTGGCGATATTGCCCACCCCATCGCTTACCGAGACGCCGACCGTCAGATTACCGTCGAGCAGCGTGCTGAGAATAGCCGGCGACACCTGTGCGGTGAAAGTCCCGCCCTGCGCCACCGTGGCGGTCACCGTGCTGTTCCCAAGATTAATGGTCACCGTGGATCCGGCGGCAACGTTGTTGACGGTGCCGCTAATGGTCTGCGTGGTCAGCGACTCAGCCAGGTTCAACACGCCATCTCCAAATAGCGTATTCAGCGTGACCGTAGGCAGATTATGTACGCCCACCACCGCACCCGCGGTTGCGCTGGCGGTGTTACCCGCGCTGTCGGTCACGCTCACGGCCGCCGTCAGGTTGCCATCGGCCAGTCCCTGTAGCACGGACGGCGTCAGCGCCAGGCTGAAGGTACCGTTAGCCGCCGTGGTGGTGACGTACGGCGTACCCGCCAGCGTGACCACCACCCGCGAACCGGCATCGGCCCCGGTCACGGTGCCGGTCACCGTCTGGCCTAGCGCCGCATCCGCCAGATTCAGCAGGCCGTCGCCAAACAGCGTATTAATGCTGACCGTCGGGGCGGTGAGCTTAACCGCCAGGCCTGCGGTGGTGGTGGCGGTATTGCCTGCCGCATCGGTCAGGGTAGCCCCCACCGTCAGGTTACCGTCAGTGAGCGTTGCCAGAATAGCGGGCGTGACGGTCGCGCTGAACGCTCCGTTTTGTCCTGCCGTCGCCTGTATGCTTGAGTTACCTATCGTCAAAATAATGGTGCTCCCTGCGGCAGCGTTAGTGACGGTGCCGCTGATGGTTTGGTTAACCAGCGCATCGGCGATATTGAGAATGCCATCGCCAAATATTGGACTGAGGCTGATGGCAGGCTGCGCGGTGAAAATGCCCACATCGACCGCGCTGGTGGTGGCGTTACCCGCCGGATCAACGACCCTGACGCTGAGGGACTGAGTTCCCTCCGCCAGCGAACTCAGATCCGGTACCGGAATAGAGACGCTCCAGCTGCCGTCCGTCCCCACCGTGGTTTGGTAGGCTTTGGTGCCGAGCATTACGGTGACCGCCGAACCGGCCACAGCGTTGGACACCGTTCCCGTCACGGTCTGTGCCACGGCGGCTTCCGCGATATTCAGCAGGTTATCGCCGCCAAACAGCCCGGTAAGCGGCGCCAGTACCGGCGCTTCCAGCAGGGTGGTAACGGTTTCCGGCAGAGTACGCGTATTCCCGGCCGCATCGGTCAGTACCAGATCCAGCGTAGTGGTTCCGTCGCTCAGCAGGCCCAGCAGGCTCGGCGGCACGACCAGCGCAAAGCGGCCATCCTGCCCCACATCCACCGTTAACGTGGTGCCGCCCAGCGTGAGCGATACCGTCGCGCCAATGCCCGCTGCGGTAGCCACGCCGCTAATAGTCTGCGCCACCGCCGTATCCGCCGCGTTAAGGAAGCCGTCCCCGAACAGGGGATCCACCACCAGCGTCAGCCCGGCATTGACCACTTTGTTGACCGTCAGGGTGGCATCCGTCTCGTTTCCGGCAGCGTCGCTGACCCGCAGGCCAAATACCAGCGCGCCGTCGTTAAGGCTGCTCAGCACTTCCGGCGCCAGGCTGATGCTAAAGGTGCCATCGGCGTTAACCAGGGCGGTCGCCAGCGGCGAGCTGTCGCCCAGATAGAGCCCGATGGTCTGGCCGGCAGCCCCTGAGGCGGTCCCGGTCACCACCTGCGTTGCCAGAATATCCGCCGCGTTCAGCACGTTGGTGCCCAGCAGGGCATCCACCTGGAGCAGCGGCGCTGCGGTGTCGACCTGGAAGTCATGCGTGGCCAAGCCAACGTTACCCGCCGCGTCCGTCAGGCTGACGGCCAGCGTATTGCCCGCCTGGCCCAGCGCCTGCAAATCGCCTGCGGCCAGCGCGACCGACCAGCTGCCGTCCGCCTGTACCACGGCGCTGTAGTTTTTGCCATTCAGGGTGAGGTTAACCGCGCGCCCCGCTTCCGATAGGGAGGCCGTACCGGTAACGGTCTGACCAAGCGCCGCCTCGCTAACGTTCAGCACATCGTCACCCGCAAAGGCATTGATGGTCAGGGTCGGTGCCGTACGATCCACCAGCACACTGGTGGAGCTGTTATAAGTCGTACCGTCATCGGTGGTCAGGCTGGCTGTTACCGTCAGCGTCCCCTCAGGAATATCGGCAGCGTCGTTAGGAACGGTGATGCTCCAGGTCCCGTTAGCCTCGACGACGGCAAAAGTTTCCGTCTGTTGCACGCCGTTGATGGTCACGGAAACTTCGCCGCCCGTGGAAGGCAGATTGGCGTAGGTCCCGCTTATGGTCAGGGTTGCCGCATCGCTGCCGTTGATAATGTTGTCATCCGAGAGCGGCGCCAGCGTCAGCAGCGGGGCCTCGGGCACGGTCAGATCGACCGCCACGCTGGCCGTCGCCGTGCCGGTGTTTCCCGCAGCATCGGCAATGCTGACGCCAATGGTGCCGGTATCACCGGTGGTACCCAGCTGGGCCAGGATCGCCGGAGTCAGGCTGACCGACCAGCTGCCGTCAGCCTGCACGTAGCCGCTCACCGTTGCCGTACCAACAGTGACGGTGACCACTTCACCGGTGCTGGAACCACTGGTGGTGCCGCTCAGGGTCTGCGTGGTCAGGCTCTCCAGATAGTCCAGCGTATCGTCGCCGGTAAACGGGTTAAGGGTGATGGCGGGCGCAACGGTATCGACCACAAAGCTGCCGTTTGCCGTGGCGGCGTTGCCGTTCGCATCGGTAGCCAGCACCGTAATGGTCTGGTTCCCCTCCGCCAGCTCCGTCAGGCTGTCGCTGGCCAGATCCAGCGTCCAGGTGCCGTCGGTGCCAACTGCGGCGGCATAGTTGGTGCCGCCGAGCGTGACGGTCACCGTCTGACCGTCACCCGTTGCCCCGGTGGTACCGGTTAAGGTCGCGCCAGCCGCAACTTCCGCCGCATTCAGGAAGCTGTCAACAAAAGGTACATCCAGCGTCGGTACGGGCGCGGTCAGCGCGGCGGTAAAGTCAACGCTGGTGGTGCCGGTATTGCCTGCGCCATCGGTAACGGTGAGATCGAGCGTATGCGTACCGCTGCCCAGGGCGTTTAATGCCCCGGCAGGCAGGGAAACGCTCCAGTTGCCCTCCGCATCCACCGTGCCGTTCCACACCAGGCCCCCCACATCAATATGGATCTGTGCACCCTGGTTTGTCCCCACCACGCCGGTGGTGCCGCTCAGGGCAATGGCGGTACCCGCCTCGCTGATATTAAGCACGCCGTCACCAAACGGCGTATCAATTACCGGCGCAGGCAGGCTGAGCAGCGCGTTGAAGTTCAGGTCCGCGGTATCGGTGTTGCCCGCGATATCCGTGGCGGTGACCGCCAGGCTGTGTGTGCCGCTGCCCAGCGCGGTGAGCTGCGCCGGCGTCAGGGTCAGTGACCAGTCGCCGTTGGCGCTGACGTCAGCCACAAGCGAGGTTCCTCCGTCAATGCTGACGGTTACGCTCTGCCCCGCCGCAATTTTTCCGGTCGATCCGCTGAGGGTCTGCGCCACGGCCGCTTCGGCCACGTTGAGCTGCCCATCGCCAAACGGCAGCTGAATTGAGACGTCCGGCAGCGCATTGATATCCACAACCAGACCGCCGCTTACTGTGCCGACGTTGCCGACGGCGTCCGTTGCCACGATGCTAACTGGCCAGTTGCCATCCGGTAACGTCACCAGTACGCTGGCAGGCAGATCCAGACTCCAGTCGCCGGTGGTGGTATCCACGACGGCCTGATAGGCGGTGCCGTTAATGATTACGCTGACCGTCTGAGGCCCGGTAGTACCGGTTACGCCGTTCAGCGCGCCACCTGCCGCAGCCTCGGCGGCATTGAGCAGGCCATCGGTAAAGGGCGTCACCAGGGTGGGTGCAGGCAGTCCGGTCACAATTTCGCTAAAGCCCAGTTCGCCAGTGCTGGCATTGCCTGCCCGGTCGGTGACAGTCACACTGATCGTATGGTCGCCATTGCCGAGCGTGGCCGCCAGGGTCGGCGTCAGCGTTGCCTGCCAGTTGCCGTTTTGATCGACCGTGGCCGTGATGCTGTTGTCATCAATGGTCAGGGTGACGGTCTGTCCGCTACCGACAATACCCGTGGTACCGGTTATTGCCTGTTCGACCCCGGCCTCCGTCGCGTTTAGCAGGCCGTCGATAAACGGCGTATTGATGGTGGCAGCAGGCAGCGTATTCACCAGCAGTTCAACGCTGGCCCCGGCGCTCGCCGGATTCCCGGCAGCATCGGCACTGGTTACCGCCACCTGGAATGCGCCGTCGCCAAGGGCGGTTAGCGCGTCCGCCGGAACGGTGGCGCTCCAGCTGCCGTCGGCATTGACCGTACCGTTAAAGGTCAGGGCGCCTATCGTCACCGTGACCGCGGTGCCCTCGACCAGATTGGTCGCAACGCCGCTCAGGGTCTGATCGGTCGCCGCCTCAGCCGCATTCACCAGACCATCGGCAAACGGCGTCGCTAACGTCAGCAGCGGCAGGGTATTCACCGCTATGCCGAGCGCAAGAAGGTTGCTGGTGGTGTTGCCGCTGGTGTCGGTGACCGACACCCCCACCTGGGCCTGACCATCAGCCAGCTGTAGCAAATCGCTGCCCGGAATGGTCAGGTTCCAGTTGCCATCAGCGTCTGAGGTGGCGCTGTAGAGTTTATCGTTGAGGGTGACGCTGACCGTCAGGCCCGCCCCGGTGGTGCCGCTGACCGGCAGCCCCGCCACGGCTTCCGCCAGGTTCAGCACGCCGTCGGTGCCCGTATCAAGCCGCGCATCCAGTAACGGCGGCGTGGTGTTGACCGTGAAGTTTTCCGTCGAGGTGGCGAGATTGCCCGCCACGTCGCTGCCGCTGGCGGTGACGCTGTTGCTTCCCTGGCTAAGCGCCTGCACATCCGCAGCCGGTACGGTTGCGCTCCAGGTCCCGTCCGCATCGACCGTGCCGGTATAGGTCTTACCGTTCATCGTTACCGTGACCGTGTCCCCGGCAGGAATATGCTGGCTGGTTCCGGTAAGGTTCACATCGCTCTGTGCTTCCTGATAGTTCACCGTGTCATCGCTGGTGACCGGATTGATCGTGAGAGTCGGTAAATCCGCCGCCTGGGCAATCACCGTCACATCATGCGTGGCGCTGGCGACGTTCCCGGCGATATCGCTGACCGACGCGCTCAGCGTTTGCGCGCCATCCGCCAGCGCGCCGACTGCGGCGGCCGGGACGACGGTGGTCCATGTGCCATCGGCCTGTACCGTCGCCGTGTAGGTCACCGCATTCAGGGTCAGCGTAACCGTCTGTCCTTCCGGCACATTGGTGGTGGTACCAGAGAGTGTGAGATCCTGGCCCGCCTCCGCCTGATTAATATAGTCATCGCCGGATACCGTACCGACGGTCAGAGTCGGCAGATCGGCAGTCGCGGCGTCCACGGTGACGTTCAGCGTCTGGGTGGTGACGTTTCCGGCCAGGTCAGTGAGCGTAACGATAACCGGATAGCTGCCATCGGCCAGCCCCAGGGTAACGCCTGAAGGCAGATCCAGCAGCCAGCTTCCATCGCCCTGCACCGCCTGCTGGTAGGTCTGGCCGTTAAAGGAAATCGAAACCTGCTGGCCCGCTTCGCTCACCGAAGCCGTGCCGCCTATGGATATCGGCTGCACCATTTCTACCGCATTGATGACGTTGTCGCCCGCGATGGCGTTAACATTCAGCGCCGGGGCAATCAGATCAACGGTGATCGAGTTGTCCGCCACGCCTGTATTGCCCTGCGCGTCCGTCGCGGTAACGGTAATCAGCTGAATGCCCTCGCCCAACGCCTGCAAGGTCGCGGCACTGACCGGCAGCGTCCAGTTGCCCGCGTTGTCCACGGTCGCCGCGTAGTCGGTTCCGGCAATATTCACTACCACCGTCTGCCCGGCACCGTCCGCGCCGGTCGTCCCGCTCAGCAGCTGATCGCTCTGCGAGGTGGCGATATTGACATAGCCATTGATGAAGGGGTTGGCGATCTCCGGCTGCAGCGCAGCGGTGGAGAGGATCACATCGGAGGTTTCGCTAACGCTGTTGCCTGCCGTGTCGCTCAGCGTGACCACCACCGGATAGCTGCCGTCAGGCGATGCCTGTAGCAGACCCGCTGGCAGTTGCAGGCTCCAGTTGCCAACATCATCGACCGTTGTGGTGTAATTCTGCCCGTTGAGAGAAACGGTAACTAACTGCCCGGGTTCCGCACCTGCGCTGCCGCCGCTAACGGTGATTTCGGCAGCCGCTTCGCTGGCATTGACCACGCCGTCTCCGGCGAGGGTATTCAGCGTCAGCGTAGGAGGTACGGTATCCACGCCGAACGGCACCGCCAGCGTATTGCTGTTGCCCGCCGCATCGGCCACGGTGACCTGAAGTGCGTTATCACCCTGCGGCAGCGCCTGCAGCGCCGTGGAAGGCACCACCACGCTCCAGTTGCCGTTGCTGTCAACCGTGCCGGTAAAGGCCGCATCACCCACGACTACCGAAACGACCTGTCCATCGCCCGTTACCCCGGTAGTGCCGTTCAGGGTTTGGGTTATGGCGGCTTCGCTGCCGTTAAGGATGCCGTCATCAAACGGCGCGTCCGCCGTTGCCAGCGGCAGGGCGTTAACCTGCACAATCAGCGTGTCGCTGCGGCTCAGAGCCGCCCCCGTGGCATCGACCACGCTGGCGATCAGCGCCGCCGTGCCGTCAGGCAGCCCCGCCAGCGCGGCGGCAGGAATAATGGTGCTCCAGACGCCATCTGCCCTTACCTCGCCGGTAAAGGTCTGGTTATTAAAGGTGACGGTCACCGTGCTGCCGGCGGTGACGTTTTGCGTCGCCCCGGAGACGATCAGATCGCTCTGTGCCTCTGCCGCATTCAGATAGCCATCACCGCTAAGGGGATCGATGGCAATGCCCGCCGCCAGATTGTTAACGGTAACGTCGTGAGTAGCGTTAACCGGATTGCCGGCCACGTCGCTCACCGCCACGTTAAATGTTGCCGTACCGTTGGCCAGCTCAGCGAGGGCGCTGGCAGGGATCGCCACGCTCCATGCGCCGCTGGCTTCAATCTGCGTGGTGTATACCTGGCCGTTAAGGATCACCGTAAGCGTCTGTCCCTGCTCCACGTTAGCGGCAGTCCCGCTTAACAGCTGATCGGTTTGCTGTTCCGCGCCATCCACAATATCGTTGCCCGCAAAGGCATCAACGGTCAGCGTCGGCAGATCGTTTGCCGCCGCTTTCACTGCCAGCGTCGTCTCGGCGGCGCTGCTGTTACCCGCCGCGCTGGTCGCACTCACGCTGACGGCATAGCTGCCGTCGGCCAGCGCGACCAGATCCCCCGCAGGGATGGTCAGCGTCCACACGCCATCCTCCGCTACGGTAGTGGTATAGGTTACCCCGTTTAGCGTGACCACGATGGCCGCGCCGGATGCGCTGGTCCCGCTGACCGCCAGATCGTTACCCTGTTCGGCGGCATTAAGAATATTATCTCCGGCCAGGGTAGCAATGGTGAGCGCAGGCGGGAGGGTGTCTACGGTGAGGGTCAGATCAGTGGTGGCCGTATTGCCCGCCACATCACTCACGGTGACCGTCGCCGGGGTCGTACCCTGTGGCAGTTGCTGCAGGACGTTACCCGGAAGATCGACGCTCCAGTTACCGTTACCGTCCACCGTCCCGGTCAGGGTCACGCCGTTAATGACCACGCTCACCGTCTGACCATCGCCGGTTTCGCCGGTGCTGCCGGTCAGCGTCTGCGTTGTGGCGGCTTCCTCAGCGTTCAGCGTGCCATCGGTAAATGGCGTATCAATGGTGAGGGTGGGCACGGTGGTGATAGCGATGTTGAGCGTCGTATCGCTGGTCACCGTATTCCCGGCCGCATCCGTTGCGCTGGCGGTAACGGCGAGCGGCCCGTCCGGCAGCGCGAGCAGCACGGCGGACGGCACCACCACCTGCCAGCTGCCGTTTGCCGCCACCTCAGTCTGGTAGTCCGTGCCGTTCAGGGTCACCGTCAGCGTATTGCCCGCCGGGACGTTGCTGGTGGCGCCGACGATGGTCAGATCGCCCTGCGCTTCCGCGGCATTGAGATAGCCATCGCCGCTAACCGGCTCAATCGCTACCGCGCTGAGGGCTGTATTCACGACGTAACTGCCCACCGCGGTGACGACGTTGCCGGCAATGTCACCCACCGTTACGCTGTAGGTCTGGCTGCCATTTTGCAGATCTGCCAGTACGGCGGCGGGGATGAGCACGCTCCATGCGCCGCTGGCCTGCACCAGGCCGCTGTAGTTAACATCATTGAAGGTAACGGTGACAGACTGGCCCTCCTGCACAAAGGTGGTTGTGCCGGTGATCGGCTGATCCACCTGCTGTTCCGCGCCATCAAGAATATTGTTACCGGCGAATTCATTCAGCGTCAGCGTCGGCAGCGTGGCGGTATCGGCCACCACCGTTAAGGGCGCTTCCCCGGTGGTCACGTTGCCCACTGCGCTGGTCGCCACCACCGTCAGCGGGTAATTGCCGTTAGCCAGCCCGGCCAGGTCGGCAGCCGGGATCGCCAGCGACCACTGGCCGTTGGCGCCCACGGTGGTGGTGTAATCTGTTCCTTCCAGGGTCACGGTAATGGTGGCGTTTTGCTCGCCCATGCCGCTGACGGTAAGCGGCAGCATCTGCTCTTCCGCATTCAGCAGGCCATCACCCGCCACCGGATCGATGGTCAACAGCGGCGGCGTCAGATCCACGGTCAGCGGCGTGCTTTGCGTGGTGATATTTCCCGCTGCATCGTTAACCGTTACGTCAACCGTATAAACACCGTTCGTCAGACCTGCCAGCTGCGCTTCTGGAACCGGCAGCGACCAGCTGCCGTCAGCGTTGACCGTGGTGGTATAAACTGCCTCATTGAGGGCGACACGCACGGTGTCGCCCACCTCACCCGTACCGCTGACCAGCAGCGGCTGGCCCTGTTCGGTGGCATTAATCACGCCATCCCCCGCCAGCGGCGCCAGGGTAAAGGTCGGTAGCGTGGTATCCAGCGCAATAGTATGCGGCACGGCTACCGTGCCGCCATTTACCGCCGTGGCTGTCGCGGTGAGTGAGTAATTGCCGTCGGTCAGCCCGGCCAGGGCGCTGGCGGGGATCGCCGCCGTCCACAGGCCATTTGCGCCGACCGTGGCGGTATAGTTGACGCCGTTAAAGGTCAGGGTCACCGCCGTGGTCTCATCCGGTACGCTGCCGGTTACCGTCACGCCCTGCGCGGCTTCGGCTGCGTTAATAATGTCGTCGCCCGCCACGGTGTTAATGATCAGGGCGATATCCACCGTGGTATCCAGCAGCAGGGTGGTATCCTGCGCGGCGGCGTTACCGGCTACCGAGGTTACCGCAACGGTCAGGGTATTGTCGCCTTCGGTGAGGTTAGCCAGCGTGGCGGCTGGCACGTTAACCGCCCACAGCCCGTTGCTGCCTATCGTGGTGGTGAAGGTGTCGCCTGCCAGCGTGACCGAGACGGTATCACCGACAGTGCCGGTTCCGGTAATATCCAGCGGCTGCCCCTGCTCCGCCTGGTCAATAATGTTGTCGCCGGTAACGGGATCGAGCGTAAAGGCCGGGGCTGCGGTGTCAACGGCCAGCGGCAGCGTCTGCGACGTGGTATTGCCGAAGGCGTCGCTTACGGTTACCTGCACGCCGTATGGGCCGTCAGCCAGCTGCGCCAGGTCGGCAGCCGGAACGGTGACTGCCCAGCGGCCGGTGTCCTCCACCACCGTTGAGTATTGCTGTCCGTTCAGCAGCACGTTGACCGTATCGCCCACGCTGCCTGTCCCGCTAATATCCAGCGGGCTGGCCTGTTCAGCGGCATTAATAATGCCATCTCCACCTGCCAGTGGATCGAGAGTGACCGCCGGTAGCGTGGTGGCAATGATCACCGCCGCCGGTGGAAGCGCCGCGGTGTTGCCCGCCACGTCGGTCACGGTGACCACCAGGGTAGTTTGCCCCTGCGGCAGGGCCTGGAGGATCTGCGGATCCAGCGCCAGCGTCCAGACGCCGGAAGTGTTGACCGTTGCCGCATAATCCGTTCCGCCAAGATTCACGCTAACCGTCTGCCCGTTGCCCAGCTCACCCGTGGTGCCGTTCAGGGTCTGAATAATATCCGCTTCGTTATGGGTCAGTGTGCCGTCGGTAAACGGCGTTTGCAGCGTCGGGCCTGGCACGCGGGTGATATAAACGTCCAGCGTATCCTGCGAGGTATAGGTGATACCGCTGCTGGCGGTCACGCTGGCGATGGCCGTTTGCGGTCCGTCAGCAAGTCCGGCCAGATCCGCCGCAGGCACCGTCACCGACCAGCTGCCATCCGCATTGACGGCGCTGGTGTAGCTGACCCCACCCAGGGTGAAGGTCACCGTGCTGCCGCCCGCGACGTTAGCCGTCACCCCGTTTACCGTCAGCGCGGACTCCGCCTCAACGGCGTTAAGGTAGCCATCGCCACTCAGCGGCTCAAAGGCGATGCTGCTGAGTGTATTATCAACGCTGAAGGTTTTTTCGGTCAGGCCGGTATTGCCTGCCAGATCGGTGACCGTGGCGCTAAGGGTTTGCTGACCGTTAGCCAGCAACGCCAGCGCCAGCGCCGGCAGGGTAACCTGCCAGCCGCCGCCGGTCTCAATAGTGGTGGTGTAATCCTGCCCGTTAAGGGTCAGGGTCAGGGTTTGTCCCGCCTCAACGTTGGTCGCGATGCCTGTCAGGATCTGATCAACCTGCTGTTCAGCGCTGTCAATGATGTTATTTGCAGTGACGTCTGAGATGAAAATGGCTGGTGCAGATTTATCGACCACCAGCGGCGTGCTGGTCAGGGTAGTATTGCCTGCCGCATCGCTGGCGGTGACGTTCAGCGTATAGCTGCCGTCATTCAGCGCATTCACCACATCGCCGGGAATGGTCAGCGCCCACTGTCCGTCAGGGGCAACCACTGCGGAATACGCCACTTCGTTCAGCTCAACGCTGATGGTATTACCCGCTTCGCCCATGCCGTTGACCACCAGCGGCTGCGTGCCTTCCGCCGCATTCAGATAGCCGTCTTCCGAGGCGGCATTAATCGTGACCACCGGCGGCGTCAAATCGACGACCAGGGTGCGGATCAGCGTGGTGGCGTTACCCACCGCGTCGGTTGAGGTCACGACAACGTCATAGCTGCCGTCGGCCAGCGCCAGCAGCGCGGCAGGCGGAACGGTAATATCCCAGCTCCCCGTTGCGGAAACCGTTCCGGTCAGGGTCTGATCGTTCAGCGTCAGGCTGATGGTATCCCCCTGCCCGCCAGTGCCGCTGATGGCGAGCGGCTGCCCCTGTTCTGCAAGGTTAAGCTGATAATCTTCAGAAATGGCCGCTACCGTCAGCACTGGCGGAATGGTGTCCACGATAAAGCTGCTGGCGAGCGTAGTGGTATTGCCTGCGGAATCGGTCGCGGTCACGCTCAGGGCCGTGCTGCCCTCCGGCAGCGTTTGCAGTGCCGACACAGGCAGTGAAACAGACCAGTTACCGTTAGCATCGACCGTGCCGTTATAGGTGATGCCGGCGATAACCAGGCTCACCACCTGCCCAATGCCGGTCACCCCGGTGGTGCCGCTCAGCGTTTGATCGACACCCACTTCAGCAGCATTGAGTGAGCCGTCAACAAAGGGCGTATCAAGCGTGAGGGTGAAATCGGGGTTAACGCTGGAGTTCAGGTTATGGGTGGTGGTGATTTCATTACCGTTGATGTCGGTGGTGGTCGCCGTGACCGTCAGGTTGCCGTTAGGCAGGCCCGTCAGGGCGTTCGCGGGTACGGTCACGCTCCAGCTGCCATCGCTTTCGGTCAGGGTGGTGTAGTTAACGCTGTTAAAGCGCACCAGGATCCGCGCGCCCGTCGACACAAAGCGGCTGCTACCGTTAATCACCAGATCGCTCTGCGCCTCAACGGCATTCAGCATATTATCGTCGCTGATCACCCCAATCGCCACGGCGCTAAAGGTGTTATCCACGCTATAGCTGCCGCTGGCGCTGGCCGGGTTACCGGCGATGTCGGTTACGTCGACAGTATAGTTTTGCGCACCGTTTGCCAGCTGGGCAAAGGCGCTGGCGGGGATCAGTACGCTCCAGCTGCCGTCTGCCTGCACGGTGCCGCTGTACTGGTCGCCGTTCATCGTTACACTGACCTGCTGCCCCTCCTGGACGTGGGTAGTCGTACCGGTCATCGGCTGTGACAGCCCCTGCTCTGCACCGTCCAGCACGTTATCGCCGGTAAATGCGGATACGCTGATGGTCGGCAGGTCAGCAGCCTCGGCCACGACCGCCAGCGGCTGCGTGGCGGTGGCGACGTTACCGGCAGCGTCGGTGGCCTGCGCGGTGATGTCATAGCGACCATCGGCCAGGACGCTGACGGCGGCAGCCGGGACGGTCAGGGTCCAGTTGCCGCTGCCATCAGTGGTGGCCTCGTAGCTGACGCCGTTCAGGCTTACCACCACGGTGGAACCGACCTCTGCCGTACCGTTCAGCAGCAGATCGTCGGCATGCTCGGCCGCATTGAGGTAGCCATCACCCGATATGACCGCCAGCGTGACGGCTGGCGGGACGGTATCGACGGCAATGGGGGCCAGGGCGGTGGCGATGTTGCCGCCCGCGTCCGTCGCGGTAACGCTGATATCATACTTACCGTCCGGCAGCGTTTGCAGGGTCGAGGCGGCGATATCCACACTCCACTGCCCGTTGCCATCCGCCACCGTGCGGTAGCTGACGCCATCCAGCTCAACAACCAGGGTACTGCCCGCCTCCGCCGTGCCGCTCACGCTCAGCGGCAGGTTATGGGTTTCACCGTTGATAACGCTATTGTCGCCCACGGCGGTGATGGCCAGCGCAGGCGGTATGGTGTCCACGGTCAGCGGCGTGACGGACGAAAGACTGTTGCCCAGCGAGTCCGTTACCGTGACGGTAATCTCCTGACTGCCCTCCGCCAGCGCCTGCAATACGTCCGGCGTCAGCGTCAGGCTCCAGGCGCCGGTAGTCGCGTTTACCGTGGCAGGATAGCTGATGCCGCCTATCGTCACGCTCACCGCCTGGTCCGGCCAGGCCACCCTGGAGTTACCGGTGAGGGTCTGCGGCACGGCCGCCTCGCTGGCATTCAGAATGCCGTCGCCAAAGGGCGCGACGATCTCGATATTATTGCTGATTTGCGTGCGAACCAGCAGATCGCTTTCGCTGGTCACCGGGTTATTGGTCGCATCTGCACCCGTGACCACCAGCGTGTAGGTGCCGTTCGCCAGGCTATCCAGCGCAGAGGCGGGGAGCGTCGTACTCCAGCCGCCACCGGCGGCAACCGTCGTGGCATAATCCACGCCGTTAAAGGTTACCGTCAGGGGAGTTCCCTCCGCCAGGCCAGTGCTGCTGCCGCTGACCACCAGATCGGACTGCGCTTCGGTCGCATTCAGCGCGTTGTCACCGCTGACCGGCGCGAACGCAAGCGTGGCGACGCTGCTGTCCGTCGCCACCACAAAGCTTCCGCTGGCGGTCGTGCCGTTACCCGCCACGTCGCTGACGCTGACGGTGAAGCTTTGGGTTCCTTCCGCCAGGGCGCTCAGCACCGTGGATGGCAGGGTGATACTCCACCCGCCCCCGGCCTGTACCGTGCCGGTAAAGGTATCCCCGCCGGCCAGCACCAGCGTAATCTGCTGTCCAGCCTGAACGTGGCTGGCTGTACCGGTCAGCTCCTGATTAACCGCCACCTCCGCGCCATCCAGCACGCCATCCCCGGTCAGCGGATTAAGGTTCAGCGCAGGCAGATTGCCAAACTGGGTAGCAAAGGTGACGTCGGTGTAAGTTGTAGTGCTGTTGCCGGCCGGATCGGTGGCGATCACCGTGACGGTATAGGTGCCATCGACAATCGCGGCCTTGTCCGCATCACTCAGCGTGACGGACCAGGCACCGGTCTGCGCATTAACGGTTGCGGTCAAATCAAGACCGTCAAGCCGCACCAGCACCTGGCTTCCCGGCTCGGTGACGCCGCTGATTTGCAGCGGCAGGGCTAACTCTCCGGCATTGACATAGCCATCGCCGGAGATGGTATCGACGGAGACGGTCGGCGGCAGGGTATCAATTGAAATCGTGCTGGTTTGCGCGGTGGCGTTGCCTGCCAGGTCAGTTGCCGTAATACCGATTGTCGCATCGCCGTCGGCGATCTGTTGCAGGTCGGAGGCCGGGATATTGACGCTAAAACTGCCGTCTGCATTCACGGCGGCGGTATAGGTCAATCCGTTCAGCGTGACGGTCACGGTGTCACTGCCCGGGCTGGAGCCGCTGATGGTCAAGGGCTGCGTCACCTCACTCTGATTCAGCGGGCCGTCGGGTAGCGTGACGCTGAGTACCGGCGGCACGGTCATCACGTCAAAGGGGGTGATTGTGGTGGCGCTGTTGCCCGCCGGATCGGTGACCAGCACGGTAAATTCATTCCTGCCCTGCGGCAGATTTTGCAGAGCGTCGGCGGGCAGCGAAAGGCTCCAGCTGGCGTCGCTGTTGACCGTACCGGTATAGCTCACGCCCCCCAGGGTCAGGGTGACCGTCTGGCCGGACGCGACTACGCCGGTGTTGCCCGTGATCGTCTGTCCGGCACTCGCCTCACTGGCGTTCAGCACGTCATCGCCGAAGGGCTG
This sequence comes from Erwinia sp. PPS120, assembly GCF_047918655.1. Lineage (GTDB taxonomy): Bacteria > Pseudomonadota > Gammaproteobacteria > Enterobacterales > Enterobacteriaceae > Erwinia > Erwinia tasmaniensis_A. Next base: position 9,821 of record NZ_JBLREF010000010.1, on the reverse strand, counting down.
TTCCGGGGTGGCATCCGGCATGACGTTTCTGACATCCAGCGTTGCGGGGGTGCTGTTGTATACCATTGTCCCATCTGCTGCCATCCCGGAGGCATTAAACAGATGCGTTCCGATTGAAAGCAGCTGCAGGTGCTCGGGCGGTACCGTGAGGCTCCAGGTTCCGTCAGCATTAATGGTGGCGCTGTAGGAGCGATTATCTACCGGGTTGGTGACTGCCAGGATCCTTAAAAAGGAATTTGCAGGCTGCGGCTCCAGAGTGACGCTGATCACCGTGCCCGCCGCCAGCCCGGTTGATGTCCCGGTGACAATCATAGGCGCCTGCGCCTCCGCGACGCTGAGGTAGCCATCTTCGCTCACGACATCAATGCTGATGCTGGCCTGGGAGGATGAGAGAACGGTAAAGTCGTGGCTGGCACTCGCCGTCACGCCCGCGGCGTTAGTGACGCTGGCACCAATAGTTTCAGATCCATCGGCTAATGCCTCAAGGGCGGCGGAAGGCACGGAGAGGCTCCAGCTGCCGTCCGCGCCCACGGTTGTGATGTAGGTCTGGCCGCCAAGGGTGACCGTGACGGTTTGTCCCTGCTGAACGTTGGTGGTGGTGCCTGAGAGCGTTTGTGACATCTCCTTTTCGGCGCCGTCCAGCACGTCGTCTCCGGCAAAGGTGGCGACAGTAATTCCGGGCGCGGCGGGTACAGTCGCGCTGGATTCAACGGTGATATTTTCACTGGCGCTGGCGCTGTTACCTTCGTTATTGGTGACGCTGGCGCTAAGAGTATTCGCGCCATCGGGCAGCGCGGCTAAATCCGCTGTCGGCAGTGAGATACTCCAGTGCCCCTCAGCATCCACGCTGGCGGTGTAGGTTTTACCATTGAGTACCAGAGTGACAAGGCTACCGGCTTCGGCATTAGTGGTACTGCCCGTCACGGCCTGAACGCTGGTTTTTTCGCCCGGGCTGAGGATCGCATCGCCGGTAAAAGGGTCAATCGTCAGGGTGGGCGTAATCGGGGTGGTCCCCCCGCCGGGCGTCGTCGTGCCGCCGCCAGGGGTGGTGCCATCCGTCCCGCCCGGCGTGGCGCCGCTGTTGTTCCCGCCGCCGCCGCCGCCGCCGCCACCGCTGGCCAACGCGCCGATACCCAGCCCCGCCAGGCCCAATGCGCCAAAACCGGCGGCGGTCATTACGCCGCTGGTTGCCCCCGTGTCAGCCAGCAGCAGAGTATCAATCGCGCCCAGCGATTCGTACTGCGGCGTCATCGCCACCGCCGTCTGAAGATCGCCCAGCTCGCTGGTAACGGGAAACAGCGCATGCTCAGCGGGATTAACCCCATCGTCGAAGACCAGCTCGCTGTGGTCACCGTCAACGTCATCCAGGAAGAATTTTTGATAGCGCACCACGCTACCGTCGTGCATATGCAGTACCAGATCATTACCCTGACGGTCAAACTGGTTAACCATGGCTCGGGTGCCGTGGATCTTCACCACGCTTGGTTGATTCAGCGGAACGGTATGCGAGGTTCCCGCAGTGGCTTGTGAAAGAAGTTTGCCGTCGTCGCGAGAAAGAATTTCAGCGCTGCCATCATTAATTTGAGCCATAAGACCTCATATACACCAGATGTAGTTTTAAAGTTTACGAATAAAAACATGAAGTAAATCTTCACATTAATCGCAACATAAAGTTTCACCGGCCTATAAATCAGACCGGCATTCACCTGGTATAAAAGCGATCTTTGGCAGATCATGAACAACAAAACGCGGTTAAATGGGACTGGTAGTCTTACTATTTATAATTTTTCATTTCAGATAGTAAGAAAGAATATGCCCAGCTAACGTGATAAAAATCTATCTAAATAATAAGAAATACTGATTGAAAAGCATAGCCTGCGGTTTTATTTCAGAATCAAAGGCGCTCATTAATTCCACAAATTTACGGTAATCATCTGATTTGTCTTAGGGAAAAATTTCGCTTAAATGAATAAATTCACGGCGCTGTTTTGCCTTTTCCCTGCCCAGACGGAAGTGAGATGCGTCGATCCAGCGAATAATTTATAAGGTATTGTGATAGAGGGCACAGGCTGGCCCTAAGGCAAATGCGCAATAATTCGCCAGGTCGCCGGCTGACCGCGCTCCACCGTCGCCTTTTCTTCATTCATAAAGCGGGATGTGATAAAAAGTAGCGCTCTTCGCAACAGGCGGATAAACAACAATGACCATCAGGGATGTCCGACAGGCCAGCGCCAGCGCGGGTGCCACCCAGCAGGCGACGCGTACCGTATTTTTTATTGCAGGCATGGGCATGGCCGCCTGGGCACCGCTGGTGCCTTATGCCAAAGATCGCGCACAGCTTACGGACGGCTCGCTGGGAACCCTTCTGCTGTTTTTAGGGCTGGGTTCGCTTATCGCGATGCCCCTTACCGGCATGCTGGTGGGCCGTTTTGGCTGCCGCAGCATCATCGCGCTGGGCAGCGCATTTATAGTGCTGGCGCTGCCGCTGCTGGCGACGCTGGACACCCCGCTGCTGCTCTCGCTATCGCTGATGATGTTTGGCGCCGCTATCGGGCTGGTTGATGTGGCCATAAATATCCAGGCCGTAGAGGTGGAGAAAGCCTCAGGTCGCGCCATGATGTCGGGCTTTCACGGCTTTTTCAGCGTGGGTGGAATAGTGGGTGCCGGTAGCGTGAGTGCCGCTCTGGCGCTGGGGCTTTCGCCGGTGCAGGCCGTCGCACTGGTCGCCGTCGTGCTTATGGCACTCTTCGGCCTGTGCCAGCGTCATCTGCTCAGCCAGCGCCTTCATCAGCAGGGCGCGCCGCTGTTCGTGCTCCCTCAGGCCTGGGTGCTGTTTCTGGGGGGGCTTTGCTTTATTCTGTTTCTGACCGAAGGGTCGATTCTCGACTGGGGCGCGCTGTTTCTGACCCAGCTCCGCGGCCTGCCGCACTCTCATGCCGGCCTGGGCTACGCGCTGTTTTCGGTTGCCATGACGCTGGGCAGGCTAACGGGAGACCGCATCGTTCGTCTCTGCGGGCGTACGGCGACGCTGTGCTGCGGCACCCTGTGCGCGGCGGGCGGTTTGCTGCTGGCGGTGTCCGTCCCCAGTGCGACCATGACGCTCGTCGGTTTCGTGCTGGTGGGATTAGGCGCATCAAACGCCGTACCGATTATGTTCAGTGCCGCAGGAAATCAACGCGTCATGCCGGTTAATCTGGCGATTTCCTCAATGACAACCATTGGTTATGCGGGTATTCTGGCAGGTCCGGCGCTGATAGGGTTTATTTCGCAAGGATATGGTCTGGCAGCGGCTTTTAGTGTGATTGCCGTTCTGCTGCTCATTGTCGCCGCCAGCGCCCGGCTGATAACACGTTAACTGAGATCTCACGCTACGCTATGCTGCCATACAAATTTCCCCTAACTTCAGGTAACGTCACGCGCTTCTTCGTGGTGTTTATTATGGTCCTGCTGCTGGGCATCGGATTTATGATCCATAGCGCGGTAAGCTGCTGGCTTACGGATAAACGCTACGCCATGGCAGATATCGCGCACGCGATGCAAAAACGCGTTGATACCTATCGCTTCGCCACCTGGCAGATTTATGAGAACCTGGCGGCCAGCGCCGCAGGAACGCCACCTAACAGCCTGCAGGAGACGCGGCTACGCCCGGACGTCTACTATCTTGAAAAGACCCGGCGTAAAACCGAAGCGTTAATCTTCGGCTCGCACGACAGCAGCACGCTGGATATGACGCAGCGCATGTCCAACTATCTTGATACCCTGTGGGGCGCCGAAAACAGCACCTGGTCGATGTACTTTCTCAACGGCCAGGATAACAGTCTGATCCTTATCTCCACCCTGCCGCTTAAAGATATGGCCACGCGCTATAAAGAGAGCGCCATCAGCAGTATCGTTGATGCGCGTCGCGCGGAGATGCTCCAGCAGGCTAATGCGCTGGATGAACGGGAAAGCTTCTCCTCCCTGCGCCGCCTGGCCTGGCAGAACGATCACTACTTCACGGTACGCACTACCTTTAATCAGCCGGGGCATCTGGCAACCGTAGTGGCTTTCGATCTGCCGATTAACGACCTGATGCCGATGAATATGCCGCTGGAGAATTTCCAGCTTAAGCAGGATGCGGCAGGAAGCAGTGAAATTAGCGATGCCGGTGACGTAACCCAGAGTACCCGGATAACCCTGGCTAACCCCAATGTGGAGATTTCGGCCTCTCTCCCCAGTACGCCGCTGGAGTTAGTTTATCGGGTGCCCATTACCGGTCTGCTGGTGGATACGCTGCACAATCTGATGTGGCCGCTGCTGGCCAGCATTGCCATGCTGGTCCTGTCGTTTATCGGCCTGTTTATGCTGCGTAAGCAGTCGCTGCGCCCGAGTGAAAACCAGAGTGCTGAACTGGACTCGCTGCGCGTGCTGAACGAGGAGATCGTCGGCAGCCTGCCAGTGGGGCTGCTGGTCTACGATTTTGCCAATAACCGCACCATCATCAGCAATAAAATTGCTGAGCATCTGCTGCCGCATCTGAACCTGCAAAAAATCATTAATATGTCCGACCAGCACCAGGGCGTGTTGCAGGCGACCGTCAACAATGAGGTCTATGAGATCCGTCACGCCCGCAGCCAGCTTTCACCCAATACGCAGCTGTTTATGATGCGCGATCAGGATCGCGAACTGCTGGTGAACAAAAAGCTGCAAAAAGCCCAGCAGGTACTGGATAAGAATCATCAAACCCGCCAGCAGCTGCTGCAAAATCTCGGTCACGCGCTGAACCAGCCGCTGGTGGACGTCATTACGCGTTTACAGGCTACGGGTGAGGCGCACGCCAGCGATGAGCTTAGCGATGCGCTGGAGTCAGCGCAGGCCCTGAGCAGGCTGGTGGATGATATCGTGCTGCTTAATCGTCTGGAAACGCTGGACTGGGCACCGGACGCGGGCGCCTTTAATCTGCAAAGCCTGCTCGATGAGCTGGTGTCAGAAGCTCTCCCCTCCCTGCGTCGTAAAGGGCTGGCGCTGGTAGTAGGTAATCGTCTGAATCTTGATGAGAATCGCTATGGCGACCGACGGGCGCTGTATAAAATCCTCTCAACCCTGCTACATTACGCCATTACCAGTACCACCTGGGGGCGCATCAGCATTGAAGTGACCTCTCCGGCCGATCGCCCCGATCGCCTGTCGATTGAAATGGTCGATACCGGATCGGGTCTGACCGTGGATGAGATGGGCAATACCGATTTCCCCTTCCTTGGTGAAACCACCCAGGATCGCTTTGGTCAGGCATCCGGACTGGCCTTCTTCCTTTGCAAACAGCTCTGCAAACAGCTGGGAGGGCATCTGGAGATTGTTGCGCGTCCTGATATCGGCACGCGATACAGTATTCAGGTCCACGCGCCGCAGGAGAATTTACAGGCTCAGGAGGAGAAGCTGCTGGAGGGCGTGACGGCGCTTATTGATATTACCGTGGACGATATCCGTAAAATTGTCGTCCATCAGTTAGAAAACTGGGGTGCCAGCTGCATCACGCCTGACGAACGTTTTTCCGGTCAGGATCATGATGTGCTGGTCACCGACGACCCGGCGCGCCTGACGCCGTGGTCGCTGTTACTCACGGATGATGAAGCGGGCTACAGTGCACTGTCGAAAGACAAGTTCAGGGTGAACTTCAATATCAGCAGCGCGATGCAGGATGCTCTGCTTCAGCTTATTGAACTTCAGCTGGCCCAGGACGACACTGACCCCGACCAGAGCGATCGGCAGGAGGATGTGCAGCTTTTTGCACCAGGATATTTCCAGCTCTTCGTTGATACAGTACCAGATGATGTCAAGAGATTGTATAATGAGGCAGCGGAAAGGAACTTGAGTTCACTTGCTCAGACTGCGCATCGCCTCAAGGGCGTGTTTGCCATGCTCAATTTAACACCGGGCAAGGAGCTTTGTGAAACGTTAGAACTGCACATTAAAGAGTGTGACGATTCAAACATTAAAAATACCACCAGTGAGATTGACCTTTACGTCAACCATCTGCTGCAGCAAGGTAACCAATAAAATGAACAACCTGAACGTAATTATTGCCGATGACCACCCGATTGTTCTGTTCGGTATTCGCAAGTCACTCGAACAAATTGAATGGGTAAACGTCGTTGGCGAGTTCGAAGACTCCACGGCCCTGATCAATAATCTTTCCAAGCTTGATGCTAACGTGTTGATTACCGATCTGTCGATGCCAGGCGAGAAGTATGGCGACGGCATTACGCTTATCAAGTATATCAAGCGTCACTATCCCGATCTGTCGATTATCGTTCTCACCATGAACAATAACCCGGCGATCCTCAGTGCCGTGCTCGATCTGGATATCGAAGGTATTGTGCTGAAACAGGGTGCACCAACCGATCTGCCTAAGGCGCTGGCCGCCCTGCAGAAAGGCAAAAAATATACGCCGGACAGCGTGGCAAAACTGCTGGAGAAAATCAGCGCGGGTGGCTACGGCGACAAGCGTCTTTCTCCAAAAGAGAGCGAAGTGTTACGCCTGTTTGCCGAGGGTTTCCTGGTGACTGAAATCGCCAAGAAGCTGAATCGCAGCATCAAAACCATCAGCAGCCAGAAGAAATCGGCGATGATGAAGCTCGGCGTCGAGAACGATATCGCGCTGCTGAACTATCTCTCCTCCGTCAGCACCATGCCGATTGAGAAAGACTGATAGCCCTTCGGCATAACGATAAAGGGTGGAGCTAAGCTCCACCCTTACCGACAAACCCCACGTTTTTACGTGGGGTTTGTCTTTTGTAGCGACCGGAGACCACAGAGCTGCACATAACAATGACCATGATGTTGTTTCGCAAACGCTAAGCTCCGCATCCCTTCTGCATCTTACTGCCCCACCTACATGGGTAACGTAATGGGCAGACCGCACAGATTTTCGCATCTGACCGGTAGTACCGGCAGTCGTTGGGATCCCTGGCACGGTATCTTTAGTGATGGTTTCAAAAGGCATTCGCTTAATGGCTTCAACACCGGCGCAGGCTGTCACTTCTAAAACGGTTTAAACACCTCAGCCACGCCTTTCAAACCGTGATTTGAGTTAAGTCCGGCCCTGAGGGGTTATGAGATGATGCCGTTTCCGACGGAGAATATCAGGAACTCAACGCATGGACGACAAAAGCGAAAACCGTTCTTACCATCGTCCCATCTGGGATGACAACGGGCGGTTTCATTACGAGGTCATTCCCCAGCCGATAGAAAAACATCACGTGGCGGTCTGCCTTATGCCACCCGAAAAAGTGATCCCGGTGATTTTTATTCCGGGCGTAATGGGGTCAAACCTGAAAAATGAAGACGGTGAAGTCTGGCAGTTCAGTACTTCATCACTCATAAAATGGCCGCTTGCCAACGCAAAAAAAAAGAAAGCAGCTTCTCGATCCGATGACCACAACCCCTGATGACAGCGGGGCGATTTTTAACGACGGGGCGGATGGCAAAAAATTCCCCTCCCGGCGGGAGCGGGGATGGGGATACGCCTTTTACAAGAGCTACGGTGAGGCGCTCGACCGGCTGCAGTACCTGCTCAGTGACGACGATATCCTGATGGATAATTACTTCAGGGAAGCGCAGCTGCAGACGGCGCGACAGCGTTTTACCGGCGTGAGGATAGGCGACGAGCCGCCGGAACAGGTGCTGACCGAAGAAGAAACGGCCCACGGCCACCGATTTTTATACCCGCTGCACGTTTTTGGCTATAACTGGCTGCAGTCCAGTGCGGACTCGGCGACGCTGCTGGGAAAGTATATCAGCAGGGTACTGCTGGATTATCATCATCGTCTGGCAGTGAAAAAGGTGATACTGGTCACCCACCCGATAGGGGGACTGGTTGCCCGGCACTACCCGAGAACATGAACGGGCAGGAAAATATTCTGGAGATTGTACACGGCGTAATGCCTGACCTGGGCTCGCAGCGGCATACCGGCGCATGAAAACCGGTGAGCGCGGCGTTACCGGGATGATTATCGGGGACAGTGCAGAAAAGCTGATGCCGGTACTGGCACAGTCCCCCGGTCCGCTACAGCTGCTGCCGGGCAGGGCCTATGGTCCGGGCTGGCTGAAAATCGAGGGCAGCACAACCCGGCTGTCCCTGCCGGTGGACGACCCGTATAAGGAAATTTATCTGAACAAAACGGCCTGGTGGCGGCTGTGTGAGCAGGATCTGCTGCTGGGGGATACGGAAAAAGCGTGGAGCGAGTTTGAGACGAGGATAAATGAAGACGTTATAAAATTCATTGAGAAGTTAAGCGGTAAATACCATCCGCAGACCTGGCTGTTTTACGGTGCCAGCGTGGACAATCCGTCTGATGCCTTCCTGACGTGGAAGGAACGATCGGTTCTGCGGTCGCCCTTACCGGCGAGAGGCTATCACGTTCCGTCGTCACCGACGTACCGGTATGATGGGGATATCACTTTTGAACTGCTCTCCTCCGGGAGCCCGGGTGACGGCACGGTGCCGGTGAACGCGGTGCGAATGCATGCCGCGCGAATACGCGGGATCCTGGGCACGGATGTTGATCATGAAGGCGCTTATGCCGCTGACCCCGTGGACCGCGCCCGTTCGGTTTACAGTGACCTGTCAGACGCCCTGCTGTTTACGGTGCGCCCGGTGGTGAAAATCGTCCAGCAGGTACCGGCGCCATGAAAAAACCCCCTCTTCTCCTGCTTATCCCGCTGGCAATGCTGCTGCTGGCGGCAGGATTTTATCTTCACCACTATGTAACGTTTGTGCATACGCCGCCGGCGTTAACGAACAAGGAAAAACGTATGGTTGATACCCTGTTTGCCACCACCAAAGCCCAGTGTGTGGGCCGCTATGTATTTGAGGTTCCCGCCTCGTTTGAAAATACCCTGAGGGACCGTGCCCGGATTAACGAGGTGAGCATCAGCAGTAAACGGCTCTACCGTCCGGCGTTTGAGCAGCGTATCCGGCGGCGGGGGCAGGAATTACAGAACGGACATACGGTTGATCCGAGTGATCAGCCGTTTTTGAAGCAGATGATCCGGCTGAGTGAGAACGCGGTGATATTTGACCGCAATAAAAACGAGAGCGTGCCGGGCTTTGGGCGCACTCTGGAAGGACACCTGTACGTTAATGGGGTGGCGTTTATCCTCACCCAGCATATTACGGATTATTCTGATCCGCGTTATAAGGAAGAACGCGCGTTTTATTTGCGGGATGAGGCCGGGAGACCCGCCTGGATGGCGAATAACAAGCCGCAAAAACTGGCAAAGCTTCAGGATGTAATGTCCCGTCTGAGCGGGCGAAAGGACGAGGAAATCCCGACGCAGCCGGGAACCTTTATTTCGGAAGGGTTTATCCGTGACGGGAACGGACAGCCGAAGGAAAATATTACCTTTGTCTATCCGCACAGTCCGGTCTTTTCACTTTCGGTTTCCACGAATACTTATCTTGGCGCTCCAGCAAGCATGCTGGAGCGGAGTCATGAAATTCAGCCTTATCTGACTAAGATCAATGCGCGAACATTACGCAAAAACAAAACACAGATAGCCGGGTTCGGGGCCGATGAATGGCTTAACACCGCTCCGTCTGAAAAATCCCCCGACAATCCGTCCGGACAGCTACTTTTTAATGTCATCGCTAATGAAAAAATAGTGGATTTCCGACATCCGATTATTGACCTGACATTAAGTGTATTAGCTCAGACCTGATCTGACAGTTACCGGTTATTTATACAGGTGTCCGTCAGATTACATCTGGTTTAAATTTTTCTCAGCCCAGATGTGTTTTCCATCAAGTAACGTTTCCATTGGCGTCCGGCCACAGCACATTT
>NZ_JBLREF010000009.1:0-141353 GCF_047918655.1 Erwinia sp. PPS120 | reverse complement strand
GTCTGATAAATTGTTAAAGAGCAGTGCCACATAATCTCGTGTGGCGCGGGGTGCAGATATTACGCTTTCCCGCTGAAGAGTCAAGGTATTTCTCACTTTTCTCTTCCTGACCCGGTGACCGTTAAGCCGTTGTTCCGTGTCAGTGGAGGCGCATTATAGGGAGTTCCTGGCGGGTGACAAGCCCTAAATGCAAAAAAGATTCTAACCGGCTGTTTTTTACCCATAATCCTCATTGAGAGAGAGTTTTTCGAGCTTTTCAAAGCCATATCGCTTTAAAACGGGCAATAACTGTACAGCACGATCGGTAATTTCCAGACAAAAAGCAATATTGTCTTCGGCAGACTTCGCCGCTGGCGATTCGTTTTCTAATAGCCAGGCCGTTCTGCGGGCAATGGCAGCACCGGAATTCACTAACCGGGTACCCTCAGGGAGAACCTGTTGCAGCTCTTCATTAAGCAAAGGAAAGTGCGTGCAGCCCAGTACGACCGTATCCGGTGGCTCTTTCATTCTCAGCCAGGGTTGCAGGATACGCCGCACGTCATCCAGCGCTACAGGGTGACCGTGGAGTTTAGCTTCCGCCAGCTCAACCAGTTCAGCCGAGCCCAGCATCTCCGTTCTGCACTCACTGGCGAAGCGCTCAACCAGTTCGTGTGTATAAGGACGCTTAACGGTGCCGCGCGTAGCCAACAGGCCAACAACACCATTACGGGTGAGACGAGCAGCAGGTTTGATAGCAGGAACAACGCCGACGACGGGGAATGCAAAGCGCTCGCGCAGGGCAGGCAGCGTAACGGTACTGGCCGAGTTACAGGCGATAACGGCCAGCGCGAGCGGGTAACGTCTGGTGACGGCGCTAACGATTTCAACCACCCGCTCCACAATAAACGCCTCTGATTTTTCACCGTAGGGAAAAGCGACGTTATCGAAGACATATATATAGTGCAGATCCGGCAGCAGTCGCCGAATCTCATTGTAGACTGAAAGCCCCCCAACGCCGGAGTCAAAAACCAGCACGCTGGGACGCGGGTCAGAAGGTGTAGCTACCGCTGAGGTAATACTCTCTTCCCGGGGTTTGATAGCCATAGACTGTCTCGTAATCTTTATCAAACAGGTTAGCTATTCTACCACGAACGGTTAACTGGGAGGTGACAGGATGCGACGCGGCAAGATCCCACAGGCTGACGCCACCCAGCTTAACGGTGCGGGGGATGGTTGAAGGGTTATAATCCTTGTCATCGCGCTCCCCCAGATACTGATAGCTTACGGACCAGTCCACGTCATACAGCGTAGAGTCCCTGCTGTTTAGCGCGGCTTCGCCGTACCGTTACGAGGATCCATATAGTCGTAAGAGACGGAGTGGCTGACCGGGCCGCTCAGGCCTTCGATCCCCCCTTCCCACTGCTTATTTTTTTCCGGATTGAGATTGCGACTGCCGTAAATAGCGCTATAACCTGACTCAGGTTAGGCGCTTTGAAAACCGTACCGTATGAGGCGAAAACGCTATAGCCCTTCGCGAATTCCCATGAGGCGCTGGTCTGCCAGGTGTTATGCCAGCCAAAGGTATTGTTATCATCCCCGCGCACAGCGCCCTCCAGCGTTACGCTATCCAACTTCCGCTGACTCGTGGCCTGAACACCCGTATTACGCTGCTCCTCTCCTTCACTCACGTAAGCGGTGTTCGGCTGTGAAATTTGCTGTTGCCTGTCCAGAGAGAAATCGCCGTGACAACCACGGCCAACGGTATTCGCATTTTCTTGATCATCAAAGAACAGAGATCCAAAAAATCATCAAGGTTGCAGCGGAAAATCCATCACTCACCTGCGGGGATCGGTTGGCTATGGGCCAGGATGCGCATCTTATGTTCAAAACTAACAGAGATCCATCATGCGCAAGCCTGAATTAATAGCATGACGCGCAATGCTGGACATTGAGTGACGAATCCCTACAATCGCCGGGCAATAAAGCTCCATTAACTCAGGAAATACCATGACGCCCGAAAAGCTGCCGACAGAACACTATGATGCCCAACTTGAAGAGAAGGTCAGCCGTTTGAAGACGCTGATGACGCCTTTTACCACTCTGGATGTCGAAGTTTTTCGTTCGCCGGTCAGCCATTACAGGATGCGCGCGGAATTCCGTATCTGGCATGATGGGGATGACCTTTATCACATCATTTTCGACCAGCAGACGCGCCAGCGTATTCGCGTGGATAGCTTTCCTGCCGCCAGCCAGATAATCAACGATCTGATGCCCAGGCTGATTGAAGCGCTGCGCGATAACAAAGTGCTGCGCTATAAGCTGTTCCAGCTTGATTATCTGTCGACGATGAGCAACCAGATTGTCGTGTCGATGCTTTATCATCGCACGCTGACCGACGAATGGCAGCATGCCGCCGCTGAACTGCGTGACACCCTGCGGGCAGAGGGCTTCGATCTGCAGCTGATAGGCCGCGCCACCCGGACAAAAATCTGTCTGGATCGTGATTTCGTCGATGAGTGCCTGCCGGTTGCCGGAAAGGATATTATCTACCGACAGGTGGAAAATAGCTTTACCCAGCCGAATGCCGCGATAAATATTCAAATGCTGGAGTGGGCGCTGGACGTGACAAAGCAGGCCCGGAGAGATTTGCTGGAGCTGTATTGCGGTAACGGAAACTTCTCGCTGGCGCTGGCGCGTAACTTCAGGCGCGTACTCGCAACAGAAATTGCAAAACCCTCCGTCGCTTCAGCACAGTACAATATTGCCGTGAACCAGATTGAAAACGTGCGGATCATACGCATGTCGGCTGAGGAATTTACCCAGGCCATGAAGGGTACGCGTGGATTCCGTCGTCTGGAGGGAATAGACCTGACGGACTACGAATGCGAGACGATTTTTGTCGATCCCCCTCGCAGTGGTTTAGATGAGGATACGGTGAAAATGGTGCAGGCTTATCCACACATCCTCTATATCTCCTGCAATCCACAGACGCTTTGCGAAAATCTGGCCGTGCTGTCGGAAACGCATGAGGTGACGCGTCTGGCGCTGTTCGATCAGTTCCCCTATACCCATCATATGGAGTGTGGTGTGCTGCTGACCCGCGCAGAAAAATAACGCGTCCAGTGTGCTACCCGCGCAGAACCAGGCGTATTCTCATTGAGATAGTTACATCAACATCAATAATGTTGACGCCTGGTTCAAAAGATAAATATTGCTCTCTCAACGCCATCGTATACAGGCTGTAAAACGTGATAGTACCACCAGTCCTGTATCACGCTTTACGTTGACTGTCTTTCTTTAAAATATATTCATTTTCCTCAAATAAATATCTCGCTTCTGCCAATACCCAGCAAAAAACCAGTAATGTAAATCCTATAATCAAAACCCGTACACCGTCTGACGTGAAGCCAACATATATATTAACCAGCGGGTGTTGCGAAAAAGTAAAGAGCAGGATCTGTAGTGGACCCAGGATGTAAGGTGAGACACCGTCCACAATGAATAAAATCGCCACACTGCGCAGCAGAACGACATTACCGTACCACCAGACTTTACCTTTATAAAAATTTAGAAAAAGAAAAGCAGCAATGAGCATGGCTGCATAGTAAGGTAACTCATTCAGACAGGCTAAAAAGAAGGTTCCCAGGTAAACATAGCCCCGGGTGGGGATAGCATACTCCTTAAGAACAGGCGCGTAAGAGATATAGCCCTGAACTAATTGACTGTATGCCTCATCGAAAAACCAGCTGTATAAGAACATTATTGTTTCTCCAAGGGCGGAGGCAACCAGCAGGAATATCGTCAGGATACAGATAATGCGTAACCCTGGGGTAAGCCGGGTAAAAGGAACTTCATCCTCATCCATCATTATTTTGCTCTCCATGCAAAATTTAACTGCCAGATATTTATTTTAGCGCCATCGACTTCAGATTATAATAACCTAAAAAGTCTCGCAGCGGATAAACAGTAGATAAATACCCGCCAAACACAAAGATATAATCCCTCTAGCGATTTCGTTTAAGTCTTAACACCAGCCAGAATACCAGCGCAACCATCAGAACGGTTGGAATGAAGTTTGAACCAATAGCAGGATATTCTGCGCGAACGATAGCGCTGTAAAGCAGAATGCCTAAAAGAAAAAAACCGGCGGCAAGCGGTGGCATCCCGTCTGGCATGGATCGGTTCAGGTAGCGCTGGTGCAGGCACCAGGCAGACAGCCCAAGCGCAATAAGCGGGAAAATTGAGAACGGCACAAGGGAACTGAATAATACCGAAAACGTTCCGTTGATTGAAAGCCCGCTGAGAAATGCCAGCAACAGCGTGCCTCTGTCCCGACCTGTAGGTAAACTCATATCACTCTCCTTAACCATGAGATTCAAGCGTCACCGCCAGCCTCTCCTGTTCACGTCGATACCAGTAGTAAGCGCCCTTCGAGATCATGCGCAGCTGGAGTACCAGCCTCTCCTCAAGCTGACGGCGTTGTTCAATATCAATATCCAACGCCTCGGCTCCGGCGTTAAAGACTATAATCACCATTGCCTCAGCCTGCGCTTCGGTAAAGCTGCGGGGCATACGGTTCTCAAGTTCGAGGTAGTCGGCCAGTTCGGCAATAAAATGCTGGATCTCGCGCGCAACCGCTGCACGGAAGGCCGCCGAGGTGCCTGACCGTTCACGTAAAAGCAGACGGAACGCATTGGGGTTATTACCGATGAATTCCATAAAGGTAGAGACGGACGTGCGGATCACGCTGCCGCCCTTGGCGATACGCTGACGCGCCTGACGCATTAGCTGACGCAGCATAAGTCCACTCTCGTCGACCATGGTTAAGCCAAGCTCATCAACGTCACGAAAGTGACGATAAAAGGAAGTGGGAGCAATACCCGCTTCCCGGGCAACCTCCCGCAGGCTGAGACTGGCAAAGCTTCGCTCGGCGCTGAGCTGGCTAAATGCCGCCTCAATCAGCGAACGACGTGTTCGTTCTTTTTGCTGTGCTCTGACGCCCATATTTATGCCTGTTTTACCTGCCAGGCTGGCACTATAACAAAAATTTCAGCGTACAGTTGCATCAACTTTGTTATCACCTGTTTACTCAACGCTTTGTCAAATGATGGCAAAATTAGCGGTTAGAATTGGGAAGTGCCCGTCAGGATGTTAGAATATCGTTGAAAAATTGTATAAAAATATAGGACGTATCAGTATGCAACAGTCTTATGATTATGATGCCATCGTTATTGGTTCAGGTCCCGGCGGCGAGGGTGCCGCGATGGGCCTGGTCAAACAGGGGGCAAAGATCGCCGTCATCGAGCGCTATCACAATATTGGCGGCGGCTGCACGCACTGGGGAACGATCCCCTCCAAGGCCCTGCGCCACGCCGTAAGTCGTATCATTGAGTTCAATCAGAACCCGCTTTACAGCGATCATACCCGCCTGCTTCGCTCTTCCTTTGCCGATATCCTGAATCACACAGAAAACGTGATAAGTCAGCAAACGCGTATGCGTCAGGGATTTTATGAGCGAAACCGCTGTGAACTGTATCAGGGTGATGCACGCTTTCTTGATGCCAATACGATTGAAATTCAGACCCACGACGGTACGGTGGAACGACTTACCGCAGAGAAATTTGTTATTGCCTGTGGCTCGCGACCTTATCACCCGGTCGACGTCGACTTTACCCATCCGCGCATTTACGACAGCGACTCTATCCTCAATCTGCACCATGAGCCGGGCCACGTCATTATTTATGGTGCCGGAGTAATAGGGTGTGAATACGCTTCAATCTTCCGTGGGTTGAACGTGAAGGTCGATCTGATTAATACCCGCGATCATCTGCTGGCCTTTCTCGATCAGGAGATTTCTGACTCGCTCTCTTATCACTTCTGGAACAATGGCGTGGTCATTCGCCATAACGAGGAGTTTGAGAAGATTGAGGGGACAAGCGATGGCGTGATCATGCACCTCAAGTCGGGCAAGAAGGTGAAGGCCGACTGCCTGCTGTATGCCAACGGCCGTACGGGTAACACCGATTCACTCTCCCTGGAAAATGTTGGCCTGGAAGCGGATGGGCGGGGCCTGCTAAAGGTCAACAGCATGTATCAGACCGCACAGCCGCATATTTACGCGGTGGGCGATGTCATTGGGTATCCTAGCCTCGCCTCAGCAGCCTACGATCAGGGACGTATTGCCGCACAGGCGCTGATCAAGGGCGAAGCCAACGCGCATCTGATTGAGGATATCCCAACAGGAATTTATACCATTCCTGAAATCAGCTCCGTGGGGAAAACCGAGCAGCAGCTCACGGCACTGAAGGTGCCTTACGAGGTGGGCCGTGCGCAGTTTAAGCACCTGGCTCGCGCGCAGATTGTGGGGATGAACGTGGGGAGTTTGAAAATACTTTTTCACCGGGAAACCAAAGAAATCCTTGGGATCCACTGCTTTGGTGAACGCGCGGCCGAGATCATTCATATCGGCCAGGCCATTATGGAGCAGAAAAACGGTGGCAACACGATAGAGTATTTCGTGAATACCACCTTTAACTACCCCACCATGGCTGAGGCTTATCGCGTGGCGGCGTTAAACGGCCTGAACCGCCTGTTTTAAAGCGCTTCCCAGGTAGTCCTGCATATGCGCACGGATCTCCTCTGCCAGCTGCTCATAGCGGCTGCGCAGCGGTGAACCTGGACGATACACCAACGCAATGGTGCGCTGCGGTTCCGGCTTGTAACAGGGCAGATAACAGACGCCATCGCGTACGCGTTCTTTCGGTACGGCCAGTGCGGGCAGCAGCGTTATGCCGCTTCCTGCCGCCACCATATTGCGCAGCGTTTCGAGACTGGTCGCGCGAAAATGCGTATCTTCATCCGCTCCGGCCTGGAAACAGAAGCCCATTGCCTGGTCACGCAGGCAGTGCCCGTCTTCCAGCATCAGCAGCTTTTCACCCGCAAGATCGGACATGGGCACACGATCGCGGTCGTGCCACGGATGGTCCTGGTAAATAGCCAGCTTCATGGGTTCATCGAACAGGGGCACTTCAATAAAGGCCTCAGACTCTTTCACCAGCGCCAGAATAGCACAATCCAGTTTGCCGCTGTCGAGCTGCGCCAGCAGCTGCTGCGTCTGCGCTTCATGCAGGTACATCTCAAGCTTAGGGAAAGTTTTGTGCAGCGTTGGGATGATCTGCGGCAGCAGATAAGGACCCACGGTTGGGATCAGTCCAATGTGCAGCGGCCCGGACATGGCATCGCCCTGCTGGCTGGCCATCTCCTTTAGCACCTTGACTTCCCGCAGTACGGTACGTGCCTGGTCCACCAGCAGCAATCCAGACTGCGTGAACAGGACTTTACGGCTGGTTCGCTCCAGAAGCATCACACCCAGCTCATCCTCAAGCTTGCGGATTTGTCCGCTGAGGGTAGGCTGACTCACATGACATGCATCCGCAGCACGACGAAAATGGCGGTGCTCCGCCAGCGCTACAAGGTATTCAAGATCGCGAATATTCATCTTATCCTCCGGGCCACGATAGTCCGTGGCGATAGATAGAATAGCAATCAACGATTATCCCTATCAAGCCTTAAAAGTAATAATGTCGCCCGTTCGAGATTTAAATCACTTTTACCCCCATTGATGAGGTAGTTTATGTTCGCAAGTCAGGAAGGTAAGTCAGTCCCACAGGTCACTTTCCACACACGCCAGGGCGACCAATGGGTCGACGTCACGACTGACGAGCTGTTTAAAGATAAAACTGTCATCGTGTTTTCACTGCCGGGTGCCTTTACCCCGACGTGCTCGTCAAGTCATCTGCCACGCTACAATGAGCTGTCAGACGTGTTTAAAAAGCACGGCGTCGACAATATTCTGTGCGTTTCTGTCAATGACACCTTCGTGATGAATGCCTGGAAAGCCGATCAGCACGCAGAGAACATCACTTTTATTCCAGACGGTAACGGTGAGTTTACCCGCGGTATGGGCCAGCTGGTTGAGAAAGCCGATTTGGGCTTTGGTCCACGTTCATGGCGCTATTCGATGCTGGTGCGCAATGGCGTCGTTGAAAAGATGTTTGTAGAACCTGACAAACCAGGCGACCCGTTCGAAGTTTCAGATGCGGATACCATGCTGCGTTATCTGGCACCGGAATTCAAAGTGCAGGAATCGGTATCGCTGTTCACCAAGCCAGGCTGCTCATTCTGTGCAAAAGCGAAGCAGATGCTGCTGGACCGCGGGATTCAGTACGAAGAGATTGTGCTGGGACAGGATGCGACCACGGTCAGCCTGCGCGCAATGACGGGTCGGGCCACGGTGCCACAGGTCTTTATCGGTGGACGCCACATTGGTGGCAGCGACGATTTAGAAAAGTACATGCTGGGTCATTGATTCTGATCTCAGCCAGTAAGCCTTAAATCGTACAGGCAGAAGCCGCGGTATCTTTACCGCGGCTTCTGCTGCTATTTACAGGGATACTCTCCCCATTTTAGCTGAAATTAACGCCCAGCCCCGGCTATAACAGCCGATTTTTCGCATCAGTGATGGCGAGCGAAACCTGATGAGGTGAAACGCCCCCCTTCGCATTGCGTTTATCAAGACAGGATTGCAGCGACAAAATCAGGTAAACATCCTCTTCAATGGCGCTGCTGAATGCCCGTAGTTCAGACAGCGGCAGGGCCTCCAGCGCCACGCCCTGCTTAATCGCCACCACCACCACCTCGCCGACAATATGGTGCGCCTCGCGGAACGGGACGCCTTTTGCCACCAGGTAATCCGCCAGTTCGGTAGCGTTGGCATAGCCCTGCTCGGCCGCTTCCTGACAGCGTGGACGCTTAACCTGAATGCCATCCAGCACCAGCGCGGCCATATGCAGGCAGTCTGACCAGGTATCCAGCGCGTCGAACAACCCCTCTTTGTCTTCCTGCATATCCTTGTTATAAGCCAGCGGCAGACCTTTCAGCGTCATGGTCATCGCCGTCAGCGCCCCCTGCACCCGGCCACACTTGCCCCGTATCAGCTCCAGCGCATCCGGGTTTTTCTTCTGCGGCATCAGGGAAGAGCCGGACGTCACCTTGTCTGACAGCTCAACAAAGCCGGACTCGCCGGTATTGAAGAAGATGAGATCTTCAGCAAAGCGCGACAGGTGAACCATGCCGATAGAAGCATCAGAGAGCAGTTCAAGCACGTGATCGCGGTCAGATACCGTATCCAGACTGTTACGCGTGGCGGAGGCAAAGCCCAACCAACCGGCCAGCTGTTCACGATCGATCTCATAAGCCGTGCCCGCCAGCGCGCCACAGCCCAGCGGGCTGACGTCCAGACGCTTCAGGGTATCCTGCAGGCGGCTTTCATCACGCGCCAGCATCTCGACGTAGGCCAGACACCAGTGGGCAAAGGTAACGGGCTGCGCGCGCTGTAAATGCGTGTAGCCGGGCATTACCGCATCCTGATTTGCCTCGGCGGTGGTGACCAGCGCCTGCTGGAGCTGTCGGGTCGCCGTCAGCAACTCACCCACCTGAGCTTTGCACCATAGCTTGAGATCGGTGGCAACCTGATCGTTACGGCTGCGGCCCGTATGCAGCTTTTTGCCCAGCGCCCCCACTTTGTCAATCAGGCGGCTTTCCACATAGCTGTGAATATCTTCGGCATCGCTTGCCAGGATCTGCTGCGGGTTAGCCCGCACCTCTTCCAGCAGCACGGTCAGCGCACTCTCCAGCTGCTGCTGCTCTTCCGAGGTCAGAACATTGACCGTCACCAGCGCTTTGGACCAGGCAATGGATCCCACAATGTCCTGTTCTGCCAGACGATAGTCAAAGCGCAGCGAGTCGTTAAACAGCTTGAAGCGTTGATCCGCTGCCTGTGTAAACCGTCCACCCCAAAGTGCCATGTCAGTGCTCCCTTTAATTCGTTAAGTCGTGGTCACGGGTGCCGGTAAGGGGAACGGATGTTATCCGCCCCTGACGCCTGTGCGTACCGGCAATCCGGATACTTATTTTTTTTCGTTCAGCGCGCGAATGCGTGAAGAAAGTGAGAACAGCCGGATAAACCCGCCCGCGTGACGATGGTCGTAGACCTCATCTTCACCGAAGGTAGCAAACTCCTCAGAGTAGAGGCTATTGGCGGATTTCTTCTGAATCGCCGTCACCTGCCCCTTGTACAGCTGCAGGATCACTTCGCCATTTACCTCCTCGGCCAGTGCCTCCGCAGAGGCCTGAATAGACTTACGCAGCGGCGCAAACCAGCGGCCATCGTAAACCACGTAGGACATCTCAAGGCCCAGCTGCTCACGCCACTTAAAGCTATCGCGATCTAACACCAGTTGCTCTACGGCGCGCAGCGCATTAACCATGATAGTGCCACCGGGCGTTTCATAGCAGCCGCGCGACTTAATGCCGACCAGACGGTTTTCTACGATATCAATACGGCCTACGCCGTGCTTAGCGCCGAGCACGTTCAGCTTTTCCAGACACTTATACGGGCTGAGCGCCTCGCCATTAACCGCAACCACGCGCCCTTTTTCAACGGAAACGGTGACCTGTTCGGGCTGGTCCGGCGCCTCCAGCGGGTCGACTGTCCACACCCAGCAATCTTTATTGGGCGCGTTCCACGGGCTTTCCAGTACGCCGCCTTCGGTGGAGATGTGCCATGCGTTCTCGTCACGGCTGTAGATTTTTTCCAGCGAGGCCGTGGTTGGAATGTTGCGCTCTTTCAGATAATCCAGCAGCGCTTCACGGGAACGCAGGTTCCACTCGCGCCACGGCGCGACGACGGCAAGCTGGGGAGCCAGCGCGGTGTAAGTAGTTTCAAAGCGCACCTGGTCGTTGCCTTTACCGGTTGCACCGTGGCACAGCGCATCCGCACCCACTTTCAGCGCCAGCTCAACCTGGGCTTTGGCGATGATAGGCCTGGCCATTGAGGTGCCCAGCAGGTAGGTGCCTTCATACAGGGCGCCGGTCTGCAAGACGGGGTAAACGTAGTCGCTGATAAAGGCTTCGCGCAGATCAACAACGTGGCACTCAGAAGCACCAGACTGGATCGCCTTCTGCTCAACGCCTTCCAGATCGCCGCGCTCCTGGCCGATATCCGCAACAAAGGCCACCACTTCACAGCCGCCGTAGTTCTCTTTCAGCCATGGAATAATGGCAGAGGTATCCAGACCACCGGAGTAAGCCAGAACGATTTTTTTTATGCTCTTATCTTGCATTGTCTTTTCCTTGAACATTCTGTTAAGCGAGGATCCGGGTGCCAATTGACACGCCGTTAAAGAGGTTTTGCAACTGTTCTGCATGACGCCAGCTGGCAATATCTACCGGACGCCCCAGCGTGCGGGCGGCGTCCAGCGCGGCATTCACTTTGACTATCATGCCGTCGGTGATAATCCCCTGGGCGATTAGCGCTTCGGCCTTCGCCGCCGTCATCTCTTCGATACGCTGGCCTTTACCGTCCAGAATACCGCTCACGTCAGACAGCAGGATCAGGTCCGCTCCCAGAGTCGCAGCCAGCGCCGTTGCCGCCTGGTCAGCGTTGACGTTCATCAGCTCACCCCGCTGGGTGATACCGATGGAGCTGATAACCGGCAGGAAACCCGCTGTCAGCAGCGTAGTAATCAGCCTGGGCGAACCCGGCGCTGCCTGACCTACGTGGCCCAGCTGCGGGTCGAACTGCTCTACCTCCACGATACCGCCGTCGGCCAGGCAGAGGCCAACCGCGTCAATACCGTGTTTCTTAGACCAGGCCAGCAGGGTTTTATTGGCGGTGCCGGCCAGCGCACCGGTAATGATGTCGATCTGATCGGCAGGCGTCACGCGCAGCCCGTTTTTCTTTTGCACCGGCAGAGAGAGCTTTTTCATCAGCTCATCCACCAGACAGCCGCCACCGTGGACGATAAGCAACGGACGCTGATGCGATTCACGCCAGCTCACCAGCGCAGAGAAGAGTTTTTCCAGCGCTTCTTCACTGTCCAGCAGTACGCCACCGAGTTTAATAATAAGAGGATTCGTCATTTCGCTACTCGCTGATTAAAAAAGTGACTCTGTTTCCGGGAAACCGAAACGAATGTTCAGGCACTGCACCGCCTGGGAAGAGGCGCCTTTAAGCAGGTTATCCTCTGCCGATACCACGATCAGATGCTCTCCCTGCACGGCAAAACCGATATCACAGAACGGCAGGCCCGCTACCGCTTTAATGGACGGTACGCCTTTGTCGTACAGCCGTATCAGTGGCTTATCGTGGTAGGCGTTATGAAACGCCTCAGCGACGTCCTCAGCGCTGATGCCCGCTTTCAGACGGCAGGTAATGGTCGCCAGAATGCCGCGGGGGAAATTGCCCAGATGCGGGGTGAAGATCACCGGGATCCCGAGATGGGCGGTAATTTCAGGATGATGACGATGATTGAAAATGCCATAAGGCTGCAGACTGACTTCGCAGAAGCTGGTACTGACGGAGGCTTTACGCCCGGCGCCGCTGACGCCGCTGGTGGCGTTGATCACGGGCCACTGGGCATCGTTGAGCAGACCGGCTTCCACCAGCGGCTTCAACGCCAGCTGCGCCGCCGTCGGGTAGCAGCCCGGAACTGCGATCAGCTGGGCTTCTTTAATGCTGTTATGCTGCCACTCGGCCAGGCCATAGGCGGCTTTATCCAGCCACGTCTGCTGCTGATGGGCAAAGCCGTAGTAGCGGCTGTAAAAGCTCGGATCGTTGACGCGGAAGGCGCCGGAGAGATCGAACACCACGCAGCCCGCCGCCAAAAAGGCGGGCGCGAGGTCGTGGCTAACCTCATGGGCGGTGGCAAGAAACACCACGTCGACCTTATCAGCAAAATCCTCTGCCCGGCTCATCGGCTGTAGCGGCAAATCGACGATACCTTTCAGCTGTGGATGAAGCTCAGAAAGCAATTTTCCTGCGTCAGGGCTTTGCGCTGAAACCGCTAAAGCGGTTATGTTCACCTGGGGGTGACGGTTCAGATACGTCACCAGTTCAACGCCAGCATAGCCACTGGCACCAACAATCAGCGTATTCAACATCAGACTGACACCTTTTCTCGGTCAGAAAATTCCGGGCTGCAGCGGCCTGCCGCTGTATTCCCAGGCGATCGGCGCAGGACAGGGAAGATTAATCGGTTTCCATCCGCACGCCATTAATGTATTTTTATTCACTAATACTGCATGAATATTGATACTATCCTAACGCAAGGACTGTCAACAGTGAAGACAAAATTACCGCCATTTATCGAGCTTTACCGCGAGTTGATTGCTACCCCCTCCATCAGCGCAACCGATATCGCTATCGATCAGAGTAATGAAACTTTAATCAGTTTGCTCGCGGGCTGGTTCCGGGATTTGGGCTTCAGCGTGGAGGTCCAGGCCGTTCCCGGCACGCGCCACAAATTCAATATGCTGGCAAAAACCGGCAGCGGCGCGGGCGGCCTGCTGTTAGCGGGCCATACCGACACCGTTCCCTTTGACGACGGCCGCTGGACCCGCGATCCCTTCACCCTGACCGAACATGACAATAAGCTTTTCGGACTGGGAACGGCCGACATGAAAGGCTTCTTCGCTTTCATTTTAGATGCGCTGCGTGACATTGATCTAAAAACGCTGGAAAAACCGCTCTATATCCTGGCGACGGCGGATGAAGAAACCACCATGGCTGGCGCAAAATTCTTCTCGGAAACCACCGCGATCCGTCCAGACTGCGCGATTATCGGCGAGCCGACCTCGCTGAAGCCGGTGCGGGCGCACAAGGGCCATCTCTCGCAGGCTATCCGTATCCAGGGGCAGTCAGGCCACTCGAGCGATCCCGCACGCGGCGTCAATGCGATTGAGCTGATGCATGAATCCATTACCCACCTGATGGGCCTGCGCAAAACGCTTAAGTCGCGCTACCAACATGACGGGTTTGCTATCCCCTATCCGACCATGAACTTTGGCCATATCAACGGCGGCGATGCGGCAAACCGTATCTGCGCCTGCTGCGAACTGCATATGGATATTCGTCCGCTGCCTGGCCTGTCGCTGAAGGAGCTTGACGGACTGCTCAATGAAGCCCTCGCACCCGTGAGCGAGCGCTGGCCCGGCCGGGTAACGGTAAGTGAACTGCACCCCCCTATTCCGGGATACGAATGCCCACGCGAGCATCAGCTGGTTCAGGTGGTGGAAAAACTGCTGGGGACAGAAACGGAAGTGGTCAACTACTGCACCGAAGCGCCGTTTATTCAGGAAATATGCCCGACGCTGGTACTGGGGCCTGGCTCGATCAATCAGGCACATCAGCCGGATGAATATATAGATACCGCCTTTATCAAGCCAACCCGGGAATTGATTGCTCAGGTGGTGCAGCATTTCTGCCATCCGCAATAAAACTCATAAATTCCTGTTATTTAGCCATCGCAGGACATTTCAAGTCAATTGACGAATGGCAGCGAACGTGGCTAGATAAACATCAAGGTTATGCCGGTAACGGTAAAAGATAATGACAAAAACCAGAAGGGCGTCAGGGGTGATATGAACGAACAATATTCCGCAATGCGAAGTAATGTCAGTATGCTCGGCAAACTACTCGGCGATACCATTAAGGATGCGCTGGGCGAAAACATCCTTGAACGGGTGGAAACCATTCGTAAGCTCTCTAAGTCATCACGTGCGGGCAATGATGCCCATCGTCAGGAGCTGCTTTCCACGCTGCAAAACCTCTCTAATGATGAATTGCTGCCCGTCGCCCGCGCCTTCAGCCAGTTTTTGAATTTAACCAACGTTGCCGAGCAATATCACACCATTTCCCCACAGGGGGAAGGGGCTAATCACCCGGAGATGCTGGCAAAGGTCTTCGATCGCCTCAAACAGCAGCCCGACCTGACCGATGCCGCCATTCGTGAAGCCATTGGATCCCTGTCGCTGGAGCTGGTGCTTACCGCACATCCAACGGAAATTACCCGCCGCACCCTGATCCATAAGCTGGTAGAGGTCAACAGCTGCCTGAAACAGCTGGATCATAACGATTTATCAGACTATGACCGCGCACAGATTATGCGTCGTCTGCGCCAGCTGGTTGCGCAGGCCTGGCACACCGATGAAATCCGCAAATATCGCCCTTCTCCGGTGGATGAGGCGAAATGGGGCTTCGCAGTGGTCGAGAACAGCCTGTGGGAGGGCGTTCCCCACTTCCTGCGCGAGCTGAACGAACAGGTGGAAGCCTCCTTCGGCGTCAGGTTACCAGTGGACTTTGTTCCCGTGCAGTTCACCTCATGGATGGGCGGCGATCGCGACGGTAACCCTAACGTCACCGCAGATATTACCCGACAGGTGTTGCTACTCAGCCGCTGGAAAGCCACCGACCTGTTCCTGCGCGATATCGCCGTACTGGTTTCTGAATTGTCGATGTCCGAGTGCTCGGCGGAGGTTCGTACCCTGTGCGGCAATCCTGAGGCGCTTGAGCCCTATCGCGAAATCATGAAAAAGCTACGTGGCCAGCTGATGAGCACTCAGGAGTGGCTGGAACGGCGTCTGAAGGGTGAAACGCCGCCGCGCCCCGCTGACCTGCTGATTGCCAACGAGCAGCTGTGGGATCCGCTTTATACCTGCTATCAGTCGCTCCAGGCATGCGGTATGGGCATTATCGCCAATGGACAGCTGCTGGATACGCTACGCCGCGTGAAATGTTTTGGCGTGCCGCTGGTGCGTATCGACATCCGTCAGGAAAGTACCCGCCACACCGAGGCGATTGCGGAAATCACCCGTTATCTGGGCCTGGGGGATTATGAAAGCTGGTCTGAGGCTGACAAGCAGGCCTTTTTGATCCGCGAACTCAACTCCAAACGCCCGCTGCTGCCGCGTAACTGGGCACCTGGCGACGAAACCCGCGAAGTGCTGGATACCTGCCGCGTTGCCGCAGAAGCACCGAAAGGCTCCATTGCCGCCTATGTGATCTCGATGGCCAAAACCCCGTCTGACGTGCTGGCTGTCCACCTGCTGCTGAAAGAGGCCGGCATCCCCTTTGCGATGCCGGTTGCACCGCTGTTCGAAACGCTCGATGACCTGAATAATGCCAACGACGTGATGAGCCAGCTACTCAGCATCGACTGGTATCGCGGCTTTATTCAGGGCAGGCAGATGGTGATGATCGGTTACTCCGACTCGGCGAAAGATGCTGGTGTCATGGCGGCGAGCTGGGCGCAGTATCAGGCGCAGGATGCGCTGATCAAAACCTGTGAAAAAGCCGGTATTGCCCTGACGCTGTTCCACGGACGCGGCGGCACTATTGGCCGCGGCGGCGCGCCTGCTCACGCTGCGCTGCTCTCCCAGCCGCCCGGCAGTCTGAAAGGCGGCCTGCGCGTAACGGAACAGGGCGAAATGATCCGCTTTAAATACGGCCTGCCGGAAGTCACTATTAGCAGCCTTTCGCTCTATACCGGCGCCATTCTCGAGGCTAACCTGATGCCACCACCGGAGCCGGAGCCCAAATGGCGCGATATTATGGACCAGCTCTCCGCCGATTCCTGTTCCATGTATCGGGGCTATGTGCGTCAAAATGAGGACTTCGTCCCCTACTTCCGCCAGGCTACCCCTGAGCAGGAACTGGGCAAGCTGCCGCTGGGCTCCCGTCCCGCGAAGCGCCGTCCTGCCGGCGGCGTCGAATCACTCCGCGCGATCCCCTGGATATTTGCCTGGACGCAGAACCGCCTGATGCTTCCCGCCTGGCTGGGCGCAGGTGCTGCCTTACAAAAAGCGATGGAGGCCGGTCATCAGGATCAGCTGGAGGCGATGTGCCGCGACTGGCCGTTCTTCTCAACCCGGCTGGGGATGCTGGAGATGGTGTTCTCTAAGGCTGACCTGTGGCTGGCGGAGTATTACGATCAGCGTCTGGTCACCGCGTCGCTCTGGCCACTGGGCAAACAGCTACGCGATCAGCTTGCTGCCGACATCAAAACCATTCTCACCATTGCCAACGATGCGCATCTGATGGCCGATCAGCCATGGATTGCCGAGTCGATTGCCCTGCGTAACGTCTATACCGATCCGCTCAATGTACTCCAGGCCGAACTGCTTTATCGTTCACGTCAGCAGGAAGAGCTCGGTCAGAAGCCGGATGCGCGCGTCGAGCAGGCGCTGATGGTGACCATTGCCGGCGTTGCGGCGGGAATGCGTAATACCGGTTAAATCATCAGACCGCTGCCAGCGCCGGGCGAACCCCGAGCGTATGGCAGATGGCGTAGCTCATTTCCGCACGATTCAGCGTGTAGAAATGGAAGTCTTTCACCCCTTCGTGGCTGAGGATTTTAACCATATCCATGGCCACGTTGGCACCGACCATTTTGCGCGTTTCGGGATCGTCATCCAGCCCTTCAAACATGCGGGTCATCCAGCCCGGCACGCGCACGTTGGTCATGGCCGCAAAACGCTGTAGCTGCTTAAAGTTCGAAACCGGCAGGATGCCAGGGACAATTTCCACGTCAATACCGGCTGCGGCGCAGCGATCGCGAAAGCGCAGATAGCTTTCCACATCAAAGAAAAACTGCGTAATGGCGCTATTCGCACCGGCCTCTATTTTGCGCTTCAGGTTAATCAGATCGGCCTGCGCGCTTTTCGCTTCCGGGTGTACCTCTGGGTACGCCGCGACCGAAATATCGAAATCCCCCACATCCCTGAGGAGTCCGACCAGATCGGCGCCGTACATCTCCGCCTTGCCGCCGCCGGGCGGAAGGTCGCCGCGCAGAGCGACAATATGACGAATGCCGTTATTCCAGTAATCCTCCGCGATGGCGCGCAGATCGGCACGGCTTGCGTCAACGCAGGTGAGATGCGGCGCGGCCTCCAGTCCGGTGCGATCCTTAATCCCTTTGATAATGCTATGGGTACGGTCACGTTCACCGGAGTTTGCGCCGTAGGTCACTGATACAAATTTGGGTTTCAGGCTGCTCAGGCGATCGATTGAGCTCCACAGGGTCTGCTCCATGTCACTGGTGCGCGGTGGGAAAAATTCAAAAGAGACGTTAATTTTCCCGTTAATCTCGGCCAGACTCTGGTTCAGCGCCTCGCGCTGATTGGCGTGGAAAAAGCTCATGGCTTACCTCTTCGATCGCTGCTGATAAATGAACCGCCCGCTTGAACATCCATACGTTTAGACGTCCAGACATTCAAGTTGAATCAAACTGGCTATTTCGTCAACAGATAAAGGGAGTATGGCCGTGACAAATTCTCACCGAAATTGAGGAAAATTCACGTTGCGATAAAAAGGCCGGAGCGCGTAAGGAGACGGCTGAGGTAACAGGGAAACGATGCTGAGCAGACAGGGCAAAACGGCTGAACCGGCCGGAGCCAGGCCGTAAACAGGCAGAGCCAGACAAAATATCTGGCTCTGAGCGTTTACAGCAGCTGCGCCAGCCTGTTGATATCGGACTGAATCGCACCCGCGGTCACGTCACGTCCTGCGCCCGGACCTCGGATCACCAGCGGATTATCGCGATACCAGCGGCTTTCAATGGCAAAGACATTATCACAGGGCAGCAGCGAGGCGAGAGGATGGTCGTCCCTGACGGCTTCCACACCCACGCGGGCTTTGCCGTTCGCGTCAAAGCGCGCCACATAGCGTAGCACCAGTCCAAGCTCCCGGGCGGCTTCCAGTCGCTGCTTCATCTGGTCGTTCAGCGCCTCGCCATTCTCAAAGAAATGATCGACGGATTCGTCCTCACAGCTTTTTGGCACCAGTGACTCGACGCGCACCTGATCGGGTTCGATATCATACCCCGCTTCACGCGCCAGAATAACCAGCTTGCGCCTGACGTCCTGGCCTGACAGGTCAACCCGCGGGTCGGGTTCGGTCAGCCCCTGCTGCCAGGCCTGATCGACCAGATCGGTAAAGGGCACCGTACCGTCATACTGCAGAAACAGCCATGAGAGCGTGCCGGAGAAAATACCGCTGATGGAAAGAATGCTGTCCCCGCTCTCTCGCAGGTCGCGCACGGTGTGGTTGACGGGCAGGCCCGCGCCGACCGTGGCGTTGTACAGCCAGTGGCGGCCAGTTTTGGCAAACGCATCGCGGATCTGACGATAGCGGTCACTGCTGGAGGCCCCGGCGACCTTATTGGCGCTGATAACGTGAAAGCCGTGGCTGGCAAAGTCCAGATACTGTTCGGCAAGCGGCTCGCTGGCGGTGACATCCAGCACAACCAGGTCGTCATACGGGTGAGCGCGCATCCACAAAAATAGCGATTCTTCATCCTGTTCGACCGCTTCATCTTCGAAAAAGGCCAGCGCGCGGCGGGCATCCAGTCCGTCATAGTTCAGCAGGCTGCGGCGGCTGTCTACCACACCGGCCAGCACAAACTCAAAGCCCGTGCGGGCCGACAGCGTCTCCTGTTCACGGCCAAACAGCTCCAGCCAGCGGGAGCCGATATTACCCTTGCCAAACAGCATCAGACCCACCTGCTTTTCAGCGCGGAAAAGCGACTTATGCAGACCGCGGATCAGGTTTTCAGTAGGGCCGACGCGCAAGACCGCGACCAGGCTGATCCCCTCTTCCGACTGCCAGATAAATTCCACGGGCTGGTCCTTCAGCTCCTGCCAGAAGCGATGGCTGTGCAGCGGATTACGGCAAACGCCGGCCCCGACAAGGGCAACCAGCGCCATTCCCTCACGCAGCTGCAAACGTCCCGGGATCGCCGCATCCTGTAGGAGCGCCAGGGCGCTGCTCACCACTTCTGACGTATAGCAGAGCTGAATGAGATTGCGATCGGGATGGATCCCCGTAGCCAGTGGACGAAGCTGCGCGCGTTTCAGCAGGTGATCGATCTCTTTATTCTGCGAGGCAAAGTCATGCTGTGGCGGGATCTGGAACTCAATCAGACACACGTCATCATGGCTGGTCACAATGCGTGCGCCAGTCCCTGAGGCGAGCACTCGCTCAATCCGCGTGGATCCCTGCTCGGGCTGATAGCTACAGCGCAGCTGCAGGTCGATATCGCTGGCGGAAACGGGTTGTAGCGTGCGGGTATGCAGAACGGGGGCCGCCAGACGCGCCAGTTCGCTCGCCTCATCAAGCCGCAGCAGCGGCAGCAGGCAGGCATCCTTTACCTTACGCGGGTCAGCACTGTATACCCCGGCCACGTCGCTCCAGATAGTTACGCGTGAAACCCCGGCCAGTGCCCCGATTTGCGTTGCGGAATAGTCGCTGCCGTTACGGCCAAGTAGTACGGTTTCGCCTGCATCGTTGCGGCTGATAAACCCGGTAATCACCAGCCTTTGATGCGGGTGCTGCGCCAGTAGCTGCTGCAAAAGCGGCCATGATTTCCCCTCATCCACCTGCGGCTGAGCCGCGCGTTCGGCGCGAAGAAAATCGCGGGCATCGAGCCAATCGGCGTCAATATCGCGCTGGTTGAGAACGGCAGCCATCAAACGGGCAGACCAGATCTCACCGTGCCCGACGACTTCGGCATAAATCGCCTCGGTAATTTTACCGTCAAGCAGCCCGGCAAGCTTTTCAAGATCGTGAATAAAATCGTTCAACAGCGGCTCGGCCTGCTCGGGAGAGAGCAACCCGTTTATCAACTCACTCTGATAGCGACGAAGGGCCTGCTGTACCTGATGGGCGGAAAGCCGATCGGTATGGCTCAGCTTAAGCCAGCTGATTAGCTGATTGGTTGTACTGCCCGCGGCAGAGACCACCATCACATCCCCGGCAGAGCCGTACTCAGCCATTATACCGGCTACTCGCTGATAACACCTGGCGTCGGCGAGACTGCTACCACCAAATTTGTGCAACTGGCGCGGGCCGGCTGCCACTGCTGACTGACTCATGCTTACCTCTTGGCCGCTATCTGGAAGGCATTATCCAAATCGGCGATTAAATCTTCGTGGTCTTCAATACCGACTGACACGCGAAGCAGCGTCTCAGAAATACCTGCTGCCGCACGCGCCTCAGCGGACATTCCGGCATGGGTCATGGTAGCAGTGTGGGAGATAAGGCTTTCCACGCCGCCCAGCGACTCTGCCAGGGTAAAGAGTTCTAGCGCTTTAAGGAAAGTACGCAGGGTATCCTCATTGCCATCCAGCTCAAAACTTAACATAGCGCCAAAGCCTTTTTGCTGTTTTACCGCAATCTGATGGCCTGCGTTTTCCGGCAGTGATGGATGATACAACTTTTTAACCAGCGGTTGTTGTTTCAGATAGTCAACGATGGCCTGCGCATTGCGCTGCGCCGCCGCTATGCGCGGTGCCAGCGTCCGTAACCCGCGCAGCAGCAGATAGCTGTCAAATGCCGCCCCGGTGACGCCAATATTGTTGGCCCACCAGGCGAGTTCGGTCACCAGGGCGGGATCTTTGGCAATCACCACGCCTGCTACAACATCGGAGTGGCCGTTCAGATATTTGGTACACGAGTGAAGAACCAGATCGGCACCCAGCGCCAGGGGATTTTGCAGTGCAGGACTGAGGAAGGTGTTATCAACCACGCTGACGGCGCCCGCCTCGCGTGCCGCTGTTGCGATAGCAGTGATATCGACCACGCGCAATAGCGGGTTGCTGGGGCTTTCTATCAGCACCAGCTGAGGTTTTTCTGCCAGTGCAGCCTTCAATGCCGCTTCGTCGCCCTGATCGATAAACTTCACGCGAAAGGCACCACGCTTACTCAGGCTGTCAAATAGTCTGTAGCTGCCGCCGTAGCAGTCATGAGGGGCAATGAGCAGGTCGCCAGGCTTCAGGAAAACGGTACACACCAGATAGATGGCAGACATGCCGGTGTTGGTCATCACCGCCCCGGCCCCGCCCTCCAGTTCGGCCAGCGCACGCTGAACCACGTCTCGCGTGGGATTACCGCGACGCGAATAGTCGTGGGCTCTTGGCTGATTGAAATCCGTAAAGTTATAGGTGGTGGAAAGATGGATGGGGGGGACA
Source organism: Erwinia sp. PPS120 (assembly GCF_047918655.1). Lineage (GTDB taxonomy): Bacteria > Pseudomonadota > Gammaproteobacteria > Enterobacterales > Enterobacteriaceae > Erwinia > Erwinia tasmaniensis_A. The sequence goes on along the minus strand of NZ_JBLREF010000009.1, from coordinate 119,510 downwards.
ACGCAGCCATATTGCTCATCATCATTCAAACCGCTGCGCACTGCGATGGTTGCCTGTTTACGCGTCATGGTGCATAAATTCCTGAAAGGAGAATAAGAAGAGTGCCTAGCATATCAGCGCATGATTAGACGTCAATACATCTGGACATCTAAATGTCTTTGCGTATAGATTGAGCAAAATGCCAATACCCGTTAAGATTATGTCGTATTAGCCTGCATAAAAATTGCTTTGTAGCAGTGTGGTGGGCACCAACTTCGGGCATAATTAGCCGAATTTCGGCACTTTCAAAAAAATTTTAATGATGACTAAGGTACCCCATGGCTGAATGGAACGGCGAATATATCAGCCCTTACGCTGAACACGGTAAAAAGAGCGAGCAGGTAAAAAAAATAACGGTCTCAATACCGTTAAAAGTTCTGAAAATTCTGACCGATGAACGTACCCGCCGCCAGGTCAACAACTTGCGTCATGCCACTAACAGCGAGTTGCTTTGTGAAGCTTTTTTACATGCTTTCACCGGCCAGCCTCTACCGGATGATGTTGATCTTCGTAAGGAACGCGGTGATGAGATCCCGGAAGACGCGAAAGCGATCATGCGGGAAATGGGCGTTGATCCAGACACCTGGGAATACTAAGCCCGTATTCACACTCCTCTGCGATATGGGCAGATCCTTTGGCATTAGGATCTGCCCGCTCTTCTGGTAACCCAATCCGCTTAACCGCCTTTTCGCCGCCCAGCCAAACAGCCTGCCTGCCCCGCGGTTTCCCTCCCTTAAAACGCTTCTGTTTTCTCTCGGTCCTTAACATATTGATGTCTTAAAGCCAGCATGTTGGTCAGCTCTGCGTTTCGCCACACCTGTTGGTTCGCGTTTAGTCCCTGAGGCCTCTCTGAAAATCCGGCATCCGCAACTGAACAAAGTTATACAGGTAGAGCCGCGATCACAAAAAGAGTTCACCCCGTATGAATATTGATACCTGCCGTGGATCTGTCTGTGTCTTTACAGGCACGCCTACCTCTTATTTAATCATGAATTGTATAACATGGTTAAATATCACCTCAAATTATAGTTTTTGTCTTATTTTCATTTGCTGTCTTTTATAAACGCAATGATAATAAACCCCGCGCATTTACCCAAATATCAATAAATAAACTGCGCATTCACCCGTCTGAAAAATCTATAAAAAAACCCAAAAGTAGCACCTTTTCTGATTATATTATGGATTCTGAGCAAGTAAATATCTCCCTTCCGAGGAAGGGCCGCATACTCCGTAAGATAAAACCAAAACTTTTACTATTGCCTTAAGTTTTCGAAAAAAATATGATCGAATTTAATAATTAATTATTAATAAGAAAAAATAATGGAACATATGTTTACGCTTCCGCGCTATATTCATCTTTCACCCTTTCTTTTTATAATATTAATAGGCTCTGCGTCTGCAGATACTGGAATTTATCAGCAGGCAGGTATTGAAAAACAAATCAGCGATAAAACGATAAATCCAATAGAGCAGGATAAAGCCAGAAGAGATGCCGTTTTACCTGAAACAAAATCGGTCCGTTCGGAAAAACAGAACCTCACCAGGGAAAAGATTACGTTTCCCATTGAAGAGAACTGCTTCAATATCAATGAAATAAAAATAATAAAAGATGACAGCAGATTCAATACTGGCGAAATGTCATGGATAATACAGCAGGCCAGGGGGAAATGTCTCGGCATTGAGAGCGTTCGATTATTAGCGCGAACACTTCAAAATGAAATCATTCGTATGGGTTATATCACTACCCGTATTAACCTGCCGGAACAGGATATTAGCGAGGGGAAACTTAACTTCGAGGTCCTCACTGGAAAAGTGGGTGATATAAAGCTGGAAAAGGGAGGGGCAAACTTTATCAATCTCAAAAGCACCCTGCCTTTTAGCACGGGAGACATCCTCAGGCTGAGAGCGCTTGAGCAGGGAAGCGCGAACCTACAGCGCGTGCCGGGTTCATCTGTAAAAATCAAACTGCTGCCCGGCGAAAATAAAGGTGAGAGCGATCTCTATATTCAGCGAAAACAGGATAAATACTGGCAGATCGGTGCGTGGATGAATGACGCCGGCAGCGCAACCAGCGGCCGCTATCAGGGGGGTGCAACGCTCTATCTGAACAATATTACGTCGTTAAGCGATATACTCTATTTCTCTTATGGTCGCGATATTGATTTTAGTCGTAAGGCCCAGGGGAACACTAACCGCTCGGTAGGCTATTCGGTTCCATGGGGCTTTTGGTGGCTGGACTTGTACGCCAGCCAGAGCAGCTATCAGCAGTACGTACAGGGAGACTGGGCGAGCTGGATGATAAATAACAAAAACCATTATTTCAGCACACAGCTTAACTATCTTATCTTCCAAACGGCAAGTCAAAAATATACCTTTGGGCTACAGGTATTCAACATGGGTGCGCGTTACTTTTTTAATGAAGTAGAACTGGAAAGCATGAATAAAAAAAATTCTGGCTGGAAAGCTATTTTAGAGAATCAGTATAAATTTGATAATACCACGATCAATACCAGTCTGAGCTACCAGCATAAAATGCCCTGGTTCGGCAGTAGCAATACCCCGGACAGGCAGATCGATCTGATCGACAAGCAGGGTCGTGTTGTAGGTATAGATATTCAGTCATCGACCAGCTTTATCCTCAAGGGGCGCTACTTTAACTACTCCCCGCATTTTAATCTTCAGCTCACATCAGACCGACTCTCAACGTTAAATCGCTTCGCTATCGGCAATCGCTGGACCGTACGCGGTTTTGATGGCGAGGTAAACCTACAGCAAAATCAGGGATGGTACTGGCGCAACGATCTCAGCTGGATAATACCTGGCAGTGCATTCCAGCCTTATGCGGGCTTAGACATTGGCCAGGGAATTGGCGGAGGCGAGCCTGCCAGCTACTCAGGAAAAATGCTCATCGGCAGCGTCGTCGGACTGCGTGGATGGCAGTGGAATATCGGTTTCGATCTTTTTGCCGGTGTACCTCTTGCACATCCGGATGGCTTTCATACGGATTCACTCACTCTCGGCTTTTCACTTCAGTGGAGGTATTAAAATCACGACCCTATAAAGAACAATGAGAAACGCTATTTGTACCACAACCTATCATTATCTCAGCACGATTAATTAAGGGACTAATAAAATGAGAAACCACAAATTTAAGTCGATTTTTCTGGCTACTTCTCTTGCGCTCTTTGCGCAATCAGTATGCGCAGCCCCTGCCAGTTATGTACACACCAGCGGGGCTACCGTTGTAGATATCAACAATGCTGATAGCAATGGGCTTTCTCACAATATGTGGAAAGATTTCAATGTGAGTCATAAAGGCATGATTCTGAATAACAGCATGACCGATATTATTCGGGAACAGGGTAACATTGCTAAAAATGGTAACCTAACCTCATCAGCCAAAGTAATACTAAACGAAGTCATTTCAAAGAAATCGAGTGCCCTGAACGGATTTATTGAGGTGGGTGGTCTGAAAGCAGATGTGATTATTTCCAACCCTAACGGTATTACCTGTTCAGGCTGTAGCTTTATCAATACTAACCACACCACCCTGACTACGGGCACCCCAGTGGTGGACAAGGATGGTATATTATCCGGTTTTAAAGTCACCAGGGGTAATATCACCATTAACAAAACCATGACGGCAGACTATACGACATTACTCGCTGACTCATTGATAATTAATGGTCAAATAAAATCAAACTCCATATACGCTACAGCAGGGAATTACATTTATAATCCTGCTGATGGAGATGTGGAGGTCATTACTAAATCTGCCTCAACGGGCATAGATGTAAGCGCGCTGGGCGGGATGACCGCAGGAACAATCTTCCTGACCAGTACCAGTACCGGCGCAGGCGTTAACAATAAGGGAGTATTAAACGCACAGGCACTCCAAATTAACAGCAAAGGTAAAATTACTCATGCTGGCACAATCGAAACAGCGACCAGCGCCGTATTTAATAGCTCAGACGATTTCACTAATGCTACACAAGGTAAGATAATGAGTAATGGGGATATAACGGTAGCCTCATCGACGGATATTACTAATTACGGCTCCATAAGTTCACATTCGGGTTCCATTGCTATGGAAGCGGGTTCTTCATCGAGTGGCAAGGGGCTGAGCATCATTTCTAATCTGTTCACCTCATCTGGAAATATCACCAACAGCGGCACATTAAGCAGCGGGAAAAACATCGGACTCTCTTCTACAAAAAAGGTGAATCTGAACAAGGGAAAACTTGACGCGGGTAATTTTGTCTATATTGCGAGTGATAGCGTCAAAAATGCGACCGCGATTAAGGGCAAAAAAATAGATGTTTTTTCAGACGCTTTTGAAAATACAGGCATAATGCAGGCTTCCACGCAAATGGTCATATTCAGCTCGAAAGATATCACTAATTATGGCACTCTTAAGGCTGATACGCTGGCGTTGAGTACCAGTGGCTCACTGGTGAATAACAAGTGTTCATTGTTCCCTTTCAACGTAAAAGGTACACTTGCTGCAAATAGCCTGATCATCCAGGCACCTAAACTCGCCAGTATTAATCAAATTGGCGGCAATCTTTCTGCTTCAAAAATTTCGTTTAATGTCCCGGTTGCCCCTATCAAAAAGTAATTCTTAACCACAAAAAAAACACCCTGCCAGAAAATCGCCTGGCAGGGTGTTAATGAGCGTTTAAAAAGCCTGGCGTTGCCAGGCTTTGTGTCGCATCCGAAACGGAAACCGTTTCGTTCAACTAGCTTATTTACTACCTGGGATGCTGAAACGCTTGTTGAAGCGGTCAACACGACCACCGCTGGCAACGTCACGCTGCTTACCGGTGTAGAACGGGTGGCATTTACCACACACGTCCAGGTTCAGGTCGTGACCCACGGTTGAGCGGGTTTTGATTTCGTTACCGCAAGAGCATTTAGCAGTAACTTCAGCGTAATTTGGGTGAATACCTTTTTTCATGGGAAACCTCAGTTAAGGCCGTGTCGCTCTCCCGTGCCAGGAATACCCTGCACCGGCACCACACGAAGATTAAAAATTCAGGTGTTATGATACCAAAATGCCGTATCACGGCGGCGGACTATACAGAAATTAACCACCCGCTGCAATCGGATCCGCACATTTCAGAACACACAGTGTACACTATCCCGCTGATAATTTCATCCGGATGAATTCATGCCCGTTGTTCAGGTCGCGCTTCCCGTTCCCCTTGCCCGCAACTTTGATTATCTGTTGCCTTCACACCTGCCTGCGGCGGTGGTTGGCGGTCGCGTCAGCGTCCCCTTCGGCAAGCGAAAAGCCGTGGGCGTGGTGGTGGGGCTGAGCGAAACCAGCGATTTTCCTCTGGACCAGCTCAAAGCGGTCAATGAGGTGCTGGACGATGTTTCACTTTACCCGCCTTCTCTGTGGCATATCCTCCTGTGGGCGGCGGATTACTATCATTATCCGCTCGGTGAGGTGCTGTTTCATGCCATGCCCGTTTTGCTCCGCCAGGGGAAAATAGCCGCCGAGGCCCCGCTTTTCCAGTGGGTCATTAGCGAAACCGGTCGCGCAACGCCGCCGGAAGCATTGAAACGCGCACCGAAGCAGCAGCAGGCCCTATCCGCCCTGCGACAGCGCAGCCTTTACCGCCATGAAATCAGTCAGCATGACATTACCGATGCCACGCTACAGGCGCTGCGGGCAAAAGGCCTCTGCGATTTGCAATCGCTAGCCCGCCAGCGGGAAGACTGGCGCAGCAGTTACGCGGTAATAGGTGAGCGATTACGCCTTAATACCGAACAGGCTACGGCGGTGGGCGCTATTCGTGGTGAGGATGACCATTTTGTGGCCTGGCTGCTGGCCGGGATAACCGGCTCGGGCAAAACTGAAGTCTACCTGAGCGTACTGGAAAACATCCTGGCAAAGGGTGCCCAGGCGCTGGTGCTGGTACCCGAAATTGGCCTGACGCCGCAAACCATCGCCCGCTTCCGCGAGCGCTTTAACGCGCCGGTGGACGTTCTCCACTCCGGCCTGAATGACAGCGAGCGGCTGGCGGTATGGCTGCGCGCCCGCAGCGGCGAGACGTCCATCGTGATCGGCACCCGATCTGCCCTGTTCACCCCTTTTGCCCGCCTCGGCGTTATCATCATTGATGAAGAGCACGACAGCTCCTACAAGCAGCAGGAAGGCTGGCGCTACCAGGCGCGCGATATGGCCGTCTTTCGCGCCAGGCAGGAAAATATTCCCGTAGTAATGGGGTCCGCCACGCCGGCACTGGAAACCCTGCATAATGTGCAAATGGGCAAATATCGCCAGCTCAGTCTCAGCAAACGCGCGGGAAATGCCAGACAGGCCACGCAGCAGCTGCTCGACCTGAAAGGGGTCAGACTGGAGGGTGGCCTGTCCCCGATGCTGATTAAGAGAATAGGTCAGCATCTCAGTGCCGATAACCAGGTGCTGCTGTTTCTCAACCGCAGGGGATTTTCACCTGCCATGCTCTGCCATGAATGCGGCTGGATTGCTGAATGTCAGCGCTGCGACCGCTATTACACGCTACATCAGCATCATCACCAGCTCCGCTGCCACCACTGTGACAGTCAGCGCCCCGTGCCTCATCAGTGTCCACAATGCGGTTCAACACAGTTAGTTCCCGTAGGGCTGGGTACAGAGCAGCTTGAGCATAACCTCACCGCGCTTTTCCCCAGCGTGCCGTTGTCCCGTATCGATCGCGATACCACCAGCCGAAAAGGCGCGCTGGAACAACACCTCGCCGATGTTCATCGCGGCGGTGCCCGTATTCTGGTCGGTACACAGATGCTGGCGAAAGGCCACCACTTCCCCGACGTCACGCTGGTTTCGCTGCTGGACGTGGATGGCGCGCTGTTTTCAGCAGATTTTCGCTCTGCGGAGCGTTTCGCGCAGCTTTACACCCAGGTTGCCGGGCGCGCCGGACGCGCGGGCAAGCAGGGAGAGGTCGTTCTGCAAACCCATCATCCCGAGCATCCTTTACTGCAAACGCTGATGCATGAGGGCTACGATGCTTTTGCACTTCGTGCCTTGAATGAGCGCAAAACCGTCTTTCTGCCCCCCTTTACCAGCCATGCGCTTTTTCGGTCAGACGATCATGATAACCAGCAGTCCGCGCTATTTTTACAGCAGTTACGTAATCTTCTGGAAGCCAGTCCGTTAAAGGATGAAGCGTTCTGGGTGATGGGGCCCGTGCCCGCACTACAGCCTAAACGGGGTGGGCGCTATCGCTGGCAGCTTTTGCTGCAACACCCTTCCCGCGTGCTCCTGCAGCGGTTGCTAAAGAGCACGCTCCCCCTGATCGGCACCCTCCCCCAGGCGCGTAAAGTCAAATGGACGCTGGATGTTGATCCAACGGAAGGCTGAAAGAGATGCTGCTTTGCGAGCTGACGCGAAAAAAGCCGTACAAGTCACATTTTTTATGCAAATTAAGTAACGACGTCCGCTAACATCTGTTAAAAATGTGGCGGGAGTCAAAGGGACTCATTAATTTACCTTACAGGTCGGTGCGACCCGCGACAGGCCGGCTCGGGCAAGGAGAATAGCGTTGGAACAGACGAAAGAGGCAGCGGGGGCGACGATGAAGGATGTCGCAGAAAAAGCGGGCGTATCGACGGCGACGGTTTCGCGCGCCCTGATGAATCCTGAAAAAGTCTCTGCCGCAACGCGCCTGAAGGTTGAAGAGGCGGTGGTCGCGACGGGCTACTCCCCTCATGCTATGGCCCGCAGCAGTAAGCGCAGTGAATCCCACACCATTCTGGTTATCGTGCCGGATATCTGTGACCCCTTTTTCAGCGAAATCATTCGCGGCGTGGAAGAGGTGGCCGCTGCCCAGGGCTACCTGGTGCTGATCGGCGACTGCGCGCACCAGCGTCCACAAGAGAAATCCTTTCTCAACCTGATGCTAACCCGTCAAATTGATGGGATGGTGCTGCTGGGTTCTCAGCTTCCCTTTGATACCAGCGTTGAGGAACAGCGTAATCTGCCGCCGATGGTGATGGCCAACGAATTTGCGCCAGCACGCGAACTCCCTACCGTGCACATTGATAATCTGACAGCCGCCTTTGAAGCGGTCAGCCATCTGCTGAAGCTGGGGCACAGCCGCATTGCCTGTATTACCGGGCCTCAGGATATGCCGCTGTGCCAGTATCGGCTGCAGGGCTATATCCAGGCGCTGAAGCGTAACGACATTGCTGTCGATCCCCACTATATTGTTCCAGGTGATTTCACCTTCGATGCAGGCAGCCGGGCAATGAAATATTTGATGGCACTGCCCAGACGCCCTGACGCGATATTTTGCCACAGCGATATTATGGCGCTGGGCGCCATGTCCGAGGCAAAAATCATGGGTCTGCGCGTACCGCAGGATATCTCGCTGATTGGTTTTGATGATATCGAACTGTCCCGCTACAGCGATCCACAGCTTACGACGGTCGCGCAGCCGCGCTTTAACATTGGCCGTGAAGCTATGAATCTGCTTCTTGCCCAGCTAAAGGGTAAGCCCGTTAACAGCGGCTCCAGGCTGCTAGATTTTGAGGTGAAAATACGGGGTAGTACCGCTCCCTCGTTGAGGGATAAAGAATAATCTGGAAAAAGCACATTATTCGTCTTTAATCAGCGATCGGCTGGCTCAAAACAGTATCGACGCTGGTCAAACTTGCGGCCCTTAAGTAACATGACGGGCTGATAGCCGGGCGCACCTGCAACTGCAACGACTTCGCCCGACCACACCTTTTATTGAAAATTAGTGGAACGATAGTGGCACAAAAAGATTATGTAGGCCGCGGGCGTTCGACAGGGACGCGTCGTAAGAAGACCAACAGCCGTAACAGCCGTAGTAGCAAAAAGCGTAGTGGTGGTTCAGGCGTATCAAAGATAATGGTTGGACTTGCCGTCGCGGTACTGGTGACTTTTGCTGGCGGGCTCTGGTTTATCGCCCATCATAAAAAAGATGATACGCCCATTATTCCCGACCATAAAGCCGTGGGTAATGGCCTGCCGCCCAAGCCCGAAGAGCGCTGGCGCTATATCAAGGAGCTTGAAAACCGCCAGATGAGCGTTCCCACGCCTACCGAGCCTACCGCAGGAGGCGAAGTCCACTCTCAGACTCAGCTAACCGATGAGCAGCGTCAGCTACTGGAGCAGATGCAGGCCGATATGCGCCAGCAGCCCACGCAGCTTAACGAAGTGCCCTGGAATGAACAGACGTCTGCACAGCGCCAGCAAACGCTACAGCGACAACAAACGCAGTTGCAGCAGCAGTCGCGAATGCAGCAGGAGCAGCAAATTCAGCAGCAGCAGGCTCGCGCCCAGCAGCAGATAAGAACGCAGCAGTCGCAGATCCAACAGCAGCAATCGATCCGCGCCCAGCAACAGCAAAATCAGCAGCAGCCCCATGCTCAGCAGCAGGTTCAACAGCAGCAGACGCATATGCTGCCGCAGTCTGCCCCACATCATTCCCAGCCCGCCGCGCCAGTAAGCCACGAGCCGACCCACCAGGCCCCGGTTCAGACGGCGCAGCAGCCAAAAGCGGAGGCTAAGCCGAAAGAGGTTGAGAAAGCGAAAACTCAACGCTGGATGGTACAGTGCGGATCGTTTAAAGGCAGCGATCAGGCCGAGTCTATCCGCGCGCAGCTGGCTTTTGAAGGTTTCGAGAGCCGTATTACCACCGGCGGCGGCTGGAATCGCGTAGTTATTGGCCCTTATAACAGTCGTTCAGGCGCTGACACTACGCTAAAAAGCCTGCGCAGTTCAGGCCATACAAATTGTATCCCTCTCGCTTTGGGGGGTTGAAAGCGCTTAAAGCTACCCCATATCTGATTGCATCAATGCCCCGCAGTTGAGCTGCGGGGTTATCTTTTACTGCAACAAGGGGTCTGCCCGTGACAACAATTGTAAGTGTACGACGCAACGGCCAGGTAGTGATTGGCGGTGATGGCCAGGCTACTCTCGGCAACACCGTGATGAAAGGCAACGTCAAAAAAGTGCGCCGTCTTTATAATGACAAAGTCATTGCCGGTTTTGCTGGCGGCACCGCAGACGCCTTTACCCTGTTTGAACTCTTTGAACGCAAACTTGAACTGCATCAGGGTCATCTGGTGAAAGCGGCGGTGGAACTGGCCAAAGACTGGCGTACCGACAGAATGCTGCGCAAGCTGGAAGCGCTTCTGGCCGTGGCTGACGAGAATGCCTCGCTGATTATTACGGGTAATGGCGACGTCATTCAGCCCGAAAACGATTTGATTGCGATTGGTTCCGGCGGTCCTTATGCGCAGGCGGCGGCGCGTGCCCTGCTGGAAAACACCGACATCGGCGCGCGCGATATCGTGGAAAAAGCGCTGGGTATTGCAGGGGATATCTGCATCTATACCAACCACAATCACACCATCGAAGAATTAGCGTCTAAAGCGTAAGGACCCCCAACTATGTCTGAAATGACCCCACGCGAAATCGTCAGCGAACTGAACAGATTTATCATTGGCCAGGACGACGCTAAACGCGCTGTCGCCATCGCCCTGCGTAATCGCTGGCGCCGTATGCAGCTTAATGAAGAGCTGCGTCATGAAGTCACGCCCAAAAATATTCTGATGATTGGCCCGACTGGCGTAGGGAAAACAGAAATTGCCCGTCGTCTTGCCAAGCTGGCTAATGCGCCGTTCATCAAGGTTGAAGCAACCAAATTCACCGAAGTCGGTTATGTAGGTAAAGAGGTTGACTCGATTATCCGCGATCTTACCGATTCAGCGATCAAGATGGTGCGATCTCAGTCGATTGAGAAAAACCGCTATCGCGCGGAAGAGATGGCGGAAGAGCGCATCCTCGACGTGCTAATCCCCCCGGCGAAGAACAACTGGGGTCAATCCGAGTCGGCCGCGGAACCTTCTGCCGCACGTCAGTCTTTCCGTAAGAAACTGCGTGAAGGCGAACTTGACGACAAAGAAATCGAAATCGATCTGGCGGCCTCTTCCGCCGGCGTGGAAATTATGGCCCCTCCGGGAATGGAGGAGATGACCAGCCAGCTACAGTCGATGTTCCAGAATATCGGCGGTCAGAAACAGAAACCGCGTAAGCTGAAAATCAAAGACGCTATGAAGCTGCTGGTGGAAGAAGAAGCCGCCAAACTGGTTAACCCGGAAGAGCTGAAGCAGGAAGCCATTGATGCCGTTGAGCAGCATGGCATCGTGTTTATTGATGAGATCGACAAGGTTTGTAAACGCGGAGAAAGCGCCGGCCCGGATGTCTCACGCGAAGGCGTTCAGCGCGACTTGCTGCCGCTGGTCGAAGGCTGTACCGTCTCGACGAAGCACGGCATGGTGAAAACCGACCATATCCTCTTTATCGCGTCAGGGGCTTTCCAGGTGGCCAGCCCGTCGGATCTGATCCCTGAACTACAGGGTCGCCTGCCCATTCGCGTTGAGCTACAGGCGCTGACCACCCACGATTTTGAGCGGATCCTCACCGAGCCGAGCGCCTCCGTGACGGTGCAGTATAAGGCACTGATGAATACCGAAGGTGTGGATATTCACTTCACCGATGACGGGATCAGCCGCATCGCTGCTGCTGCCTGGCAGGTTAACGAAACGGCCGAGAACATCGGCGCGCGCCGTCTGCATACCGTGCTCGAACGTCTGATGGAGGATATCTCCTTTGAGGCAAGCGACCTGAACGGACAATCCTTTACCATTGATGCCGACTACGTTGGCAAGCACCTGGATGAGCTGGTGGCCGATGAAGATCTCAGCCGCTTTATTCTCTGATAAGGGTAGATAGCAAAACAAAGGAGGCTCCGGCCTCCTTTTTTATGGCTGGTACGGGCTGACAGACCTGGGGAAGCGCAGAAAAAGGGGGAAAGACTGGCGATATCCTTGATAAGGATTAAGTCCCGCGCGACGGGCTGACGGTAAACTGACCACACTCATGACTCGTACCGTTCTGCCCAGCAGAGGTTTCCTTCTATGACGGAAAATATTCATCCGGCTCCAGGCTACAAGCACGCGCATGCATGGCTGGAGAGCCTGCGTTTACGGACGTTACCGCTGGCATGCGCCTCGATCATCACCGGTTCAGCCCTGGCCTGGTGGCAGGGAGAGTTTAATCCATTGATTGCCTGCCTCGCCCTCCTCACCACCGCGCTGCTCCAGATACTCTCTAATCTGGCGAATGACTATGGTGATGCCCTGAAGGGCAGCGACACGCCAGAGCGCATTGGGCCGCTGCGGGGCATGCAAAAAGGTGTAATAACCCCACGGCAGATGCGCAGTGCGCTGGTAATAACGGTGGGTATGACCGTTATTGCAGGAGTCGCGCTGGTCGTGACATCCTGCCAGTCGGTGAGCGATATGCTGGGGTTTATCGCGCTGGGTGCGCTCGCCATCGTTGCGGCTATTGCCTATACGGTGGGTAAAAAACCTTACGGCTATCTGGGGCTTGGCGATGCCTCCGTGCTGATTTTCTTCGGCTGGCTGGGCGTTATCGGCAGCTATTACCTTCAGGCACACAGCTTTCACAGCGTACTGTTTCTGCCCGCGACGGCCTGTGGCCTGCTGGCGGTAGCGGTGCTTAACGTCAATAATATGCGCGATATCGACACCGACCGTCAGCAGGGCAAATTTACCCTTGCGGTGCGGCTGGGTGCCATTAATGCTCGCCGCTACCATGCCGTTCTGCTGGCTGGTGCCCTGCTGTGCTTCGCGCTGTTCAATATTATTACCGTGCCCGGTGCAGCCGGATGGATCTTCCTGCTTGCCGCACCGTTGCTGTTCCGCCAGGCGCGCGCAATTATGACCCAGACGTCAGCCCTCGCCATGAGGCCTCAGCTGGTCAGAACGGTGAAAATGGCCTTACTGATCAACGTGCTTTTCTCGCTGGGCCTGGCCCTGAATTAATTGCGATGTGCCTGACCTGGCGCAATTTTTGTCCACTGATGATTTTGCCAATGGCCCTGAGAAAGCGATATACTTACGCTCCCTGTGGCAAACAGACGAAACCCTTATGAAATATGATACTTCTGAACTCTGCGACATCTATCATGAAGATGTGAACGTCGTTGAACCGCTCTTCTCCAACTTCGGGGGTCGCTCCTCGTTTGGCGGGCAAATCATCACGGTAAAATGTTTCGAAGACAACGGGCTACTCTATGATTTGCTCGAGGAAAATGGCCGGGGTCGCGTACTGCTGGTAGACGGTGGCGGCTCGGTGCGCCGTGCCCTGGTGGACGCCGCGCTGGCGCGCCTGGCCCTACAGAATGAATGGGAAGGGATCGTGGTCTACGGTTCGGTTCGTCAGGTAGATGACCTTGAAGAGCTGGATATCGGCATTCAGGCTATTGCCGCCATCCCGGTGGGCGCAGCCGGCGAAGGCATTGGTGAAAGCGACATTCGGGTTAATTTCGGCGGTGTGACCTTCTTCTCGGGCGATCATCTTTATGCCGACAACACCGGTATTATCCTCTCCGAAGACCCGCTCGATATCGAGTAACCCGTCCGGCGGCTGTCATACTCCGGACAGCAAAAAGGGTGCCTGTGGCACCCTTCTCTTTTTCAGGCCGTAACCTCAGACTTCTTCCATTTTCCCAAGCAGGGCGCGCAGACGCTCCTGCCAGACCAGCTGCTCTTCCTTAAGGTGCTGATTCTCCCGTACCAGCGAGTCGCTGTTGCCAGCTGCCTGCTGAACCTGCTGATTCAGGTTGTTATTCTGATCTTTTAACTCTTCAATTTCCATTTGCAGCAGGGTGATGGTATCAATCGCCTGCTGTACTTTCGCTTCCAGTTTCTCGAACACTTCAAATGACATTGTAAATGACCTCTCCTAATCGCAGGGCGTTGAAGTTGCCAGCCGCAGCTCATATGGTTAAGCCAGAATTCCCGCGGATAACAACGTTGTTCTGATTGTAAGTAGACAGGTCCGTCAAGTCCAGCAGCGAACCCGCGCAGGGCGAAGTATGTAACAATTTTCAGTCTATACCTGGCGTTAACAACATAAGCGACGTTTAAAGTAAGACGCTCGTTAACAAATTGCGAAAAAAAAACAGAATATCGCTATTGCATTAGCGCACCGGGAAAGCAAAAACACGCGAAAACGCTCATTTTTTTGACCTGGAGCACAACTTTTGATTTCGCTATTTCTCGTTTATGCTCGTTAACGATAAATTTACATCAGCCCTACATTAGATTTGGGTGCCTCATGGAATGAGAAAAATAGAGCTGTAGAACATTTAACCTCGCCTTCAGGAAATACCATTATGAGTCATTCAACAAGCACGCTCAAAGGACAGTGCATCGCAGAATTTCTTGGTGTGGCCACCATTATTTTCTTTGGTGCAGGCTGTGTCGCCGCCATGAAGCTTGCCGGTGCCAGTTTCGGTCAGTGGGAAATCAGTATTATCTGGGGTATCGCCGTTGCCATGGCGGTCTACCTGAGCGCCGCGATCTCCGGTGCGCACCTTAATCCGGCGGTCACGATCGCCCTCTGTCTGTTTGCCAACTTTGACCGCCGTAAGGTTGCGCCCTACATTCTGGCACAAATCGCTGGCGCCTTTTGCTCTGCGGCGCTGGTCTATGGCCTTTATTACAACCTGTTCCTGGACTTTGAGCATACGCACCATATGGTACGCGGCACGGTTGCCAGTCTCGACCTCGCCGGTATCTTTTCCACTTATCCAAACCCCCATATCAGCGTGGGCCAGGCCTTCCTTGTTGAAGCGGTGATTACCGCCGTGATGATGGCGCTGATCATGGCGCTGACTGACGATGGCAACGGCCTGCCTCGCGGCCCGATGGCGCCTTTACTGATTGGTCTGCTGATTGCGGTGATTGGCGGTGCGATGGGCCCACTAACCGGTTTCGCCCTGAACCCGGCTCGTGATTTTGGACCTAAGCTCTTTGCCTGGCTGGCCGGCTGGGGTAACGTTGCCTTTACCGGCGGCCGCGATATTCCCTATTTCCTTGTGCCTATTTTCGGCCCGATTGTGGGTGCCATTATCGGGGCATTTGGCTATCGCTCGTTGATCGCCTGTAACCTGCCAGGTAAGACGCTGGAAAAAAAACAAGAGAAGCCGATAGCGCGTGCTGAGCAGCGTAAAGCGTAAGTTGTTAACCCTTTACACATCAGGAATGAATTATGACCACTGATAAAAAATATATTGTCGCCCTCGACCAGGGGACCACCAGCTCCCGCGCCGTTATTCTCGATCACGATGCCAATATTGTGGCGGTATCCCAGCGCGAGTTTCAGCAGATATACCCTAAGCCGGGCTGGGTTGAACACGACCCGATGGATATCTGGGCGTCACAAAGCTCAACGCTGGTCGAAGTGCTGGCCCATGCCGATATTCGCTCCGACGAAATAGCCGCTATCGGCATCACTAACCAGCGTGAAACGGCTATTGTCTGGGATAAAGAGACCGGGAAGCCGATTTACAATGCCATTGTCTGGCAGGATCCCCGTACCGCGGACTATTGTGCGAAGCTGAAAAGAGAGGGACTGGAAGAGTACATCCAGCACACCACCGGACTGGTGATTAACCCCTACTTCTCGGGCACCAAGGTTAAGTGGATCCTCGACAACGTTGAGGGTTCCCGCGAGCGCGCGAAACGCGGCGAGCTGCTGTTTGGTAACGTCGATGCCTGGCTGGTGTGGAAAATGACGCAGGGACGGGTGCATATCACCGACTACACCAATGCTTCACGTACCATGATGTTCGATATTCACAAGCTGGAATGGGACCAGCGCATGCTGGACATCCTGGATATCCCCCGTGAAATGCTGCCTGAGGTAAAATCATCCTCGGAGGTGTACGGCCAGACCAATATCGGTGGTAAAGGTGGGACGCGTATTCCCATCGCCGGCATCGCTGGTGATCAGCAGGCCGCGCTCTACGGTCAGCTTTGCGTACAGCCGGGAATGGCTAAAAACACCTATGGCACCGGCTGCTTTATGCTGATGAATACCGGTACCGAAGCGGTTACCTCCACCCATGGCCTGCTGACGACCATCGCCTGCGGTCCGCGTGGCGAGGTAAACTACGCGCTTGAAGGGGCGGTGTTTATCGGCGGCGCCTCCATTCAGTGGCTGCGCGATGAAATGAAGCTCATTGGCGACGCGACCGACTCGGAATACTTTGCCACCAAGGTAAAAGACAGCAACGGTGTCTATATGGTGCCGGCCTTTACCGGTTTAGGCGCGCCCTACTGGGACCCCTATGCCCGCGGCGCGATTTTCGGCCTGACCCGTGGTGCAAATGCCAACCACATTATTCGCGCCACGCTGGAGTCTATTGCTTACCAGACGCGTGACGTACTGGAAGCGATGCAGCAGGATGCCAACACGCGTCTGCAGTCTCTGCGGGTGGACGGCGGTGCCGTGGCAAACAACTTTCTGATGCAGTTCCAGTCCGATATTCTTGGCGCACGCGTTGAGCGACCTGAAGTACGGGAAGTCACCGCACTGGGATCCGCCTACCTGGCTGGTCTGGCGGTGGGCTTCTGGAAGGATCTGGACGAGGTTCGCGCCAAGTCCGTGATTGAGCGCGAGTTCCGTCCCGGCATCGAAACCTCCGAGCGTAACTATCGCTACGCAGGCTGGAAAAAAGCCGTTGCCCGCGCCCAGACGTGGGAAGACCAGGACGACTCATAATCTCTGCCCTGCCCGCCCGCGATGGCCACAATCGCGGGCATTTTCCGCCTCTCCCCCTGCCTGTGATAAACTTTTCGCCTCTTTTTCTTCCCGGGGCAAATCATGAAACGAGAACTCGCCATAGAATTTTCACGCGTAACCGAAGCAGCGGCGCTGGCAGGCTATAAATGGCTGGGACGCGGCGATAAAAATGCGGCCGATGGTGCAGCAGTTCATGCGATGCGCATCATGCTCAATAAGGTGAATATTGAGGGTGAAATTGTCATTGGAGAAGGGGAGATTGATGAAGCCCCGATGCTTTATATCGGCGAGAAGGTGGGCACCGGTCACGGCGATGCCGTCGATATCGCCGTCGATCCTATCGAAGGCACCCGCATGACGGCAATGGGCCAGGCCAATGCGCTGGCAGTGCTGGCCGTCGGGGATAAAGGCACCTTCCTTAACGCGCCCGATATGTATATGGAAAAGCTGATCGTCGGGCCGGGCGCAAAAGGCGTGATAGACCTCAACGCCCCGCTGGCAGAGAACCTTCATCGTGTGGCGCAGGCGCTGAGTAAACCGCTGAGCGCGCTGACCGTAACAATTCTGGCTAAGCCACGCCACGATGCGGTAATTGCGTCTCTGCAACAGCTTGGCGTTCGCGTTTTCTCCATTCCCGACGGTGACGTTGCTGCCTCCATTCTTACCTGCCTGCCCGACAGCGAAGTCGACGTACTGTACGGCATTGGCGGCGCGCCGGAAGGCGTGGTTTCTGCGGCGGTGATCCGCGCACTGGACGGCGACATGCAGGCGCGGCTGCTGGCCCGCCACACCGTCAAGGGCGACACGCCGGAAAATCGTCGAATAGGTGAGCAGGAACTGGCGCGCTGTCGCGATATGGGCATTGAGGCTGGCAGGGTGCTACAGCTGGCCGATATGGCGCGCAATGATAACGTCATCTTCTCCGCAACCGGTATCACCAGCGGCGACCTGCTGAAAGGCATTACCCGTCAGGGGAATATGGCAACCAGCGAAACGCTGCTGGTGCGCGGCAAGTCCCGCACCATCCGGCGCATCCAGTCGATTCACTATCTGGATCGAAAAGATGAGAGCCTGCATCCGTACATCCTTTAGTCCCGTCGCAGCTTGCCAGGCGCGGGCATCAGCCCGTCCCTGAGACCATCATTGCGTTACGGCCTGGCCTTCTGGTCGCCTGGAGAGCGGAAGCCAGCAAAGCAGGATCAACAGCGCCATGGCGAACATCAGCATCCCCAGGCTGAACTGGCCGTTCTGCGGCAGCAGGGCTGACAGCCAAGCGGTCAGTCCCGATCCCAGATTCTGTAACCCTCCCAGCAGGGCGCCTGCCGTCCCGGCCATATAGGGCCAGGGCTCCATGGCTCCGGTTGTCGCCAGCGGGAAGAGCATACCCGCGCCAAAGAAAAACAGGGCAGCAGGTGCCACCAGCGTCCAGATCGTCATGATGCCGAACCAGGCAGGGATCCACATTATCGCACCGGCAAGCAGACAGCTGTTCACCGCCCACCACATCAGCTGGGTAAAAGGGCGGTTGTCACGGCCTGCAAACCATGCGCCAAAAAATGCCGCAGGCAAAGGCACAATAAACAGCAGGCTGACCATCAGCGTATTCAGCCCCAGCACCCCGCCCATCAATACGCCACAGCTGGCCTCAAACACGGCTATCCCACCCAGCGCGCCCATCAGCATAATCAGATAGCGGAAAAAGGCGCCATCAGCCAGCAAGGGACGATAGCGTGAAAAGAGCCTGCGCGTTTCGACCGGCAGCGGCCGCGTTTCCGGTAGCCAGCGCAGCATAGCGAACCCCACCCCGATACAGAGCAGCAGCAGAAACGCAAAACAGGCATGCCAGCCCAGCCAGTGAGTCAGTACCGCGCCAATAACGGGCGCGACCAGCGGGCTGACCAGAATGCCCATATTGAGCAGGCTGTTAGCATGACGCAGCGCGCTGCCGGCATAGAGATCGCGCGGCATTGTTCTGGCCATCACGCCCGCCACGCCGGTACCCATACCCTGAATGGCGCTGCCAGCTATCAGCATCGACAGGTTTGGCGCCGTTAGCGCCACCAGCGTACCCAGAATAAAGATGCACAGGCCTGCCAGAATCACCGGACGGCGGCCTATTTTGTCAGACAGCGGCCCGTACAGCAGCTGCGATCCGCCGTAAGTCATCAGGTAGCCCGCCATAACGCGCTGCACCGCGCCATCATGCACGTTAAAAGCCTCAGCAATGTTAACCATTGCAGGGACATAAATTGTCTGTGCCATCTGGCCGACGGCGACGAGCGCAATCAGCATCAGCAGCAGCTGTCTGTGTTCAATTTTTTTCATTTTAGTCAGTATGATTATCGGCATAACCCAGTTTCAGAAGGGTGATCGCCAGAATTATTGCGGTGTTGGCGTGGAAAATATCAGGATTTTATAATAAAGCGAGGGGAGTGGCGCAAATGGCTGGGCGCAGGCTGTCAGTGAAAGCGCGCACAAGTGTAAAATAAACTGTACGTTATTGCCCTTTGCGCCGCCTCCCAGTTTGTCGATATGAGCTTTGCCAGCCGTTGCCACTGGAAAAATGGCCGCTCAGTAGCGAAGATATTGGCTAAAGGGCTAATGTGCCCCACACCGACTAAGGAGCTGTTTTATGGCCGAATGGGTAAACGCCAGTATCGAAAAGGTGACTGACTGGACCGATAGCTTATTCAGTATCACCGTGACCGCCCCCATCGACCCCTTTATTGCCGGTCAGTTTGCCAAACTGGCGCTGGAAATTGACGGCGAACGCGTTCAGCGCGCCTATTCTTTTGTAAATGCACCCCGCGATAAAAACCTGGAGTTTTATCTGGTGACGGTGCCAGAGGGCAAACTCAGTCCTCGTCTGCACGCGCTGGAGCCGGGTCAGGAGGTGATGATCACCAAAGAGTCAGCGGGTTTCTTTGTGGTGGATGAGATCCCGCCCTGCGAGACGCTGTGGATGCTGGCGACGGGCACCGCCCTCGGCCCCTACCTTTCAATATTGCAGGAAGGCCAGGGCCTGGAACGATTTAAAAATATCGTCCTGGTCCATGCCGTGCGCTATGCGCAGGACCTGAGCTATCTCCCGCTCATGCAGCAGCTCCAGCAACGCTACAGCGGCCAGCTACAGATACAGACCGTGGTCAGCCGCGAAGCGGTAGCGGGTTCGCTTACTGGCCGCGTACCGGCGCTGATTCATAACGGCGAGCTCGAGGCCGCCGTCGGCATTCAGATGAATGCTGAAAGCAGTCATATTATGCTATGCGGTAACCCGCAAATGGTACGGGACACTCAGCAGCTGCTAAAAGATAGCCGGGATATGCGCAAGCATCTTAAGCGCAAGCCAGGCCATATTACCAGCGAACACTACTGGTAATTCGCCGCACGGCGTCCCCTGTAGTTGACCGGCAGCGCCGCTTTTCCGAAGCGGTTTTCGCCCAGGCTACCGCGAAAGCCCCCCAGTTCCAGCGTCATGGTCACCAGGATTAACGTCGGAATAAACCGGCTCAGCACCCACTGCCCGCTGGCGGGCAGTGATTCCCAGTTTCCGGCCAGCAGCATCCAGGCCACAATCAGCAATAGCCCCCAGTATCCCGGCTTGTTGCGGTCATGCAGACGCTTAACCACCACCGCGCTGGTCGGCCAAAGCAGGCATACCAGGCAAAAAGCGGCGGTTTGCGTACTTAACCAGTTCCGGGCCGACAGGGTAAACAGGAGCACCATCATCGCCAGCCAGAGCGTCAGCCAGACCCAGAAATCCCGCCGTCCCAACCTTCCCCGCCAGGAGAAACACCACGCTTGTAAGGTCATTTTTAATCCCCTTGAACAGCGTCAGGCTTTGACTTTGCCGACCATTGTCCGTTCTAATCTTGTCTGAATGAAAGGGTCAGGATGGACAACATGAATAAAGCGCTCATCACGAGCATTACACTTCTCGTTATGCTGGCGACGCCTCCGCTTTGGGCTGACCCTGCACCGCAGGATCGTACCGGGCATATGCCGACTGCACCCTATCTTATGGCGGGGGCGCCGACATTTGATTTTACTATCGGCCAGTTTCGGGAAAAGTATAATGCGATTAATCCAGCATTAACCATACCGGAGTACCGGGCAATCGACAGTCGCGGGGACAAAAGTAATTTGACCCGTGCCGCCAGCAAGATCAACGAAAATCTCTATAGCTCAACCGCCATAGAACAGGGCACGGGTAAGGTCAAAACCCTGCAAATTACCTGGCTACCGGTGCCAGGCCCTGATGAGAAGGCGGCACGTGATAAAGCCCGCGCCTATATGGCCGCCCTGGCGCGCTTTTTTGAGCCCACGCTGACCGAAGCGCTAAGCCTGAAACGTCTGGATGACCTGCTTAACAGGGGTAAAGGATCGCGCTATTTTGAACAGAGCGAGGGGGCTTTACGCTACGTCATTGCGGATAACGGTGATAAGGGGCTGACCTTTGCTATCGAGCCCATAAAACTGGCTATGACCCCCAACTGACGCGGGCAAAGATGACGAAAAGCAAAGCCTTTCATAGTTTTCATCTCTATACTGTCTGGCAGACAACGCTGCTCCGGCAGGGTAATTTAACGTATTTCGCGACGTGGAGGATATGATGCGACATCCATTAGTTATGGGTAACTGGAAACTGAACGGCAGCAAAACAGTGGTTAAAGAGCTGATTGCAGGCCTGCGAAACGAGCTGAGCAGCGTTGACGGTTGCGGTGTCGCTATCGCCCCGCCGGTAATGTATCTGGATCAGGCAAAACATGCGCTTTCTGGCAGCCAGATCGTGCTCGGCGCGCAGAACGTAGACGTTAACCTTTCCGGTGCTTTCACGGGCGAAGTGTCCGCTGATATGCTGAAAGACGTGGGCGCGCAGTACATCATCATCGGTCACTCCGAACGTCGTACCTACCATAAAGAGAGCGATGAGCTTATCGCGAAGAAGTTTGCCTTACTGAAAGCGGCAGGTCTGATCCCGGTACTGTGCATCGGCGAAACCGAAGCTGAAAATGAAGCAGGCAAAACCGAAGAAGTGTGTGCACGTCAGATTGACGCGGTATTAAAAACCCAGGGCGCGGAAGCGTTCAACGGCGTGGTCATTGCCTACGAACCAGTCTGGGCCATCGGTACGGGCAAATCTGCTACGCCTGCCCAGGCTCAGGCGGTACACAAATTTATCCGCGACCATATCGCAAAAGAAAACCATGCTGTAGCGGCCCAGGTCATCCTCCAGTACGGCGGCTCCGTGAACGATAAAAATGCCGCCGAGCTGTTTGCTCAGCCGGATATTGACGGCGCGCTGGTTGGCGGCGCATCGCTCAAAGCAGATGCCTTTGCAGCCATTGTGAAAGCAGCGGCAGTGGCGAAAAACGCCTGATAGCCGTCCCCTGCTCCGGCTAAGGAGCAGGGTGCTTGATTTTCTGCTCCCCGGTTTTGTCTCCCTGTTCAGGCTTGTTGCATGCGTTAGCCACACATCCCTCTTCTGCTCCCCAGGGTTACCCTGATTTCCCGCTGCGTTATCCCCACGCCCCGGGCTAACCCGCTGCCCTGCGCTATGCATCACGCAGACCTGCCGTAACCCCCTTCCTGGACGCCTGGCGGCGATCTGCACACCCCACGCTCTCAACGCCCATAAATGTTGCTAATTTTGTTTGAATTTTCATTATCACTTTTAATCTTTAAACAATTTTTTAATTCCCTCGTAACAATGGTATATTTCCAGAGCACTAACTGCTTGTTAAATAATCCATTTTATTCATGTGGGTTTTATGAGACGTCCCCCGGATCCCGCGTACTGACCCGTCGGGCAGGGGACAGCTCGATATCACCTGCATAACATGTTGAAAATTCAACATATGGAGATGTCGCATCATGCGGAAATCAGCACAACGCCAGCCCGTTTGTCACGCCGCCTCAGGTAAGTCAAATGCGGCCTCTGATGGGAAAAATAAGGGCGACGTCGATGTATTAATGATCGGCGGCGGCATTATGAGCGCGACGCTGGGCACCTACCTCCAGCAGCTTGAGCCAGACTGGCGCATCGGCATGGTCGAGCGCCTGGATGACGTCGCGGAAGAGAGTTCAAATGGCTGGAATAATGCGGGCACGGGACATGCTGCGCTGGCTGAGATGAACTACACCCCGATGAACAGCGACGGTACGGTGGCTATCGGGAAAGCGGTTGAGATCAATGAGGCATTTCAGATCTCCCGACAGTTCTGGGCTTATCAGGTTCAACAGGGTGTGCTGAGTCATCCCCGTAGCTTTATCACCAGCGTACCTCATATGAGCTTCGTTTGGGGGGAGGAACACGTTAACTTTCTGAAAAAACGCTATGCCGCGCTGCAGAAAAATACGCTGTTTCGCGATATGGAATACTCGGAAAACCCTGAGCAGATCAAGAGATGGATCCCGCTGATTATGGAAGGGCGTGATGCGCATCAGCGCGTTGCCGCGACCCGCAGCGAGATGGGGACCGACGTTAACTTCGGTGAAATCACGCGCCAGCTGATTGCCTCGCTAAAGAAAAGCGCCGGATTCAGCCTGCAAAATCATCATGAGGTGCGTGATATCAAGCGCGACCGGGATGGAATGTGGCGCGTTACCCTGTCCGATCTGAAAAACAGCGGGCGTAAACAAACCCTTCGCGCCAGGTATATCTTTATCGGCGCGGGCGGGGCGGCGCTGACGCTGCTACAGGCCTCCGGCATCCCGGAAGCGAAAGATTATGCGGGCTTTCCGGTGGGCGGTGAATTCCTCGTCACTGACAATCCGGAGGTGGTAAACCGCCACCTGGCTAAAGTCTATGGCAAAGCAGAGGTGGGCGCGCCGCCGATGTCCGTACCGCATCTGGACACCCGGACGCTGGACGGTAAGCAGGTTCTGCTATTTGGCCCCTTCGCCTCATTTTCTACGCGGTATCTGAAGCAGGGTTCGCTGTGGGATATGTTTGGTTCAATGACCCCATCGAACGTTTTACCGATGGCGCAGGTTGGGCTGAATAACTTCAACCTGGTGAAATACCTGGTAGGCCAGGTGATGCTGACCGATGACGATCGCCATCGGGCGCTGCAGGCCTATTTACCGCAGGCGAACAAAGAGGACTGGCGTCGCGTAAAAGCGGGGCAGCGCGTACAAATCATCAAAAAAGAGGCGGGTAAAGGCGGCGTACTCAAACTGGGTACCGAAGTGGTGACCTCGCAGGATGGCACGATTTCTGCCCTGCTGGGTGCATCGCCGGGCGCTTCAACGGCGGCGCATATTATGCTGGAGCTGATGAAAAAGGTCTTCGCAGAAAAGATGGCTACCCCGGCATGGCAGTCGACGCTGAAAACGATGATCCCGTCCCTCGGGCAGAGCCTGAACGGTAACGTCGCTGCAACGGAGAAGGTGCTGGCAGAAACCAGCCGGCTTCTTCAGCTGGCCTATACGCCACCCGTGGCGGCCAACGATGAAGCGCAGCAGGCCGGCTCGACGGCAATGGGTAAGTAATTCCCCGAAACGCCCGGTGGCAACATGTGCCCGCCGGGCAGCATAATCCCCCTCTTATCTGCCACACCCGACCTGTTTATGTCGTTACGCTCCCGTCCCCGCGCCCTTTCTCTGCATGCCCGACTCAGGCGTCTATGCTTTGATCTGATGCGCTAATGAGGAGGACATTAATGGATACGCCTTTACACCCGCCAGTCTCAGACCCTGATTTAAGGCTTTTGGATCGCTACTGGCGCGCCGCTAACTACCTGTCGGTCGGGCAGATCTATCTGCTGGACAACCCGCTGTTGCGGCAGCCCCTGGAGGCAGGTCATATTAAGTCCCGCCTGCTGGGCCACTGGGGAACCACCCCCGGCCTGAATTTCATTTACGCTCACCTGAACCGAATTATTCGCCAGCGGGATACCAACCTGCTCTACATCTGCGGCCCGGGACACGGTGGCCCCGGCATGGTAGCGAACACCTGGCTGGAGGGGAGCTACAGCGAAATTTACCCCGATATCAGCCAGGATGCTGAAGGGATGCGTAAGCTATTCCGGCAGTTTTCGTTCCCCGGCGGCATTCCCAGCCATGCTGCGCCTGAAACGCCGGGATCGATTCATGAAGGGGGCGAACTGGGTTATTCACTGGTTCATGCTTTTGGTGCTGCCTTTGACAATCCCAATCTGATTGTCCCCTGCGTTATCGGCGACGGCGAGGCGGAAACCGGGCCGCTGGCCGCCAGCTGGCACGGCACGAAATTTCTTAATCCCGTACGTGACGGGGCCGTATTACCCATTCTGCATCTCAACGGGTATAAAATCGCCAACCCCACAATTCTGGGCCGCACCGACGACGGCGATTTGGAACAGCTTTTCAACGGTTACGGCTATGAACCTCTGTTCGTGGTCGGCGATGATCCCCAGCTGATGCATCGTCAGATGGCCGACGTGTTGGATAAAGCCTTCGACCGCATTCAGCAGATTCAGCAGGCGGCACGCCGCGGTGAAGCACAGAAGCGCGTCCCCCGCTGGCCGATGATTATTTTGCGCAGCCCAAAAGGCTGGACCGGGCCAAAAACCGTGGACGGCAAAAAAGTAGAGGGGTTCTGGCGTGCGCACCAGGTGCCGGTGGCAGAATGTCGGGAAAATGAGGCGCACCGGGAGATCCTCCAGCAGTGGATGGCAGGCTATCATCCTGATGAGCTGTTCGACGACGCGGGCCGGTTGATGCCGGAGTTGCAGGCGCTGGCACCAACCGGGGATAAACGTATGGGTTCCACCCCTTATGCCAACGGTGGACGACTGCGCAACCTGTTGGAGGTGCCTGATATCCGTCAGTATGCGGTGGAGGTTAACAGGCCGGGCGAGACGCTGGCGCAGTCAACGGCGGTGCTGGCCAGCTACCTGAGCGAGATTTTTACCCGCAACCCGGAAAATTTCCGCCTGTTTGGCCCGGATGAAACGGCCTCTAACCGGCTGGGTAAGGTGTTTGACGTGACGAATCGCAGCTGGATGGAGGCGATCCTCCCCTGGGACGAACAGCTGGCGCAGGATGGACGGGTCATGGAAATCCTCAGTGAACACCAGTGTCAGGGCTGGCTTGAAGGCTATTTGCTGACGGGCAGGCACGGCCTGTTTAACTGCTACGAAGCCTTTATTCACATTATCGACTCAATGTTTAACCAGCATGCGAAATGGCTAAAAGTTTCCCGTAAGCTGCCCTGGCGCAAACCGATCTCCTCGCTCAACTATCTGCTCTCATCCCACGTCTGGCGTCAGGACCACAATGGCTACAGCCATCAGGATCCGGGCTTTATGGACCATGTTGCCAATAAGAAGGCCGATATCGCCCGCATCTATCTGCCGCCGGATGCCAATACGCTGCTGTGGGTGGGGGATCACTGTCTGCGCACCTGGGACAGGATCAATGTGATCGTTGCCGGAAAGCAGCCTGAGCCTCAGTGGCTGACCATGGATGAGGCCATCAGACACTGTGAAAAAGGCATGGGTATCTGGCACTGGGCCGGTAATGAAACGGCGGAGGATCCTTCCGACGTCGTGATGGCCTGCGCAGGTGACGTTCCAACCCTCGAAACGCTTGCCGCCGTAGATTTGCTGCGCCAGTACCTTCCCGACCTGCGCGTCAGAGTGGTGAATGTCGTGGATCTGCTGGCGATGCAGACGAAAGAGCAGCATCCGCACGGGCTGGATGAGCAGGAGTGGGAGACTATCTTCACCGCAGATAAGCCGGTGATTTTCGCCTTCCACGGTTATCCGGCGCTGATCCACCGCCTGACCTGGCAAAGAAATAATCATCGTAATATTCATGTTCACGGCTTTAACGAGGAAGGCACCACCACCACGCCTTTCGATATGACGGTGTTAAACGAGCTGGATCGCTATCATCTGGCGCAAAACGCCATCCTGTGCGTGCCAGGATTGCAGGAAGAAGCGGGGGGCGTACTGGATGCGCTACAGGAAAAACTCGCGGCACACCATGCCTGGGTAAGGGAGTATGGCGAGGATATCCCGGAGGTGCACAACTGGAAGTGGCCTTCGCACGAAGATAAGGGCGGCGCGCCCGATTAATAACAGGGGCGGCGAATGTGCCGCCCCTGCTGATGCTCAGGGATGAATGACTTCGGTCAGCATCCACAGCGTGGTGATCACCAGCGACAGCCCCATAATGGTATTGAATAACCGCAGCTTCCACGCCACCTGTAAGTGTTTCCCCAGACTGTCGCCCAGCGCGGCCCACACCAGAATACAGGGCAGATTCAGCGCCATAAACCCAATCATCACCGCCAGTATGCCGCTGCTGGCGGTATACATCAGGGCGACGTTCGTCGCCATCAGCCAGGCTTTGGGGTTGACCGCCTGAAAAAGCGCGCCGCCCAGTAGCGTCATCGGACGGGCCTTTTCGTGTAGTTCAGGAACACCTGCGCGAAATATCTTCCATGACAGCCAGAACAGGTAGGCACACCCCATCAGCGTCAGTGGCATTCTGACAGTTCCCATCCACTGAAGGAGTCCCTCCAGCAGCAGCCCGGCGATCACCGTCTGGATTGCGCATCCGATCACAATGCCCAGCATCATCGGCAGGGTACGTCGTATGCCAAAATTGACGCCGGAGGTGGCGAGCAGAAGGTTATTAGGGCCTGGGGTAATCGACATCACGGTAACATAGCTGAAAAAGGAGGGATCGAGCATAGTGGCTATCCGACAGATGAATGAGATGACCATAGTAAAAGCGGCACGCTAATGGTAACAGACTCACAATTACACTATTGTAATGAGTACAATCTGCAAATTATCCTATCTGTACCCCTTTAAGGGAGCGTTAACTGTGTCCATTATTGATATGCAGGAAAGTACGCTTTATCAGCAGCTGGCGCAGACGCTGGCGGAAGCGATCCACGTTGGCACCTATCCCCCTGGCAGCCGTCTGCCCGCTATTCGCCGCTGTGCCAGCAATCACCAGCTCAGCGTGAATACCGTATTGGCTGCCTACCGGATTCTGGAGGATCGCGGACTTATCGAAGCGCGTCCTCAGTCAGGCTATTACGTCCGTAGCGTACTACCGTCGGTAAAATCCTCGGGTGACCGCCAGGCACAGGTGCGCTCTCCCAGCAGTGAGAAACTGGATCTGATTGATGCCGTTTTTGCCGCGCAGAACCACCCGGACTACACCAACATCTCGCTCGCCTGCCCGCAAAACAGCGATTTTTTTCCTACGGCAAAAATCAGCCGCATCATGGCCTCGCTGCTACGTCGCGAACCGTCGCTGATTGGGCGCTACGCGCTGCCGCCCGGAAGCGAGCGCCTGAGGCGCGAAGTGGCACGCCGATCGATGGATCTGGGTATCCGCCTTACCCTGGAAGATATCACGCTGACGCATGGCTGCATGGAAGCCCTCCAGCTGGCATTACGAACGGTCACTCAGCCCGGCGACTGCGTGGGCATTGAAACCCCCACCTATTTTTATCTCTTTCCCCTGCTGGCCAGCCTGGGTCTGAGGGTCATCGAGATCCCCACTGACCCCCAGTTCGGCCTGTCGCTGGATGCACTGGAGCTGCTACTCCAGGAGCGGCGCATTCAGGCTATCGTCGCCATGCCGACCGTGCAAAACCCGCTGGGATGCAGCATGAAACTGGAGGAGAAAAGGCGTCTGGCGGAGATGGTCAACCGCTATCAGGTGCCGCTGATTGAGGACGGCCTTTACGGCGAACTGCAATTCTGCTGGCCGCTATCACCCGCGGTAAAAGCCTTCGATCGGGAGGGGTGGGTTCTCTACTGCACCAGCTTCACTAAAACGGTTGCACCCGATTTCCACGTTGGATGGATTGCCGCAGGACGCTTTACTGGAAAGCTGGCCCGGCTGAAATCGGTCTCTTCCCTGACGGAATCGCGCCTGCTTTCAGAAACGCTGGGCCATTTTCTGGAATCAGGTGGCTACGACCACCATCTGCGCACGCTGCGCCGCCGCTATGCCGCACAGCTTGATGAGGCTCGGAGCATCATCGCCCGGCACTTTCCCCAGGGAACGCGGGCAACGCTGCCCAGCGGCGGCTTTGTCTTCTGGGTTGAGCTGCCGGATAACGTCGATAGCGTGCAGCTGTTTCACCGGCTTCTACAGGAGAAAATATGCCTGACCCCCGGCGCGCTCTATACCCTTAGCGATCGCTGCAACAGTGCGCTGCGTCTCTCCTGCTGTTACCCATTTGATGAGCGCTACACCTATGCACTGAAGCGGACCGGCGCGCTGGCCTGTGAAATGAGCGGCATTGCCCCACCGTAGCCGGCCTCACGCTAAGGCGTGCCGTTACGTCCCCATTTGGCATAGCCTTTTCGCTGAGTCAGCTGCTCATAATCCCCCTCCTGAATCGGAGGGATCGGACCACCTCTTTAATCTGTCAGCCCCGTGACAGGTAAAATCTTTTTCTCTTGATTGAAAAATCTGGCTCAGTGACGCTGATTATCGGCATTGCTGAGCACACACCACTTACCTGTCCAACCTGTGGTAACCCTGCCAAAACCGCCCCGGACGCCGGGCTGAGAGGTTAACGTTGCCCGCCTGGTGGCAAAGCGTCTTTACGTCATCCTGAATGCAATGAAAACCGGATATCGAATGGTAATGCGGAGTTCCTGAACAGTAAAATAGGGCTGCTCAGGATAAAGGCGCGCGGATATCGAAACAGAGAACGCTTCGAGGTGGCTGAAATGTTTCATTACGGCAGGCTAAATATGGAATTATGATATATGGATATTTTACTACATTACTGGGAAATAAGGCATGCCACAATTATTTGATTTCACAGTGGGATCTTGATAAGGATTTTTTGTTATACCCAGCTCTCTTAAAAGAGAACGCGCAAATACTAACTCTTTTGCTGATATTCTGGTATTTGCCTTGCTTCTGTTAGCAGGACGGATATCTTTCTGGCTGGAATGAGAAACATCATAATCGCCGATCCTTTGCTGCTTAACGCTAGTATATGTGTCTTTACATTCTCTCGGGTATTGGGGGCTGGAAAGACAAGAAGAAAGTCCAGAACATGCTGGCATAATATTTTACCTTTTCAATCAAATCAGGTTGAGGTTGGGAGTATTGTTTTAAATCAAAATTCGGCTATCAAGGCAACAACTTATAGCATCCTGGCATATTAAGAACTATAAAAAAACGCTTTATCCTAAGCCACCATGATCGAGGAAGACCCTTTTATATTCAGTATAAATCAAAGGAACTATCTGGTCAGTACACCTGATGCCCTGAGTGTAGGCCACCGGATACCACAAAAAGGATGAAAAATGTCAATAATTCCTGCCTATTACAAAGATGGTGTACCTTACGATGCCTCTGGAAAAGTCATCACCACGGGTCCCGAAAATCACCCTGCTGAACCCCTCGTCACCGACCTCGGCGACGGCAAGTTCCAGTTCAAATCACAAACAAAAGCCTGCTATCTGAAGAACCTTAACGCATTCGGTTGGACATGGGTGATGGACAGGGGCGACGAGTATGGCGTGGCAATATGTTTTTGCACAAAGGCCGAGCAGAAAGTGGCCGTGACTTTGCTGACGGGGCAGCTTCCGGCGCCTGCCTACACGCAGGAGCAGGCTGATACCGCTGCGCTGATGCTGAGTGCTCCGGGGGCGATGCTGCTGAGCAGCGGGCAGTGGAGTATGCTTCTTTCGGTGGCCGGAGAGGGCGTGATGACGCTTGCCGGAGAGATTGGCGGCATGCTGACCTCAGCAGTCAGCCGCGCTGTAGCATTGCTGACCGCCAGTAGCCTGGGGCCGATGGCAGCTGCCGCTTCAGTTTTACTGTTCTCATCCCAGGCAGGAAAAGGCAGCGACCGTGTTCCGGGACGGGACACGGAAGCAATGTTTGCGCTAAATGCCAGGCTACTGGCCGGTCAGAGAAAAATCAATCCAGGCTCAGCGAGTATCAATCTGCCGGTACGGGGCGCGCTGATTGAACGCAACGGTGAAATGGTACTGGAGCTGCTGAAAACCGGGGATAATGTACCCGCCGCGGTGCCAGTGCTAAATGCGGTGCGCGATGCGGTGAGCGGGCTGGATATCATCAGACTTCCGGCAATGCCGGGCACACCGCCGCGAACTATCCTGATAAATCCTGTTCCGGGATCCGCAAAACCTTCGGATACGGGCAATCGGGGGCCGGTTCCGAACACACCGGTGCACACTGGCACGGATGTGAAACCGGTGGGTAATATCACCCTGTCACCGCCTGTGGGAAATACGCAGCAGCTGCAGGACTTTATTTATTGGCGGCCAGATGCGTCCGGTACGGGCGTCGTGCCCATTTATGTCGTAATAAGCGGCCCCCGCGACAGGCCGGGTCGGGTCAGTGGGAAAGGAGAAAATGTCGGCACAGATTGGCTGAATAAAGCCGGGCAGGGGCCTGGCGCACCAATCCCAGGCCAGATAGCGGAGAGATTGCTGGGGCGAGAATTCAGCAGCTTTGATGCGTTCCGTAAGGCCTTCTGGCTGGAAGTAGGGAAAGATCCTGAGTTAAGTAAACAGTTCAAGGCAGGTAACTTGGGTAATATCCGGGCTGGCAAAGCACCCGCACCTAAAGAGAGTGAACAAAAGGGGCGGCGTGTTAAATATGAGTTACACCATGTAAAACCGATTAAAGATAATGGTGAGATATATAATATTGACAATATTCGTGTAACGACTCCGAAGTGTCATATTGAGAACCATAAAGGGAGTAAATAAGATGGAAAAGAAAACGTTATCTGACTACACCGAAGCCGAGTTTTTGGCTTTTGTGGAAAAAATAATTAACGTCCAGAATACGACAGAAGGAGAAGATATAAACAATATCCTGGAGTTTAAGCGGTTAAGCGAACACCCTTCGGGATCTGACCTTATCTATTACCCTGATGATAGCAGGGAAGATAGTCCCGAAGGTATCGTAAAAGAGGTGAAGGAATGGCGTGCAGCTAACGGCAAACCGGGATTTAAACCAGGCTGACTCCGCCAGGGTTTCAAAAGTGCAGCCCTCACGTTAAGGCGTGCCGTTACGTCCCCATTTGGCATAGCCTTTTCGCTGAGTCAGCCGCTCATAATAGGCCCTAACGGCGGGCAGTTCTGGGTGGTCTAACGGGGTTTCATACCAGCGGTTAACGGATAGCCCAACCGGTATGTCGGCCAGTGAAAATGCGCTGCCGGCCACCCAGGCCTGGGTACGTTCCAGCTGCTGATTCAGGATCCCCATGGTATGCGACCAGCCCTTACAGGCGGCGGCAAGCAAGCGCGCATCCTGATGTGCCGGAGAGTGACGAACCAGCGACATAAACGCGTATCGCCAGGCGGTATTGAGTTCGGTGGCCTGCCAGTCGATCCACTGGTCGACTGGTGCCCGCGCGCGGGGATCCTGCGGGTAGATCCAGTCACCGCCCCGGCTGTTAGCCAGGTAGCGAATTATGGCGTTGGACTCCCACATAATGAAATCCCCGTCCTGAATCACCGGGATCAGCCCATTAGGATTCATCTTTCTGAATGCCGGGTCCTGAAGCGACTTAAAACCGTCGCCCCACTCCTCGCGATTAAAAGCGATATCCAGCTCTTCGCAAACCCACAGCACCTTTCTGACGTTAATCGATGAGGCGCGCCCCAGTATTTTCAACATAGTGTGATACTCCCAGGTTATGACATCCCAAAGAACTTTTACTATGGCGCATACCGGGGTATTTAACCAAATCGGGCTGTAAGGCGACTTTGCTGTATCAGAGAAACATACCGCCGGAAACTTCAATACGCTGTCCGTTGATCCAGCCACTTTCGTCGCTCAGAATTTGTGCTATTGCATTGCCAATATCATCCGGCAGTCCCACCCTGCCCAGAGCCGTCTGTGCCGCGATAAAGGCGTTAACCTCAGGATTATCACGTACCCTCCCGCCGCCGAAATCCGTTTCAATCGCCCCAGGGGCCAGGATATTCACAGTAATGCCGCGTGCGCCCAGCTCTTTCGCCTGATAGCGGGTCAGGACCTCCATGGCGCCTTTAACTGCCGCGTAGGCGCTGGAACCTGGCTGACTGAAACGGGCCAGGCCGCTGGAGATATTTAAAATACGTCCGCCGTCCGTAATCAGCGGCAGTAGCTTCTGCGTAAGAAAAAATGGGCCTTTGAAATGGACGTTAACCATCTCATCGAACTGCGCTTCGCTGGTTTCAACAAAGGCTACATGCAGGCCCGTTCCGGCGTTGTTGATTAAATAATCAAAGGTTTCGCGCTGCCACACCTCGATGAGTTTTTTTTGTACACTCTCTGCGAAGTCGTCGAAGCGACGGCTGTCGGCCATATCCAGCTGGATTGCCGCTGCACGCCCACCCAGTGCGGTGATTTCATCCACCACCCGCTGCGCGTCCTGTTCACCGCTCTGCCAGGTCAGGAGGATATCAACACCCTTTTTAGCGAGTTTTAAGGCGGCATTTCTGCCTAATCCCCGGCTTCCGCCGGTAATCAGTGCGATTTTAGCGTTCATTGTCTTCTCCGGTTCATATGTCATGGACATTTGCAGGATATTATGTAAATCCTGAACTATAAATAATCGTAAATGCGCTTTACTGTTTCACAGAAAACAACAATCGGCCTATCCTATGGACAAAATTCACACAATGCGGGCTTTTGTCAGAGTAGCAGAGCTTCGCAGCTTTACCCGCGCCGCAGAGAGTCTGGGCGTACCGAAAGGCAGCCTTTCACGACAGTTACAGGCGCTGGAGAATACCCTTGGCACCCGTCTTCTGCATCGCACCACGCGGCGGGTGCAGCTGACTCAGGATGGACTGGTCTACTTCGATCGCTGTCAGGATGTTCTGGCCACGCTGGAAGAGATGGATGGGCTTTTTCAGAACGATCCCGCGACCCTGAGTGGTCGTCTGCGAGTGGATATGCCCGTCAACCTGGCCAGCGACTTTATTCTGCCCAGGCTCCCGGAATTTCTTCAGCAGTATCCCGCCATTGAGCTGGAACTGAGCAGCAATGATCGTCGGGTTGACGTGATTCATGAGGGGTTTGACTGTGTAGTGCGTGTCGGTACGCTGGAAGACTCCGGGCTGATCGCCCGCCCGCTGGGCGCGCTGCCCCTGATCAACTGCGCCAGCCCCGACTACCTGGCGCGATTTGGTACGCCGCAGACGCTGGAAGAACTCTCCCAGCATGCCATGGTGCATTACGGCCAGCAGCTGGGCACGCAGACTCCAGGCTTTGAGTTTTTTGACGGCGACAGCAGCCGTTTTATCAAAACGGGCGGTGCGCTGACGGTCAACAGCACGGTAACCTACCGTGCCGCCTGCCTGAACGGACTGGGCATTATCCAGGCGCCCGAATGCGCCATGCGCCCGGCGCTAAAAGCGAAAAAACTGGTAGAAATTCTGCCGTATTACCGCGCGAAGCCGATGCCGGTTTCGCTGCTGTATCCGCATCGACGTCATCTGGCGCGTCGGGTGCACGTCTTTATGGAGTGGCTGACCCGAACAATGAAAAACTACGTTAACTGATCGACCGTCTATAATTTCATACAGATAACTCACTTTTAAGGGCTACAGAAGAACATTTCATGAAGGAAAATCATTCATCAGAGCGTCAGCGTGACGAAGAAAAACCGCTGATCAATATCAAAACCGGCAACGCAACCGTTGATCACTCCATTACGCGCGTTTCGCGCTTTGTCAGCTGGTTTCAGGCCATTCCAGCCGTGGCACATTTCTTAAGGGCCGGGGAACGCTTTAATGACCGATTGGGCAGTCAGTTTGGCGCGGCAATCACCTACTTTTCGTTCCTTTCTCTGATCCCTATTTTGATGGTCTCTTTTGCCGCTATTGGATTCGTGCTCGCTTCAAACCAGGATCTTCTTACCCAGCTCATCAATAAAATTGTGAGTAATATCAGCGATGCTACCCTGGCATCGACCCTGCAAAACACCGTTAACACGGCGGTCCAGCAGCGTACTACCGTCGGCCTGACGGGATTACTGATCGCCCTCTATTCCGGGATTAGCTGGATGGGGAACCTGCGTGAAGCGATTCTGGCCCAGTCGAGAGACGTCTGGGAGCGTAACAAACAGGATAAAGAGAAAATCTGGTTTAAATATACGCGCGACTTTATCTCCCTGATGGGTCTGGTGGTCGCGCTGATTATCACCCTGTCTCTTACCTCCATCGCCGGTTCGGCACAGGAAGCCATCGTGCATGCGTTAGGACTGGATGGGATCGACTGGCTTCGTCCGGCGATGACGCTGATTGCGCTTTCCATTTCAATTCTGGCTAACTATCTGCTCTTTCTGTGGATATTCTGGATTTTGCCTCGTCATAAGCCACGCAAAAAGGCGCTTTTTCGCGGCACGCTTTTAGCCGCAATAGGTTTTGAAGTGATCAAATTTATTATGACCCTGACGCTGCCTAAGCTGGCGTCCTCCCCGTCAGGTGCCGCCTTTGGTTCCGTTCTGGGGCTGATGGCGTTTTTCTACTTCTTTGCCCGACTGACGCTGTTCTGCGCGGCGTGGATAGCCACGGCGAAGTATAAGGATGATGAGCCGGTCGGGACGAAACCGGTTAAGCCGTAATGAACCTGCGCTGGGGGTGCTTGTAGCCCCAGCGTTGAGCCTGTAGTGACTGACAACCGATTTCAGGATTACGACTTAACAGCGCCCCGGGGATGCAGTATCTGGCAGCTGTGATCCTGTAGCTCCTCGGCAGAAGCCCGATTCAATACCAGCAGATTACGCTTAACCACCAGCAACGCCCGACGCCCATCCGCTAGCGCGGCCACGGCGATGCTGTATTTACCCATTTCTTCATGTGCACCCGGCAGCTCGGCCGCCAGGCGAATAAAGGGGCTGGTTCTCTTGAATTCGTCCCGCGTAACGGTGCGCACCTGATAATCGTGCCCCACCAGCTGTAGCGACTGCCAGCGGGGCGTCAGCGAGGCATCCAGCGCGTTCAGCTTCTGGCGGATATCCGGTCTCAGGCAGGAGATATGAATATGTAGCTGATTTTGCGTTCTGCCCGTGGGGGAGTTAATGCTAAGCGCGATAGCGCTGTCATCGATGCGTTCGCCGTAGCGCTCGTCCATAAAGTGACGGGAGTGCCAGGCTTCAGCGAAAAAATTGGGGGTCGAGGGATTAAGCAGCTCAGGACTTTCGATACCGACGATTTTTTTGGTTGGAAGAAGTAAAAACTGCAGCGGACCATTGCGATCTTTTAGTACCACAAAGCCATTATGTACATCCACCTGTCGGCAGGGCGCGGGATCGTTATTTTTCAGCTGTCCAGGTATGCATTTCTGGCTGACAATTGCCCAGAGTGCTGAGGAATTATGCTTATATTTTAACGCAATAGAGGCGCAACCAGCCGTCGCAACGATCCCTGCTATTACAACGCCTGTCAGGAGTCGCTTTCGCTCCTTCATGATCTGAACCTCTGATTATCGCCTGTTCATAATGTAAACGAACAGGCGACAAAGATCATGTTAAATAATTCACCTGGTTAACTATTTTTCTTTCAACGCTTCATGGCTTGATCGTAAGTGCCGCCGTCAGCGAAGTGAGTCTTCTGCGCAGCCGCCCAGCCGCCGAATTTTGCATCGTCAATAGTAAAGAGTTTCACCGGCGCGAACTTATCTGCATACTTTTTCGCTACGGCGGGATCGCGTGGACGATAGTAATTTTGCGCTGCGATTTCCTGACCTTCAGGAGAATAGAGGTATTTCAGATAATCTTCGGCGACCTTGCGGGTGCCGCGTTCATCCACCACTTTATCAACCACAGATACCGTGGGTTCTGCAAGAATAGACTCGCCAGGCGTTACGATTTCAAACTGGTCTTTGCCCAGTTTATTCACGGCCAGATAAGCTTCGTTTTCCCACGCGATCAGCACGTCGCCAATACCGCGTTCAACGAAAGTATTGGTGGCACCGCGCGCACCGGAATCCTGCACCTCAACGTTTTTAAACAGTGCTCTGATGTAGTCCTGCGCTTTTGCCTTATCACCGTTGTTATGATCTAACGCCCAGCCCCAGGCCGCCAGATAGTTCCAGCGCGCCCCACCGGACGTTTTAGGGTTAGGGGTTATCACCGAGACGCCAGGTTTGGTGAGATCCTGCCAGTCGTGGATTTTCTTAGGATTGCCTTTACGCACCAGGAAAACGATGGTGGAGGTATAAGGGGCAGAGTTATCGGGCAGGCGCTTGACCCAGTTTTTATCAATACGGCCACGATCGGCGATGGCATCCACATCGGAAGCCAGCGCCAGGGTCACGACGTCGGCACGAATGCCGTTAATCACGGAAGTCGCCTGCTTGCCTGAGCCGCCGTGCGACTGACGGATCACCACGTTGTCGCCGGTTTCCTGCTTATAGTGCGCGCTAAAGGCTTTATTATACTGTTCGTATAGTTCGCGCGTTGGATCATAGGAAACGTTCAGCAGCTGGATATCTTTCGCCAGTACGCTGGTTGAGGCCAGCAGCAGGGTAAACCCAATACTCCACTTATTCATTCTATGCTCTCCCAAAGGTTTTATCGCAGAGAGCGTGACACAAAGCACAGGTTGAATTAAAGAATTAAAATGAAGCCTTAATAACTGGATGGAATATGGCTTTGCATAAAAAAGGCGCTGTCGATCAGCGCCTTGATTTGCCTCAGTAAAGCTTCTTCGCCGTTTCCAGCCAGTCGCCCTTGAAGGGCCGCTTCATATTTTCAATCGCATCAATAATATCGTGATGGACCATCTTCTCATTCTGAATACCGACGCAGCGACCGCCGTAGCCCTGTAACAGCAGTTCAATCGAATACGCTCCCATACGCGAAGCGAGGATCCGGTCATAGGCGACCGGCGCGCCCCCACGCTGAATATGGCCCAGCACCGTGGAGCGGGTTTCACGCTTCGTTTCAGACTCGATGTATTTCGCCAGTTCGTCGATATCGCAGATATGCTCGGTAATCGCCACAATGGCATGCTTTTTCCCTTTGGCGATACCGGCTTTAATCTCTTCTACCAGCTCTTCACGCGTATAGGGGATTTCCGGCAGCACGATAAATTCGCAGCCGCCCGCGATGGCCGCCGCCAGCGTCAGGTCGCCACAGTAGCGGCCCATCACTTCTACAATCGAGATACGCTGGTGAGACGATGAGGTATCGCGCAGGCGGTCAATCGCCTCTACCACCGTTTCAAGCGCGGTAAAGTAGCCGATGGTATAGTCCGTTCCCGCCACATCGTTATCAATGGTGCCCGGCAAGCCAATGCAGGGAAACCCCATTTCGGTCAGACGCTTGGCCCCCATATAAGAGCCATCGCCCCCGATCACCACCAGCGCGTCGATTCCGCGTTTTTTCATATTTTCGATGGCGACACTCCGCACCGACTCTTCACGGAACTCAGGAAAGCGCGCTGAGCCAAGAAAAGTGCCGCCACGGTTAATCATGTCGGACACGCTGTAGCGGTCCAGATTGACCATACGATCTTCATACAAGCCCAGGTAGCCATCATAAATCCCTGCTACTTCCAGTCCTTCACTCAGGGCAGCGCGCACAACGCCTCTGATGGCCGCGTTCATACCTGGCGCATCTCCGCCACTTGTCAGTACACCGATTTTTTTGATCATGACAACCTCTGAACTTGTTAATGCAAAATTTCAAACTCTTAACGCCGGAATGACTCGACGTACGCGGGCGTATCGGCCAACTAATAATGGCCATAGTATATCAAAGCCTGTGAGCTGAATTGATTCAGGTCAGCCATCATCTCGCTAATTTTTACGAGCGGCGTCACGTTTTGGCAGTTAAGAGCGCTAAGTAATTTATTTAACACAAGAATCATCGTTCACTGCGGGCCTGGCCGGATGAGGGTACTGCCGAACAGGGATCCTGATGAATAATCACGTCAGATCCGGGGAATTTTTTTAACAGCGCCTGTTCAACTTCGTCGGCAACCCGGTGCGCCTCGTATAACGGCAGATTGTCGTCCATCTCAAGATGGAGCTGTATAAAACGGGTCGGGCCTGACTGTCGGGTACGAATATCATGCGCCCCACTCACACCGGGCCAGCGAGAGGCAATATCAACAATCGCCTGGCGATCCTCATCGGGCAGTGCGCGGTCAAGCAGCGCCTGAACCGCTTCATAGCCCATGCGTAAGGCACTATAAAGGATCCATACCCCTATCCCGAGGGCAAAAAGCGCATCGGCGCGCTTAAAGCCATACCAGCTCAGACCCAGAGCCAGCAGAATGGCACCGTTCATTACCACATCAGACTGATAGTGAAGCATATCAGCCCGAATCGCCAGGCTGCGTGTCCGACGAACAACCCATCGCTGGAAGGTGACCAGCACCAGCGTAGACACCAGGGCAACCAGCGTTACCGCGATCCCTACCAGCGGGGCACGCATCTCGTTTGGCGAAGCCAGATGTTGTAACCCCGTCAGAATAAGAAACAGGGCAGACCCGGAGATAAACATACTCTGCGCCAGCGCGGCCAGTGATTCTGCTTTACCATGTCCGAACGTGTGTTCTGCATCAGCAGGCTGCAGGGAGTAGCGCACAACAAAGAGGTTAGTGAGCGAAGCGGCAATATCCACCAGCGAGTCAACCAGTGCCGCCAGCAGGCTTACCGATCCGGTGTACCACCAGGCAAAAATCTTCACCAGCAGCAGAATCGAAGCCAGCGTGGTTGCCGCCAGCGCAGCTGCATTGACCAGCCGGGCGTAGTGATGTTCCATGCCTTACTCCGTTCAGGTTAATCGGCTAAGTATACTGGATCCTGAGCAAAAAAAAGCCCCGCCGGAGAGAGCGGGGCTGAAATGGGTCGGTTATTCGCGCGTTTCCGGGCATTACGGGATACCGTTAATTCTCCCTGATGCCAGGCTGTCGGCGGAGTTTCCTTTGGCGTCGACGGCGTGCATATCGGCCCCTTTTTCACGCAGCGCCTGGAGCAGTGACTGTCGCTGAAACAGCGAAGCATACATTGCCGCGGTCTGACCGGCATTGTTACGCATATCGGGCTGGCAATGGGCGTCGATCAAACGGCGCGCCACCTTTAGTTCACCCTTAAAGATGGCCCCCATCAGCGCACTGTTGCCGCGCCGATCGCGCTGGCAGGGGTCGGCTCCGCCATCAATCAACATTTTCACCGTATCATCATGGCCGTGATAGGCCGCAAGGATAATGGCGGTGTACCCT
Organism: Erwinia sp. PPS120; assembly: GCF_047918655.1. Taxonomy (GTDB): domain Bacteria; phylum Pseudomonadota; class Gammaproteobacteria; order Enterobacterales; family Enterobacteriaceae; genus Erwinia; species Erwinia tasmaniensis_A. The sequence goes on along the minus strand of NZ_JBLREF010000009.1, from coordinate 79,634 downwards.
TTTTCATCGGCCGCATTGAGATTGTATTTCGCCTCAACGAGCGTTTTAATCAGGGTGTTATCTCCACGTCGTGCCGCATCCCAAAGATAATTATTCAGCTCTGCTCTTACCTGACGATCGGCGGTTTGCGTCGTTGCCGCTTTTGCCGTCACGGACAGCAGCAGAAACGCTATCAGCCATAGCTGGACGCTTAATGCTTTCATTTCGCGATCTCCTTCAGGGCTTCTCCTGCCCGGGCAGGTTTAACCGGGCAGGGGAAAAGACGCTGTCAGTCAGATAATTTATCCGCCAGCTTCTGCACCGTGGCTAAATCACCTTTAGCGACCGTTGTCAGGCGGGTACCGTACTCTTTGTCTGCCTTGTAGAAATAGGAAAGCATGATGTTTTTGCTCTCCGTATCGGTGATCGCCAGCGCGTTGCCCAGGCTGGCGATCAGGTCATCCCGATCTTTTTTGCTGTAAGAGCGGTAGAGATCGCCGGTCTGCTTAAAGTTCTGCTCGCGCTGGATCTTAGTCTGCTGCGTGGTGCCTTCCACCGGCAGCTGACTGTAGCGCGCAGAAGAGAGTTCCTCACGCGGGTAAAGTCGGCTGGGCTGGTAATTAATGCCCTTATCCTGAGTGTGGCCGGCGTTAAGACTGCCATCCTGACTGCCGTTATTTACCGGCGTCCGGGCCTGGTTGATGGGCAGGCTAAAACCGTTCGCGCCGATGCGGTACATCTGCGTGTCGGCGTAAGCAAAGAGCCTGCCCTGTAACAGTTTATCTTCTGACGCTTCGATACCCGGTACCAGGTTAGACGGGGCCATCGCTACCTGCTCCGTTTGCTGGAAGACGTTATCGGGGTTTTTATTCAACACCAGCTGACCAATTTTACGTTCGGGCACGTCAGGCCAGATCTTGGTGGCGTCGAGAGGATCGAAGTCAAACTTCTTCAGATCCTCAGGCTTCAGCACCTGGATATAGAGATCCCACCTGGGGAAATCACCGCGATTAATGGCCGAGACCAGATCGTGGGTCAGGTGGCTGTAGTCTTTACCCTGTACCGTCTCAACCTGTTTCGGGTCGAGATTTTTGATGCCCTGCAGCGTTTTCCAGTGGAATTTAACGTAGTGGATTTCACCTTTCGCATTCACGAATTTGTAGGCATGAACGCTGTTCCCGTCCATGTTGCGGAAAGAGGCTGGCGTTCCTTCATTGGAATAGAGCTCCGTTAGCGTACGGGTTGCTTCAGGAACGTGGGAGAAGAAATCAAAACGACGTGAATCATCATCAAGGTTGGTGCGTGGATCGGGCTTGAACGCATGGACCATATCGGGGAATTTAATCGCATCGCGTATAAAGAACGTCGGGAAGTTGTTGCCAACCAGGTCCCAGTTCCCCTCTTTGGTATAAAATTTGGTGGCGAAGCCATGCGGGTCACGCAGCGTTTCGGGCGAATGGTTGCCGTGAACCACACTGGAAAAACGAACAAACACCGGCGTCTGTTCGCCTTTAGTAAATACCGCAGCCGTGGTCAGGTCAGAAATATCTGCCGTTGCGCTAAATTCACCAAAGGCCCCGGTCCCCCGGGCATGGACGACACGTTCAGGAATACGCTCGCGGTCGAAACGCTGTAATTTTTGCAGCAGCTGAACGTCCTGTAATAACACCGGCCCGGATGCTCCCGCGGTTTGTGAATTTTGGTTATCACCTACTGGCGCACCGTTATCCCGCGTCAGAGTCTCTGCCATCGCGGCTGAGCTTACCAGCAGCGAAGAAATCACCACGCTGAGTGCCTTACGCTGGCTACAAAAAACTGAATTACTCTTTCGTCTCATCATCTCTTCCTCATCATATTGTCGCTAACCCGTAAAGTTACCGTGGGAAATGACTCTAACCTTCATAGCGTTAAATGATGAGGGTCGCGCCGCTATTGAATTAATAGGCTGGGGCTTTTAACTCAAATTAGTACCAATCAAAAAGACAGTCAGGTCGCGCTTTAACACAGTTGGAAGTCTGTTACACGATGTGAAAATTCATTACCAATATGCGATCCCGATCACACTTACGTGGTTTTCAGCATTATGGAAGAGAAAATGGGGATGACAGACGGGTTTATCGCCAGAGTACAACGGTTGGTAATGACGGGTGATGTTCTATCCGCAGGGCGGTGGATTATCACTATGAAAAAGCTATATACGCTCCTGATATTCAGCGCGTATTACAGCTGTGCGCATTGACCGCATCAAAAAAAACCCCCTCATCATGAGGGGGAAGACAGGGATGGTGTCTATGGCAAGGAAAACAGGGGTACTATAATACTGGTTACTACGTTTGATACTGGTTACTGCGTTACTGATTACTCTTACTACGGGTACTGATACTGACGATAAAGCTTACTACGGGTACAACTCACTCTGGGTAAGGTACAACGCATGCACCCAGGGTGTTACTCACTTCATTTACTGCTTACAGCATGCAACGATGAAGATGGGTGCATATCCGTTAGCTGGCGCATTTGGTTCATACGCTGCTGATGTTTCTGATTTAAAACGCCCTGCTGGCCTGGGGTTAACAGGTGATACATCTGGTTGCGCACTCTCGCCATATCAACCTGCCACGCGACTTCCGCCTGTGCAATACTGTCCAGCTTTGCCTTATAGGCCGTTTCATCAAATTTTTCTGCAATAATCAATTCGTGCAGCTGCTCTAAATCGTTAATACTTATGGGAGAACGCTCGTGACGCGCCTGCTGCATTAAATCCCGCATCTGCTGGCGCTGCTGCTCTGTAAGATTGATGCCATCAAACATGTGAGTCTGCGGAACTTGCGTCATACTACGTGGCGCCGCGTCTTCCTGATGCATCTCGTCAGTCGTCGTCACATCTGCAGCCCACGCGGCGGAGAAGCTGAGTATCAGCGCCGGAACCGCAACGACGGCGGTAACATTGCGCATCGTTAACTCCCAGATTGGTTTGCCTGTCTCGATTCGATAAAATTCAGTCTACGGGGCCAGCTGCAAACATGCGTCAGAGGTTGTAAAACTAAGTAAAGTCATGGAATGACTGCATTCGTTCACGGTATTTTGCCTGCGGAGGGCAATAAAAATGAATAAGATCCTGTTAGTTGACGATGACCGCGAATTGACTTCGCTGCTGAAAGAATTACTTGAGATGGAAGGGTTCGAGGTGGTGGTCGCCGGTGATGGCGAGCAGGCACTGGCCCTGCTGGATAATTCTATCGATCTGCTTTTGCTTGATGTGATGATGCCAAGGAAAAACGGCATTGATACCCTTAAGGAGCTGCGCCAGCAGCATCAGACGCCGGTCATTATGCTAACCGCACGCGGTAGCGAGCTGGATCGCGTTTTGGGGCTGGAACTGGGCGCGGATGACTATCTTCCTAAGCCCTTTAACGATCGGGAACTGGTGGCCCGTATACGTGCAATCCTGCGCCGGTCCGTCTGGAGCGAACAGCAACAGCAGCACGACAGCAGCTCCCCGACGCTGGAAGTTGACCGCCTGCGTCTTAATCCGGGTCGCCAGGAGGCCCGCTTCGACAGCGAGGCGCTCGACCTTACCGGAACAGAGTTTACCCTGCTCTATTTACTGGCGCAGCATCTGGGGCAGGTGGTTTCCCGTGAGCACCTGAGTCAGGAGGTTCTGGGTAAACGCCTCACCCCGTTTGACCGTGCGATTGATATGCATATCTCTAACCTGCGCAGGAAGCTGCCGGACCGCAAAGATGGTCACCCCTGGTTTAAAACCCTGCGTGGCCGCGGCTATCTGATGGTTTCCGCGACATGATCTCCAGCCTGACGACCCGTATCTTCGCCATTTTCTGGCTGACGCTGGCGCTGGTGTTGATGCTGGTACTGATGGTGCCCAAGCTTGATACTCGCCAGATGACCCCGCTGCTCGACAGTGAGCAGCGGCAGGGAACCATGATTGAGCAGCACGTCGAGGCGGAGCTGATGCAGGATCCCCCTAACGACCTGATGTGGTGGAGAAGGTTGTTTCGCGCAACGGACAAGTGGGCGCCGCCCGGACAGCGGCTGCTGCTGGTTACCAGCGAAGGACGGGTGATCGGCGCGCAGCATAACGAAATGCAGGTTATCCGTAATTTTATCGGTCAGTCCGATAATGCAAACCGTCCGCAGAAGAAAAAATATGGCCGGGTGGAGATGGTCGGTCCCTTTACCGTCCGCGACGGTGAGGACAGTTACCAGCTCTATCTGATCCGTCCCGCTGGCAGCTCGCAGCTGGACTTTATCAACCTGCTGTTTGACCGTCCCCTGCTGCTGCTGATGGTGACGATGTTAATCAGCACACCGCTGCTGCTCTGGCTGGCCTGGAGCCTGGCGAAACCCGCACGTAAGCTGAAACATGCGGCCGATGATGTCGCCGCCGGTAATCTGCGTCAACGCCCTGAACTGGAGGCGGGCCCGCAGGAGTTCCTGGCGGCCGGCGCCAGTTTTAACCAGATGGTCAGCGCGCTGGAAAGGATGATGACCGGTCAGCAGCGTCTGTTGTCGGATATTTCGCATGAGCTGAGGACGCCGCTTACCCGTTTACAATTGGGTACGGCGCTGATGCGCCGACGTCAGGGCGAGAGCAAAGAGCTACAGCGTATTGAGATGGAAGCCCAGCGGCTGGACGGTATGATCAACGATCTGCTGGTGTTATCCCGTACTCAGCATAAAAATGCGCTGGTCAGCGAGGCGATGAAAGCCAATCATCTGTGGGCCGGCGTGCTGGATGATGCCAAATTTGAAGCCGAACAGATGGGGAAAACGCTTGAGGTGCCTTATCCACCGGGTCCCTGGCCTTTGTACGGCAACCCAAACGCACTGGAAAGCGCGCTGGAGAATATCGTACGTAACGCGCTACGCTACTCTCACTCCAAAATCTGTGTCGGTTTTTCCGTGGATAAACAGGGCATTACCGTTAACGTGGACGATGATGGCCCGGGTGTCAGCGAGGGCGATCGTGAGCAGATTTTCCGGCCCTTCTACCGTACCGACGAAGCGCGCGACAGGGAGTCGGGCGGAACAGGGCTGGGGCTGGCGATTGTAGACACGGCTATCCAGCAGCATCGTGGTTGGGTTAAGGCCGATGACAGCCCGTTAGGCGGCCTGCGCCTTACCCTCTGGCTGCCGCTTTATAGCAGCAAAACCTGATCGTCCCGGAATAATTTGCTATGCTTCGGCCCTCGTTTAATGGGGCCGAAGCCGATGCTGAATATTGTTTTATTTGAACCTGAGATCCCGCCCAATACGGGCAATATTATCCGGCTTTGTGCTAACACCGGCTTCCGCCTGCATCTGATTGAACCGCTCGGCTTCGCCTGGGATGACAAGCGTTTACGTCGCGCGGGTCTGGACTACCATGAATACACCGCAGTAAAACGCCACGGCAGCTATGCGGCTTTTCTGGCTGCTGAAACCCCTGGGCGCCTGTTTGCGCTGACCACCAAAGGCACACCAGCGCATAGCGCGGTCAGCTATCAGGCGGGCGACTATCTGCTTTTCGGCCCCGAAACGCGCGGTCTCCCCGCTGAGATCCTTAATGCGCTACCGGCCCAACAAAAGATCCGCATCCCTATGCAGCCGGACAGCCGCAGCATGAACCTGTCAAATGCTGTATCAGTAGTGGTCTATGAGGCCTGGCGGCAGCTGGACTACTGCGGTGCCGTGATGAAAGCATAAGGGATGGGGGTAGGCGCATGAACTATCCAGCGCCCTGATGCAGGGAATGCCGTCAGCAACTTCAAAATCGGGCACCTGCTGCGTCAGATGCCATAACCCACTTTCAGGACCTGCTACCTGCTGCGTCAGATGCCGTCACCGAATTCAAAGCCCGGCACCATACCATTGAAGTGCTGATCCATCTCCATCGACGGCTTGTCACTGCTGGGTTTACCCACGATACGCGCAGGTACGCCAGCGGCTGTGGTGTGGGGGGGCACAGGCTGCAGGACGACCGAACCGGCACCGATTTTGGCTCCGCGCCCCACTTCGATATTACCAAGAATTTTTGCACCCGCCCCTATCATCACCCCTTCACGGATTTTGGGATGACGATCGCCGCTGGTTTTACCCGTACCGCCTAGCGTCACGGACTGCAGGATGGAGACATCATCTTCGATGACCGCCGTTTCCCCGACCACAATGCCCGTTGCGTGGTCCAGCATAATGCCCCGGCCAATTTTCGCCGCAGGATGGATATCCACGGCGAAAGAAACGGAGACCTCATTTTGCAGGTAAATGGCCAGTGCCCGACGCCCCTGATTCCATAACCAGTGTCCGATACGGTAGGCCTGGAGAGCATGGAAGCCTTTGAGGTAAAGCAGCGGCGTGGAGTATTTATCAATCGCCGGATCGCGCTGGCGCACCGCCCGTATATCGCAGGCAGCGGACTGAATCATCGAGGGATCCTGCTTGTAGCCTTCCTGCACGATTTCACGGATGGCCATTGCGGGCATAATTGGATTCGCCAGCTTGTTAGCCAGCATATAGCTCAGCGCACTGCCGAGATCGTCGTGCTTTAGCAGCGTAGCGTGATAAAAACTCGCCAGCATAGGCTCGCATTCGGCCAGCGCCCGCGCTTCTGCTCTGATAAAGTCCCACACCTGTTCAGGTTCTGCGCTCGGCATTGCTCTCTCCCCATCGAATATAACGTCCGGCAGGACGCTAACGCGCTGAGCTTCCGTTTTCAGCTGGACTGTTCTCATCCTTCCTTGTTCGCCCTAACAGACTTAATGCTGCCTCGCGCGCACTCTTTTCACAATACAGTACCTGATAAATTTGCTCAGTTATTGGCATTTCCACGCCGCAGCGCGCGGCCAGCGCCTTGACTTCTTTTGTATTTCGGAATCCTTCCACCACCTGGCCGATGGTATTTTGCGCTGTCTCCACATCGCCCCCCTGCCCGAGCATCATGCCAAAGCGACGGTTCCGCGACTGATTATCGGTGCAGGTCAGAACTAAATCGCCCAGCCCGGCCATACCCATAAAGGTGGTGGGATCGGCGCCCAGCGCCGTTCCCAGGCGGGTCATTTCGGCCAGTCCACGCGTAATCAGCGCCGTACGCGCATTGGCACCAAAGCCAATGCCGTCTGAAATCCCCGCCCCGATGGCAATCACGTTTTTCACCGCGCCGCCAAGCTGAACCCCGATAAAATCCGGGTTGTTATAGACGCGAAAGCTTTTACCACAGTGCAGCAGGCGTTGCAGATCGTCTGCAAACCCGGCCTCCGTTGCGGCAAGCGCAATGGCCGTCGGCAGGCCGGCTGCCAGCTCTTTAGCGAAGGTTGGCCCGGAAATAACCGCCAGAGGTACCTCGTCACCCACTATTTCCCGTGCGACATCCTGTAGCAGCCTGCCGGTCTCTTTTTCGAGACCTTTGGTCGCCCAGACAATGCGGGAATCTGTGCGAAGGTGGGGTTTGATTTGCTTAAGGACATCGCCAAATACGTGGCTTGGGACCACCACCAGCAGATCGCGGCTGGCCGCAATCGCTGCGGCTAAATCACTTTCAAGGCTGAGGGTGTCGGGAAAAGGGACGTCAGGCAGGAAGGCCGCATTGCAGCGATCGGCCTGAAGCTGTGCCTGATGCGCGGCGTTATGGCCCCACATCACTACCGAATGGCCATTACGGGCCAGGGTAATGGCTAAAGCGGTGCCGTACGAACCGGCACCGATAACGCTCATAGAAGCATTTGCTTGAGGCATTATGCGTCCTGCTGAGGAGCGGCACCTTCATTTGACTGCTGCAGGTAGTTCATAAACAGCGCATCAAAGTTGACCGGTGCAAGGTTAAGCTGCGGGAACGTACCGCGGGAAACCAGGCTGGTGATGCATTCGCGCGCATACGGGAACAGAATGTTAGGGCAGTAGGCGCCAAGGCAGTGAGCCATCTGGTTACCATCAATACCGGAGATAGAGAAAATACCCGCCTGCTGCACTTCACACAGAAACGCCGACTCTTCACCCACAGTTGCCGTCACGGTAACGCGCAGCACGACTTCGTAAACGTCGTCAGCCAGCTGGCTGGACGCGGTATCCAGGTCCAGCTTTACGTCTGGCTCCCACTCTTTCTGGAAAACCTGTGGGGCGTTTGGCGCTTCAAAAGAAATATCCTTGGTATAAATACGCTGGATCTGGAATGACATTTCTGTGTTGTTTTGTTCTGACATGGTACGTGATCCTATGGGTTAATAATCCGTTATTGCGCCACTCGCCCGTCTTACTTTATCAGCGGGTCGAGGCCGTGGCGGCCATCGAGCGCAAACAGGTCGTCGCAGCCGCCGATGTGCTGCGCATCAATGAAAATCTGTGGAACGGTGGTACGACCGCTACGTTTGATCATCTCTTCGCGCTTATCGGCATCCCCATCAATGGCAATTTCCTGATAATTCACGCCCTTCTGGCTTAACAGCGCTTTTGCGCGATGGCAGAAAGGACAGGTTGCTTTGGTGTAGATCTCTACGTTCGCCATACCACTCTCCAAATATTATTTACCGCGAACCAGCGGCAGGTTTTCACCACTCCAGCCGGAAACGCCATCTTTCAGTATGAAAACTCGTTCAAAACCCGCTGCGTTGAGCTGAGAAGCCGGCTCGGCCGCAGTGGTGCCATTGGCACAGACGACAATAATCGGTTGCGCTTTATGTTTTTCCAGTTCGCCAAAGCTGCCTTTTTTGATATCGGCCGCCAGAATGTTAATTGCGTTAGAAATATGGCCTTTACGGTAGTCATCGCGTGCACGGACATCAATGACGACGGCTTCTTCTTTATTGATTAATCGGGTTGCTTCACCACGGCTAACTGTTTTTACCTTGGAGAACATGCCCTTAACGGTGGTCACGATCACCAAAACCAGCAGGACAACCCACGCCAGACTCAAAATGGTATGGCTGCCTGCGAACTGCATAATATCTTGCATGAGGGGTAACAACTCCCGAAAGGGTTAATAAGCGAAAACAAGGCTTCTGAGTATACCTGCCAGTGCTGCCATGTACAGACGTGAAGCCCTCAGAGTTACGTTTTCTGGACCAGATCCTCAAAATAATTTACCCAGGCTGCAAATCCCTGACGCGGCTTTTGCCCGATGCAATCTCAGGCGGTTAAAAGTCAGCCAGCTCCCCCCGCCCTCCCCCGGGTAAACGCGCCTTATCGCGCGCTATCCTTCACTCCGCTGTTACCGTCAGAAACGCAAATCCCCCTACAGATAGCTGGTAAGCTGCTGTTCATCGTGGAATAATCTTCCTCCTATGAGGGAAAAAGCGACAGTTTCAGTTCAACGAACCCAGGGTAACGGATCGGCCACAGGCGTTCTGCTACGATCTCGCGTGTTCACCCTGTCAGCCTGCGTGCTCTGCGCTGGCTTTTTGCTGCTGCCTGCTCCCGGCAGGGCGGCCGATGATAACAAATCGCAGCTTTCCAGCCTGCAGCAGGATATTGCCAGGAAAGAGAAAAGCGTTCAGCAGCAAAAGCAGCAGCGCAGCAAACTGCTCGATCAGCTGCAAAGTCAGGAAAAAATCATTGCTCAGGCCAGCCGACAGCTGCGCGAAACGCAGATAATCCTCACCGGCTTAAATAAAGAGATCGCCGATCTGTCGGCGTCCATTGATAAGCTCCAGGCACAGCAGGATGCGCAGGAGAAACTGCTGGCGGAGCAGCTTGATGCGGCGTTTCGTCAGGGCCAGCACGGTGGCGTACAGCTGATACTCAGCGGTGAAGAGAGCCAGCGTAGCGAACGCATTCTGGCCTATTTCAGCTACCTGAATGATGCGCGCCAGAAGTCCATCGACGATCTGAAAAAAACCCGCAGCCAGCTCTCTGCGCAGAAAGCCTCGCGGGTTGATAAACTCGCCCGGCAGAAATCCCTGCTGGCTGAGCAGCAGTCTCAGCATCAGAAGCTGGAAGGCGCCCGCGTGGCACGTAAGAAAACGCTGACCACGCTGGAATCCTCGCTGGAAAAAGACCAGGCCCAGCTGGTTGAAATGCGTCAGAATGAGAGCCGCCTGCGCGATAAAATCGCGAAAGCTGAACAGGAAGCGCGGGCACGGGCAGAACGCGAAGCGAAAGAGGCGCAGCGCGTTCGCCAGCGTGAGGCGCAGGCTAAGAGCAAAGGCCGAACCTATAAACCTACCGAAAGCGAACGCGCACTGGTCTCCCGTACCGGAGGCCTCGGGCGGCCTGCGGGTCAGGCGCTATGGCCGGTACGGGGTTCCATTGAGCATCGCTTCGGTGAACAGCTGCAGGGTGAACTGCGCTGGAAGGGGCTGGTCATCAATGCACCGGAAGGCACTGAGGTCAAAGCGATCGCCGATGGCCGCGTGCTGATGGCCGACTGGCTCCAGGGTTATGGGCTGGTCGTGGTGGTTGAACACGGCAAAGGCGACATGAGCCTGTATGGTTATAACCAGAGCGCGCTGGTCAGCGTAGGCGCCCAGGTTAAAGCCGGGCAGCCTATTGCGCTGGTAGGTACCAGCGGTGGGCGCGGCACCCCTTCACTCTATTTTGAAATCCGCCGCCAGGGACAGGCTGTTAATCCACTCCCGTGGTTAGGAAGATAACTTTTGGTACGTCTGCACAAACTTAGCGGCATGCTGGCAGGCCTGTTGATGGCCTGCCAGGTTCACGCCGGCAAACTCTCGATTGTCATTGATGATTTCGGCTACCGCCCCACGCAGGAAAACCAGGTGCTGCAAATGCCGCCTGCCATTTCCGTTGCCGTCCTGCCTGACGCGCCGGGTGCGCGCGTCATGGCCACGAAGGCGCACCAGCGCGGCCACGAGGTGCTGATCCACCTGCCGATGGCGCCGCTGAGCAAACAGCCGCTGGAAAAAGACACCCTGCGTCCGGATATGTCCAGCGCCGAAATCGAGCGCATTATTCGTGCGGCAGTCGCCAGCGTACCCTATGCGGTCGGTCTTAATAATCATATGGGCAGCGCGATGACCTCCAGCCTGCCTGGGATGCAAAAAGTCATGCAGGTTCTGAACAACTACAATTTTTACTTTCTCGATAGCATGACCATTGGCAACAGCCAGTCTGTACCCGCCGCGGCGGGCACGCATGTGAAAGTGATTAAGCGTCGTGTTTTCCTCGACGACACGCAGAACGAGGCGGATATTCGCAAACAGTTCCTCCGCGCCGTGCATCTGGCACAGCGCGACGGTTCAGCCATTGCGATTGGCCATCCGCATCCCACCACGGTGAAGGTGCTGTTGCAAATGCTGCCCACGTTGCCTGCGGACATTACCCTGGTGCGGCCAAGTCAGCTGCTGAATGAACCCCAGTCGGTCGGCCACCGGCCGCTGCCCGCGAAGCCAGTGCCGCCGCGTAATCCGTTCCGTGGCGTGAAAATCTGTCCGGTGGCCCCACAGCCCGTTCCGGCAATTCTCGCCCTGAACGTGGTGGCAGACAGCATCGCTGACAGTCAGGCTATGCGCTACATCAAAACGAACTTTTCCGGGTTGAGCCTTCAGCCCGGAAAGACCCCTTAATATCTCGGCGGCCTGGCGGTCTGACTTTCCGCTAGCCTGCCTGACCGATACGGAAGCCGTACGATGGTAGAACAGCGTAAAAAAATTCTGCTGCTGGATACCGGCAACGAATGGGGGGGCGGCACCAACAGCATGCTGGAGCTGCTAAAACGTATTGATCGCAGCCAGTTCGATCTTCATTGCTGCTTCTACCACAACTACTCCCGTGGGAAAGGCGATTCGATTGAGCAGGTGCTGACTGCGCTCAGCATCCCCATCCTGTTTATTCCCCAACGAAAACAGCCCCGCTGGGCCAAGATCGGCAAGGAGCTGCTGCGTTCGCTGGTCTTTTTCAATCGACAACTGCGCCTGCGGGCCACGCAGCGCGTCGACGCCGTCTGGCGTATCCAGCCCAATGCCCGACAAATCCGCCAGCGGCTGGCCGACGGTCATTTCGACCTGCTCTATATGAACAATCAGCCGGGATCGAACCTGGAGGGTTATCTGGCGGCAGAAGGGCTGCCGGTGACGGTGGTGCAGCACTGCCGCATCGAGCCGGTGTTAAACCGCGAACTGGTCGAGCGGGTTAATCACCGCGTGGACGCGATCATCGCCGTTTCCAACGGCGTGCGCCAGGTACTGCTGGATAACGGCGTGAGGCCGGAGAAGTGCTTTACGGTATTCAACGCGATAGATATCTGGCAGCCGCTGCCCGCCCGCGCGGCGATGCGCAGCCAGCTCCTGCAAATCAGTGATGACACCTTTGTCTTTGGCAGCATCGGCTCACTGATCCCACGCAAATCGAATCACCATATTTTAAGCGCGCTGGAGAAATTTTCCGCCGCCTTTCCCGCCGCCCGCTGGCGGATGATTATGCTGGGCGAAGGCCCGGAGCTGTCAAAACTTCAGCAGCAGGCGGAGCAGGCCGGCATTGCCGATCGGGTCGTATTTACCGGCTTTCGCAGCAATGCGCTGGAGTATCTCGCCGCACTGGACGTCTTTATTCTGGCCTCAAAAAGCGAAGGTCTGCCGCGCGTGGTACTGGAAGCCATGCTGCTGAACACGGCGGTGATCGGCTCCCGCGTCACCGGCACCGCAGAGCTGATTGAGCACGACAACACCGGCCTGCTTTTTGAGTATGGTGATGTCCAGACCCTGTTTGAAGAGATGAAAACGCTCTATCTGGACGCGGAAAAGCGCAGCTTTTTACTGCATCAGGCCAATGCAAGCGTAAAGCAACACTATGCTATTGAGCACTACGTCTCCGGCGTGGAAACTATTTTAAAAAATGCGGCCCATGGAAACTCTTCGCATGTTTGAATTCTTAAAACCCCATTTCCGACAGATTCGCGCACGTCACAATATTCCCTATCAGCAATCAGAGGTGCAGGGTGCCATACCGGTCACCTCGGTGGTGATCCCCTGCACGGGCGTGGACTTCATTGAAGAAGCTAAACTGAGCGCGCTGTTTGCCGCCCGTTTTGCGCCGGACGCACAGGAGATTGTGATTGTCAGCGACAGACTGGCTGAAGAGTTTGGCGAGCTGCCGGCAAAGACGCGCGTCGTCACGCTGGATGTGCCTTTTCGCGAAGAGACCTACCGCTACAAGCAGATTTACCGCAGTCGTCTGATCAAACTTCAGGCGCCTCTACAGGCCAGAACGGAGGGGGTTTTGATGATCGATTCAGATCTCAACCTGCTGAAAATGCCTGAAATTAATATGCTTGATGGCCATATTTACTCCAGCTTTCGTCAGGGGAAGATGATCGCCAAGCTGATGAACACGCCGGAGGCGCGTCGTCCGGCCTATTATCGTCACAGCGTCCGCCCGTTTATTGTCGATCACGTTAACGGGGCTTTCCTGGCGGCGACGCGGCAGACATGGAAACGGATCTGTCCGCTCTGGCTGACGCTGTTTCAGGATACCTGGGAGCTGATGGACGATTCCCAGCCGCCAACCGATCAGCTGCCGCTGGCCGCCCTGCTGGATTTACTGGATCTGAAAACGGTGAATCTGGGCGACTGGATGAACTGGCCGGTATCAAAGAAAATTGGTGGGACGACGGCTACCATTCCCAAAGAAGTGATTGGCGCCCACGGCGGTTTTCCCCTTTCCGAATGGCAAAAGTATCTGGATTCAGCGGATGCCCTGGTGAGTTTCAAAGGGCAGGATTACACCCGCAAGGTTCGCTATCTGACCGATGCGGAAAAACAGCAGTAGCGCCTGCTTAAAGCAAACGCATACCGTTACGGAGTCATCTGGCTGTCTGCCGGGTGATGAGATGTTATGATATTCGGCATTAGCGTGTGAAACCTCCTGTTTCACCCCATTTTTTAAGGTTATAGCTTATGATTATCGTCACCGGCGGTGCGGGCTTTATCGGTAGCAACATCATCAAAGCGCTGAATGACAAAGGCCACACTGACATTCTCGTGGTAGACAATCTGAAGGATGGCACTAAGTTTGCCAACCTGGTGGATCTGAATATTGCTGACTACATGGACAAGGAAGATTTCCTGATTAGCATTCTGGCTGATGAGGACTTTGGCGATGTGGAAGCCATTTTCCATGAAGGCGCATGTTCCTCGACTACCGAGTGGGACGGCAAGTACATGATGGAAAACAACTATCAGTACTCCAAGGAGCTTTTACACTACTGCCTTGAGCATCAGATCCCCTTCCTTTACGCCTCATCGGCTGCCACCTACGGCGGACGCAATGATAACTTCATTGAAGCGCGCGAATTTGAAGAGCCGCTTAACGTCTACGGCTACTCGAAAATGCTCTTCGATCACTACGTGCGCCAGATCCTTCCGGAAGCGGGCTCGCAGGTATGCGGTTTCCGCTACTTCAACGTCTACGGACCGCGCGAAGGCCACAAGGGCAGCATGGCCAGCGTGGCATTCCATCTTAATACCCAGCTGAATAACGGCGAAAATCCCAAACTGTTCGAGGGTAGCGACGGCTTTAAGCGCGACTTTATCTACGTTGAAGACGTGGCCTCGGTCAATCTGTGGTTCTGGGAAAACGGCGTATCCGGTATTTATAACTGTGGAACGGGTCGCGCTGAGTCCTTCCAGGAAGTGGCCGACGCGGCACTCAATTTCCACCAGCAGGGTGAAATCGAGTACATCCCTTTCCCGGATAAGCTCAAAGGTCGCTATCAGGCCTATACGCTGGCCGATCTGACCAGGCTTCGTGCGGCTGGCTATGATAAGCCGTTTAAAACCGTCGCCGAAGGCGTGAACGACTATATGGCATGGCTGAACCGCAACGCGTAACAGGGCAATCCGGCGATGAAAATTCTGGTAATCGGCCCTTCATGGGTCGGCGATATGATGATGTCGCAAAGTCTCTATCGTACGCTGAAGGCCGCTCATCCCGATGCCGTGATTGACGTCATGGCACCGGCGTGGTGCCGACCTTTACTGTCGCGTATGCCAGAGGTCAACGACGCGCTGGCGATGCCACTCGGTCACGGCGCCCTGGCGCTGGGCGAGCGCCGCCGCCTGGGCAGAACCCTGCGTGATAAAGGATACGATCGCGCCTACGTGCTGCCCAATTCGTTTAAATCCGCACTGGTGCCCTTTTTTGCCGCGATTAAAAATCGTATCGGCTGGCGCGGCGAGATGCGCTATGGATTGCTGAACGACCTGCGGGTGCTTGATAAAGCCGCATTCCCGCTGATGGTTGAACGCTACGTCGCGCTGGCATATGACACATCACGGATAAGCCGCGCTGCCGATCTCCCCCAGCCGCTCCTGTGGCCCGCTCTGCAGGTCAGCGAAGCGGAAAAACGGGCGACGGCAGCTGAGTTTGGCCTGCGTCCTGAACGTCCGGTGATTGGCTTCTGTCCCGGTGCAGAATTTGGCCCGGCCAAGCGCTGGCCTCATTATCACTATGCCGCGCTGGCGCAAAAGCTGATTGATCGTGGCTTTCAAATCGCGCTGTTTGGCTCAGCCAAAGACAGAGAAACCGGGGAAGATATCCTCCAGACGCTGCAACCGCACTCTCGCGAGAATTGCAGCAATCTGGCCGGCAGCACGCAGCTTGAGCAGGCGGTGATCCTGCTGGCTCACTGCCGCGCCGTGGTCAGTAATGATTCCGGTCTGATGCATATCGCCGCCGCGCTGGACCGTCCGCTGGTGGCACTATATGGCCCCAGCAGCCCGGATTTTACGCCGCCGCTGTCACATAAGGTGCGCGTCATTCGCCTGATTACCGGTTACCACAAAGTGCGTAAGGGCGATGCTGAGCAGGGCTACCATCAGAGCCTGATCGACATCACGCCTGAGCGGGTTATTTCCGAACTTGATACCCTGCTGGCGGAAAACCAGGAGAGCGAATGCGGGTCCTGATTGTTAAAACGTCATCCATGGGCGACGTACTGCATACCCTGCCTGCACTGACCGACGCGATGAACGCCATTCCGGGGATCCGCTTTGACTGGGTGGTGGAAGAGGGCTTTGCTCAAATCCCGGCGTGGCATCCCGCCGTCGACCGGGTGATCCCGGTGGCGATCCGCCGCTGGCGCAAACACTGGTTTGGCAGCGAGGTCCGTGAAGAACGCTTTCTCTTCAAGCGCGAAGTACAGTCACGCCAGTATGACCGCGTAATCGATGCCCAGGGGTTGATCAAAAGTGCCGCGCTGGTAACCCGCATCGCAAAAGGCGAAAAGCACGGCCATGACAGTCGCAGCGCCAGAGAGCCTTTTGCCAGCTGGTGGTTTGATAAACGCCATGAAGTCGACAAGCAGCAGCACGCCGTGCAGCGTACGCGTGAGCTGTTCGCAAAAAGCCTGGACTATCCGCTACCGGAGGGGCCGGGGGATTACGCCATAGCCGATCATTTCCTCAGCAGCCCACCGCCTGATGCCGGGCAATACCTGGTCTTTCTGCATGCCACTACGCGCGATGCAAAACACTGGCCTGAGACCCACTGGCGCACGCTGGCTGGCCTGCTGAAAGCGAGCGGATTACGCATCAAACTGCCCTGGGGCGCTGAGCATGAACACCAGCGGGCGCAGCGGATAGCGGCTGACTTTGACTATGTTGAGGTGCTGCCAAAGCTGACGCTTGAACAGGTTGCGCGTACGCTGGCTGGCGCCAGGGCGGTTGTTTCCGTAGATACCGGACTCAGCCATCTTACCGCCGCGCTGGCCTGCCCTAATCTCACGCTGTATGGCCCCACCGATCCCGGCTTGATTGGCGGCTACGGCCAAAACCAGTTTGTGCTGCGACCCGCGAGCGGAAACAATATGGCGGATATTTCCCCTCAGCAGGTGGAAGAACAGCTGCTGCCGCTTATCCATTCCGGAGCGCCTCACCGCGAACACAGATGAACACACCCTGTCAGCTTAGCATTCTGATCGCGGCGCACAATTGCGAGCCCTATCTGGCAAATACGCTGGACACGATTTTTGCCTCCCTGGGCACGGCCCAGCAGCGCGCCGAGATTATCATCATCAATGACGCCTCCACCGATGCCACCCAGAGCATTATTGATGACTATGCCGCTCGTTACTCGCAGATCCGTACCGACCGGACAGCGTTCCGTAACGTTGGCAAAGTGCGAAATCACGCGGTAAGCCTGGCGCGCGGCGAATACATTCTGATGGTGGACAGCGATGATACGCTGCTTGCGGGCGCACTACAGGAGCGACTTAGCCTGCTGCAACAGCGCGCGCCAGATATTTTGCTGAGTAAAATCATTGAAGTGCGGGGCGACGATTCGCGCCCGTCATGGCAGCCTGACGAGCCCATCGAGCTTAAGCGGGACCAGTCCATTGAACGCTTCCTTGTTCATCGTGATTACCAGGCACATTTTATCGGGCAGTTTTTTTCCCGTCGCCTGTTACAGCAGCACGCCTTTCCGGACTTCATCTGCTACGAAGACACCTGGCTCTTTCCCTTAATGCTGACCCTCAGCACCAGAACGCTCTACAGCCGGGCGGGATTTTACCTCTACCGCAAACATGCGCACAGCCTCTCTTCGGACGTTAACGCCGAGAAAATTCGCTGCCTGATTGCTGCCACGCAAAATATGGATCGGGTACTGCCTCACGCCTTTCAGCACCTGATTACCTGCCACTGGCTGGATATCGCCAACCGCTATCACACCCAGCTTCAGAACACGCCGCAGGGAGAGATTGTCAGGACGCGGATTCGCCAGGTAAGTCTGTTGTGGTTTTTGCTGAATGGAAAAATCAGGCTGAGTTACAAAAGGAAGATGCTGGCCGTGCGCAGGCGGGGCTGGTAAGCCCCGCCTGGCGAGTTAAGCGCTATGCGTTACCCGTGGCCGGGTCAGCGCATTCCACATCTCACACACGACCAGCATCAGCGTGACGCATACCGTCAGTTCACGACTGATAAACACCACATCAGTCAGACCGCTGACAATCACGCCGAGCATCACCGCCAGCAGCAGTGAGTTTTGCGAGCGCAGGGCATAAACCACCAGCGACAGATAAAACATCAGCAGCACCACCGCGCCCTGAATCCCCTGCAGGCTGGCAGTATCCAGCACCTCGTTATGCAGATGCACCTTCTCGTACAGCATCGACACGCTGTCCTTGTGATAAGTGTCGACATATCGCTGAAAGCAGGCGGTGCGATCTTCAGACTTCATTCCCAACGGATGGGCGCTCAGGCACCACCAGCCAACCTGCCACATCGCCAGTCGGGTAGTGAGAGAGCCGTTTTCGTTGCCGTTTGACTGATTATAAAGGGTATATTCCTGGAAGGTGGTATCCAGCTTCGGCTTAATGATCGGCTTATAGCTGAGCGCGACCAGGACGCCAACGGCAACCAGTATCGCCAGCAGCGATTTCAACCCAAAATGACGAAACTGCAGCACGCCCACCACCAGGATGATTAACGGATAAGCCGCCATCATATTGCGCGTACCGGTTTGCATCAGTACAAACCAGGAGAGCAGGAAAATGGCCAGGCAGCAGAGCATGCTGCCCGGCGAATGCTTTTCGGAAGCCAGCAGAAACAGCACCACCATAGAGAGCATCGCATAGCCATATGCAGAGATAGTGGCGCGATCGAGCGCAAATTCTACCCGGTGCATGTCGCTGAAATACTGCCAGAAGCCATACGCGGTCGCGGCGGCGAATGCCGTTAGCAGGCCATACTTAATGCAGAGGATGCTTTTCGCCCGGAAATGCTGCATCTGTGAAAAGAGCCAGTAGCCCGTCACGCAGACCAGCAGCAGGCGTTTCCCGGCGTTCATATAGTCGTTATAGGTGGTGTAATCCGGGCCGCCATAATACTCCCAGTAAAACCAAATCAGCTTGCTGGCACCGAGTATCGCCAGCATCGCCAGAAACCACAGTCGCGAGCGGTCAACGTCTTTCCGGTTAAACAGGATACCGGCGAGAGAGAAATAGAAAGACCAATAAAACAGGACTTTGGCTGCCTTGATATCAATAAAGGTCAGCATGATAGATAACATTGCGCTGACCAGCGTCAGAAAATAAAAAACTGTGCGAAGCTGTTCCGTATTACGTCTGATTAGCATAGTGATTCTCAGGTCGGGACTGGATGCCATGCGGCTCATTATTGTGGTTTTGTTTGCGCAAATTCTGCGAGGGTCATTCCCTGGGTCCGATGGTGCAACCAGCTGAACAGCGTCTCCAGATCGTCATACAATCGATCAATATCACCCTCGTTCTTAAAGGTTGGGCTTCCGTCTGGCATAAATTCCGACGAATGCAGCATAAATTCAACGTAGTCCGCACCTTCCGCAAGGGTCTTTTCCGCCACCGCGATCATCTGCTGCGCATTGCCCCCGGTCGGACGCAGCCAGTAGACAGACGGGCTGCGTTGCTTACCGCGCAGTTTGTCATAACCCTGCCTGAGGCTGTTCATTAACCCTGAATGTTTATAGTACGTGGTCATGGGAACTTCCAGCAGCGGCGAGTTACCGGGCCGCGAAATATCATCGATATCAAGATAATAAGCTTCACGCGGGAAGTGGGTATAATCGGTCCCCCCCTGACCCTGCGGGGCACCCGGCGAGAAGGACCAGTTCACGCGTGGAGTCACCGAGCAGTCAACGCGATACCCCAGTTCGATCAGCATCCGGGCATAGGCTTCATTAAACGCCCAGCGGCCTGCACGGTGGCTAAGCATTTTTGTCTGAAACGTCTCTTCCAGCAGGTCGGTCATATAGACGATTTTGCTGCGCATTTCCTCAGCGGGGTATTCGATCAGATAAGGCTGAAACCGCCAGTCATCATCGGTCAATGGCGTCACGGGCGGGCTGTTCCACGCATGCAAATGCATACCCACCTCCCCCTGGCCCCGGGCAATCACATCGCGGGCGAAATCGATAAAGATGGGGTCGATGGCCATTTCATAATTGGTCAGCCAGGTCGGCTTGAAGGCATATTTCTCGCTAATTTGCTGGAATCGGGCAAGATATTGCGCGTTTTTGGTCGTAACGTTCCCGGAACGATTACGCCACAGATTATCGCCTTCTGTATCAATAGTAATAATAAATGCTGGTTTCTTCATGCAGATTGCAGGCTCCCTGGTGACCTTGCGGCTATGTTACGCAGCAGCAATGATAACCGCAAAGAGATTTGCTGAGCTGGCTCACAGGCGGAAAGGATTCCAGGTGGCGCTATCTTTATTATTTTCTTAAGATAGCCTCTACATCTAAAGCTTACTCTTTATAAGCAAGGACGCGCTGACAGCGCTAAAACAGGGTTCCGGCCAGTATTAATACGGTGGGTATGGCACCGCATCGCACCTATCTTCTCTTTTAAGGGTAAAAATTTGTCCAAGCGCATTTTGATGATCATTGATGGCCTGCCGGGCGGGGGAGCCGAGAAGGTGGTTCTGACGCTTTCCAGAGGGCTGATTGAGCGCGGACATCGGGTTTCGCTGTTTTCACTGCGTACAGTGTGCGACTACAGTATTCCGCAGGGGCTTGATTATCAGGTGATAAAAGATCGCTGCAAAAAGCCCTGGCGCAAGCTGACTGAGCTTAACCGCCGTGCCGCAGGACTCGATCGCGCTATCAGCGAGGCGGAGCAAACGGGTGGCGCTTTCGATCTGGTTGTTTCGCATTTGCATAAAACCGATCGTATCGTCAGCCGATCCAGGGTGCTGGATGCTGATAAAACCTGGTTCTGCCTGCACGGGGTCTTCTCTGCCTCTTACCTTGGCCACCGCAAAGGTTTCTCGCGATGGTTTAAAAAGTACAAAACCCGCTGCGTCTATCAAAACCGCAACCTGATTGGCGTATCACAGTATGTGATGGACGACCTAAAAAGTGCTTTTTTGGTAAGCCCGAAACGTGAGCGTGTGATATCTAATCCCTTTGACTTTGACGTCATTGAGCAGCTGTCGCTACAGCCCTGTAGCATGGAAGGAAAAGAGTACCTCATCCACGTTGGACGTTTTCACCAGACTAAACGCCATGACCGTCTGCTGCGAGCCTATGCCCAAAGTGGCCTCTCTGCCCCACTGCTGCTGATTGGTCAGGGGAACCCTGAAATTACGGCAAAAATCAAAGGTCTGGTTGCCGACCTGGGGATTGAAGACAGGGTTATTTTCAAAGGCTTTATGGCTAATCCTTATCCCTATATACGCCAGGCAAAAATTTTAATCGTCAGTTCAGACAGCGAAGGTTTTGGCAACGTCCTGGTTGAAGCGCTGATTTGTCACAGTCCGGTGGTCAGTACCCGCTGTCCTGGGGGGCCGACAAGCATCCTGACTGGCGATCTTGCTCGCGGTCTTGCTGATATGAGTGCAGCATCGCTGGCCGCAACGCTCAGGGAAGTCTGGTCCAATCCTCCCGCCGTGAATGCGCTGGACCTGCAGGCTTACAGTATTGATACAGTTTGCCAACAGTACCTTGATTTAATTAATTCGGACTAACAACACGCTGGCAGAAACTTCTCAAAAACTCATTTAAAATGATGATACTGCCACCCGAAAGCGACGCCTGTTTATCCGGGATGAAGAGAACAATTTGTTTATTCAATACGTAAGGTTTTGGCCCATGATGACGCTCACACGCAGGAACGGCTATCTGAGCTCTTATTACAAGATTTCAGCGATGGGGCAACCTGTTGGCAGCGTCTGTATCCCTCAGAACGCAGGGGCAGGCAGTAATATATTCAGGGAGCTGGAAGCGTGAATTATGTCCTGCTCTTTATTCTGCTCCTTCCTTTGAAGCTGGCATTAAAGCTGGTGCAAAAGAAGACGGCACGTAATCTGGTTATCCAGACGGCGAAGATTGGCGATTTCGTCAATATTACGCCGCTGCTGAGCCATCTGAAGCACAGTGATGCCCTGCTGAGCCGTTCTGTCGCGCCGCTGGCGCGGCATGATGCCACGCTGGATGAGATTTTTTATATCGAAGAACATAAAAGCAGCACGCTGAGTAAGCTTAAGCTCGCTTTCACGCTGATGAATCGCTATGAAAATATCTATCTGTTACAGCCTAACAACGCCAATCTGTTTTTTGCCGCCTGCTGTAACGCGGATAATAAGCAGTTTTTATCGATGTACCGTCGAAAGTGGTATCAGCAGCTCTTTTATCTGACCGCCAGCGGCACGGTTGAGCATACGAAAACCACCCTAACGCTGGAAAACTACCTTAAGCTCGCCGATCGCTCCCTGACGCGTGCGAGTTACCCTAAGCATGCCACGCTGCCGCTGCTTAAGCCGCAGGATACGCCCGGAGAGATTTTCCGCACGGATCGGATAAAGATTGGCATCAGCATTTCGGCCGGGAATCAGGCGAAAACGATCCCCCCGGCCATCTGGAAGCGTCTTTTCGAGCGACTGAGTGACCTGCCCTGCCTGTTTTATGTTTTCGGCTCGCCTGAGGAACTGCCCCGGCTGAATGCGCTCTATGAGGCGGTCGGTAACGCCGATAACATGGTGAATCTGATTGGTAAAGTTTCACTGGAAGGCCTTCCATGGGCAATCAGCAACATGGATTTTTATGTCGCGTCCGATTCAGGTAATGTTTACATCGCAGACTCGCAAAACGTGCCAGTTATTCTGATTTATGGTCCCTGCTGCGTTGAAGAGCAGCGGCCGCTCGGTGACGTTTTATTGATTGGTCCAAACCATATTTCCCCCTCGTCTTTTGTGTTTCATGCGCTGTATGCGTTTAACCATCCCGTTGAGCAGCTTTTTGAGCTTGACCCGCAAAAGCTTGATGATATTTATCATTTTATCAGTGCCAGAAGCCCCCTCCTGGCCCAGGAAAAGAAGACGTTACCCTGAGTATGAAGCCGCATTCTGAAACCCCCGACCCACGCCTGAGCGTAATTATCCCGATGTATAACGCAGGAGAGAGTTTCCAGGCATTTATGTCGTCCCTGCTTGCTCAAACGCTGGAAGACCTGGAGGTGATCATCGTTAATGACGGCTCCACGGATCGGTCTGCGGAACTGGCCCATCGCTATGCCAAAGACTATCCACACGTTCAGGTGATTGACCGCGAAAATGGTGGCGTTTCCAGGGCCAGAAATGACGGCCTTGCCGCTGCCCGTGGGAAATACGTCACCTTTCCGGATGCCGATGACACGCTCTCACCGGAGATGTACAGCACGCTGGTCAGTATGGCCGAGCGGGATGACCTGGATGTTGCACAGTGTAATGCCGAGCGGGTGTTCTGGGGAGGGAGTGAAGCTCGCCCGCTTATTCCTCTCGATCGATTGAGGTCGACGGAGGTGCTTAGCGGCCCGGCGTGGCTCAGCAGGGCACTGGCCAGTAACCGTTACCTGCATGTTGTCTGGCTGGGCATTTACCGCCGTTCACTGATTGAGCAGCTTGATCTGCGCTTTGAACCCGGTCTGCACCATCAGGACATTCCCTGGACGACCGAGCTGATGATGAACGTTCAGCGGGTGCGCTATATCGATACCGTCCTGTACCGTTATTATGTTCATGACCAGTCGATCAGTAATCAGACGCGCACCGGCCAGCGTAATGTCGAGTATCAAAAACATTACCTGAAAATTGCGCGGATGCTGGAAGAGATTAACCAGCGCTACCGGCGCAAAGTAAAAATTTACCCCGAGTTTCATCGGCAGGTGACAAAAGAAGCGCTCAGCGTCTGCCACTCTGTGCGCCGTGAGCCGGAAGAAGCGGCTCGCCAGGCAATAATAGCGGACCTTTTTGCTACCGGTACGCCTGGCCGTATGCTGCGGAACGCGCGGGGTATTCGACAGTGGTATCAACTGCTGCTCTGGCTTAGCCGAATTTACCGCTGGCGTCAGCGATAGCGTCGTGCCGCGCTGGCTTTCCCCCTCGCGGCGTTTGCCTTACAATCGGCTCACTTCCTTTTGAGATTTCATGAGTATGCCAACGCCTCAAACGATCCCTGACGCCTTTGTGCCGCAAAATATACTGCTGATTAAGCTGCGTCACCACGGTGATATGCTGCTCACCACGCCGGTTATTCAGGCGCTTCATCAGCGTTATCCCCATGCCAACATTGATGTGCTGCTTTATAAAGAAACCCTGCCCATGCTGCAGGCGCACCCGCTGCTCCGCCATCTGCATTTTATTGACCGCAACTGGAAGAAAGAGGGCGGCGCAAAGCATATTTCTCATGAAATCGGACTGATTAAGACGCTTCGGCAGTGTCGTTACGATCTGGTCATCAACCTGGCCGACCAGTGGCGCAGTGCGATTATTACCCGGATGACAGGCGCAAAAGTCAAAATTGGCTTTGATTATAAAAAACGGCGTAACGCCGTCTGGCGGCATTCCCATACCCATCTGGTTTCCACCGACCGCCATGCGCAGCTGCACACCGTCGAGCAAAATCTGGCAGCGCTGGCGCCACTGGGGATCGCCCCAGAAGGCTGGCCGGCGGCGATGCATTACAGCGAGGCGGACTGGCAGAAAACGCGGAGTACGCTTCTCGCACATCAGCAGGTGGAAAAGCCCTATATCGTGATTCAGCCGACTTCGCGCTGGACCTATAAGTGCTGGGAAGACGATAAGGTTGCCGGACTGGTTGACGCCCTTAGCGATGACAGCAGCGACATTGTTCTCACTGCGGCCCCGGACAAAAACGAGCTGGCGATGATCGAACATATTCTTTCACTTTGCGACAGCCGCCGGGTTATTTCGCTGGCAGGCCAGCTATCGCTGCCGCAGCTGGCAGCCCTGATCGACCATGCCAGACTGTTTATCGGCGTGGACTCAGCGCCAATGCATATGGCCGCTGCGCTGAATACGCCATGCATTGCGCTGTTTGGCCCGACCAAGCTCACCCAGTGGCGACCCTGGGGAAACAATAATCGGGTCATCTGGGCGGGAGACTATGCGCCCCTGCCGTCGCCTGACAGTATTGATACCAAAACAAAACTCCGCTACCTCTCCGCGATACCACTTAATGAGGTTGTCGCTGCTGCAAGGAAATATCTGGATGAATAAGGTCAGACTGGCGATCGTTCGGCAGAAGTATCGCCCCGACGGCGGTGCCGAGCGTTTTATCGCCCGCGCGCTGGAAGCGCTGGACGACAGCAGCCTTGAACTGAATATCATCACGCGCGACTGGCAGGGAGAACCCCGACCAGACTGGCACCTGCATATCTGCAACCCTAAAAAGTGGGGCCGCATCTCCCGCGAGCGGGGCTTTGCCGAGGCGGCCCGGGCCTGCTGGCAGCGCGAGCAGTTTGATATCGTACAGAGCCACGAACGCATCAGTGGTTGCGATATCTTTCGCGCCGGCGATGGCGTTCACCGCGTATGGCTCGCGCAGCGCGCCAGAATCGTTTCACCGTTCCAGCGTCTGCTAACCCAGGCCAGTGCCTATCATCGTTACGTGATGGCCGCCGAGGAGGCGATGTTCCGTTCGCCCTCGCTGAAGAAAATCATCTGCAACTCGCAGATGGTGAAAAACGACATCATGCGTTGTTTTCAGGTGCCGGAGGAGAAGTTTGCAGTTATCTATAACGCTATCGACGCACAGCGTTTCCAACCCGCCACCCGCGAACAGCGTCAGCAAATACGTGAAAAACTGGGGTTGCCGGAGCACGCCAGGGTCTTTATTTACGTGGGATCGGGCTTTGAACGAAAGGGCTTAAAGGCCTGTATCGAAGCGCTTGCGCCGACTGACGCCCATCTGCTGGTGATCGGACAGGACAAGCATCAGCCGCGTTACGCTGCGCTTGCTCAGCGTCTGAACTGCACGGACCGCATCCATTTTGCCGGCGTGCAGCACGAGGTGATCCCCTTTTATCATGCCGCCGACTCGCTCATGCTGCCAACGCTGTATGACCCTTTTCCCAACGTCATTCTGGAGGCGATGGCCTGTGGCCTGCCCGTGATCACCAGCTTCACCTGTGGCGGAGCAGAGTTTATTGTTGAGGGCCAGCAGGGATTCGTGTGCGATGCGCTGGATGTTCCTGCACTGACCCATGCCGCAAACGCGATACCGCTGCGAACGACAGACAGCCGCATGGGAGATGCAGCGCGTGAACGGGTGCTACTCTGCTCGCCTCAGCAGCTGGCGAACCAGCTTAATGCGCTCTATCAACAAGTGCTGCGACAGCCCTGATGAAGTTGTGTGAGCAGGGGCAACTTATCTGCTAACATGCCCTATTACTTATCTTTTTTGATACTCTCTGGCGTGGGTCGCTGCGCACATTGTAAATACTGTGATGACAACACTCTATACCGTCCTGCTCTATCTTATTCAGCCCCTCATCTGGCTTCGCCTCTGGCTGCGTGGCCGTAAAGCCCCTGCTTACCGCAGGCGCTGGGCCGAACGCTATGGTTATTGTGAAGGCAAAGTTATGCCAGACGGCATCCTACTGCACTCGGTTTCCGTCGGGGAAACGCTGGCCGCCGTACCCCTGGTCAGAGCCTTACGTCATCGCTACCCTTCGATGCCGATCACCGTCACCACCATGACGCCGACCGGTTCTGAACGGGCCGCCTCTGCCTTTGGTACCGATGTTCACCATGTTTACCTGCCCTATGACCTGCCGGGATCGATGAACCGGTTTCTGGATAATACGCGCCCGCGGCTGGTTATCATCATGGAAACCGAACTGTGGCCGAATATGATCTCCCTGCTGCACGCCCGCAAAATACCGCTGGTGATCGCCAATGCCAGGCTCTCCGAACGATCGGCAAAGGGTTATAAAAAGCTGGGCAAATTTATGCAGCTGCTGCTGCAAAAAATTACGCTGATTGCCGCGCAGAATCAGGAAGATGGCGATCGCTTTGTCAGCCTCGGGCTGAAACGCGCTCAGCTGACGGTAACCGGCAGTCTGAAGTTTGATATCTCCGTTACGCCGGAGCTGGCCGCCCGGGCGATCACGCTTCGCCGCCAGTGGGCGCCTCGCCGTCCGGTCTGGATAGCGACCAGTACGCATGAGGGTGAAGAGAGTATTATTCTGGATGCGCACCGCAAGCTGCTGGCCCGCTTCCCTAATTTGCTGTTAATTCTGGTGCCCCGACACCCTGAGCGCTTCTCAACCGCTCGCGAACTGACACAAAAGGCGGGCTTAAGCTATACCCTGCGCAGCAGCGGCGAGATCCCCTCCGGCAGTACGCAGGTTGTGATTGGCGACACCATGGGCGAGCTGATGCTGCTTTACGGCATTGCCGATCTGGCCTTTGTTGGCGGCAGCCTGGTTGAGCGGGGCGGTCATAATCCTCTGGAAGCCGCCGCGCATGCGCTGCCGGTACTGATGGGTCCTCACATCTTTAACTTTAAGGATATCTGCGCCAGGCTACAAAATGCTGACGGCATGATAACCGTTACCGATGCTGACTCGCTGGATAAAGAGATTACTACGCTGCTGACCGATGAGGACTATCGTCTGTACTATGGTCGACATGCGGTGGAGGTGCTTCACCAGAATCAGGGAGCGCTGCAGCGTCTGCTACAGTTACTCGAACCCTATTTACCACAGCGGAATCACTAAATGTCCGATCGCCAGGCTCTTTCAGTGGTATTGATCGCCAGGGACGCTGCCGGGCTACTGCCGGAGTGCCTGGAATCCGTTAGCTGGGCCGATGAGATTATCGTTCTCGATTCGGGCAGCAGTGATGACACGCCGCAGATCGCTGCGCGGCACGGTGCCCGGGTATTCCATTCAGATGAGTGGCACGGCTATGGGAAGCAGCGTCAGCTGGCGCAGCGCTATGCCAGTCACGCCATGATTCTGATGATCGATACCGATGAGCGCATTACGCCGACTTTACGTAGTGCTATTGAATCCGTTTTACAGCAGCCCGCTTCGGCGACGGCCATTTACAGCCTGGGCAGAAGGAACCTTTTTCTGGGGCGCTTTATGCGCCACAGCGGCTGGTATCCTGACCGGGTGACGCGGCTTTACCCCGCCAGCTATCAGTACAATGACAACCAGGTACATGAGTCACTTGATACCCAGGGGCAAAAGATTATCCCGCTTAAGGGCGATCTGCTGCATTTAACCTGCCGCGATTTTTCTGCCTTTCAGTGGAAGCAATTCGCATACGCCGAAGCCTGGGCAAAACAGCGTCACCAGCAGGGGAAACGCTGCGGTTTTATGTCGATTTTCACCCATACCCTGGGCGCATTCCTTAAAACGTTGCTGCTTCGCGCCGGTTTTCTTGATGGCAAACAGGGCTGGCTGCTGGCAATGGTCAACGCACAGTACACCTTCAATAAATATGCGGCGCTGTGGGCGCTGAATCACTCATCTCACGCTTCCAGTAAGGGTGGCTTATGAGCAGCATAAAAGCGATCTATCCCGGCACCTTTGATCCGATGACTAACGGGCACCTCGATATTGTGACGCGTGCCGCCCGAATGTTTGACAGCGTTATCCTGGCCATTGCCGTCAGCCCGCACAAAAAGACGCTGTTTTCGCTTGAAGAGCGGGTAACGCTGGCACAGGAAGTAGTGGCACATCTGGCGAATGTTGAAGTGGTGGGATTCAGCGATCTGATGGCTAATTTTGCCCGCGACCGCCAGGCGCATGTACTGATACGTGGGCTGCGCGCCGTATCTGATTTTGAATACGAAATGCAGCTGGCGCGGATGAATCGCCATTTGCTATCAACGCTGGAAAGCGTATTTATGATGCCAGCTGAAGAGTACTCTTTTATCTCTTCCACTCTGGTTAAAGAGGTCGCGCGACACAAAGGCGACGTCAGTGCATTTCTTCCTGCACCCGTTTTAGCCGCGCTGCTGGCAAAGCTTTAGCCAGCTAAACAGCCGCGAACAGATTATTTCTGGCAGGTTGGGCAGTAAAACGTGCTGCGCTGGGCATGCTTTGTACCCTTAACTGGCGTATTACATACCCGACAGGGCTCGCCAGCCCGTCCATAAACCTGAAGCTGCTGGGCAAAATAGCCGGGCTTGCCGTCGGTCTGCAAAAAATCACGCAGCGTTGTTCCTCCCTGTTCAATTGAACGCAGCAGCACGGCCTTGATGGTGCTGACCAGTAGCACGACTTCATCCGCAGTTAGCGACATCGCCTGACGATCGGGGTGAATACCGGCGGCGAACAGCGATTCGCTGGCATAGATATTGCCCACGCCCACCACCAGCTTATTGTCCATCAGCCAGGGTTTGACCGGCGTACGCTTGCCGCGCGACTTATCGAACAGATAGCCTGAAGAAAAATCTTCACTGAGGGGCTCCGGGCCAAGATGAGCCAGCACATTGCTGGCGGTAAGATCGCTGCTCCAGAGCCACGCGCCAAAGCGCCTCGGGTCGGTATAGCGCAGTATCCTGCCATTGCTCATCACCAGGTCTACGTGGTCATGTTTGGCCGGTGGCAACGCTTCGGACAACACCCGCAGACTACCGGACATTCCCAGATGGATAATAATCCAGCCATGGGGCAGCTCCAGTAGCAGGTACTTGGCCCGCCGCTGTACGCTCAGCACAGGTTGATCGCTAAGCCGATGGATCTCTTCAGAGACGGGCCAGCGCAGCCGCCCGTTGCGTACAATGGCGTGAAGAATAGTGGCACCCACCAGATGGGGTTCGATTCCCCGTCGACTGGTTTCTACCTCAGGTAACTCCGGCATTGTTTCGCCTCCCGTGCTGCGTTGATGGTTGACCGTCTCACAAAAACAAAAAACCCCGCCGGGGCGGGGTTTTTCACTATCCACTAAAACCAATTACTTGATTTTAGCTTCTTTATAGATCACGTGCTGGCGGACAACGGGATCGAATTTCTTCAGTTCCAGTTTTTCCGGCTTAGTACGCTTGTTCTTCGTGGTGGTATAGAAGTGACCTGTACCAGCAGAAGAAACCAGCTTGATCTTCTCACGAATACCTTTAGCCATGTTTCAGTTCCTTACCTTAGTACTTCTCACCGCGGGTACGCAGATCGGCCAGAACCGTCTCAATACCCTTTTTATCAATTACGCGCATGCCTTTGGCAGAAACACGTAGTGTAACGAAGCGCTTTTCGCTCTCAACCCAAAAACGGTGAGAGTGCAGGTTCGGCAGGAAACGGCGTTTCGTCGCGTTCATTGCGTGGGAACGGTTGTTACCCGTCACCGGACGCTTGCCAGTTACTTGGCAGACTCGTGACATGTCTATTCTCCAAAAATCAAATCAGCTCGAGCTTTAAAAAAAAGGTTTTGGCCGCCTCGTCAGGCTCATAGCCCATCCAGGCGAGTTCAATGCGAACCCGCTGAGCAGGCCCAAATGCCAAACCCGAGATTCTCAAAGGTGGCGTAGTATACGCCCTGCGGCGGCGCTGCTCAAGTCCCGAACAGATAAAGATCCCTGCGGATCGTGCAAAATTACTGCATTTGAACGTTAAACGGACGCTGCACTGCCTTTTCAATGCGCGAGGGGACGCATTTTTACAGGCTAAAGCCACCCTTTTTCAGCAAAAGAAATGTATTCGCCGCGCCCGATCACCATATGGTCCAGCACCCGAATATTGAAAAGCTGGCAGGCAGTCACGACCTGCTGGGTAACATCCCGATCGGCCGGGCTGGGGCGTGATACGCCAGACGGGTGGTTGTGGGCAAGAATTAATGCAGCCGCATTAAGCCTGAGCGCATCACGCACGATTTCTCTGGGATGCACTTCAACGCTGTTGAACGTACCCGCAAACATTTCACTGGCCTCAATAACCCGGTGCTGGTTATCAAAGAAAATCACCATGAAGATCTCCCGCTCACGGTGCGCCAGCGTACTGTGAAGGTAATGAAGCAGATCGCTGGAGCTGGTGACGCTGTGATGGTCGAGCGCATCGTTGCAGGTAAAAAAGCGGCGGGCCAGCTCTGCAATAGCATTGAGCTGCGCATACTTAGCCGTGCCCACGCCCTTGATATGGCGAAACGCCTTTCTTTCAGCCGTAAGCAAATGATAGAGCGATCCGAATTCATCAAGCAGCTGCGTCGCCAGGGACATAACGTGTACGCCTTCCACTCCGGTTCTTAAAAAAATAGCCAGTAATTCAATATCGGTTAACGCGCCCGCTCCTCCCTGCAATAATTTTTCTCTGGGTGGAACACTCTGCCATTGCTTTTCCATCTGCATCCCTCCTTCCTGTATCGGTAAAATCATGGCATTATATACAGTACTTTCCAACGTCACTGACGCAATTTATCGAGCTGTCTCACAGCAATAACGCCCTGCAAAAAGGACGGCGGATGGGATTGTGATAAAATACGCAAATTCTGGCGCGATACAGTGCGCTAATCTGACTCAACGGGGCGGACGTCAGTATGATGGGATTAACCGGCAAACATATTGTTCTGGGCATAAGTGGGGGGATTGCCGCCTATAAAACGCCGGAACTGGTCAGGCGGCTTCGCGATCGTGGTGCTGAAGTGCGGGTCGTTGTTACCGAGGCGGCAAAAGCCTTTGTGACCCCACTCAGCCTACAGGCAGTGTCAGGATTTCCAGTATCTGATGACCTGCTCGATCCCGCCGCGGAGGCAGCGATGGGGCATATTGAGCTGGGGAAATGGGCCGATCTGGTCATTCTCGCACCGGCTACCGCCGATTTGATTGCGCGCCTGGCGGCCGGTATGGCAAACGACCTGCTAAGTACGGTTTGTCTCGCCACGGCTGCGCCCATTGCGGTTGTTCCGGCGATGAACCAGCAGATGTACCGCGCCCTGCCCACTCAGCATAACCTGCAGGTACTCGCCGCACGAGGCCTGCCGATCTGGGGGCCAGATAGCGGCAGCCAGGCCTGCGGCGACGTGGGTCCCGGACGCATGTTGGATCCGCTGGCGATAGTGGAAGAAGCGGTTAACTGGGCTTCTCACGTCGTCGATCTGCAACATCTCAATATTATGCTGACGGCGGGGCCAACCCGTGAGGATCTTGACCCCGTGCGGTTCATAACTAACCACAGCTCGGGTAAGATGGGCTTCGCTATTGCAGCGGCGGCGGCGAAACGAGGCGCAAACGTCACGTTAATCGCCGGTCCTGTTGCGCTGGATACCCCGCAGCGTGTGACGCGCATTGATGTGAATACCGCCCTTGAGATGCAGAGGGCCGTGATGGATCGCGCTGCCGGACAGCATATTTTTATCGCGACGGCGGCGGTTGCCGATTACCGTGCAGCTGAGGTCGCCGTGGAAAAAATCAAAAAGCAGGGTGATGAAATTACCCTCAAAATGATAAAAAACCCTGATATCGTTGCCGGCGTGGCGGGTATGCAGGACAGCCGCCCCTTTGTGGTGGGATTTGCCGCTGAAACCCACAATGTGGAAGAATACGCCCGACAAAAACGAGTAAGCAAAAACCTGGATGTCATCTGCGCCAACGATGTATCGAAAGCCGGACAGGGTTTCAACAGCGATAACAATGCTCTACACCTTTTCTGGCAGGGAGGCGATAAAGTCTTACCGCTTAGCGATAAGTCGCGCCTTAGCCAACAGTTACTGGACGAGATAGTCAGCCGTTATGATGAAAAAAATCGACGTTAAAATAATCGACCCGCGAGTCGGTAAAGAATTTCCACTGCCAACCTATGCCACATCCGGCTCAGCGGGTCTTGATCTGCGCGCCTGTCTTGATGAGGCCGTCCAGCTGGCACCGGGAGCGACCACGCTGGTGCCGACGGGCCTTGCTATTCACATTGGCGATCCTCAACTGGCGGCGGTTATTTTGCCCCGCTCTGGTCTCGGCCATAAACATGGTGTGGTGCTGGGTAACCTGGTGGGGTTAATTGACTCCGATTACCAGGGGCAGCTGATGGTCTCCGTGTGGAACCGCGGGCAGGATACTTTTACCATCGAACCGGGCGAACGCATCGCTCAGATGGTATTCGTTCCGGTCGTACAGGCTGAATTTAATCTGGTGGAAGATTTCGACGCCAGCATTCGTGGCGAAGGTGGCTTTGGCCATTCAGGACGTCAGTAGCAACGCCTCATCCGCTCCTATAGCGATTAACTTGTCTTTATTCCACCGTGAGCATGTTGCTCACGGATGTTGCGTGGCAATTTGCCGTTCAAGGTAATATTTCAGGGGTCTTACAGGACATGGCAGAAAAAAAGAGTGCGAAAAGGAATCGTCGCGAGGAAATACTGCAGGCTCTGGCGCAGATGCTGGAATCCAGTGATGGCAGCCAGCGTATAACTACCGCAAAACTCGCCGCGAACGTTGGCGTTTCTGAAGCGGCACTTTACCGGCATTTTCCCAGCAAAACCCGGATGTTTGACAGCCTGATCGAGTTTATCGAAGACAGCCTGATTACGCGCATCAATCTGATACTCAAGGACGAAAAAGAGACGCTGCCGCGGCTGCGTTTGATCATCCAGCTGATTCTGGGCTTTGGTGAGCGTAATCCGGGTTTAACCCGTATTCTGACCGGTCATGCACTGATGTTTGAACAGGATCGGCTGCAAAGCCGCATCAATCAGCTGTTTGAACGCATTGAGGTTCAGCTACGCCAGGTTCTGCGCGAGAAGGTAATGCGCGAAGGGGAAGGTTTTATCACTGACGAGAACCTGCTGGCGAGTCAGCTGCTGGCCTTCTGTGAAGGTATGCTTTCCCGCTTTGTGCGCTCCGGTTTCCGCTACCGGCCCACGGTTGACTTCGATACCCGCTGGCCACTGCTCGCCTCGCAGCTGGTATAGGCTTTTACGGGCCAGCCTCCCTGGCCCGTAAAATCAGATACCGTATTCTTTGCGGTAGGCGCGCACCGCCACCAGGTGGTCGGCCAGCTCGGGCTTCTCCTCCAGGTAAGTAATCAGCTCTTTTAGTGTGATAATCGAAATCACCTTACAGCCGTAATCGCGTTCCACTTCCTGGATTGCCGACTCGCTGCTGCGCCCGCGCTCCTGGCGGTCGAGAGAGATTAACACCCCGGCCAGCGTAGCCTGGTGAGCCGCAATAATTTCCATGGATTCACGAATTGCGGTTCCCGCAGTGATCACATCATCGACCAGCATAATTCGCCCCTGTAGCGGGCTGCCGACCAGCAGCCCTCCCTCACCGTGATCCTTTGCTTCTTTACGGTTAAAGCAGTAGGGAACATCACGGTCATGGTGATCGGCCAGGGCGACTGCCGTCGTGGTGGCTATCGGGATCCCTTTATAAGCGGGCCCAAATACCAGGTCGAAATCAATACCGGAGTCGACCAGGGCCTGCGCGTAAAAACGCCCCAGCAGGGCAAGGTCGCGGCCGGTATTAAACAGGCCCGCGTTGAAGAAATAGGGGCTTTTACGCCCTGATTTCAGCGTGAATTCACCAAACTTCAGCACCTGCTTGTTGATGGCGAATTCGATAAATTGGCGCTGCCAGGCTTTCATGTCTCGATCCTCACATAGTCATAAAAAAGGCGACCCGGTGGCCGCCTGAAAAATCAGTCTGTCAGCGCGGCTTTCTGCGCCTGAATAAGGGTATCAATACCGCCCCGTGCCAGAGCGAGCAGGGTTAACAGCTCCTCATGACTGAAGGGCTCACCCTCTGCGGTACCCTGCACCTCAATCATGCGGCCATCTTCAGTCATCACCACGTTCATATCGGTTTCAGCAGCGGAGTCCTCGACGTACTCCAAATCACAGAGCGCTTCACCTTTCACGATCCCTACGGATACCGCCGCCACCATGCCTTTCATCGGGTTGGCCTTGAGTTTGCCAATCGCCACCAGATGGTTAAGCGCATCAGCCAGCGCAACGCAGGCGCCGGTAATTGACGCGGTACGCGTGCCGCCATCCGCCTGCAACACATCACAGTCGAGGGTGACGGTAAATTCGCCCAGCGCCTTAAGATCCAGCGCGGCGCGAAGGGAGCGCGCGATCAGTCGCTGAATTTCAAGCGTACGACCACCCTGCTTACCTTTGGCGGCTTCACGCGCGTTACGACTGTGCGTCGCGCGTGGCAGCATGCCGTACTCGGCGGTGACCCAACCCTGTCCCTGACCTTTCAGGAAACGGGGTACACCCTCATCAATAGTGGCAGTACACAAAACTTTAGTATCACCGAATTCGACCAGAACAGAGCCTTCTGCATGTTTGGTATAATGACGGGTCAGTGTGACGGGACGCACCTGCTGTGCGCTTCGGCCTGCTGGACGCATGGTTTCTCTCCGGCTAGCAAAACATGATTGGCTGCGCATTATACGGATTTCACCCTCCGTTGCCTATGGCGATGGGCGCCGGGCTGCGTTTTCTCTGCCGCTCAGTAAAGGTTGCCTCGTTTTTTAGCTGAGAAACAGGCTGTTCAGCCTGTTTTCTTCATAATGCGAGCCTTCTCGTACGGTGGGTGAAAAACGCCTGAAAATTCTCTACCTGCCTACAGGAACACGTTTATAGGGCTCAGGTATGCCTCAAATGGCTGTCACTTCGCAGCGGTTACCACCGGACCCTGCGAACGATTCATACCAAAGTAAGAGGGGCGTTTGTACCCTGCCACGCCCTACCGTGCAGGATGGTGCAGGCTGATGGCATAGCATATTCAGAGAATCAAGGGGGTTCAATCCAGCGTTTTACGGTAGTTCTTAAGACTGATGCCCATGACGACGATGGCAAGGCCGATTAGCGGCAAAAAGTCCGGCAATAGTTCGGTAAAAGAATAGCCCTTAAACATGATGCCTTTGATCAGCCTGATAAAGTAAGTCAACGGCAGGCATGAGCCAATAGCCTGCGCCCATGAGGGCATACTTATAAACGGGCTGATAAATCCTGACAGCATGATTGAAGGAATAAAATAGAATGATGACATCTGGAGCGCCTGTAGCTGATTTTGCGCCACGCTGGAGATGCCCGTACCGATAGATAAGCAGAGAAACACATAAATCATCAGCACCATAAAGAGCAGGAACAGGTTGCCCAGCAACGGTATCTCAAAGACCATAACAGCACAGAGCAGAATGACCGCCGACTGAAATAAGCCAATCATTACAAAGGGGGTTATTTTTCCCACAATCACCTCAAACCCGGTTAGTGGAGAAATAAGGAGATTCTCGATTGCGCCATTTTCCCGCTCACGGGTTATGGAAAGCGCTGTCATTAGAATCAATGTTGTGCTTAGTATTGAACCAATGATCCCAGGTATTGTGTTATATTGTGTGATACCTTCCGGGTTGAACATCCGATGGATCACCAACTCAAAATCATCCCCAGACTCCGTCCCCCGTAATGCATCCGGTATGTCCTGCTTAAACATCGATTTCGACGCCTGAACAATAGCGCTTAATGCATTTCCTATGGCTATAGGATCGATGGCATCCCCCTGAATCAACAGCTGGGGCTTCTCCCCCCGCAGTAATTTCTGGGTAAATCCCTGGGGGATTGTCACGATAAACAGCACATCGCCACGAACAAACGCTTTTTTTGCCTCATCTTCTGATGCCATCGGCACCACCGAAAAATAACGGGTATTCTGCATGGCCGTCACAAATACCTGACTCATCCTTTCGCCATCATAATTTATCATGGCAGTGGGGATGTTATGCGGATCCATATTGACGGCATAACCCAGGATAATCAGCTGCAGCAGAGGCGTGAGGAAAACCATGCCTATGCTCACTTTATCACGCCGCAATTCATGCAGCTCTTTCATTACCACGCCATACCAGCGGGTGAAGGAGAAATTAAGAGAGGGATTTTTCATTATCGTTCTTCATCAAGCAGGCGAAAGCGTCTTCAAGAGTAGTTTTAACGCGTTGGATTTCATATTCAGCGGGAATGACCTGGGCAAGAACTGCTTTTAGCTTCTCTTCATCCCTGCCCGTAGCAAACAGGCTGCTACCGAATATCACCGTTTGTTCAATAGCATCGAAGCGCTGTAAGCGATTTTCCAGCACGGTCAAGCCGCTTCCTGAGATCTTCAACGTGGTAAGATTTTGCGCCTGAATAATCGACTGAATGCTGCCACGCGCCAGCAGGTTGCCACTGGAAAGATAAGCAATTTTATGACAGCGCTCGGCCTCATCCATATAGTGTGTACTGACCAGAATAGAGATCCCCTCATCAGAGAGGCGATGCAGCGTTTGCCAGAACTCACGACGTGCTTTGGGGTCCACTCCCGCAGTAGGCTCATCAAGAAAAAGTACAGAGGGCTTATGCAGCAAGCAGGCAGCCAGAGCCATTCTCTGCTTCCAGCCGCCTGAGAGAACTTTCACCAGCTGATGCTGCCGTGAGAGCAATCCCAGTTCGGAGAGAGTACGCTCGACGAGCGCCTTAGGCTGCTCCAGACTGTACAACCGTGAGATAAAAAAAAGATTCTCCCTGATTGTAAGATTCCCCCACAAAGAGAAGTGCTGGGTCATATAGCCGATACGTCTTTTAATTTGATCGCGCTGGGTAAATATATCCATCCCCAGGCAGTGACCGCTTCCGGAATCCGGGGTGAGAAGCCCGCACATCATCCGGATAGAGGTGGTTTTCCCACTGCCGTTAGGCCCGAGAAATCCATGGATCTCACCTCTATCAATTTGCAAAGAAAAATCTTTTACTACATGCTGATCTCCGAAGTGCTTATTCAGATTTTTAACGTCAATGCTGAAATTATTGACCATCGGTGATCTCCACGCTGATCGGTTGACCAATTTTAATGTTGTTCGCCTGTTCCAGCGCAACCACCGCTTCAGCCATAAATATCAATTTCTCGCGTCGCCTGGTACTGTAAATAACAGGAGGAGTATATTCTGCCTGTGGACTTATATAATTAATGGTAGCGGAAATGGGCGCGCATCCGTCGCAACGCACGCTGATTTGCTGACCCACCTGGAAAAATCCCAGCATCTTCTCCGGGATATAAAACCTGACTTTTACGTTTTCCGGGGGAAGCAGCGTAACAATCGGCTTGCCAGCCATTGGCCGCTCCCCTGGATGATAAATAATATCGTAAACACGGGCATCCTGAGGGGCCACAATTGTACTCTGCTGATAGCTCCACAGTGCTTTGTCTCTCTGTAGCATGGCTGAGTCAACGCGTGATGCCTGATTTTCAATCTGAGCAATACGCGCCGGTAATTTTTTTTCCGCTAGCAGATAGGTCAGTTCATCGACCTGGGCTTTTTTTTGCGCATAGTCGTCCTGCATGCTCTCCCACTCAGCGGCTGAGATTATCCGGGAATTGTAGAGGTGTTGATACCTGACAAGCTGACTCTTAGCCATATCCGCAGCAGAAGTGGCCCGATCTAGCTGAGATTGCACCACATTCAGCGCTTCAGTACGCTCCCCTGACTGCATGTTCACGAGTAAGGCGCGTTCAGCCTGGAAATTTTTCTCAGCAATACGCAGTGAATTTTCAGTAATAAAACTATCCATTTTTATCAGGCTTTGATCCTTTTTAACCAGATCGCCTTTTTTTACCATGATAAGTTCTATTTTCTCTGACTCAGGATATGACAGATAAATAAATTCCCCATGCGTATATCCGGACAGATAATCTAAATCAGCATCATCACAAGCCGTAAGATTCAGCACGAAAATGATAGTAAATATAATTTTAACAATTAGATCCATCACAGTATTTATGCTCTCTTTGTTCAGATGGATATACGGATACCGCGCTGTGCCTACTTCTTATTGAAATAATGTCGCCTGTAAATTTCCTTCAACTTCTCTATTTTACATAAATTCAGACCCGCAAGAGTTTTTAAAGAGTGATCTTCGATAAAGCAACACAACTTTGACCCTCCTGAACAATACCACTTCGCCGCCTGTTTATAAGGCCAGGGAAGTGTGCAATCCAGGCCAGTAAGCTTTTCATTCAGACGTTTCCAGTCACTATCAATATCATCACCCAGAAAAAAAAACTCTACGCTTTCATCATTAATAGTATATTCATTTTCGGGGTAACAGAATTTTCTGTCAAATGAGAAATACAGATTATAGAACTGTACTATAAGGTTTTTGGCCAATGCTGAGAACGACCCCGGTATGGAAAGCACGCCCAGCAGGTATTTGTATTCTGGATACCTTTGAGTATAGATAAAGATCCCTTTCCATAGTTCATCCAGCGCACTCGTTTTTTGATACCCGGATTGGATGAAACCCCTTCCTATTTCGATAGTTTTTTCAATCTGAGGGAACTCACTCCGCTGGTAATTAAACAAACTATGACTGTACAGGCCTGCAAGACCTCTTTTGGCGAGCGGGATGCCAGCGGGGATCAGACGATAAGAACCGACAATTTCCAACTGCTGCGGATCCCAGAAGATGATGTGATGATACTCCTGGTCGTAAATATCGTTATCACACAGTTTCCCCGTACCAGCACCGATTGCCCGGAAAGAGATCTCTCTGAGACGCCCCAGTTCGTGAAGAAGAGGACAATCCACCTCATCCTGGTAACGGTAAAGATACAGCCCTTTCCCATCGCTGCATGTTTTCATCAATTCGCAACGGGCCAGACCATTAATTAGTTCACATCTGCTGACCGGGGCAGAAACAGGAGGCCGCGTGGGCACAAGGCCGGGAAGGTTGTTACCAACCCGAAAAAGATGTTGCTGGATATCGAATGCGGTTTTTGAAAAATCAATATTCTTTCTATTCATTGCGGACAGATCAATTTGATGAAATATTTTCATACCAAGGGTTTTTCCCCGATGCCGCAGTACCTCACGAATAACCATCAGGTTAGATAATGGGCGCGAGATTAATACTGTAAGATAATAGCGAATACTGTTGCGACCGTTGAGATATATCGGCACGATAGCTGCATTATTTTTTATCGCCAACTGGATAAATCCGGCATGCCAGGGTGATTCACGCAACCCCCTAAGCGTCATCCCCGCCAGTCGGCCAGCAGGTAAAATCACCAAAACGCCCCCCTGCTTGAGGTGATCGTTCATCTCCCGAAATTTTTTATG
This sequence comes from Erwinia sp. PPS120, assembly GCF_047918655.1. GTDB lineage: Bacteria > Pseudomonadota > Gammaproteobacteria > Enterobacterales > Enterobacteriaceae > Erwinia > Erwinia tasmaniensis_A. Next base: position 39,922 of record NZ_JBLREF010000009.1, on the reverse strand, counting down.
GCTCATTTTCCCTTGCATATTTCTGATGCTAACAGAAATAGGTTTCGTGGGAGGAAAAATGAGAGAAAGAACATGATTAGCGACAATTTTTACGTCCTTTCTGACGTTAGCGACAATATTAATTATTGCCACTCCATCCATAACAGTAGGGTGATTAGCAATAATAACTACCGGGCCGAATCGTGGGATATTATTATAATCATCATCGTCAATCTTACAGTGAAAACTGATTTTTTCAGCGGCAGCTTTAACCCATTCGACACCCTGTTTTTCTGAGAAATCCGGAAAAGCCGTCGTGATAATTTTCTCGCCAAATGCCCACTTGATTAATTTTCTCAACCACGAAGGAATGATCTTATGAGGCAGAAACTCCCTGATAATACTATCCACCTTATCTACGTTATCCATAACTTATTGCCCCCAGGCAGCATATTCCATAAAATCTATCTCACGTTAATTGTTTTCAATGTTTTTCGCAAGATAATATTGCCAAAAAAAATACTGATAAATTTAGTAAATAAACGATTTTCATTTGAAAATTATTCACGCATGATTTCAAAGCTAATATTTACCAACATTGTATTAAAGATATAATTGAATCACTTCTGGTAACAAATATTTCGAATATACTTCTCAGTTTCGCCCGTATTTCCAGCATTTGATGCAAATTAACCCGGCTGTTAGCCTGATCACACCCAATATGAAAAAAGCCTCACCTGCCAGCTTATTTTCCAAATTGCGTTTGAATACCTGTTAAGCCTCCATCTACATCGCTATAATCCGCCCATCTTTCTCTGAAATCGGGTACAGAACATGATCCGCAGCATGACAGCTTACGCACGGCGTGAAACCAAAGGCGAATGGGGCAGTGCAGCCTGGGAACTTCGTTCCGTTAACCAGCGCTATCTGGAAACCTATATCCGACTCCCGGAGCAGTTCCGCGGGCTGGAACCAGTAATCCGCGAGCGCATCCGTAACCGCCTGACGCGCGGTAAAATCGAGTGCAATCTTCGCTTTGATGCCGACCCGAGCGCCCAAAGCTCGCTGGTGTTGAATGAAAAGCTGGCTATTCAGCTGGTGCAGGCCGCCAACTGGGTGAAAATGCAGAGTGACGAGGGTGAAATCAACCCGGTCGATATTCTGCGCTGGCCCGGCGTGATGTCAGCTGAGGAACAGGATCTTGATACCATTTCCGCAGAGCTGCTAAAGGCGCTGGAGATCGCGCTGGACGACTTTATCACCTCGCGCGAAACCGAAGGTGCAGCCCTGAAATCCCTGATTGAGCAGCGCCTGGAAGGCGTCAGCGCTGAAGTCACCAAAGTGCGCGCACAGATGCCAGACGTACTGAAGTGGCAGCGTGAACGCCTGGTCACCAAACTGGAAGAAGCCCAGGTCCAGCTGGACAGTAACCGCGTAGAGCAGGAGCTGATTATGCTGGCTCAGCGCGTTGACGTGGCGGAAGAGCTGGATCGGCTGGAAGCCCACGTAAAAGAAACCTACAACATTCTGAAGAAGAAAGAGGCCGTAGGCCGTCGCCTCGACTTTATGATGCAGGAGTTCAATCGTGAGTCCAATACGCTCGCTTCTAAATCGATTAACGCCGAGGTCACCACCTCTGCTATTGAACTTAAGGTTCTGATCGAGCAGATGCGTGAGCAGATTCAGAATATCGAATAACGTTGCATACTGTTGCACTCAGTAGCAAGAAACCATTGCAGCCCGCTAAATGCGGGCTTTTTTATTTTTATGCTATTGCATACGGTTGCATAACAACGCGGATAAAGGATGTACCCAGACGTATTTATGCGATCCAATTTGGGTCCACCCCTATTCAGCATACAGGCGGCACTACCGCGAAGCTGTAGATATTCAGATGAGGGCATGGTATTGAGGCCTGAGAGAAGCAGGAACGCAAAGCTGACGCACTGGCCGTACCCATTTAGCGGCACTTTGCGTTGATCCGATTGTTACCGAACGCTGCCTGAATCACCGTATCAAGGGCGTGGAAGGTATCTATAACCGCCGCCAGTATTTTGATGAACGCCGGGCAGGCTGGCGCTGTGGGATGCGTTTGTGATGTTGTTCACCGATCCGCTGCAAGTGCTTGATTACCTGAAAGGCGAAATTAAAGGGTTGCTGGATCCCCTGCTGTGGGACGGCGCAGGCGATACCATATTTAATTCCCTCACCAGCACGGGATATGACATATGGCGGTCAGGTGCAGTTACAGGCAGCGGCCAGCAATCCGGTTGCCTCCATGACCAGCAACGCTATCAGCAATTCCTCCTGGCAGGTTTCGCAGCGTACAGACGTGTGGATCGGAACTATTGAGTTCCAGACGCAGGCCACCTATGCAAAAGGACAACATTTACACTCTGACCTTTCACCGCGTATTATTCCCTGTGAAGACCACCACGGATGATCACACAAGGAATGTAAACTAATGGCCGCATTACAGTTTCCCAGCACCCTGTTCAAAACCCAAAAGTGGATGGACGACTACAGCGCCAGTGATATGCGCTGCGGCGATCTGACCGAAGCACAGTTAAAATCCCATTACCGACTGGATTACATCTCTGACCGGGTTGATCCTTACACCCTGACCCGGCGTTCTTCAATGGATCGTCCTCAGTCCATGTTTTGCTGTAATCTGCGTAGCCAGGGTGAAAAGATTACCCGCCAGCAGTGTGCCATAATCCTGTTTGATGAGTTCCGCTCGTTATCCCGCAAATTTTCCCTTTACGGGCCGTACAGCCACCTGATCGAAAAGATGATCACTCACATGCAGAACGGTAACGGTACGCCCTTTCGTGATGTGTCTCTGGACAGAGCTTTAAAGGATCATATTCTTAATGATTCAACAAAAAATAGTACGGTTTTACGAATAAGAGATACGCTTAAAAAATACATAATATGGGAAGACAAGAAATACCCGAAAAATTATAAGGATGAATTACGAAAAAACATTCTCGAAGGCAAACTCCCAAAATTTGATCGCTTCCAGGATAATTTTAACGGTATGGGTATCACCGTTCATGATACCTGGGCAACACATATCACCATGAAATCACTGCATGTTGATAATGACCGTTTTCAGGCAGTGGTCCATTTCAAGGTCCAGGATCACTTTGGTCTGGATAATGATGATATTCTGAAAACAAAATTTAGCCAGTTCCATTTCTTCCGTATCTGGTTTGTGCTCCAGCGATACAATCAGTTTGGTTTTAAGCCTTTTTTGACCAATATGGAAACCACCGTAGAAATCACTGGAGGTCGCAATGACAGTAAAAAATAAAAAAATCTTGATTCTGCTTTTCCTGACTGGCTGTGTTCTGCTGGGTTACTGGCTTTGGCTATCACTGCGCCCGGTAGAAGTTGTTGCGGTTCATGACAACGGTAATCATAGTTATGTTTTAGTCAGAAGTCTCCCGCTGACAGATAAGGGGAAAATAAACTGGTGGCTAAAAAATAAAGAAATACTGAAAGAAAAATATGACATCCCTAAACCATCATCCTCTGGATATTTTACTGTTATTTTTTGGGATTTTGGCGATGGTTATAAAGAAGAAGGGAAATATGACAGGCTTTGTTTTGATGATATGAAGACAAAAGTAAATTGCATCGAAAAGGATGCTGTATTTTCTGTAGATAAAAGCAGAAATATGGGCTTAATGTTCACCGTGTACGATGGTGATAATTATCGCTTAGACCATAATGGTGATATTATAAAAGTCTCCTCCGATTAGGTTTGCCGCCCTCGCGTAAAGACAGCATCATCCCTTCCTCCACGGCTTTCACCAGCTATGCGGAAGTAGCAAAATACTCAGGAGGCTGTCACGACGTGGCTGCAACATCCGCTACCCGCCTGGACAGATGTGTCTTTGCATCATAAATATTCAGCTTCTGCATAGATCCCCCTGTGGATTATGACAATAATCTTAAAGCACCCGAGCCAGCTTCATAAGCCCCCCGGATTTTTATTGTAGGCTTACCGCCGCCTTCCGGCTAAAATGCCCCCTGTTTTTTTATGGATTACTTTGAGGCTCACCATGCAAACTCTTCCTCCCTGCCCTAAGTGCCAGTCAGAATACACCTGGCAGGATGGCGCCATGCTCAACTGCCCGGAGTGCGGGCACGTCTGGTCTGAAACCGCAGATGCGGCGGTTGAAGACACACTGATCGTTAAAGACGCTAACGGCAATCTGCTTGCCGATGGCGATAGCGTCACCGTGATCAAAGACCTGAAGGTTAAAGGCAGCTCGACGCCGCTAAAAATCGGCACCCGGGTCAAAAGCATCCGTCTGGTAGAAGGCGATCATAATATCGACTGCAAGATCGATGGTTTTGGTCCGATGAAGCTTAAATCAGAGTTCGTGAAGAAAAACTGATTCGGCGGGTCGGCACGGTTTTATCTCGTAGAGATTGATGCACTATGCCGTTAACATGCGCTGGCGGGGCTTCCACCAGCGCATGTTTTATATGTTGCGACTTTGCGAGTGACCCCAGCCAGCAAATTTACGCGGATATCAAAATCTTCCGCTCCCCTGTAATCAGAAAGCCGCAAGATCCACGTAATATTTTTAAAATTCCAGTCGTCAAACTACTGCCGATCCTTCATGCTTGCTGCCGGTTATTCAGGAGCTGGCTATGTTACTTACTGTTCTCTATATCATCGGCATTACGGCAGAAGCGATGACCGGCGCGCTGGCGGCAGGCCGTCGTCAGATGGATATGTTCGGCGTGATTATTATCGCCTCGGTTACCGCCATTGGCGGCGGCTCCGTCAGGGATATGCTGCTGGGGCACTATCCGCTTGGCTGGGTAAAACATCCTGAATATATCATTATTGTCGCTGCCGCAGCGGTAGTGACTACCCAGCTTGCCCACCTGATGCCCCACCTGCGCAAGGTTTTCCTGGTGCTGGATGCGCTCGGCCTGGTGGTATTTTCCATTATCGGCGCCAAAGTGGCCCTGGACATGGGCCATGCGCCAATTATTGCCGCGATATGTGCCGTGGTTACCGGAGTGTTTGGCGGCGTACTGCGCGATATGTTTTGCAACCGCATTCCCCTGGTGTTTCAGAAAGAGCTCTATGCCGGTATCGCCTTTGCGTCAGGCTGGCTCTATATCCTGTTATTGAAGACGCCCCTGTCACACGAAACGACAATCACCGTTACCCTGCTGTTTGGCTTTATTGCCCGCCTGCTGGCGCTGCGCTTTAAGCTCGGTCTACCCGTCTTCAACTACCATGATGCGGAGCACTGATCCGTGCCGGAATATTCTGTTCTAAAAAGGCAATCAGTGGCCGCACCTGTGGCGCGGTTAAAAAGGCCATAATCTGCTGCGCAAGTGCCCGGCCCACCCCCGGTAGCTGCTGCCATGATGATTCACCCCGTGCCAGCATGGTCTGCCAGCTATCGTCTTCCATGGCGTTCAGCGCCCTCTCTGGAACAGGTACGCCCAGCGCTCTCACCCACCGCTTAAAGGGCATCTGCTTACTAAACGTGAACTGATGGTAGAGATAGTGGGCCCGTGGCTGGGTAATCCCCTTTATCTCACTTAGCTGCTCTGGCGTCAGCAACAGCCATGAGAAGAGATGCTCCGGATGACCTGCCTGCATCAATTTCTGCCAGCTACTACGGTTTATGCCCTGCATGGCAAGTCCATTGCGGCTACTCAGCCAGACCAGTCGGGCAAGAAATTGCGCGCGGCAGGCAGGGGTTAGCATGAAACAGCTAAGAGAATGGTAGCTTTCCGCCTGTGGGGTCGCAGGGGGATCGCGCTGACTTACGCGCCACACGACGTCATCCAGACGTGGAATACCCTGGCCCGCCAGGCTGATTAATACCCGATCGCCCGGCACGATATCCGCGGACTGCCACTGTTTAAGCGATCCCAGAGTGACGCGGCGAACCTGTTTATCGTCCAGCACAACAGGATCCAGATTGAGCACTACGCTGATTTTCCCGGTTCGCCCAATCGTAAAATCAACGGATTTCACACCGGTCGTGACCCGTACGGGATCGTACTTCCATGCAACCGCCCAGTCACCGTTGCCGGGGAGCCAATATTGCCCGGCAGCGGGCGGGCTGTGGACGACCACGCCATCGGTGACAAAAGGCAGTGGCTGAGAAAACCAGCGCGTGCGCCAGCCCTCAACGTCACCGGCATTACTGACCGGCTGGCTCCAGCTGGCCGCCAGCGTAAAACCGGCCTCGCTCAGTTTCGCTACTCTCTCCTGCATGGTGGCGGGGCCATCAGGCCAGCCCCAGATAAATACCCCCACCCTGCTAAGCACCTCTGACGCGCTGGTTCGACGCATTGCTCCTGCTACGAGGGCGCGCGCATTGACTCCCCCCTGCCCGGCCTGTTGATGACCGTTCATCAACAGGAACAGTTCACCCTGTAGCGTAAGCGAGCCTGAAGAATCAGGTATACGCTGTGGAATAGCCGGGATCAGCGCGGCTTTCGCCGTCCAGTCTTCGCCGCGCAGGCCATCTCCCCGGCTAATTAAGTTTACAAGCCTGCCCTGATGGTAGCTAAGGGTCACCGCAACACCATCCACTTTGGGCTGTACCCAGAGATCGGTTTTTCCCGTCATCCAGCGTGCGACTGCCTGCTTATCAGCCAGTTTACGGACGCCCGCATGCGCAACGGGATGGAGCATTTTACCGCCCTGCGCCAGCTGGGGCTGGCGGAGATCGCTCTGCGGAACAAAGCAGCGCTGCCAGGTCTGATAGGTCTGGAGCAGCGCATCGTAGCGTTCATCCCCGACAACGCTGATTCCCTTTCGGTAATAGGCATCATCCCATTCGCTTAGCTGCTTTTCTAACGCTGTCATTTCGCTTGCCGCGTGGGCGGGTGTCCACACCGGGCACTGGGCCTGAAGAGTCGAACAGCTCAGCGCCAGCAACAGTAATAAGATCCGCATCCTGCCTTCTCCTTTTTGTTCTGTGCGGATTGAAACGCAGGTTAAGCGGCCTGACGACGGCAAAGAAGAAAGCGTGGAAAGCAGTACCAGAAATATTTCATCAGGGATGAAAAATTACCGACACGCTGCGAAGGGCTATCCATTTATAGAGAAAAAGCACGGCGGTACGCCTGAAACGCTGCATCAAGTGCCCCAGCCGTGTATACTGTGCAGGAAGTAGACTCCGCTTTATTGGCATATCAAAGATAATCATGGCTCAAGGCACTCTTTTTATTGTTTCTGCTCCCAGCGGCGCGGGTAAATCCAGTCTCATTCATGCACTGCTGAAAACGCAGCCGCTGTATGACACTCAGGTTTCTGTCTCCCATACCACGCGGGGAGAGCGTCCCGGTGAGCACCACGGTGAACATTACTATTTCATCTCGCATGACGAATTCCGCAGTATGATTCAGGAAGGCGCCTTCCTTGAGCATGCTGAAGTGTTTGGGAACTATTACGGCACGTCCCGCAAGGCCATCGAGCAGGTGTTATCCACCGGCGTGGATGTTTTCCTCGATATTGACTGGCAGGGTGCCCAGCAGATTCGTGAGAAAATGCCGCAGGCCCGCACAATTTTTGTGCTGCCGCCGTCAAAGGATGAGCTGGACCGCCGGCTGCGCGGGCGCGGTCAGGATAGCGAAGAGGTTATCAGCCGCCGAATGGCGCAGGCCGTGGCTGAGATGAGCCATTTTGCGGAGTACGATTATCTTATTGTTAATGATGATTTCGATCTGGCTTTATCCGATCTGAAAACCATCATTCGCGCTGAGCGGCTGCGTATGGGACGTCAAAAATCCCGACATGACGCGTTAATCAGCAAACTATTGGCAGACTGAGGACAACTCAGTATGATGCCCAGTCATTTCTTCTCCCGTGGAGTATCACAATTATGGCACGCGTAACCGTACAGGACGCAGTAGAAAAAATTGGTAACCGTTTTGACCTCGTTCTGGTCGCTGCACGCCGTGCGCGTCAGATGCAGGTTGGTGGTAAAGATCCGCTGGTACCTGAAGAAAACGATAAGTCTACCGTTATCGCCCTGCGTGAAATCGAAGAAGGCCTGATCACCAACCAGATCCTGGACGTGCGCGATCGTCAGGAACAGCAGGATCAGGAAGCCGCTGAGCTGCAGGCTGTTACTGCTATCGCAGAAGGTCGTCGTTAATTATCAGCCTGAAGGCCGCCCTTGTATCTGTTTGAAAGTCTCAATCAGCTGATTGAAAAATACTTGCCTGAGGACCAGATTAAGCGCCTCAAGCAAGCCTACCTTGTCGCACGTGATGCCCACGAGGGACAGTCTCGCTCCAGCGGTGAGCCTTATATCACCCATCCGGTTGCCGTAGCCTGCATCCTTGCTGAAATGAAGCTCGACCATGAAACGCTTATGGCCGCGCTTCTTCACGATGTGATCGAAGACACGCCCGCCACCTACCAGGATATGGAACAGCTGTTTGGTAAAAGCGTTGCCGAACTGGTAGAGGGGGTGTCGAAACTCGACAAGCTGAAATTCCGTGATAAGAAAGAGGCCCAGGCCGAAAACTTTCGCAAGATGATTATGGCGATGGTGCAGGATATTCGCGTCATCCTGATCAAGCTGGCTGACCGTACGCATAATATGCGCACCCTCGGCTCGCTGCGCCCGGATAAACGCCGGCGCATAGCCCGCGAAACGCTGGAAATTTACAGCCCGCTGGCCCACCGTCTGGGCATCCACCACCTGAAAACCGAGCTTGAAGAGCTGGGTTTTGAAGCGCTCTACCCTAATCGCTATCGCGTGATTAAAGAAGTGGTTAAAGCCGCTCGCGGTAACCGTAAGGAGATGATTCAAAAAATCCTTTCGGAAATTGACGGGCGTTTGCAGGAAGCTGGCGTTCCCTGTCGCGTGAGCGGCAGAGAAAAGCATCTCTACTCCATCTACTGCAAAATGCACCTCAAAGAGCAGCGTTTCCACTCGATCATGGATATTTATGCCTTCCGGGTGATCGTCAGTGATGTGGATACCTGCTATCGGGTTCTTGGCCAGATGCACAGCCTGTATAAGCCTCGCCCGGGCCGGGTGAAGGATTATATCGCTATTCCCAAGGCTAACGGATACCAGTCGCTTCACACCTCAATGATCGGGCCGCACGGCGTGCCGGTAGAGGTGCAGATCCGCACGGAAGATATGGATCAGATGGCCGAGATGGGGGTCGCGGCTCACTGGGCTTATAAAGAGCAGGGTGAAAGCAGCACCACGGCACAGATCCGCGCTCAGCGCTGGCTACAGAGCCTGCTGGAGCTTCAGCAGAGTGCCGGAAGCTCCTTTGAATTTATTGAAAGCGTCAAATCCGACCTGTTCCCGGACGAAATTTACGTATTCACGCCAGAAGGGCGCATTGTTGAACTGCCCGCAGGCGCCACGCCGGTGGATTTTGCCTATGCCGTGCATACCGATATCGGCCATGCCTGCGTCGGTACCCGCGTCGATCGCCAGCCCTATCCGCTGTCGCAGCCGCTGAGCAGCGGTCAGACCGTCGAAATTATTACCGCGCCGGGTGCCCGCCCGAATGCCGCATGGCTGAATTTTGTCGTCAGCTCGAAAGCGCGGGCAAAAATCCGCCAGCTGTTGAAAAACCTCAAGCGTGACGATTCGGTCAGCCTGGGGCGTCGTCTGCTTAATCACGCACTGGGCGGTAGCCGCAAGCTGGCTGAAATCCCGCCAGGCAACCTGGAGCACGAGCTGGAACGTATGAAACTGGCCACCCTGGACGATCTGCTGGCAGAAATCGGCCTGGGTAACGCCATGAGCGTGGTGGTGGCGAAAAATCTTCAGCAAAGTGATAACCCCCTGCCCGCCAGCCCGCGCACTGCTTCCAGCTCCCGCAACAAGCTGCCCATTAAGGGTGCAGAGGGCGTGCTGATTACCTTCGCCAAGTGCTGCCGCCCTATTCCTGGCGATCCGATAGTCGCCCACGTCAGTCCTGGTAAAGGCCTGGTGGTGCACCATGAGTCCTGCCGTAATATTCGTGGCTATCAAAAAGAGCCCGAGAAATATATGGCGGTTGAGTGGGACAAAGTCACGACCGATCATGAATTTATGGCGGAAATTAAGGTTGAAATGTTTAATCATCAGGGAGCGCTTGCTAACCTGACTGCCGCTATTAATACCGCTGGCTCCAATATCCAGAGCATGAATACGGAAGAGAAAGATGGTCGGGTCTACAGTGCTTTTATCCGTCTGACGGCCCGGGATCGCGTTCATCTGGCAAATATTATGCGTAAAATCCGCGTAATGCCGGATGTGATTAAAGTTCACCGTAACCGAAACTAGCGCATGAATGCTCAACGCTTCGACCGTATTATGGAGATGTTGGCCGCACGTCAACATGACCTGACTCTCTGTATGGAGCAGGTCCATAAACCCCATAACGTCTCCGCAGTGATCCGCACGGCGGACGCGGTGGGCGTGCATGAAGTTCATGCCGTATGGCCGGGCAGCCGCATGCGAACCATGGTCTCCTCTGCGGCAGGCAGCAACAGCTGGGTGCAGGTGCAAACGCACCCGACCATCGCGGACGCAATTTGCCATCTCAAAAGCCAGGATATGCAGATCCTGGCGACCCATCTGTCTGATAAGGCCGTCGACTTTCGCGAAATCGATTACACCCGACCCACCTGCATTTTGATGGGCCAGGAAAAAACCGGTATTACCCGTCAGGCGCTGGAACTGGCAGACCAGGAGATCATTATCCCAATGGTTGGCATGGTGCAGTCCCTTAACGTTTCCGTGGCCTCTGCGCTTATCCTCTATGAAGCCCAGCGCCAGCGTCAGAATGCCGGTATGTACCAGCGCCAGACCAGCACCCTGCCGTTCAGCGAGCAGCAGCGCCTGTTGTTTGAAGGCGGTTATCCCGTGCTGGCGCGGGTCGCGAAGCACAAAGGTTTACCCTACCCGCAGATCAACGATCGGGGCGAGGTGGTAGCCGATGCTCAATGGTGGGCAACGATGCAGTCATCGGGTCGAAAAAAATGAATGGTCGCCTGCTGGATACCGTTCCGCTAAGCACCCTCGCAGGCGTTGGCGCAAGCCAGGCGGGAAAGCTGGCAAAGCTGGGGCTGGTTACCGTGCAGGATTTGCTGCTTCATCTGCCGCTGCGCTATGAAGATCGTACGCAACTTTATGCCATTAACGACCTGCTCCCCAATATTTACGCCACGGTAGAAGGTGAGGTCCTCAACTGCGATATCTCCTTTGGCCGCCGAAGGATGCTGACCTGCCAGATAAGCGACGGGACGGGCATCCTCACCCTGCGTTTTTTCAATTTCAATGCCGGAATGAAAAACAGCATGTCGCCCGGCAGGCGCGTCACCGCTTACGGTGAAATCAAGCGCGGCCAGCGGGGCGCAGAAATTATCCATCCGGAATACCGGGTCCAGGGCGAGAACACCACGGTTGCCTTGCAGGAAACGCTCACTCCGGTTTACTCCACGACCGAAGGCGTACGTCAGGCCACGCTGCGCAACCTTACTGATCAGGCGCTGGCGCTGCTGGATACCTGCGCTATCGCTGAACTGCTGCCTCCTGAGCTGAGTCAGGGGATGATCGGTCTGCCCGCCGCATTGCGTATGCTGCACCGCCCGCCGCCGGATATGGCCCTGGTTGATCTGGAACATGGCCGTCATCCTGCGCAGCGCCGTCTGATTATGGAAGAGTTGCTGGCGCACAATCTCAGCATGCTGGCCGTTCGCGCCGGCGCCCAGCGCTATCATGCATTACCGATGACTCCCCGGCACGATTTGAGCAGTAAGCTGCTGGCAGCCCTGCCCTTTAGACCGACCGCCGCACAGGTTCGCGTCGTCCAGGAAATCGAACATGACCTGGCTCATGACTATCCGATGATGCGTCTGGTACAGGGAGATGTGGGCTCAGGAAAAACGTTGGTTGCCGCCCTGACCGCGCTTAATGTGATCGCCTGGGGCAAGCAGGTCGCCCTGATGGCCCCGACCGAGCTGCTGGCCGAACAGCACGCCAATAACTTCCGCCAGTGGTTTGCGCCACTGGGGATTGAAGTGGGCTGGCTGGCCGGTAAGCAGAAGGGCAAAGCGCGGCTGGCTCAGCAGGAAGCTATTGCGGCCGGGCAGGTTTCGATGATTGTCGGTACGCACGCCATTTTCCAGGAACAGGTGCAGTTCAACGGGCTGGCACTGGTCATTATTGATGAACAGCACCGCTTCGGGGTTCATCAGCGGCTGGCGCTTTGGGAAAAGGGCGAGGAGCAGGGTTTCCATCCTCATCAGCTGATCATGACCGCTACGCCTATCCCGCGAACCCTGGCAATGACCGCCTATGCCGATCTGGACACCTCGACCATCGATGAGCTTCCGCCAGGCAGAACGCCGGTCACGACGGTAGCGATTCCGGATACGCGTCGGGCTGAGATTATCTCACGGGTGAAAAGCGCCTGTACCGCTGAAGGCCGACAGGCCTACTGGGTCTGTACCCTGATTGAGGAGTCCGATCAGCTAGAGGCTCAGGCGGCAGAAGCCACCTGGGAAGAGCTGAAGCTGGCGCTCCCGGAATTACAGATTGGGCTGGTACACGGCAGGATGAAGCCCGGGGAGAAGCAGGCCGTAATGCAGGCCTTTAAAGAAGGCGCCACGCATCTGCTTATCGCTACCACGGTTATCGAGGTTGGCGTGGATGTGCCAAATGCCAGCCTGATGATTATTGAAAACCCCGAGCGGCTGGGACTGGCGCAGCTTCATCAGCTACGCGGACGCGTAGGACGCGGATCGGTAGCCTCTCACTGCGTCCTGCTTTATAAGGCGCCGCTGAGTAAAACCGCGCAGAAGCGCCTGCAGGTTTTACGCGACAGCAATGACGGCTTCGTCATTGCCCAGTGCGATTTAGAAATTCGCGGGCCGGGCGAATTGCTGGGCACGCGTCAAACCGGTAACGCCGAGTTTAAGGTCGCCGACCTGCTGCGCGACCAGGCGATGATCCCAGAGGTACAGCGCGTCGCCAGACATATCCACCAGCACTATCCGCAACAGGCAACGGCGCTTATTGAGCGCTGGCTACCGGAAACGCAGCGTTATACCAACGCCTGAGCCGCTTTCATACCCATGGCTTAAATATTTAATATCCCTGATGTTGGCAGAATGCCTATAAAAATATTGAAATAACTGATTTTTTTGTATCTGCCGAATAATAGCGGCGATTTTTCAGGCGTGAAACAGTAATAATCCCCCTTGAAAATTTATGAATTTTCTGCACAAAATTCGCGGCTGTGCAGGGCAATCATTTTCGAATTCAGGGAGCAACAATGAAAATCGTCACAACCTCTACCCCTTCCGCTGAGGATCAGGAATACGTCATCAGCCATCTCTGGCAGCATAACAGCCAGTTCGACGCGGTCGATATTGAGCCACTGCTGGTAACGCTCCGCAGTGAGGATAATCAGATCCACGGAGGACTGGTGGCGAAGACATGGTGGGAAGGCCTGGAGATCCAGTATCTGTGGATCAGTGAAGCACAGAGAGGGAATAATCAGGGCAGGGCGCTGATGCTGAAAGCGGAAGAGATCGCTAAAGCACGGGGATGCAAGATGGCCTATGTCGATACGTTCGGTTTTCAGGCCAGAGGATTCTACGAAAAGCTGGGCTACCAGGTATATGGCAGCATGGACGGCTATTTAGGTAAACATACGCGTTATTATTTGCAGAAAATATTTTCCTGAAAGGGAACATGCTATGGCGTCTTCCAGCGATGGGAATAATGTGCTGTCGGCTTTTATTTGTATGATGGAAAATCTTGCTGAGCCCTGGGGTATTAAAGATCTTCAGTCCAGGCATCTTTATATGAATAAAGCCGCCTGTCGCTATACAAATACGCCCCCGACGTTCAATGTTGAGGGAGAGCTCGATCAGGACTTTCCCGCGCTATGGGCTGAATGCGCTGAAGATTTACAGGAACACGATCGGCGGACGGAAGAATCCCTTGAGCGCGTCAGTGTTATTGAGACGCACTACTGGAATGGTCTGGATTATCTGACGCCTTTTATCAGTGAGAAATTTCCTTTTTTTAACCGTGACGCCCAATGTATTGGCACCGTCTGGAATGCACGACCGCTGGATAATCTGACACCCGCGAAATTTATTAATAAGAAAAAGCCCTCGGTCCTGACAACACAGTGTAATCATCCAGACTTTACCGACGCGGAAATGGATATCATTTTCCTTATACTCCAGCGAATGACCGCGAAAGAGATGGCAAATATCTATTCACTGAGTGTTAAAACCGTCGAAAACAGAATTTACAGCATATATCAAAAAGCAGGCGTTCATTCGCTCCGGCAGTTTGAAGAATTCTGTGAAAATACTCATCTCGGAAACTACATCCCAGGTCGCCTGATCCAAAAAGGGATCCACTTCATTTAAAAAGGATTTTCTATTATGAAAATTGACGATTTTCCTCTTAGCCGCGTACCGGCGACGAGTCGCGTTTCTCTCCTTAGCGTTGCCATCGTACATATGGGAATGCTGACCGCACTTGACCAGTTTATGCTGGGTGCCGTATTAGGCGACAGTATGCCCCTCGGGGATGCCTTTACGGCGATTATCCTCGGAAGCCTGATCTTTGGTTTAATCACCTTTGGCTTTGGCTACATTGGCATGAAAGAGGGCCTGTCAGGGAGTTTGCTTGGACGCTGGTGTGGCTTCGGCAAAAGCGGATCGGCGCTGATCGGGGTGGTGGTGGCCATCAGCCTGTTGGGATGGTTTGGTATACAGAATTCCCTCTTCGCCCGTTCTCTGAGTGCGGCGACGGAGGGAAAGCTGAGTTTTTCACTGGCGGCCACCCTTTCCGGCCTGACGCTGACCCTCATCGTGGCCTTCGGGTTTCGGGCCCTGCGATTTACCGCGCGTTTTGCCGTGCCGGTTTTTATCGCGCTCATTGCCTGGATATCCTGGCATACGCTTATCTCCGATCACGCCAGCCCGCCGGTAGTGTCCGGGCAGAGTAAGGAGATGCTCTCGATCAATGCGGGTATCACACTGGTGGTGGGCGGCGCTATCCTCGCCAGCCTGATGACACCTGACCTGACGCGCTATTCCAAAAATGGCCGACACGTGCTGATGATCACCCTCGCGACGATTATTCTGGGTGAATTTATTATTAACGGCCTGGCCATTTTTATTGCCCGCAAGCTGAACACCGGCGACATCATGTCAATCATCACCCTCTCCACGGGCAGCCTGGGCCTGCTGGCCGTGATTTGCTCCACGTTGAGGGTCAACGATCTCAACCTCTACTCCTCAGCGCTCGGTATTGTAAATGCGGTCGAAAGCACCACCGGTAAAAAGCTCAGTTATTCGGCCGTAACCCTCGGTCTTGGCGTGCTGGGTACCGGGCTGTCGGTATGGGGCATCCTTGACCATTTCGTCGACTTCCTGAACCTGCTTGGGGTCGTCGTACCGCCCGTGCTGGGCGTGATGCTGACCGAGTATTTTGTGGTGAAGAAGTACAGCGTCGCGCTGAAAACCTCCAGGGCAGACGGCACACTTCCGGATAAGACCGTGACGACCGGCTGGGCCGCCATACTCGCCAGCCTTGCCGGGAGCTATGTCGGGTTGAGCGTACAGTGGGGAGCACCGACCCTGAACTCCTTTTTAGTGGCCTGTGTGAGCTACATCGTATTTGAATCCCTGAGGATCGGTTTGTCGCGCAGCAGGCTGCAGGGATCGTCGATGCGCTGACGCTAACTCTCACGGCAAACGTTTGCTTTTACCCTGTATAAGATTAAAATCGCCACTTTGTTCACCAGGGAACCGTGAAAATGTCCGTCAATATCCCCGATGCCGCATCCGGCCGTCAGCATGCTGCTGCGGCAAAAAGCGAACTGCTCTATCGTCTGGACGACCGACCGCCGCTGCCGCAAACGCTGTTTGCGGCCTGTCAGCATCTGCTGGCGATGTTTGTGGCGGTCATCACGCCCGCCCTGCTGATTTGCCAGGCGCTTGGCCTGCCCGCGCAGGATACGCAGCACATTATCAGCATGTCGCTGTTTGCCTCCGGGGTGGCCTCGATTCTGCAAATTAAGACCTGGGGGCCCGTCGGTTCAGGACTGCTGTCGATTCAGGGCACCAGCTTTAATTTCGTAACGCCGCTGATCATGGGAGGCACCGCGCTGAAAAGTGGCGGTGCGGATGTGCCAACCATGATGGCGGCGCTGTTCGGCACGCTGATGCTGGCCTCCTGTACCGAGATGCTGCTTTCCCGCGTGCTCCATCTGGCGCGCCGTATTATCACCCCGCTTGTCTCAGGGATTGTGGTGATGATTATTGGCCTGTCGCTGATCCAGGTGGGCCTGACTTCCATCGGCGGCGGCTTTACCGCAATCAGCAATCATACGTTCGGCGCGCCGAAAAACCTGCTGCTGGCGGGTGCCGTGCTGGCGGTGATTATTTTGTTAAACCGCCAGCGTAATCCCTGGCTGCGCGTGGCGTCGCTGGTGATTGCTATGGCGGTCGGTTACCTGCTCGCCTGGATGCTGGACATGCTGCCGTCGTTTACCCCCGCCTCCGCCTCACCCTTAATCGCTGTCCCGACGCCGTTGTATTATGGCCTGGGCATCGACTGGAACCTGCTTATCCCGCTTATGCTGGTCTTTATGGTGACCTCGCTGGAAACCATCGGCGATATCACGGCAACGTCCGATGTTTCTGAGCAGCCGGTCAGCGGACCGCTGTATATGAAACGTTTGAAGGGAGGTGTGCTGGCTAACGGCCTGAACTCCTGTGTCTCGGCGCTGTTTAATACTTTTCCCAACTCCTGCTTTGGTCAGAACAATGGCGTTATTCAGCTGACCGGCGTCGCCAGCCGCTACGTAGGTTTTGTCGTCGCCCTGCTGCTGATTATGCTCGGCCTGTTCCCGGCAGTGAGCGGATTTGTCCAGCATATCCCTGAACCGGTGCTGGGCGGCGCAACGATTGTCATGTTCGGCACCATCGCCGCCTCGGGTGTGCGTATCGTCTCGCGCGAGCCGCTCAACCGTCGGGCAATTATGATAATGGCCCTCTCCCTGTCGGTCGGTCTGGGCGTATCCCAGCAGCCTTTAATCCTGCAATTTGCTCCGGACTGGCTGAAAACGCTGCTCTCCTCCGGCATCGCGGCAGGGGGCATCACCGCCATTATTCTGAATCTGCTTTTCCCACAGGAGAAGTAAACCGCACCGTCCCCCCTCCTGCGCTTAAAGGCGGGCGATATTCACGTCGCCCGCGAGCATCCGGCGGTTGAGCTTCGGTAATAATTCAGGCATAACAACCTATCAAAAATGCTCATAGGGAAGGGTGCAATGAAACGACTCGGAAAAATTCTGCTTACGCTACTGCTGCTGCTTTTACTGGTCGCTGTCCTGCTGTATGTCCTGCTACAAACGCAGTGGGGTGCCGGATGGATCAGCCGCACCATCAGCCAGCGTACCGACTATCAGCTGGCGTTCAGCAAGCTGGAGCATAACTTTTCCGATCCCTCGCTGCTTACCCTTGATAACGTCTCGTTTGGCCGTAAAACTCAGCCAGCCACGCTGGTTGCGAAGCGGGTGGACCTCGGGCTGCGTCTCGCTCAGTTTACCCACCCAGGGCACTTCAGCAGTATCAGACTGGAAAAAGGGACGCTGAACGTCTGGCGCAACGCCGCGCCGCTTCCCCTGGAAGCAGATCGCCTCCAGCTTAGTGAGATGGCGGTAGACCTCCCTGACGGCGAACTGCCCGTTAAAGCAGCGCGGGTCGTGGGCGGGATCACCCCCTGGAAACCGCGGGCGGTGAACATGCCTGGCAGCAATGCCCGATTTCAGATAAGCGCAGCATCGCTGAATATTGACGGCATTCCCGCGAAGAATGTGCTGCTGCAGGGCAGTGTTAACCAACAGCAGTGGGTTATCAGCAATTTCGGTGCCGACCTGGCGCTCGGTTCGATCACGGGCCGGGCACAGCGGGACGCCACCGGCCGCTGGGACGTGGCGAATCTCAGGCTGAACAATATTCGTCTGCAAAGCAGTCAATCCCTTTCACGCTTTATGGAGCCACTGCTGTCGCTACCACCCATACACTTTGAGCGTATTGATGTAACCGATGCCCGTCTGGAGGGAAATGACTGGGCGATCACTGATTTGGATTTGGCGCTTAAAAATATCACCCTGCGGGATGGCGACTGGGAAAGCCGTGATGGTTCGCTTTCGATGAATGCAAATACCTTCGTCAATGGCAGTTTTGAACTGAACGATCCCATCGTCAATATGACCTTTTCGCCAGAGGGCGTCGCACTGACCCAGCTCAGTTCGCGCTGGGCGAATGGGCTGATCCGCACTGCCGGTACCTGGCAGCGGAGCGATAAAAAGCTGACGCTGGATCAGCTGGCGATTGCCGGGCTGGAGTATACGCTGCCGCAAAACTGGCGTGACCTGTGGATGGCGCCCCTGCCAGCCTGGCTGTCAGGCATTGAAGTGAAGCGGTTTGAAGCTAACAGGAATCTGATTATTGATATCAATCCGGATTTCCCCTTCCAGATGACGTCACTTGAGGGCAGCGGCAGTGACCTGCTGCTGGCGCGGGATCGCCAGTGGGGAATATGGTCAGGCAAGCTGAATGTTAATGCCGCCGGGGCGACCTTTAACCGCGTTGACATCCGTCACCCTTCCCTCGCCCTGACGGCTGACGATAACCGCATTGCGGTAACGGAGATGAGCGCCTTCGTCAAAAGCGGGATGGTTGAAAGTCTGGCTACCCTTTCCCAGCAGCCCCAGCGGGCGTTCTCACTGACCCTGAACGGACGCCAGGTCCCGGCTAACCTGCTGCATGAGTGGGGATGGCCGGATGTTGATCTGCAGGGCGACGGCGATATGCAGCTTAAGATAGAGGGCAGGCTGGCCGCGGGAACGCCACTGAAACCCACCGTGAACGGCACGCTGTCGGCGACCGTCAACGACAAAACGGTGCAGCAAAGAATGCAGTCGGGTCAGGTAACGGCTGCGCAGTAGCGCGCAGTAAGGTATAGTCCGCGCTTTAAAAAAGGAGGCTCCATGCTGACCAATTCATCCATTCGTCTAAATAAATACATCAGCGAGAGCGGTATTTGTTCCCGCCGCGATGCCGACCGTTACATAGAACAGGGAAATGTGTTTATTAACGGTAAGCGCGTCGGCGTTGGTGCGCAGGTCTTCGCCGGCGATGTGGTGAAAGTTAATGGTCAGCTGATTGAGCCGCGTAATGAAGACGATCTGGTGCTTATCGCGCTCAACAAGCCTGTCGGTATCATCAGCACCACGGAAGAGGGTGAGCGCGACAACATCGTTAACTTTGTGAACCACAGCAAGCGCGTTTTTCCGGTCGGACGGCTGGATAAAGACTCGCAGGGGCTGATTTTCCTGACGAACCACGGCGATCTGGTGAACAAGATCCTGCGCTCAGGAAATGACCACGAGAAAGAATACGTGGTAACGGTAAACAAGCCGGTGACCGACGAGTTTATCACCGGACTGGGCGCTGGCGTGCCGATGATGGGCACGGTGACTAAAAAGTGCAAAGTGAAGAAAGAAGCGCCGTTCGTGTTTCGCATTACGCTGGTGCAGGGGCTTAACCGCCAGATCCGCCGGATGTGTAAGCACTTTGGCTATGAGGTGATGAAACTCGAGCGTACCCGCATTATGAATGTCAGCCTGAAAGGGCTGCCGCCGGGAGAGTGGCGCGATCTGACCGATGATGAGCTGATTGAGTTATTTAAGCTGATTGAAGACTCTTCGTCAGAAGAGAAACCGACGAAGAAAGCCCCTGCAAAAGCGAAGCCCGCTGCGGTAAAAAAGCCGGTTAGCGGCGCACCCAGGGGGGGCGAGAAATCCCCTGCCGGCCCGGCTTCCCGCAAGCGCTTTACCCAGCCGGGCCGCAAAAAGAAGGGGCGCTGATTTCAGGCTGTCCTTGTTTCACGCTGCCCTTACTTAATACCCGAACCGCCCAGCTCCAGCGGGCCGTTTGGATCGGCGGGGAGCACGATATAAACGCCTTCAAATACCGCGCCGCACACCTCATTGCCGAACAGCTCCACCTCCAGCTGTACCCGCGCCTTGCGTCCGCGCGCAAGGCGATCCAAATCGCCGCTCATCGAGCCAAGATCCGCCACCGCGCCCGGTTTTCCGGTGATCGGGTGGCTGTAACGAATATGGGCATCGGCCAAAATGATGGTGCCCCCGAGATGCCGCTCGCGCAGCAGCAGCCAGATAAGCCCCCACCCGGTCAGGGTAGCCAGCGAGAAAAGGCTGCCGGCAAACAGGGTCTGGTGCGGGTTCTGATTACCGGTTTCCGGCATGGTGGTAATAAATTTTTGCCCGGTGTACTGCAAAATCCGCACGCCCATTTTCTCGCTAAGCGGAATATGATCGTACCACGCCTGCTGAAGCTGACCGCACCAGTCGGCCCGGTGAAGGATATCATCCAGAGTCATGACCGATTTAATCATCAGGAAGTGGCGCAGCGGCGTGGTCTGGGGTGCGGTCACCTCCCCCTGATTGACGTAGCCCAGCTTGGCAAAGAACTCCACCGCATCTTCGCGCGCGCTGCAGACGACGCGCTTCGCCCCTTCCTGCCGCGCCACGGACTCCAGCGTCATCGCCACCAGCGTACCCAGCCCTTTCCCCTGCACCGAGGGATGCACAGCAAGGAAGCGTATGCCCGCTTCGTTTTCCGCATTGATATACAGGCGTCCTACCGCCACCGGTTCGCCGTGCTCGTCAACCACCATCTGGTGATGCGCCAGCGCATCCCAGGCATCCCGTTCAGATCCCATAGGCTGATGAAGCGGTTTGCGCAGCATCTCCCAGCGAAATTGATAGTAGGTATTCAGCTCTTCTGCTGTTTCAGGCACCCGAAGATGATACATAAGATGGTTCTCTCTTTCTGAGCCCGGTACGCTGACCCGTCGTTTGGCTTTCAGCCTTACACCTGTAGCCAGAAGGTTACCGGGCCATCATTGACCAGCGCAACCTGCATATCCGCACCAAAACGACCCGTTTCGGTCGCCACACCTTTTTCACAGCAGCAGCCGATAAAGGCCTCATACAGCTTTTCTGCTTCTGCGGGTTCCGCGCCGCCAGAAAAACCGGGTCGCATCCCCTTTTGCGTATCTGCGGCAAGGGTAAACTGCGATACCACCAGCACGCTACCTCCTGCCTGCTGCACGTTCAGATTCATTTTGCCCTGGTCATCGCTGAAAATGCGATAGCCAAGTACGCGATCGCACAGGCGTGACGCTTTCTGCCGATCATCCCCTTTTTCCACGCCCAACAGAATAAGCAGCCCTGGTCCTGTTTCCCCAATGCGTGCTCCTGCCACCGTTACGCTTGCGCTCATTACGCGCTGAATTAAGGCAATCATCGTTTCAATTTTTCCCGCTCTTGTTCTTGCTGTTCCTGTAACGCCTGCTCACGGTGCACGCGGTGGTCGCCCAGCGTCGCCGCGATTTCCGCACCCAGCAGTACAATACACCATGTCCAGTAAACCCAGAGAAACAGAATGGGGATAACCGCAAGTACGCCATAGATCAGCTGATACGAGGGGAACATCGTGATATAGAGCGCAAAACCCTTCTTACCCAGCTCGAACAGCAGCCCAGCCACCAGCGCGCCGATCAGTGCATCCCGCCCCGCCACCTGGCGCGTAGGAACGATGCTGTAAAGCAGAAAGAATGAGAGCCAGGAAAGCAGCAGAGGAAAAATCCTCAGGCCATAGTCTATCAGCCAGCTAACGCCGGAAGCCGATGCCCAGCGCAGCGAAAGCAGGTAGGAGCTGATTGCCAGGCTTGCCCCGGCCAGCATCGGGCCAAGCGTCAAAATCATCCAGTAGACGGCAAAAGAGTAAACCAGTGGCCGCTTGCGCTTGCTGCGCCAGATAGCATTTAGCGCCGTATCAATGGAATACATCAACAGCAGCGACGTGACGACCAGGCCGCAGGCTCCGACCGCCGTCATTTTATTTACGTTGGCCACGAACTGCTCCAGATAGCTCTGGATAACGGTGCCGGATGCCGGAACAAAATTGTTAAAGATAAAGTGCTTAAGCTGAACGCTTACGTCGGAGAAAACCGGAAAAGCGGCAAATAACGCAAAGACCACGGCGACCAGCGGCACCATCGACAGCAGAGAGACATAGGCCAGGTTTCCGGCAAGCGTGGTCATGCCATCCTCTTCAATCCGATGCCAGAGTAGTTTAATCCATGACCAGCCCGCCCCCAGCCGGTTAAGACCGATTTTAATCAGCAGCATCGTTAAACGCGATCGGCGAAAAAGGCAGGAACAACGTTGGCATCGGTAACCTGCACGCTATGAATGCCCAGCGCGCGAGCCGCTGCGATATTGTCTGCGTTATCGTCAAAAAAGATGGCCTGATCAGCCGTAACGCCCTCTTCCTGTAATACCTGCTGATAAATCCGTGCCTCAGGCTTGCGCATCCCCATATCCTGGGAAAGATAGATCCTGTCCGCCGCGCTTTTGACTTCAGGGAACTCCTCAGGCCAGAATTCGGTATGCAGGCGGTTAGTATTGGAGAGGATAACCACCCGATCGCCGCGCGCGCGAAGCCGGTTCATCAGCTGAACCACTTCAGGGCGGACGCTAACGAACACGGCCTGCCAGCCTGCGGCGAATTGTTCAAATCCCAACGCCAGGCCCAGTTCGTCGCAGACCTGTGTAGCAAAATCTTCGTCGCTGATTTCCCCCCGCTCGTGGCGCTGGAAGCTTTCACCCAGGGTAAAACGGCTTTGCAGCGTGGCCAGCGGAACGCGGCCCAGATCGCTCCAGACGCCAAGAACCCGGTTGAAATCAATATCAACAATGACGTTACCTAAGTCAAAGATATACAGCATGGTCATCTCCTTGTGTGCCGGTGAGCTATTCACTCTAGCGGTAAAAGGGGAGACTGAACAGGAATGGGGTTTGAAAATGGGCAGGAAGAGTAAAGGCCGGAGGGGATCCGGCCTTTTGATACAGTCCCTAACGAGCGATTAAGACTCTTTAGGACCGCGGCTTGCGCGTTTACGATCGTTTTCAGTCAGGTGACGTTTACGAATACGGACGGACGCAGGCGTTACTTCGACCAGTTCGTCATCATCGATGAATTCCAGAGCCTGCTCCAGAGACATCTTGATAGCCGGAACCAGCGTAGTCGCTTCGTCAGTACCTGAAGCACGCATGTTGGTCAGCTTCTTACCGGTCAGGCAGTTTACGGTCAGGTCGTTAGAACGGCTGTGAATACCGATGATCTGGCCTTCATACACTTCTGCACCGTGACCCAGGAACAGCTTACCGCGATCCTGCAGGCTGAACAGGGCGAAGGCTACTGCTTTACCCTGCCCGTTAGAGATCAGCACGCCGTTCTGGCGCTGGCCGATTTCACCCGGACGAACGTCGTCGTAGTGGCTGAAGGTTGAATACAGCAGACCGGTACCGGAGGTCATGGTCATGAACTCGGTACGGAAGCCGATCAGGCCACGCGCCGGGATCAGGTAATCGAGACGAATACGGCCTTTGCCGTCTGGGATCATGTCTTTAACATCACCCTTACGCTCGCCCATTGCCTGCATCACAGAACCCTGGTGCTGTTCTTCAATGTCCAGCGTCACGTTCTCGAACGGCTCCTGCATGCGGCCATCGATTTTACGATTGATAACTTTAGGACGTGAAACGGCGATTTCGAAGCCTTCACGACGCATGTTTTCAATCAGAACAGACAGGTGAAGTTCACCACGACCCGAAACGCGGAAGGCGTCGGAGTCTTCGGTTTCTTCAACACGCAGCGCCACGTTGTGCACCAGCTCTTTGTTCAGACGGTCAAGGATCTGACGTGAAGTCACGTACTTACCTTCTTTACCACAGAACGGTGAGGTGTTGACGTTGAAGTACATGGTCACGGTAGGTTCGTCAACGCTCAGGGCTGGCAGCGCTTCAACGCTCTGCGGATCGCAGATGGTATCAGAGATGTTCAGCTCGCCCAGGCCGGTGATGGCGATGATATCGCCCGCTTCGGCTTCGGTCGCTTCGATACGCTCAAGACCCATATGCGTCAGAACTTTACCGACTTTACCGTTGCGGGTTTTACCTTCGCTATCAACGAGGGTTACCTGCTGGTTGGGCTTCACTTTGCCGCGCTTGATACGGCCAATGCCGATAACGCCAACGTAGTTGTTGTAGTCCAGCTGGGAAATCTGCATCTGGAATGGCGCATCCATCTCAACCTGTGGAGGTGAAACGTGATCCACGATAGCCTGATACAGCGGGGTCATGTCTTCTGCCATATCGTTATGGTCAAGACCCGCAATACCGTTCAGTGCAGACGCATAGATAACCGGGAAGTCGAGCTGCTCGTCAGTCGCATCCAGGTTTACGAACAGGTCAAATACCTGATCCACAACCCAGTCTGGACGTGCGCCAGGACGGTCAACTTTGTTGATGACCACGATCGGCTTCAGACCATTAGCAAAGGCTTTTTTGGTCACGAAGCGGGTTTGCGGCATAGGGCCATCCATTGCATCCACAACCAGCAGCACCGAGTCGACCATTGACATCACACGCTCAACCTCACCGCCGAAGTCGGCGTGTCCTGGGGTATCCACGATATTGATGCGGTAGTCATTCCAATTAATGGCGGTGTTTTTTGCGAGGATGGTAATCCCACGCTCTTTCTCCAAATCGTTGGAGTCCATTACGCGTTCGGTTGCTTCAGTACGGGCATCAAAGGTACCGGACTGCTGTAGCAATTTATCAACCAGGGTAGTTTTACCATGGTCAACGTGGGCAATAATGGCGATGTTACGCAAATTTTCGATCACAGCTTTGCCTCAGGCATTAGAAATAGCGCGCTATTGTACACGGATTAATCGAAGGACTGAACAGGATCACAAATTTCAATTAAAGATAACTGTCAGGATTGCTTTTGTAGCCATTTACAGTGCAAGAAATGCACTCCATCGAAAAAATGCACCAAATTAGTGCGCATAGCGCACCGATTGGCACCATAATGGTGCGCGACTTCCATCATGGTGCAGCTCTCATGAAGCGAGAGCGCGCATCATAGCGCTTTTTGGGGCAAATAATAAAGTTGGCATAGATTTCGCTTTAATTAAGTAAGCGATAAATGCCCATTTCCATAACGGTTGATAGCTTGTCAGAGATCTTAGTATCGGACGACTGTGCCATATAAGCAAAGTTCGCCGCAGAGTTCTCTACCATAACGACAATGACCAAATCCAGGAGAGTTATGTATGTCCGCTGAACACGTCCTTTCGATGATGAACGAGCATGAAGTCAAATTTGTCGATCTGCGCTTTACCGATACCAAGGGTAAAGAGCAGCACGTCACCATTCCTGCTCATCAGGTTAATGCTGACTTCTTCGAGGAAGGCAAGATGTTTGACGGCTCCTCGATTGGTGGCTGGAAGGGCATTAACGAATCAGATATGGTGCTGATGCCTGATGCGACCACCGCGGTCCTTGATCCCTTCTTTGAAGATTCCACGCTGATCATCCGCTGCGACATCCTTGAGCCTGGCACCATGCAGGGTTATGACCGCGATCCACGATCCATTGCCAAGCGTGCAGAAGACTTCCTGCGTTCATCCGGCATTGCCGATACCGTGCTGTTTGGCCCCGAGCCTGAGTTCTTCCTGTTTGACGACGTCCGCTTCGGCGCAACCACCTCCGGCTCTCACGTGGCTATCGACGATATCGAAGCGGCATGGAACACCGGCAAAGAATACGAGGGCGGTAATAAAGGCCACCGTCCAGGTCTGAAAGGCGGTTATTTCCCGGTTCCACCGGTCGACTCCTCACAGGATATTCGTTCTGCTATGTGTCTGACCATGGAGCAGATGGGCCTGGTTGTGGAAGCGCATCACCACGAAGTGGCGACAGCGGGTCAGAACGAAGTGGCTACCCGCTTCAACACCATGACCAAGAAAGCCGATGAAATTCAGATCTACAAATATGTCGTGCACAACGTTGCCCACGCCTACGGCAAAACCGCGACCTTTATGCCTAAGCCTATCTTTGGTGATAACGGCTCAGGCATGCACTGCCATATGTCTCTCTCCAAGGGCGGTAACAACCTGTTCGCCGGCGACAAATACGGCGGCCTGTCTGAAACTGCCCTGTTCTACATCGGCGGCGTAATTAAGCACGCGAAGGCCATTAACGCCCTCTCTAACCCGACCACCAACTCCTACAAGCGTCTGGTCCCGGGTTACGAAGCCCCGGTTATGCTGGCGTACTCTGCCCGTAACCGTTCAGCTTCAATCCGTATCCCGGTGGTTGCCAGCCCGAAAGCGCGTCGAATTGAAGCACGCTTCCCTGACCCGGCGGCCAACCCGTACCTGTGCTTCTCTGCCCTGCTGATGGCTGGCCTGGACGGTATTATTAATAAAATCCATCCTGGCGACGCGATGGACAAAAACCTGTATGACCTGCCGCCGGAAGAAGAAGCTGAGATCCCGAAAGTAGCAGGTTCACTGGAAGAAGCGCTTAATGCGCTGAATGAAGACCGTGAGTTCCTGACGCGCGGTGGCGTATTTACTGATGAAACGATCGACGCCTACATTGATCTGCGTAAGGCCGAAATGGACCGCGTTCGTATGACGCCACACCCGGTTGAGTTTGAACTCTACTACAGCGTCTGATGTCGCTATAGGCCCGGCGTAATCTCTGGCGCAACAGGGCAGCAATCGGAAGAATGCCGTGGAAATTATAGCCCATCTCCGGATGGGCTTTTTTCACCGCGCATTCTCCGTTCAGGCAGACGTTTACCGGCTTCACTGACTATAATGCACTAAAACAGTGCAGGGGTTTATGCATGGCAACAGGCACGCAGCCCGATGCTGGGCAAATTCTCAATTCGCTGATCAACAGTATTTTACTGGTCGATAGCGAACTGGTCGTTCATTACGCCAATCCCGCGGCACAGCAGCTGCTGGCGCAAAGTTCCCGCAAGCTTTTTGGTACACCGCTGCCGGATCTGATGGGGTATTTTTCGCTCAATATCGACGTCATGCATGAGAGTCTGAATGCAGGTCAGGGTTTTACCGACAGCGAGGTCACGCTGGTGGTCGATAGCCGGGCGCACGTTATGTCACTCACCGCGCAGCGCCTTCCTGAAGGGTTAATCCTGCTGGAAATGGCGCCGATGGATAACCAGCGCCGCCTCAGCCAGGAACAGATCCAACATGCCCAACAGGTCGCCGCCCGGGATTTAGTCCGCGGTCTCGCCCATGAGATCAAGAATCCGCTGGGTGGACTGCGTGGCGCGGCACAGCTGCTGGCGAAAGCGCTGCCCGATCCGTCGCTCACGGAGTATACCCGGGTGATTATTGAACAGGCAGATCGCCTGCGCAATCTGGTCGATCGCCTGCTCGGACCGCAGCAGCCGGGCATGCACATCACGCAAAGTATTCATCAGGTGGTCGAGCGCATATTTACGCTGGTGTCGATGGAGCTGCCGGATAACATTACGCTGGTGCGGGATTACGATCCCAGCCTGCCTGAACTGCCACACGACCCCGATCAGATAGAACAGGTTCTTCTGAATATCGTGCGTAATGCATTCCAGGCGCTGGGCGAAGAGGGCGGCACCATTACGCTGCGCACCCGCACCGCCTTTCAGCTCACGCTGCACGGTGTACGTTATCGGCTGGTGGCGCGTATTGATATTGAAGATGATGGCCCGGGCATTCCGGCACAGCTACAGGACACGCTGTTTTATCCGATGGTCAGCGGACGTGAAGGGGGCACCGGTTTGGGCCTGTCGATCGCGCGAAGTCTGATCGACCAACATTCAGGAAAAATAGAATTCAGTAGCTGGCCTGGCCACACCGAATTTTCTGTTTTTCTGCCTATTCGGAAGTAGAGGTTTCTATGCAACGAGGGATAGTCTGGATCGTCGATGATGATAGCTCCATTCGCTGGGTGCTTGAACGCGCGCTCACGGGAGCAGGGTTAAGCTGCGTCTCTTTCGACAGCGGGAATAAGGTGCTTGATGCCCTTGCCTCCAAAACGCCGGACGTTTTACTTTCAGACATCCGTATGCCGGGTATGGACGGGCTGGCGCTGCTTAAACAGATAAAACAGCGGCACCCCATGCTCCCGGTCATCATCATGACCGCGCATTCCGATCTGGATGCGGCCGTCAGCGCCTACCAGCAGGGAGCCTTTGATTACCTGCCAAAGCCCTTTGATATCGACGAGGCGGTTGCGCTGGTCGAACGCGCAATTAGCCACTATCAGGAACAGCAGCAGCCGCGAAATCAGCCGGTAAGTGGCCCCACCACCGATATTATCGGTGAAGCGCCAGCCATGCAGGATGTCTTTCGCATTATTGGCCGGCTTTCGCGCTCCTCAATCAGCGTGTTGATTAACGGTGAATCCGGGACGGGTAAAGAGCTGGTCGCCCATGCGCTACACCGACACAGCCCGCGCGCTAAAGCCCCCTTTATCGCCCTGAATATGGCCGCCATCCCGAAGGATCTGATTGAGTCGGAGCTGTTTGGCCATGAAAAAGGGGCTTTTACCGGTGCCAATCAGATTCGACAGGGGCGTTTTGAGCAGGCCGATGGCGGCACACTCTTTCTCGACGAAATTGGTGATATGCCGCTGGATGTACAAACCCGGCTGCTGCGCGTGCTGGCTGACGGCCAGTTTTACCGCGTAGGCGGCTATGCGCCGGTGAAGGTGGACGTGCGAATAATTGCCGCAACCCACCAGAACCTTGAACTCCGGGTACAGGAAGGTAAATTCCGCGAGGATTTATTTCATCGTCTTAACGTTATCCGCGTCCATCTGCCTCCACTGCGGGAAAGACGCGAGGATATTCCCCGGCTGGCAGGGTATTTCCTACAGGAAGCGGCGCGCGAGCTGGGCGTAGAGGCCAAAATCCTCCATCCGGAAACCGAAACGGCGCTGACCCGCCTGCACTGGTCGGGCAATGTGCGCCAGCTGGAAAACACCTGTCGCTGGTTAACGGTAATGGCGGCGGGCCAGGAAGTGCTGATTCAGGATCTGCCTTCCGAGCTGTTTGAAACCGCCTCCCCCGACAGTCCGGTGCAGTCGCTGCCGGACAGCTGGGCGACGCTACTGGCGCAGTGGGCTGACCGTGCGCTGCGTTCCGGTCATCAAAACCTGCTGTCAGAGGCACAGCCTGAACTTGAGCGTACGCTGCTAACGACCGCACTGCGCCACACGCAGGGACATAAACAGGAAGCAGCCCGCCTGCTGGGCTGGGGCCGAAATACCCTGACCCGCAAGCTGAAAGAGCTTGGAATGGAATAAGCGCATATCTTCCTCCGCGCCTGACTCTTCCCCAGATGAACGGTCATAAAAACGGCCCCCATCACAATCACTGTGATGGGGGCTGTTTCATCCATCCCAAATCAAATTACCCGTGAAAATTGCTGCCTGTGCGCCTTCTGATG
Organism: Erwinia sp. PPS120; assembly: GCF_047918655.1. GTDB lineage: Bacteria > Pseudomonadota > Gammaproteobacteria > Enterobacterales > Enterobacteriaceae > Erwinia > Erwinia tasmaniensis_A. The sequence goes on along the minus strand of NZ_JBLREF010000009.1, from coordinate 10,475 downwards.
AAGATGACTGTCAAAACACATACAGATAATCCTTATTAACAAACGTCCTTTAGCGGTCACCTGAAGGCCCTTCTCGTCCATATCCACCAGCCCATCGTGCATCAGAGGCGTCAGGCGTTGCAGATCCGCGGCGAAATAGTCGCTAAAGGTGCGATCCCGCGTGTTGAAATCGGCAAAATTCAGGGAAAAACTGCAGATCAGCGCCTTAATCACGTCACGTCGCAGGCAATCATCCTCTGTAAGCTTCAGTCCCCGCCAAAGCGCCGTGTGCTGCTCGTCAATGGCCGCGTACCAGACCTTAAGTTCTTTATGATTCTGCGCATAGCTGTCGCCAAGCATACTGATAGCCGAAACCCCTATACCCAGCAGGTCGCTTTCGCCCTGCGTCGTATAGCCCTGAAAGTTGCGATGCAGCCGCCCTTCTCGCTGGGCCACGGCGAGTTCATCATCCGGGCGCGCAAAATGGTCCATACCAATAAACTGGTATCCCGCGTTGGTCAGAGTGGTAATGGACTGCTGCAGGATATCGAGTTTTTGCTGCGCATCCGGCAGATCGGCTTCTTTAATCTTACGCTGGGCGGCAAACAGCGCCGGCATATGCGCATAGTTAAATACGCTGAGCCGGTCAGGCGCGAGTGCGGCCACCTTCTTAAGCGTAAAGGCAAAGCTCTCGGCCGTTTGCAACGGTAAACCGTAGATTAAGTCGAGGTTTGTCGAGGTGAATCCGAGCTGGCGGGCACGTTCGACAAGGGAAAAAATGACCTCTTCACTCTGTATCCGATTGACCTTTTCCTGCACGGCTTTATTGAAATCCTGCACCCCCATGCTGAGACGGTTAAATCCCGCAGCCCGCAGGTGGTTCAGTACATCCAGCTCAATTTCACGGGGATCAACCTCAATCGACAGTTCTGCCTGTTCGCTAAAGCGGAACTGCTTTTTTAGCAAATCGATCAGTCGGGTAATTTGCGTTTTACTAAGATATGTCGGTGTACCGCCGCCCCAGTGCATCTGCGTGACGGTGCGCTTATGAAACAGCGGCGCGCGGGCGTTGATCTCCACCTCAAGCGCGTCCAGATAGCGGTCGGCCTTATGCTGCTGTCGCGTCACGACTTTGTTGCAGCCGCAGAAATAGCACAGCCGATGGCAGAAAGGGATATGAACATACAATGAAAGCGGACGATCAGGATAACGCTGCGCCGCCTGCAAAAAGGCTGCTTCGGTATAATCCTGATGAAATTCCAGCGCGGTGGGATAAGAGGTATAGCGGGGTCCGGAGATGTTGTACTTCTGGATCAGATTCAGATCCCATTCAATCGTCTGGATCACGGTATTCACTCCTGCGGCGGCGTCGGGTTGCCGATCGTCGGATAACAGGAGGATGACCCGGAAGCGAACGAACGGCCTTTCTGCGCAGCCGGTTTTTCAGCCGCGACAGACGGCGTAGTTTAACCAATGCCCAGGCCAGCCAGCAGAACAGAATTAACGCAAAAATTGATCCAGGCCAATTCATAAGCAGAGAAACCTTTTAAAACGACAGCACCTGCTGGTGGCGCTGCCGTTCAGCCTGACGTCGTCCGGAGTAACTACTGACCGCCCTTCAGCAAACGGTACATGTCTTCTTCGGCTTCTTTATCATCATCCGCATCATCATCCAGTGCGATACCCAGCTGCTCCATCAGCACGTCGATACGATCCAGGGACTGATCCAGCCATGCCTGATCTTCCGCTGACAGTGTTTCTCCGTTTTCCAGCCTGTCCAGAAGCGCGTCAAGGCGTTCGTTATTTTCCAGGGTGGCCAGCTCTTCTTCCGGCGTCATGCGGGGTTTCTTCTCTTCCTGCACCGGTTTAGCCACCTTAGCCGGCTTCACGGGCTTAGCCGCAGCGGAGGCCGCGCCCAGGGCTACGGGCTTTTTGCTGCCGATACGCGGATCTTTGCTTTTGTTGTCCGTGCTGCCTTTCTGGGCCTGGGCAAGAGGATTAGCGCGACTGCCGGTAGGATTGCCACGTTGCTTCTTGTCGCGCTTGCGGTCGCGCGCTTCAGCATTAAGGTCAACGCGTGCTTTGCGCGGGCTTTTTGCTGCTGGTTTTTTATCCTGGGGTTTACGTGCAGGTTGCTTCATGATTTCTGCTCTCAGACTTTTTATATTCAGTATAGAATTGCGGCGAAATCTAGCAGAAAGCAGACAAAGAAAAAAGGCGGCAGGTCTCCCTGTCGCCTTTTTTCGCACCTTCCGCAGAAGGACTGACTGAGTCAGCATCCTTTTGGGCATACAACATCCCGGTTTTCCTTTGCCGTTTCATCCTTCCCGGACGTGTTCCTTTCCATTTCGGGGCATTATCCACAACGCCTCTCCATCCCTGCTCAGCAGCATCCTGCCTACCCTGAGCGCTTCATCCTGAAGAGAACCCTCCAGGTTCTGACCAATACTTTAGACCATTAAGACAAACTCTCAAGTCAGACAGCGTAACTATTTTTACGCCAAAACTCGAAACTATACTAATACGTTGTTTATTAGAATTTTTTACATTTTTCCAAATTAACAGCAAACGATAAACGCTGACATGACCTGTAGCAAATCTCTTACAAAGAGTGGACCTGGCTGCGGTGAGCTGGGCGCTTTGATTCTATACAGGGTATACTCAGCGCAATTGCACATTTTTTCCTGGAGTTTTATTTTGTCTGGCTGGAATTATCATCTCACTCATTTCGTCACCAGCGCCCCTGATATCCGTCACCTTCCCTCCGATAGCGGAATCGAAGTGGCGTTTGCAGGCCGATCGAATGCGGGCAAGTCCAGCGCGCTTAACACGCTGACCAACCAGAAATCGCTGGCCCGTACCAGTAAAACGCCTGGCCGTACCCAGCTGATTAACCTTTTCCAGGTTGCAGAAGGCTACCGCCTGGTCGATTTACCGGGCTATGGCTATGCGGAAGTTCCTGAAGAGGTAAAGCTGAAGTGGCAGCATGCCCTGTCAGAATATCTGCACAGACGTGAATGTCTGAAAGGCCTGGTGGTACTGATGGATATCCGTCATCCGCTTAAGGACCTGGATCAGCAAATGATTAAGTGGGCCGTTCAGAGCGATATTCAGGTACTGGTTCTGTTGACCAAGGCGGATAAGCTGGCTTCAGGCGCGCGCAAAGCTCAGCTCAATCTTGTGCGTGAAGCGGCTAAAGGCTTTGTGGGTGATATTCAGGTAGAAGTTTTCTCTTCACTTAAAAGAATTGGCGTCGACAAGCTGAGCCAGAAGCTGGACAGCTGGTTTACCGACATCCCCCCTGCTGTTGAAGACGAAAGTCTGTACGAACCACAGTAAAGCGTTTGTTCTGGGCTACGCCCAATAAAAAACGCCCCAGTCATAACTGACCGGGGCGGCTAATATTCAGCCAAATCCGATTACGTGAAGTAAAAGGTCTGAAAGATAGAACATCTTACCTCTGTACCCTACGACTCAAACTCTACATGATTTTTTGGGGCCTAAAAAGGGTTTTTTGTAGTTAACTTCCAGAAAACCCCCAGCTTTATCCAACCCAGCTCACATAAACCCGCTCGACTTGTAGCTAAATTACTAAAAAAATGCTTACAGGAGAGATGTTTAGCTGAAATTCTGAGCAAACAGGGGAAACGTTACCCGCTGTCGCTTTTAAGTACACGAAATTCTTATGGATTAAGCAAGAGGCCAACAAAATGACTTTTGTCGGCCTGCTGGGTTAGCGTTGTAACGGTTTGCGCCTGGCTAAAAGCCGGCATCAGCACCTTATCCTTTTCTACTCTGGTAATTAATGGGCCTGATCCCAGTTATCACCTACGCCGATATCCACACGCAGCGGAACGTCAAGCGTCATGCTGTTTTCCATCAGCTCGCGGATTTTCGCCGATGCGGCTTCGACCTCGGAGGTTTTAACTTCAAATACCAGTTCATCATGTACCTGCATAATCATCTTCACCTCCGGCATCGACTGCGGCGTTAACCAGCCGTCTACGGCGATCATCGCTTTCTTGATAATATCGGCGGCAGTCCCCTGCATGGGCGCATTAATTGCAGCACGCTCTGCGGCTTTACGGCGTATCGCATTGCTGGCGTTGATATCGGGTAAATAGAGACGGCGACCGTCCAGCGTAGAGACATAGCCCTTTTCTGCTGCCTGCTGACGTGTATTTTCCATGTAGTCCAGCACGCCAGGATAACGCTCGAAATAGAGATCCATATATTTCTTTGCTTCGCCTGCGCCTATATTGAGCTGACGTGAGAGCCCGAATGCGCTCATCCCGTAGATCAAACCGAAGTTTATAGCCTTAGCGCTGCGGCGCTGCTCGCCGGTCACTTTATCCAGCGTCATGCCAAAGACCTCCGCCGCCGTAGCACGGTGGATATCCTGCCCATCGGCAAAAGCACTCAGCAGACCTTTATCCTGGGAAAGATGCGCCATGATACGCAGCTCAATCTGCGAGTAATCAGCAGCAACAATTTTGCAGCCTTCAGAGGCAATAAACGCCTGACGGATACGACGTCCTTCATCGTTGCGTACCGGAATATTTTGCAGGTTAGGATCGGTCGATGAGAGACGCCCGGTCGCCGTGACGGCCTGATGATAGGATGTATGGACACGCCCTGTTACCGGGTTAATCATCAACGGCAGTTTATCGGTGTAGGTGGACTTCAGTTTGGACAGGCCACGATGCTCCAGGATCACCTTCGGCAGAGGGTAATCAAGCGCCAGTTCGGCAAGGACTTCCTCACTGGTAGAAGGCGCACCGCCCGGCGTTTTTTTCGTGGGCTTAATCCCCTGTTTTTCGAATAAAATAGTCTGCAGCTGCTTTGGTGATGAGAGATTAAACGGCTCACCTGCCAGCTCATGTGCTTTTTGCTCCAGTCCGGCCAGGCGCTCGGTAAGCTCAATCGAATGCTTCGCCAGAATACCCTGGTCAATGAAAACCCCGTTGCGCTCGATGCGTGAGATAACCGTAACCAGCGGCATCTCAATCTCGTCAAAAACCTGTTTGGGACCCGCTTCTTTTTCCAGCTCCGGCCACATTTTAAGATGCAGCTGAAGCGTAACGTCTGCATCTTCAGCGGCATAGTGGGCGGCCTGTTCCAGGGCGATTTGATTAAAGGTCAGCTGTTTTTTGCCCTTGCCGGCGATCTCCTCAAAGGTGACCGTTTTATGGCTTAACCAGCGGGTGGCCAGCGTATCCATATCGTGCCGACCCCCTACGCTGTTGAGCGCGTAGGACTCCAGCATGGTGTCAAACCGGATGCCCTGAAGTTCAATATCGTAATTTTTCAGCACGCCGCGGTCATACTTCAGGTTCTGCCCAACCTTAAACGCCTTGTTATCTTCCAGCAGGGGTTTAAGACGTGCCAGGACGCTGTCACGGTCAAGCTGAACGGGCGCATCAAGGTAGTCATGCGCCACCGGCAGGTAGGCCGCTTCACCTGGCGCAACCGCAAAAGAGAGTCCGACAATATTGGCGCTGAGGGTATCGAGTGAATCCGTTTCCAGGTCGAAAGAGAACAGTGAACTGTCCTGCAGCTTTTTTAACCAGGCTTCAAAGGTTTCTTCATCCAGAATGGTGACGTAGCCATCGGATGACAGCACGCTGGCTACCTCACTGACGCTGCTCTCAGCGACTGCTTCTGCCGGCGCTTTCTGTCCTGCTGGCGAGCCTTTCCTGCCCTGTAGCCATTTGCCCTCTTCCAGATCGGTTATCCAGCGCTTGAACTCATAGTGACGGAACAGGCCGAGCAGCGTTTCTGCATCAGGCTCGTTAACCGTTAGCTGCTCACTGGTTACGTCCAGCGGTACATCGGTTTTGATCGTCGCCAGCTGATAAGACAGAAAAGCCAGCTCTTTGCTTTGTTCAAGCTTTGCCGACATGGTCTTAGCGCCCCTGAAGGTCAGTGTAGCGACCTTATCAAGGTTGGCATAAATGTCTTTTATCCCCCCCAGACCCTGAAGAAGCGCCTGCGCAGTCTTTTCACCTACGCCAGGAACGCCAGGAATATTGTCTGAGGAGTCACCCATCAGGGCAAGAAAATCGATGATCAGTGAAGGGGGAACACCGAACTTCTCTACCACTTCGTCTGGACCCAGGATGGCATTATTCATGGTGTTAATCAGCGTGATATCAGGTGTCACCAGCTGCGCCATGTCTTTGTCACCGGTGCTGATTAACACTGGCTTGCCTGTTTTCCCGGCTTCCCGCGCCAGCGTCCCGATGACGTCATCGGCCTCTACGCCCGACACGGCCAGCAGCGGCAGCCCCATTGCCCTTACCATGTTGTGCAAGGGTTCTATTTGCGCACGAAGATCGTCCGGCATAGGTGGTCGATGGGATTTGTAATCTTCAAAAAGCTCATCGCGAAATGTTTTGCCTTTGGCATCAAAAACTACGGCGACATGGTCAGGCTTATATTGCAGCAGCAGACTGCGCAACATATTCAGGACACCGTACATTGCGCCCGTGGGTTCACCCGCACTGTTGGTCAGTGGAGGGAAGGCATGATAAGCACGGTAAAGGTAAGAAGAGCCATCTACCAGAATAAGCGGGTTTTCTGCAATTTGTGCCATAGGTTTTCGCGTTCTTCGTTGGTTTTTTCAATGTGGTAAGGATGCCACAGCTGAGTATAAAAGATGAAATAACTCGGGGGTGAATCGTGCCTTACGGATGAGTTATGCGAACAGCTTCCCAATAACAAGCTGTGGATAAGTTTGTGCGTAAATTTGCAAAGGTATTGCAAAAACCAGAACATGATATCGCGGACTGTTAAAATTATTATTCATTACATAAGGTTAGTAGATTACCTTAGGATTTGCTTTATCCCTGCCGAAATTAATTCAGTGTGGATATTATTTATGCCCCGATCAATGTGGCGCGATCGGATCCAACGGATCGGCATAACCGGGAGAAGCAAATTAAGAACAGAATTTTCAGCCGGATGGGGAAGATAACCACACCAGCCGCAGGCTGGTGTGGTTGAAAGCAGGTTACTTCTGGGTCAGCAGGAATTTCACAACGTTAGCATATTGCTGAACGTAGTTGTCCATTGAGCTGGTATCCAGACCGCCGTTGTTTACCATGTATTTCCCATTAACGAACATCGCAGGAACACCGCGCAGATCGACGTCGGCAGCCGCTTTTTCCTGCTGCGCAACCAGCGATTTCACCACAAAGCTGTTCCACGCCGCATCGTAATCTTCTGGTTTAATACCGGCCGCTTTCACAAAGGTCGCTTTCAGACTGGCCGGGTCGGTAATGGTTTGGGTTTTCTGAATGCCATCAAAGATAGGGGCCGTCACTTTATCTTCCACACCCAGCGCCATCGCCACCGCCCATGCCTGGGTCAGGGTTTTGCCCATCTCTCCACCCAGGAATTCCACGTGGTATTTGGTCACTTTGGTGTTCGCGGGCAGGTTTTTCTTCACCGCATCGCTAACGTGCCAGACGTGTTCAAACTCATAGCAGTGAGGACAAAAGAAGGAGAAGAACTCCATAACCTGAGGTTCACCGGTAACGGGCTTTTGAATTGTCACATACTGTTGACCATCGGTGAACTGTGCAGCCGATGCACTCATTGCCAGCATCATGCCGACCAGCGCAAACCAAATCTTTTTCATTGGAAAATTCTCTCCTAACAGCAAAAGGGCCATCAACCCTGAAAAGTAGGTACAAGCTGCAGCGGGGGTTCCTGCAACAGCTTTGCCTGTTGATTAAAAATAGCTATCTGCCTGCGCCAGAAATCCTCGTCCGTCATCCACGGGAAACTTGCAGGAAATGCGGGATCCTCCCAACGGCGGACCACCCATGCCAGATAATAAACCATCCTCATGGCGCGTAAAGGCTCAATCAGTGACAATTCATGTGAGTCGAACTCACTGAATTCACTGTAAGCTTCCAGTAAAATATCCCACTGGATACGCTGCTCCTGAACATCACCGTTGATCAGCATCCAGAGATCCTGAATGGCGGGGCCATTGCGCGCATCATCCAAGTCGACAAACAGCGGGCCGTCGCGCCAGAGGATATTACCCGGATGGCAATCGCCATGCAGGCGCATCGGCTGCCACTGAGTATGCCAGTAATTATGTAAAGTTGTGCCGATAAGCCTGACGCTGGCTAATAAAGGCTCTATGAGCTTTGCCGGGATCAGGCGGCTCTGCTCGAGAACGGCCAGAGGCTCTTCGATATACTCTTTCAGACCCAGGGTCGGCCGCACGGTGAAGGTCTTCTTTCTGGCCGTCTGGTGGATTCGGCCCAAAAAACGCCCTACCCACTCCAGCTGATCATAGTTGTCCGTTTCGTACTGCCGGCCTCCCAGGCTGGGAAAAACCGCGTAGCGGTAGCCCTGATGCTGATGGAGGGTCATTCCCTGAAGAAGCAACGGTGCCGCGACGGGCACCTCATCATTAAGCAGCTCGGTAGTGAACTGGTGCTCTTCGGCGATCTGTTGATCTGACCACCTCTCCGGGCGATAGAATTTGACGACGTAGCGTTTCCTGTCCTCATCGGAGAACTGGTAGACCCGGTTTTCATAGCTGTTCAGGGCAGTAAGCCCTGACTCTACCCGAATTCCGGTCTGCCACAGCGCATCCAGAATGGTATCAGGATCCAGGTTTTGAAAGTTAAAGGCAGGTCCTTTCATCCGACATACTCACAGATTATCGCAAATGAATTAGCGATAAAGAATATCATCAAACAGGCAGCATGACGGTAAATGGTGATTTAATCTTTAATCACGCCGCGGGCACGCAGCAAAGCGGTCTTAAAGTCTTCCTCATAATCTTTTTTCAGACCGGGGATAGCTTCATCTTTATCCGTGCCGCGCATTTTAAGATGATAGATTAGAACGTCGTCGGTAATATCGCTAATGGGCTGGGTAAAACCCGCTTCATCCGCGATTTTCTGCAAAAATTCTACTAAATTAAGATCGGGTTCCTGCTGCCAGGCTGGCTGAAGCAGGGAAATGAGTTCGTTCAGGCGATGGCATTTCATGCTGTTGTTCCTGTTAAAAGGTCAATTCTGCTACGTTAGCAGGGTTAAACCCACATTAAAAGAGGGTGTAAGCTTTATGTCCAGGATCTCCTTCCCACCCATCACGGGGGTAATTCTCGCTGGTGGCCAGGGAAGTCGTATGGGCGGTGAGGATAAAGGTCTCATCCCGTGGCGGGGTAAACCGCTTTATCAGCATGTGTTAGGGCGACTTTCTCCCCAGGTAAGCCAGCTCTGCATCAGTGCAAACCGTAATATTTCTATTTATCAGCAGAGTGGTATACCGGTGTTCGCAGATACTCTGCCGGACTTTCCCGGACCACTGGCAGGCATGTTAACGGCATTACAAAATATCGCTAACGACTGGGCCGTTTTTGCACCCTGTGATACGCCAGAGCTTCCTGACGACTTAGTTGCGCGCCTGTGGCAGGAGAAAAAGGATGCATCAGCAGTCTGGGCGCGGAGTGGCGATCGCGACCATCCGACGCTGGCGCTGATAAACGTCTGTTTAGCGGGAGATCTTGCTTCATTTCTCGCAGCCGGGGAACGACGAGTCATGCTATTTCTTAAGCAGGCGGGTGGTCATGCTGTCTCTTTCGATAGCTGCCCTGCCGCTTTCGCAAATCTTAACTCTCCCAGCGATCTCCTGGGTAAGAGTGAGGCATTGTGATCCCTCTGTTAGCTATTGTCGCGGCAAGCGGCACAGGAAAAACGACGCTGTTGAAGCAGCTGATCCCACTGCTTTCAGAGCGGGGTGTCCGCTGCGGATTGATTAAGCATACCCATCACGACATGGAAATTGATAAGCCGGGAAAAGACAGCTACGAGCTACGTAAAGCCGGTGCCGATCAGGTGATAGTCGCCAGTCAACAGCGCTGGGCGCTAATGACCGAAACGTCTGCGGCTGACACGCTGGATCTGCATTATCTGGCCAGCAGAATGGATGAGAGCAAGCTTGATTTGATTCTGATTGAGGGCTTTAAAGGCGAAGCAGTGCCGAAGATAGTGCTTTACCGGCATGAGCCGGGAAAACCCTTCCCCGACGGGCTGGACGAGCACGTTATTGCGCTGGCCAGTGACATCCTGCTCGAGTGCCGGGTGCCTCTGCTGGACCTGAATGCGGTGGATACCGTGGTGGATTTTATTGCTCAGTGGCGGGAAAAACAGCGCCGTTCTGCCGGTACTGAGTGAAGGTTACGGGCTGATTTACAGGCCAGCACGTAACAGTCATGACCGCGAGCGGGGCCTGAATGCAGTAACCCTGATCCTGAGCGCAATTCCCCGGTCCCTGTACGCATAATCCTGACTCTGAGCGCAATCCCCCCGGCCCCTGTACGCATAATACTAACTCTGGGCCGAATAATTTCCCGGTCCCAAAACGCAAAAAACCCTGACCGTGAGGTCAGGGTTATCGCTTTATCTGATGCCTGGCAGTTCCCTACTCTCGCATGGGGAGACCCCACACTACCATCGGCGCTACGG